>JAHXHS010000033.1 GCA_025656455.1 Candidatus Thiodiazotropha sp. (ex Epidulcina cf. delphinae) | reverse complement strand
CTCGGGGTTTCGGCTGGTTGCTAACCTTTACCGAACAGAGGACTTTCACCTCCAATCTTTCACCAGCTTGGCCTGGCGCACTGGGTGTCCGGCTAAGACGCCCGGCTAAGACGCAATAATGGGCCGGAATATGTATGAGTGGGTGTCAGAGTTACTCCTACGGATTTGATCATCAATCAACAGCCGTAAGGGCATGCCATCCAGCACGCTGGAGGGTTGAGTGTCAGTGGAGGCTAGAGAAATAATCCGCCTCTGCAGGGGCGGGTTTGGCTTAGTGGTACTAAAAACCCCCTTGACAACCCCGGGGCGTCCATATGTGTCTGGATAGTAGTCTCATCCTGAACACTACATTAGTTCATACATTTTGGAGTGGCAGATTTCTCTACTGCGTTTTGACGATATCTTTTCAGCCTTTCCAAAAGCCCCACGATACTCTCACCGTCGATAATGGAACCATCCCAGAGATCAAGGACAGATGAAATCAATTCTTCCTCGATTCTCTGCTTACTTGAATCACTTGGACCAAGAATTATATCTGCATAATTACATAATTTCTGAACACTTTTATTTAATGTAACAAACTGACCGTTTATGATTCGACTGACTTGGTATTGACCAAGTCCTGTTGTGTTAACTACATCTTTTTGTTTGTGATTAGCAATAATTATTGCACGCTTAAAACGCGCAACTAACTTGTTTATTTGCACATTATTTAACTTGACATTTTGCATATATGCATATTATATTGCAAAATAATAATCAATTGTCAACAATATATATTGCAATTCAAGGAAAATGTTATGACAGGCGAGATCAGCTTCTATCGAGCCAATGAGAAACCCTACGGGGGTTTTAGCAACCTATACCGGTGTGAAATTGAGTTTGAAGGGATTATCTACCCTACTGCAGAGCATGCTTATCAAGCAGGCAAAGCCAGGAGACCTGAAGTAAGAGACTGGTTAATGGCCGCACCTTCACCTGCACTACTTGCTATGGCCGCACATGGATTATACCACTGGGATATAGCTCCAGGCTGGTCAAAGACGAAATTCAACCGAATGCGTGCAATTTTGTGGGAAAAATTCACGCAACACCAAGACTTGGGAGAACTTTTACTAGGTACAGGTGATATGAGGCTAGTTGAAAAGCCTCGCACAGATAATCCCACTAATCGACTCTGGGGAGAGGTGAATGGGAAAGGGAAAAATATGCTGGGGACTTTATTGATGGAGGTGCGTAGCGAACTTCGCGCTCAATCAAATAAACAAAAAGTTGTTGCACGCTAAGCAAATTCAACTCTTAAGTTGTCAATAAATATCGAGAACTAAATGGGCGGTATTAACATGATGGACAGAAAAATGTTGCCTGCTCTAAAAGAAACTGTTTCTTGTAGCTCCTCTCTTTCTCTGGTTGTCGCCCATTGATGATTGTTTGAATCTGTTTTCTAAACGCATTTTTACCAACGCGGTACATACCTCCTCGGGCCCCTTCAAAGCCGCAGTTCCAAGCAGCAAGGGCTTGACCATATGAAATAGCCCGCTCAATATCAATCAATGAAGCCTGGTGTAATGCGGGTAGGCCATGACGAGCCAGTTGCTCGATTATACCAGCTGTTGTCCAGTCCCCACTCCCAGCCGCATCATCGACAATATCAACAAAGTAAGGATTTGCCAATTCCCAACCCTTCGTACGTGCCTTTTCGAGAGTGACCCGATACCTTAAACCTTTCGACCCAAGCGTTTGGATTTCTATACATCCAGTTCCAGGTGTTGTTGAACTATGAACGAGCTTATCAATGCGATCACTAGAGTACTTTAGAATATGAGCCAGACTAACAGCCTCTTTGAACAGTGCTGGCTCCCCAATTGCTGAAGGCTCAAAAACTACGATACCGCCATTCTTGGCGCACGCTTTCGCTAGTATTATTGCACCTCGCGATACGCGATCGAAGAAAAAAACGTTTGGGTGCTTTAACTGTGAAGTAACCTGGTATGCCGCCGCTGCCGTCACAGGTTTGAAACGTGGCAAGCCTGCGCCACACTGAGGACAATGCCAAGAAAAGGTGTGCTCTGCCCCGCCTGACTCCTTTCGCTTCATTTTCTGGGTGATAATTGGTGTTATACAGGTAGGCGCTAACTCGGCAAAGTCCAGATGAACACCCCACGCACACAAGTCTTTCTTGACACCCTGGGAGGCGGCATCCCCATTCAGTCTTGCAACTGGGTAGGCAGACCAACCCAAATAACTAAGAATTGTGAGCACGTTGCCACACGTCCCGCCGGCCCACTGCCGGACCGGTTCCTCCGGGTTGGCACTGATAACCACATCCAATGATATCAGCCCTGTCCCAACCACTCGAGGTTGCGTTGCTTTTTTTCGCTCATTCATAGACGCCAAGAATTAATTACTTGAAATATCAAAGGGATAGGCATCACCATATAGCCATATATGCCGCATCGCCTGTACATCTTTATCGGCATTATCTGCCTTTTCCCAATCCACATCGTACCCCAGTGCTTCGACATAATACACTGGGCAATCCAGTTCTAATGCCGCCATCAAGGCACCGACCGCAAGAACCTTGCTTCCAAGCGGCGATAACACTAGCGAAGACCCTCCCAAATCCTGGAAAACCGGTCGACGCTCATCGGCAATGCGCAAAATTGTTCGATACAAATCAAGGGGATTTTCCTCATCAGCATAGACAATATTACGCGTATCAACCTCCCAAATGTCCTCCAATTCCTCGAGAAACTCGAAGGCTAGCCGATCTCCGGCTGTAGGATCTCGGGAAGGGAATGGTAGAATCGGACACGTATCATGTGGATCGACCACATCATAAATTCGCCGAAGATCGTCTTTACGCCTTATGGATAGTTGTGGCAACCATAACTTGGCAGGCTCTGCTTGACCATGAAGGCCACCCCTTCCTTTGAAGCCATGAATCTTATTCACAACATCACCGGATATTGGGGTAATAGCATGATCGAGGTTAGGGTCCGATGCAATCAGAAGGTGAATGTTGAGTGGAATAGATGAATACTGCGCGGATTCATACACGTAGCGAATTATTGGGAAGCTGACTCCTATAGAAAGCGCACTTAAATCAATAACGATATCCGTGTACGAATCAAGTTTTTCCAAGCGCAGTTCTGAAATCACCTGGCGTCCACCAATAATCGCATTATCTTCGGCAAAAATATCGATCTCGATGATTTTGCTTGAGTTCACCAGTGATTGAATCGAGAGCAGATTCTCAACAGCGCATTCTATGAGCTTAGTATCTGGGTTAGGACGTTCTTCTCGAATCATTATGGCGTTCAGGCGTTCCTTTAGAACATCGTATAATTTTGTACAAAATACTGGTGTTCTTGGATCAAATCCGGCGCCGGCAATTAATAAACAGCTACGGTCGGGTGACGAGAAGTATTCATTAATAAATGATTCAACTTCTCCGTCTTTATGATCAACACATTGATCCCATCGTGGGCGACTCTTCATTTGCCCCCCTCTTCCAGAACAGTGATCATATGTTTGACATCGCGCTCAAGAAAGTTACCCCTTCTAAGGCTCAATCCATTGGCGATAATCGCCGCACCACTCAGCTCAAGTAAACACCAGTATCTACCTTTCGTTTTGTGGTTTTGTGTCAGGGAAAACGAGTTATAAGCAATGCCGTATTTTAGAACTTGACTCAAATCTGGATGTGATTCCGGGATTTTATTGAATTCGTCCTGAGGTATCCCGAATGCGTTAGGTCCACCACCGAGTGACGCATTAGGTTCAAGCGCCTTCTCAACACACTGACGTACCATTTCGTCATTAATGGTCCGCACCAGTTTATATTCCGGAAATGACCAACTTTGTACTATTTCGAGCGCTCGTTTTTGTAGAACTTTATGCTGGTATGGCGTTGATAGCAGTGGCCGATCTCCTCGTATTATCCGTGTTTCAGCAACTGACACGAGTCTTCCAGCTAACTGTAAAAATTGTTCTGCGTTCTCAGAACTACCATCACATAGCACATCTATTCCGTAGTAATATGGCCGTCCATACTCATGAAGCAGATGGATCTTTGCTCCATCTACGACATCTGCATTGGCAGATATCGGCTTATTAGGATCCAGATCTTCTTGCGATTCAAATAGGCTAGCTTGTGGAACACGTTTTACATACCGGTGCATCAGTATATTGAGTATCCCAAGTTGTACATCACGGCCCAGATCTGGTAGTTTTGACCCTCTGCAAAATCGTTCAACTTCCGTTTCTAGGATTTGTCTGCGATCAGCAGAAATATTATGAGCTCGCTGAACCCGACTTACTTTACTTTCAAGGTTTCTATACTTTGCCTCACTCAACGGCTCTGGCATCGTACCCAGAATGCTTGTTAGGCTCGTAATACCTTGATGGCGGAATACATCCATTAGACTAATATACTTATCCGCCATTTCCCGTGCCATTTTTCTAAACTGCTGCCTTTGATTCGAGCGGTCACCTGTTTTCTGTAACCATATTTCAGTTATCTCCCTTGCAGGTTTTATGCGGGTAGCACTCTCACCCTCTAACTCATGCTCTAAGGCCTCGGATAAAGTCGCACGTGGAGTCTGTGCATCAAGGCGCATTAAAAGCCATCGTGCGATTCTGATTTCTCTCTTCGCTAACCAACTTTGGACTGCTAGCAACTGCTTGGGATGGAGGGTGTGTGCGTCATCCAAAATAACCAGGGGCTTGAGATTCTGGACCACACTATCTTTACCTGTGATAGAAAACGTTTCGATCACGTCGAATGGATGATATGCAGCTGTCGCATCAAGAGGGATATCCTTAATCGCTGGCGATACGAGTGCCGCACCAATCCGATATACCGCACGTTCGACCTCACGCGCTTTTTCAAGAACATCAACGGCATTTTCACCGCCAATTTGCCCTAAAGAGGCAACTGCACCTTCCCTCGGTATAATTTTTATTGCGTCAGTCTGCACATTTCGCGTGTCAATAATATTCTGCACCCATGATATGACAGCTCTAGCTTGGAGTAAGCTCTGTATTAATCCATGTCTAAGTTCCTCTGGGTAGGGCAACTCCCAAAACTCCCGATATTCTGTTTCCAACGGAAGTCGGCATCCAACTACTACCAACTTATTGCCACTTATTACTCCGCAGTTAGACATCGCATGAACGAGCTCCTTGTAACTATCCATTCCTGGATTTCGCAACAAGGTACTTTGCGTCTTGTACTGAAACAATGTTGCTATTGTGGTTTTGCCGCTACCGGGTGTACCAATAACCATCGTGAGACGGTCATATAAGCTTCCGTCCCTGGCCTTTTGCTCAAAATAGGAATGCAAAGGGGCGGTAGACACAACAGACAAAAAAGCTTCGTCGTTTCTAAGATATTCTGTTGCACGTTTTTCAAATGGATTAGCCATCGATACTCGCCTACGGATCAGCCATGTCGCTGGCGTCGTCTAAATAAAGAGCGCATGGCGTGGGCTCCATTTTCGCCCTCTGTTTCTGCCCACAATATCGGAAGCGAATTATTGGGTGTGTTGTGATCCAAAACAAGAGGCAAAGCACATTCTTTGTAACCGTATTTTACTGACCTGACACCGCTCTTTTCAGAATGATCATTCTCCAGAATTGGATCATAGTATTTATTGACCAGGTTTAGAAACGGCTCGCTTTTGCACTTTGTAATCGGCAAATCAACCGGTAACACATAGCCATAGGTAAACTCGACATAAGGAAACCAAGGCCCACTACTTTCCTCACTCATTGCCTTTTCGTAGTTCTGACTGACTACTTTTGATGCATAATCTGATGCTAGATAATGATGGACATAGAGATGCCAGTCCTCTTCAAATAACGAACCATATCCCAACTGCGACTCAGCGTCATGGATGGAGTCCCGAAATTTCTTTAATTTCCCAATCCAGGCTTCTGTTTCATCGTCATATCGTATTAACGTAGTCCCCGAAGCTATAAAATCATCAATAAGATAAACTGTCGAAAATTTCGCATCGTCTCCGCAATCATCCTTTAGATCCTTAAGCAAACCTTTCCACTTTGCTTTGTCGAGTTGAGTGGTTACAACGACCTGTTCATTCGAGAGAATGCCAACATTTGCCCGACGCAATATATCTGTCCTAGCACCGTCACTTAATCCCATAAAAAGGGTTTTTCTCCGAAAGTCCTCAATTTGTTTTTGCGCAGTTTGATTAGTCCATACACTGTATGTTGGTATGTTCAATTCACCTGCGACTTTTTTAACTACTCTGCGTTGCACATATTCAGGATAAAAATTTTCAACTAGGCGTTGCATTTCAGATGGGCCGATGTATACCAGCTTTTTGCGTATATATTGGTAAGCTATTTCTCTTTCACCTGACTCAAACTGTTGCAACCAAGTAATGAGGCTCTCAATAAAACGTGCACCTGCCAGAAAATCTTGATATCCATCATATTTAAGGCGAGACATTAGTTTCAGCCAAGCAAACTCTTCTCGAGATCTGTCATCATCCCATCTCATCACGTGACTAAGAATCTTTAGCCCAAGGTTTTGTTTCATACACCGCGTCCCGCTTTCTTGTATTGAATCCTAACTAGACGTGTTTTCTTTACTGCGTGGAGCGCCTTGCAATAAGCCAATGTAGCTTGTATACCCCGAACACCAGGCTCAGCGATGTTCCAACATGTTTCCAGATCTAAGGACACTTCATCGACACTTAACGAATATGGTTCAGCGAGCAACTCATAGTCATTTCCTGGCCACTTACCCCTATCACCAACAGTTAATATCGACGAATCCCCCAATCCATACGTTTTGCGTAAATTAACTAGCAAATTTAATTTGGTTACTCCGGGTGCTAATACATCAATAGAATGACTGGATCGGAGCACCGTTAATTGGCTGTCACTCATTTTTCTAAGGTGCTGGCTTGCAATTTCCCACAACCGTTGTTCAGGCATAGGCCTTTTCTTCGTGACGGTTAATTGCGACCGCCTAGCTTCTATAGCAGCGACATGTGATATTTCTGGATCAGCGGATAGAATACTACCGAAATTGTCCAGTTCTCTGCATGGCTCTTGATTTAGTTCTGGTACCGTATCATCGTCCAATTTGGCAATTTCAGCACCGTTATAGTACCCAATGAGTACAAGCCTCCAATATTTTCTTGGAAGAACAGACCGAAGGTCTTTTCTCACTGACTTGCCGCGTCCGGTGGCGATTCCAATAGGTAAACCTAGCGAGAGTAAACGAACTAATTCATCAGAAATCTCTTTGGATGGAGGTTCGAAGCGTTTACAATAACTAACCAATGTTCCATCGTAATCAAAAACAATGCCGGAAAACCTCGCACTTGCCAGTCTTCGTCGAAATTTTGTTAGTGCGGATTTCCAGAATTCATAAGAGTTTTGTTTTCTCATTGCATCAGTAGCTATGCCGCTCTTACGAAAGATCACCGCTTCATCATCAGATTTAGGATGTATATAGCCTCTGGGAAGACCAAGGTTATACAACCTGGTTCCGAATGGAGGCACACTAGGCCTACCTGGATCGATATTTCTTTCTTTACCTGCCCATCCTGTCAGGTGAAAAGCCCATACCAACAATCCTATCAACGACTCTGTCTTGTCTGAATTTACAGGGACGTGAACCGCCGGAAGACTGTCAGGCAATAATGAAAGTGTCGAGTTCGCAAGAACGGCATCGCGCGGTGTACTTAGCGCAATAACACTCGTGTCATCGCCGTGTTTTGCAATCCAGTAATGTCGACCATGCGCAAAATTTCGAAAGTCCGCGATTTGTATGTTACCTAGAGCTGCTTCCGCAAACTTTGACTCGAGGTCTACGGCTATCGCTCGAAGCTCCCTGCTAAACAAGACAACTATTGTTTTTTTCTCGAGTAATGCGGCACATCGTTGCCTGAAGTCTGCTGACGTAACGTCTTTTGCAAACACGGAACTCATTAATTTGGGTAAAGTGGATGGATACTTAAAAATTTTTTCTAAAGTTGATCTGTACCCACGCGAAAGCAGTATGACAAATGCGAGTAAGGAATTTGTTGCTAGAAATCCATCTCTACCAGACGGGAGACAAAATGAGAACACTTTAGCATAGCCTGTTTTAGAAGCATTCTCAACTAATTTACTATCGGGAGCACTGCACGCAACCACCAGAAACTGAGGTTCTGCCGCCACTGCTTGTTGGTACGAATACAGAATATCGGGGTTGTTTCCACCGGCACTTAACAGCCAAACTGATAAGCGGCTGTCACAAACATCAGACAAACTAGCTTCTAAGGGAGTTAGTGGTTTTGCCAGCTGTCCACAATAGCGGGAATGAAGCCCACATAATACTTCTGCCGCTGTTACTGATCCCCCTGATCCAACGGCCACCATTGGCGTCGACAAACCCCGTTCTACGGTCCCAACCAACGACGAAATATCGTAGTCATTTGCCCACTCATAGGTTGATTCAAGACTCTCGAGCTCCGTTTGGAATGGCTTGCCCACGTGATAATCCTTGGCTTCCCTTAACAACACATATGCTGTTAATTATAATCTAACCTATTGTAATTATAATAATAATGTACCATTTTGTATCCAGACCATTCAAGGTTATCAAACTTGTTTCAGGCTGAGCCGTAACAAACGATACTGAAATTAGAGACCATCAAAAGCGGACGACGTCTTATTGGTTGGCTTTCCTTGCTTTTTCATCGTTGCCGGATTCGTCACCGCATGCACCTGCTTCAGCTTCTTGATGGAGACCTGGGTATAGATCTGATTCACATGCCCCAGAATCATCTGGATATAGCGGATATCGGCCCCGTTTTCCAGCATGTGGGTCGCCATGCTCCGCCGAAATAGCTGGCAGGCCCCAGGCTTGTCTATCCCGGCAGCATTCAGGCACGGAAAAATCGGAAAAATGGACACCCACCGTAACTTTATTGCTGGTTTCGCTATCGGAGTACTGCCCCGGAAATCCCAACGGCATCTCAAGCCATGCCGTGGTCACCACCCGCTCTCCAAACGGCCGTCTCTGCGCATCCCAGATTATAGCCTGATTCCCATCCGTCGCCTTAATCACCGCGCCCAAATGATCGGTGTGCAGGTAGGGCCAGCGTCACGGCCTCGGGGGTGCCGCTCTGGACCTCGCTTGGGCACGCTATCCTATTTAGACCGGCGATCTAAATCGTTACACCCAAATAAAATTTGAAGCGATGCACCGATTCGCGGTACCAATCCGAATTTATCGTACACCAGCCTACCCGAGGAGCGGAAAAATCAGTAATATCACCGCCGATGACTGCCTGGGCTAACCCTGATCCCCTGCAGCCAGCCAGAAAACAAACCAACAACGAGGCGTTACAATGATTCGAACGACCAATACGACTGCTGCCTGCCTGCTTGCCCTGATGCTCGCCGGCTGCAGCGATGTCAATGACTACAAACCCACGGCGGGCATGACCGCCACGGACATCTTCGCCGAAGCCTGCTCCTCCTGCCATGGCGATGGAGGCAGCGGTAAATTCGGCTTTTTGCTGAAAATCGCAGGCACCGAGGCGGCGGCAAAGGAGGTTGCGGAAAAGATCCTCCATGGCGGCCATATCATGCCTGCCTTCCCTAATATCGATGAGCAAGACGCCGAGCGCCTCGCCACTTATCTCAAGGCCCAGTGATCAGTAGAACCGTTGGATCTTCCCCTATTCGGCTGGGTAAAAAGGTCAAGCGCAACAAACCTTATCCAGCAGGATTTGTCCGCAAATGAACGCGAATAAACGCAAATGTACTGTGCGTGATCTCATACCATGGCTTCGTTTATCCGCTGTTCATCCTTGATGAGCGATATTTTGTAATGATAGAAAACCATCAAGGCAAACGACTGGATGGATTATTTACATTTGCGTTCATTCGCGGACAATCAGCTTTGAGTGGTAGAACTGAACCCTAGGGATTTGTATGATCTACCCACCCGATCAGGGGAAGAGCCGAACCGTTTATTGGCGGCCTATTTATTCTCTTTCTGTTACCCACCTAAGAGCCATTTTTCCGAGAGGCGGACCCAGGCCCCACTCACTCACCCCATCGCGGTAACAGACGGTTCTCTATCCCGAGCTGGTCGAGGATCCGGGAGACCATGAAATCGACGATATCCCGCACGGCTTGGGGGTTGTGGTAGAAACCGGGATTGGCCGGCATGATCACCACGCCCATGCGGCTCAACTTCAGCATATTCTCCAAGTGGATAGCGGAGAACGGGGTCTCGCGCACCACCAGGATCAGTTTCCGGCGCTCCTTGAGCACCACGTCCGCCGCCCGCTCCATCAGGTCATTGCTGGCGCCGCAGGCGATCGCCGAAAGCGTGCCGGTGGTACAGGGACAGACCACCATCGCCCGGGGGGGGTTGGAGCCGCTGGCCACCGGCGCCATCCACTGCTGCCGGGCAAACACCTGCAGTTGACCCGGCCGAGCCTTGAATCGCTGTGACAGGATCTTTTCCATCTCCGCCGGCTGAGAGGGCAGATCGAGATCCGACTCCATTTTCAACACCAGCCGTCCCGCCTGGCTGATCATCAGGTAGAGCGTCTCGCCTGCCTGGATCAGACACTCGATCAGGCGCAGGGCGTAAGCGCTGCCGGAAGCCCCGGTGACGGCAACGGCGATGGGATTGTCATCGATACTCATGATGTGGATTCAATTAACCCGTCCAGCAAGCGCCGGTGGATACCCTCAAAACCGCCATTGCTCATCACCAGCAGATGATCGCCCGGTTTCGCCTGTTCGAGCACCCGCGAAACCATGGTTTCGGTATCGAAATAGATCCCTGCCCGAGAACCCAGGGGCGCGAGGGCGGCGGCCGCATCCCATTGCAGATCGGTGGGGGAAAACAGCATCACCCGATCCGCTGCCTGCAGGGCCGATGCCAGCCGTGCGGCATGCACCCCCCGTTTCATGGTGTTGGACCTGGGCTCCAACAGGGCGATGATGCGTTGCTCGCCCACTTGCCTGCGCAGTCCGTCCAGGGTGGCCGCTATCGCGGTGGGATGGTGGGCGAAATCGTCATAGACTCGCACGCCGGCCACCTCGCCCAGCAACTCCATGCGACGCTTGACGTTCTTGAACCGGCCCAGCGACTGAATCGCATGCTTGGCCGGCACCCCGGCGTGCCGGGCCGCGGCAAGCGCTGCCAGGGCGTTGGCCACATTGTGCCGGCCGATCAGGTCCCACTCGGCCCTGCCCATGCACTCGCCTTCGCAGATGACATCGAAACCGCGGCCGTCGGGGGCGATGTTTTGCCCATGCCAGCCCGCTTCGATTTCGGGATCGAAGAACTCCAGGGGGGTCCAGCACCCCATGTCGAGCACTTCGCTGATATTGCCGTCGTTGATGGGAGCGATGATCAACCCTTGGGCAGGCACGGTCCTGACCAGGTGGTGGAACTGTCGCTGAATCATCGCCAGGTCATCGAAGATATCCGCATGATCGAACTCCAGGTTGTTCAGCAACAGGGTGCGCGGCCGGTAGTGGATGAATTTCGAACGCTTGTCGAAAAAGGCGGTATCGTACTCGTCCGCTTCGACGACAAAGAAGGGCGAGGCGCCCATCCGCGCTGAGACGGCGAAGTTCTGCGGCACCCCACCGATGAGAAATCCCGGCTGAAGCCCCGCATCTTCGAGAATCCAGGCCAGCAGGCCGGCCGTGCCTGTCTTGCCGTGAGTGCCCGCCACCGCCAATACCCATCGTCCCTGCAGGACATGCTCGGCCAGCCATTGGGGGCCCGATGTGTAGGGCATCCCTTGGTTGAGCATGGTCTCCACCGCCGGATTGCCCCGTGACATGGCATTGCCGACCACCACCATGTCCGGGGGCGGTTGCAGATGTTCGGGCTTGAAGCCCTCCATCAACTCAATCCCTGCCTGTTGCAGCTGGGTGCTCATGGGTGGATAGACATTGGCGTCCGAGCCGCTGACCCGGTGGCCCATGGCGCGCGCCAACAGGGCGATGCCGCCCATGAAGGTGCCGCAGATACCGAGGATATGCAGATGCATCAGAGAGATACCGGAAATAACATGGCCAACAGATTCCAAGCAACAAGGGTGTACAACACCGCCGCGGCGATCCCCCCGCTCAGCGGCAGTTCAAATGCATGGCGAATGATATGCCCAAGCACCACGATGCTCCAAACAAACACCACCAACAGCAACAGTTCCGATTCGGCGGATTCGCTCCGATGCCGCCAGGCGATCAGGGGCAGGGCCAGCAGCCCCAACAACAGACCGCTCAACAGCCAGGCGGTTGCCGTCTGATGGAAACGCGGCAGCTTGCCGCGCAGGCTCAGGGCCGTATACAGCACCCCCAGGGTCAGTCCCAATCCGAACAGGTTCTCCAATATCGCGCGGATGAGTCCGAAGCGGGCGTCCAGACTCATCAGAATACCGATCAACAGGTTCAGCGCCCCCGTAAGCAGCAATAGAAACGTCGATGCCGGCAGATCCTGGGGCGCACCGCGCAGCAGGCAAAGATCGACCGCGGCGTTGAGCAGCGCCTTCAACCTAAAAACCGCAGTTGGACGGGGTGAAGTGTGCGCTTGCGGGGGTGCAGGGCAAGGCGCAACGACGCGGAATAGTCATTCTATTCCAAGGAGTTGCAACGCAGCCATGCGCCGCCGCAAGCGTGCAATTCACCCCGTAGCGTGGTTCACTCAGCAGGTGAATAGGCAAATCGAAGTCAATAGTTTGCATATCAGTAGTTTAGTGTCAGGATGGAGCGGTCAATTGCGGTTTTTAGGTTCAAAGATCGTTTCCAAGGGTGCGATCGATTGCCAACGGATTCCATGCCTGGCAGACCGGCATCACCTCCAGGGCGTTGATATTCACATGCGCGGGCAGGGAGGTCACCCAATCGACGATTTCAGCGATATCCTCGGCCGAGAGGGGCTTGGTTCCGTTATAGACATCGCCCGCCTTTTGCGCATCCCCCTTCATTCGCACCAGGGAGAACTCTGTCTCCGCCAATCCGGGTTCGATGTTGGTGACGCGAAGCGGCGTACCCAGCAGATCCGCCCGCAGCCCCCTGGAAAACTGTTTCACAAAGGCCTTGGTCGCGCCATAGGCGTTTCCGCCGGGGTAGGGCCAGTTGCCGGCCACCGATCCGATATTCACGATATGCCCGCGTCTGCGCTCGACCATCCCCGGCAGAAACTGGCGGGTGATACGCATCAATCCCTTGATGTTGGTGTCGACCATGATCTCCCAATCCTCCACGTCGGCCTCGTGGGCCGGCTCCAATCCCAACGCCAGTCCCGCATTGTTGACCAGGATATCGACCTCCCGAAAGGGCTCGGGAAGCGAGGGGAGAAATCCATCGACCGCCTGCCGGTCGGTGACATCCAGTTGCTGAATATGTATCCGACTCCGGCCTGAAAGCGCATCCCGTAATATCTCCAGTCGCTGTAAACGGCGGGCGCAGAGCACCAGATCGTGACCGGCCGCGGCAAAGCGTCGGGCACAGGCCTCGCCGAAGCCGGAAGAGGCGCCGCTGATTAACACACATTTCTTCATCGTCTGTCCCTGGTTTATGACATAGCCATAGGATTGTAATCGAGCCGCAAGACGAAGCAGGGGTTCTCTTAAATTTAGTACCCGTCCGGAAAGAAAAACTCTCGCAAAGACGCCAAGATCGCAAAGTTATAACTTAGTTGTTTTTTTGATCGTATTTATTTTTCCTTGGCGATCTTGGCGTCTTTGCGAGAGAAATTGTCTTGTTTCTGGACGGACACTCATTAGCCTGGCGACCGAATATGTCGGGTTAACAGGTACGGACGCAACGAGCGGACAAGGGCGCATCCTGGTCAAGCAGTGCGACGCCGGACCAGGAAAAAAGCCGCCATCAGCGCCGCCGCCGACAGCGACAGGATACCGAGATTCCCGACCCTGGCATAGGGGGTGACACCATGCATCGGCAAGATCTCTCCCTTCAACACATCCAGTTGCAACAGGGGTGAACGGGCCAACAACTCGCCGTCAGGCCCGATGATGGCTGAGATCCCTGTGTTGGTCGAGCGCAGCAGAAACCGGCCTGTCTCCAAGGCCCGCATCCGGGCGATCTGCAGATGCTGATGGGGCGCCAGGGATTCGCCGAACCAGGCATCGTTACTGGCATTGATCAGGTAGGCCGCTTCGGGAAGCGCGCGGATCATCTCATTGCCGAACGCATCCTCGTAACAGATGGAGAGTCCCACCTGATAGGGCCCCACGCGCATCAGCGGTTTCGCCGCCTCGCTTGCGCTGAAGTCCGACATCGGGATGGTGAACAGATCGACCAGGGGCCAGAGCAATCGCTTCAGCGGCAGATATTCGGTAAACGGCACCAGATGGCTTTTGTGGTAGCGCCCCCGCTCCTCGTTGCCCAGTGCAACCATGGCGTTGTAGTAGCGCTCGCGCGCCTCATCCATCTGCACCACGCCGAACACCAGATTGGAGCCGTGATGCTTGACCGTCGTCTCCAACGGCTGAATGAAGGGCTCGTCCACCTGATACTGAAACGCCGAGATCGCGGTCTCGGGCCAGACCACCAGGTCCCGATCCAGGTTTTCCTGGGTCTTTTTCGCATACAACAGCAGGCTGGGCAGCAACTGTTCGGGGGCCCACTTCTCCGCCTGGGGGACATTCCCCTGCACCAGGGCGACGCGCAGGGGATCGCCTACCGGCCGACTCCAACCCGCCTGCGACGCCAGCCAGCCACCCAGCCAGATCGCCACCAACCCGGATGCCGACCACAACCGGATTCGCCCTGGGGTGGTTAACGAGATCAGCAGACCTGCCGACACCAGCACCGCCCAACTCACCCCCAACACGCCCAGGATGGGGGCATAACCCGCCACGGGGGAGTCGATCTGCGAATAACCGATCTGCAGCCAGGGAAAACCGCTCAGGAGCCAGCCCCGCAACCACTCCAGCAACACCCAAAGCGCGGGAAAGACCAGGATCAAGGAGACCGGTTCAGAGGATCTGAGATGTCCGACCAGCCAACCCAGGCAGGCGTAGTAGAGGGCCATCAGGAGAATGAAGCCAAAGGTCACGACCAGCGGAAAAAACCACCCCAGATCACCGAACTGGGCAATGCTGACATGCAGCCAGGAGATCCCGCTGCCCATGATGCCCAAACCATAGGCGAACCCTGTCTGGAAAGAGGAGCACGGGCTTCGCAACCACAGCATGAACAATAGCGCCGGCGCCGCCACCGCCAACAGCCAGAGATTGAACGGCGCATAGGCGAGCGTGGTGAGAGCGCCTGCGATCGCCGCCGTCAGACGTGGATAGCGCAGCATAGGCATCGATTACTCCATGGAGCCCGTGTCGCTGTCGGCTTTCCCTGCGTGGTTGAACGTCTTCCCGCTTGAATCGCACCCCCGCTGTTTCGTCGCATCCGGCGCGTCGAACTCATCCATGATCTCGCCGACGATCTGCTCCAGCAGATCCTCCAGGGTAACGATACCGGCGGTGGAGCCGTATTCATCGACCACGATGGCCATATGATTACGGCTGATCTTGAGTTTTTTCAACAACCGGTTGAGGCGCATCGACTCAGGCACGAACAGCGCCTCGCGCATCACCTGCCGAAGATCGAACACCGCCCGCCGGTCTTTTTGGAAAAAAGGCAGCAGATCCTTCGACAGGAGCAGACCCAGGATCTCGTCGATATCCTCGCCGATCACCGGGATACGTGAATGGGCGGACTCGATAGCCGCCCGCAGGACTTCGTTGATGCCGTCATTGCCGCGCACCACCGCCAACTTGGAACGCGGCGTCATGATATCGCGCGCGCGGCGTTCGGAGACCAGCATGGCCCCCTCCATCATACTCAAGGCATCGTCATCCAACAGCTCCCTTTCACTGGCTTCCTTCAGTAACTCGTAGATCTGTTCCTTGTCTTGCGGTTCACTCCCAAACATCCGGCTGATGCGTTCCAGCCACCTGCGGGAAGAGCCGCCACTCACTCGATCATCGCTGTTCATCGGTCCTCGTCATTGGTAGGGATCGGAAAAATGCAGGTCTTGCAGAATCTTGCGCTCCTGTTCCTCCATGACCTGCGCCTCGTCATCGCTCAGGTGATCATACCCCAACAGATGCAGTACGCCATGCACCACCAGATGAGCCCAATGGGCCGGCAGGGTCTTGCCCTGCTCTGCCGCCTCGCGCACTAGCGTCGGGACGCAGATCACCAGATCGCCCAGCAGCGGCAACGGCGCCTCGGGCGGAGCTTCGAAGGGAAAGGAGAGCACATTGGTCGGGCTATCCTTACCCCGATAGTCACGATTGAGCCGGCGGCTCTCCGGCTCGTCCACCAGGCGAATCACCAACTCCACCGGACCGTCTCGCTGGGGCAGGGCCGCCTCGGCCCAGCGCCTGAATTCCTGTTCCGACGGCAGATCGGCCAACATCCCGGTCGCCTGTTGGATCTCCAGTTGAAGCCGGCTCATTGGCGATGCTTCAGGGTTTCCTGATCAAACTCATCATAGGCCCGCACCACCCGTTGCACCACCGGGTGGCGCACCACGTCCCGGGCATTGAAGAAAGTGAAACTGATGCCCTCCACATGGGCCAGCACTTCGGTGACCTGGCGCAGGCCCGACTGCTGGCCACGGGGCAGATCGATCTGGGTTACGTCACCGGTGATCACCGCGGTGGAACCGAAACCGATTCGGGTGAGAAACATCTTCATCTGTTCAGGGGTGGTGTTCTGCGCCTCGTCGAGGATGACGAACGACTCGTTCAGGGTGCGACCGCGCATATAGGCCAGGGGGGCGATTTCGATGACGTTGCGCTCCACCAGCTTGGCCACCTTCTCGAAACCGAGCATCTCGTAGAGGG
Organism: Candidatus Thiodiazotropha sp. (ex Epidulcina cf. delphinae); assembly: GCA_025656455.1. Taxonomy (GTDB): domain Bacteria; phylum Pseudomonadota; class Gammaproteobacteria; order Chromatiales; family Chromatiaceae; genus Thiodiazotropha. The sequence goes on along the minus strand of JAHXHS010000033.1, from coordinate 41,724 downwards.
CGTCGTAGAGGGGACGCAGGTAGGGGTCGATCTTTTGCGCCAGATCGCCGGGCAGGAAACCGAGACGCTCCCCCGCCTCCACCGCCGGACGCACCAGCAGAATACGCCTCACCTGATCGCGCTCCAGGGCATCCACCGCGCTGGCCACGGCCAGGTAGGTCTTGCCGGTGCCCGCCGGCCCCACACCGAAATTGATATCGTGGGTCAGCACCTTGTGCAGATACTCTTTCTGATTGGCCCCGCGGGGGCGCACCAGTCCACGACGGGTTTTGATCACGGTTTCCGGCAGATCCGCTGACTTGTTCTTCTCAAGCAGCTCATCCACCCCCGCCTCCTGCAGAAACAGATGCACCCGTTGCGGATCGAGCACTTCGCTGGTGGTGGCGCTGTAGAGATCCTGCAACACCTGCCCGCCGGCCTGAATGGCATGCCGCTCGCCGATCAGACGGAAACGGTTGCCCCGGTTGTTGATTTCAATACCGAGGCGGCGTTCGATATGACGCAGGTGCTCGTCGAGCTGACCGCAGATATTCGCCAACCTTGCATTGTCGGCCGGTTCAAGGACCAGGTCGAGGGATTCGAGATGTTCAGCCAAATGGAATTCCAGTTTCGCTCGCATTGTCATTGACCGGGGCGAGCCACTCGCCACGCAGGGAGTTGGGCAGCGCCTCGGTGATGCGCACATCGACGAACCGACCGATGAGCCCGAAGGGGGCGTCGAAATTGACCACCCGATTGTTTTCGGTGCGGCCTGCCAACTGTTTCGGATCCTTCCTGGCCGGACGCTCCACCAAAATACGCTGAGTCGTGCCCACCATCCGACGGCTGATTCGCTGTGCCTGGGTATTGATCAACTGTTGCAGCCGCACCAATCGCTGCTGTTTGACCTTCTGCGGCACATCATCCGGCAGATCGGCGGCCGGGGTGCCGGGACGGCGACTATAGATGAAGCTGTAGGAGTTGTCGAAACCGATCGCTTCAATCAGTTTCAGGGTCTGTTCGAAATCCTCCTCGGTCTCCCCTGGAAAACCGACGATAAAGTCCGAGGAGATAGTGATATCGGGCCTAACCTCCCGCAGGCGACGGATCTTGGCCCGGTATTCAATGGCCATGTGGCCCCGTTTCATCATCGCCAGTATCCGGTCTGATCCGGATTGCACCGGTAGATGCAGAAAACCGACCAGCTCAGGCACCTGACCATAGACCTCTATCAATCGATCCGAGAACTCCATCGGGTGAGAGGTGGTGAAGCGAATCCGGCCGATGCCTTCGACCGCTGCCACGTATTCGATCAGCAGAGCCAGGTCGGCGATCTCCCCATCGTGCATCCGGCCCCGGTAGGCATTGACGTTCTGCCCCAGCAGATTGATCTCGCGCACCCCTTGGACGGCCAGTCCGGCCACTTCGGCGATAACGTCGTCGAAGGGACGGCTGATCTCCTCGCCACGGGTAAAGGGCACCACGCAATAGGTACAATATTTCGAGCACCCCTCCATCACCGAAACATAGGCGCTGGGACCTTCCGCGCAGGGTTCCGGCAGATTGTCGAACTTTTCGATCTCGGGGAAACTGACATCCACCACGGGCGTCTGTTGCAGACGGGCCCGGCGAATCATATCCGGCAGGCGGTGCAGGGTCTGAGGCCCGAACACCAGATCCACATAAGGCGCCCGCTCGCGGATCGCCTCTCCCTCCTGGCTGGCCACACAGCCGCCGACACCGATCACCAGGGAGGGCCGCTTCTCCTTCCAGGGACGCCAACGACCAAGCTGGGAGAAGACCTTCTCCTGCGCCTTCTCCCGGATCGAGCAGGTATTGAGCAGCAACACGTCAGCCTCTTCCGCGGCCTCGGTCAGCTCCATCCCCTCGGCCACGCGCAAGCCGTCCGCCATGCGCGACGAATCGTACTCGTTCATCTGGCAACCGAAGGTCTTGATATAGAGTTTACCTGCCATCTCGAATCCTGGATGAATAAGGGTCGCTATAGTATAGCGTTAGCCGTCGGCGTCCAATGCCTTTAACTCGCATTCCTCAAGCCCGATCGTAGCGAGACGGTTCAAGGGTACGTGATGAGCGGCTTTGTGCCAGGCATCCTGCCCTCCACCCTTCGGGCCAGCAAAGCTGTCCAAATCCGCTCCCGGCGGAACGGTAACAAGCCACTGATTTACCCTCAACCCGAAGTGTAGAGAGATTTGCGTTCATTGGCGGTGATTGGCGTCCATTGGCGGCCTATTCCTGCGCTTTCTGTTACTCGCTTGATCAGGGAGCGGACTCATTCAGCATGATCACCGACGCACCCCGCGCAGGCATATTTATACACCCTGCAACAGGTCCTGTATCCGCTCGGCGTTGCGACCCGCCTGACGAAACAGCCGCAGCCGCTGCGCCGTGACAATGGCCGCCAGCTCCCCAACCGCGGTGTCGAAATCCTCATTGATGATCAGGTAGTCGAACTCGGCATAGTGGGACATTTCACTCACCGCCTGACTCATGCGTTGGCGGATGGTCTCTTCGTTGTCCTGACCCCGGGCGCTGAGACGTTCCCGCAGGGCCTCGGGACCGGGAGGCAGGATGAAGATCGAAACCGCATCCGGGAAGCGCTTGCGCACCTGCTGCGCCCCCTGCCAATCGATCTCCAACACCGTGTCATGTCCGCCCTCCAGCCGGGCGCGGACTTCCGCCTCCGTGGTGCCGTAGTAGTTTCCGAACACTTCCGCATGTTCCAGAAACGCCCCCTCGCCGACCAGGCGCAGAAAGGTCTCCCGCTCGATGAAGTGGTAATGAACCCCGTCCCGCTCCCCCGGCCGCATCGGCCGCGTGGTATGGGACACAGATACGCGCAGGGCGCCATCCCGATCACGCAACGCTTTCAACAAGCTGGTTTTACCGGCGCCGGAGGGAGCGGAGAGGATGTAGAGCTGACCGGGAAGCGTTTTCGATTCCACTAGTGTAGTGTCCTATACTGTTTGACGTTTTCAGCGTGACGAGAAGCCATTAGCCGCGCCCCGCAGGAAGTGCCCTTGGGGTGCTAGGCGCGTTGCGCAGGGAGAAGTGGCACATGGGTGTGCCGTTTACGGACCGAAGGATGGAATGGCGCGCCCTTTCCAAGCAACGCAACAACGCGGATGATGGCTTCTCGTCGCGCCCGAAGGGAGGCCCGCAAATGACTCGATCCCGCGTTGCAGCCCTTGTTAATGGGGCAACCATTGACTGCGGGCTGCGCCTTGCACCCCAAGGGCACTTCCTGCGGGCGTCTTGAGTCATTTGTGGGCCTCTGAAAACGTCAAACAGTATAGGACACTACGCTAACATAGTACGCTACTCGATATTTTGGATCTGTTCGCGCATCTGTTCGATCAAAACCTTCATCTCGACAGCCGAGCGAGTGACATCCACATCGCTGGATTTGGAGGTCAGGGTGTTGGCCTCGCGATTGAGTTCCTGCATCAGAAAATCGAGCCGGCGCCCGATGGGCTCGTCGGCCTCCAACACCCGCCCAACCTCATCCAGATGGGTCTCAAGGCGATCCATCTCCTCGTCCACATCGAGACGTTGCGCCAACAACACCATCTCCTGCTCCACCCGCGTCTCGTCAAGCTCCTCCATCACCTCTACCAGCCGGTCGCGGATTCTGCCGCGGAGATGCTCCAGGACCTCTGGCATCAATCCGCGCACCCGGCCCACCTGCTCCCGCAGTCCTTTGCAACGCTGACGAATGATATCGCCCAATCGCTCCCCTTCACGCAGGCGATTATCGATCAGGCTGTCGATGGCGGTCTCCAACAGCGCCATTGCCTGCTGCTTGACCGGGGTGAAATCCTGCTGCTCCTCCTCCAGCACGCCGGGCCAACGCAACAGATCCGCCGGATCCAACGCATTATCCTCATCCATCAGATCCGCCAACTGCCGTTCCGCGTTCACCAACTGGTGCACCAGGCGCTGGTTGATGCGCAGCCCCGCCTCCGCCATGCCTCCCGGTTTGAACTTCAGGGTGACATCGAGTTTGCCCCGACCCAGCCGGGCGTTCAATCGCTCGCGCACCGCGGACTCCAATACCCGCAACTCCTCCGGCAGCCGCAGGATGATCTCCAGATAACGGTGATTCACGGAACGAATCTCCCAACTCAATATACCCAATTCGCCTCGATACTCTTCCCGCGCAAATGCGGTCATACTGCTGATCATAAGTGCCTACCTGAGGTTTCCGGGGCCTGACGAGGGACCCGAGGATACTTAAAAAACTGCCATGTTACTGTGAAACGTGCCCAGCACAAGTGATTCAATGACAGAATGGGACGGCATGATAACCGACATTCCTTCGACAGGCATTGCCGCTGCTTTAGAATTCCCCAGGGTTGCCGATACAGCCGGATGAGGATGAGTGTCGTGATATCCCGGCCGATCGACTCAGCTCAGCGCCGGCAAGTGCTTTTTTTTGATGAATATCACCTTTTATCCGACAGATAGTGCCGAATACCCCAGACAACCAAGGTAATTCCGCCAAAAGACCTTATAATCTGTGGGATGACGTTCACATCTCTGACAGCGCGACAACCACAGCGGAAACTGCATGGATAAGCTTCGAGACAGCCTGCCTGAAGGCACCGAAATCGACTGCTACGTGATCATGAAGGTGGTCGCAAGCGGCGGATTCAGCCTGATCTATCTGGCTGAGGACGAAGACACCCAGGACGAGGTCATTATCAAGGAGTTTCTGCCGAAAAAGCTCGCCAAGCGTAGCAGCAGCGGCAAGGTGGTCCCCCTCGACGGCAAACAGGCCGACAACTTCAATCGCAGCCTGCGGCTGTTTTACCAGGAGGCCAAGGTGCTGGCCTCGCTCAGACACCCCAACATTGTCCAGGTCAGGGGGTTCTTCCTGGCCAACAACACCGGTTATCTGGTGATGGACCACGAGCGCGGCAAAAATCTTGCCAGCTATATCAAGAAACGCAGCGGCAGTCTCAGCACCCGCTTCCTCATGACGGTCTTTCCGCCGATCCTGGACGCCCTCAGCCAGATCCATTCGCGCAATCTGCTCCACCTGGACATCAAGCCCAGCAATATCCACCTGCGCACGGGCGGCAATCCGCTGTTACTCGATTTCGGCGCCGTCCATGAAGTACAGAACGAGGGCAGCCGCACCGGCCGGGTGGTGACCACCGGATTCTCTCCGGTGGAACAGTACTACCAGTCGGGCAAGGTCGGCCCCTGGAGCGATGTCTACGCCATCGGTGCAAGCATGCGGGCCTGTCTCGACGGCAAGGCCCCGCCCTCGGCCATCGAGCGCCACGCCAAGGAGAAACTGAAACCGGCCGCCCGACTCTATCGCCGGCGCTATCCGGCCGCGATGCTCGAGGCCATCGACTGGGCAATGGAAATCGACTATGAGAAACGGCCGCAGAACGCCAGCGAATTGCTCCAGGCGCTGCACAACAACAAGGGTGAAATCGATACCGAGAGCGCCGTCTCGGAGTTGATCAGTGAGAATAGGGCCATATCGTGAAGTACGAAACCGCCCAATACACCCTGATCGGCAACCGTTCCATCAACCAGGACCGCAGCCTGATCATGGAGGCCCCGGACGCCATCCTGCTCGCCCTGGCCGACGGCATGGGCGGACACCCGAAGGGAGAGATGGCGGCGCAGATCCTGATGGACAATGCGCGCAAGGCCTTTCTCACCAGTCGCAAGCCGATCTCGAATCCGCGCTTCTTTCTCTCCGGACTGATGGAGATGAGCCACCGTCAGATCACCGAATTCGGCGGGCGGCAGGAGCCTCCCATCGAACCCCGCACCACCGGGGTGCTCTGCCTGGTGCAGGAAGACTGCGCCTACTGGGCCCATATCGGAGACAGCCGACTCTATATCATGCGCGAAGGGGTGATCCATCTGCGCACCGACGATCACTCCTATGTGGAGCACCTCAGGCAGCAGGGCATCATCTCCGCCGCTCAGGTCCACACCCACAAGTTCCGCAACTATGTGACCCGCTGCCTGGGGGGCACCAACAACCGTCCGGTCGCCGAACTCAGCGGTCCCCATGAACTCAAGCAAGGGGATGTGGTGCTGCTCTGCAGTGACGGATTTTGGGGACCGCTGCCGGAACGCCCGATGGTGGACACCATTTTCAAGAACCAGGCGCCGCTGATCGCCAACATCACCAAATTGGCCAACCAGGCCGAAACCACCAGCCACCCGGAGAGCGATAACGTTACGGTGGTGGCGCTCAACTGGCGGGAGGAGAGCGCCAAGCTGGAACCCGCCGATTTCAGCATGTCCCTGTCGAAGCGGGAAAAGAGAAGCGTCCTCGAGCCGCCGGCGGAAAACGCCGACGTCACCCAGGCGATCGACGACCTGCGTAAATTCGTCGACGATATCGACCTGGAATAGGCGCCCCTGACTTATCCATGACCAAGCCAGTGCATCCGGCCGGTGCGTGGCTATCAATCACCCTTGAATGATGCAAACCGCCCGAAAGGGAGTGTCCCTAATGGCGCTACTTTAGTGTCCGCCCAGAAATAAGACAATTTCTCTCGCAAAGACGCCAAGATCGCCAAGGAAAAATAAATACGGCATAAAAACAATAAGTTATAACTTTGCGATCTTGGCGTCTTAGCGAGAGTATTTCTTTCCGGATGGACACTAGTACTCTTTCAAGGTGATATTGTCGGGTTCAGCGAACCGGGAAGCGGTTGAGCGCTAGGCGCGCCTCGCAGGCAATGGCATGCCCTTTTCAAGGACTGCAACGCCGAGTGGGGCTTTTTCAGGCACAACAGTGGCAATCCGATTAGTGTTAACAGGCCCTAGGAAGAACCGGGCTTTTTGTCCGTCCCGGACTGCTTAACCAGTCGATAGGCGAACAGCAACAGAAACGCCCCAGCGGTGGCGGTGAGGATGCTGCTGAGACTCAAATCGCCGATCGAGCCCAACCCCAGGAACGAACCGATATAGCCACCCACCATTGCGCCGCCGATCCCCAATAGGGTGGTGATGATAAACCCGCCGCCATCCTTGCCCGGCATCAGCCATTTGGCCAGGGCCCCGGCAATCAGACCAAGCACAATCCAGGAAATAACTCCCATTGCAAATCCTCTCTGGCTCTTCCCCGCATCGGATGGGTGGAAAAAAACAAAACACAACGATTCTCGTCATCAATAGAAGTGTAAACTGGCCGCCAATGGATGCCAATCACCGCAAATTCAACGCGAATGGTTTCACCATCCAGATGGCGCCCGGCCACCCGGTTTGCCATCGATCATGTTGCCGGAAGCTGTGAATCCTGGGAACCAGCCTTGAACCGGTAACAAGTCAAGTATTTCACTATCAATCCGAACATCAAGAAATTTGCGGTCCTTTGCGGTGATTGGCGGCCTATTCCTGCGCTTTCCGCTACCCACTTGATCAGGGGGAAGATCCACCTCATGGATTCTGGGTCACAGACGCTTTACCGAAAAGGTATCGCACTGCGCCAATTCGCCATGCTTCAGCCCCGTCTTAAACCATTTTACCCGTTGCGACGAACTCCCGTGAGTGAATGAATCCGGGCTGACATAGCCCCGGGACTGCTTTTGCAGACGGTCGTCGCCAATGGCGCTGGCAGCGGTCAACCCCTCCTCCACATCCCCCGATTCCAGCAGCTGGCGTGAACGATCCGCATGGTAGGCCCAGATGCCGGCAAAGCAGTCCGCCTGCAACTCCTGCCTCACCGACAGTTTGTTGCCCTCCACCTCGCCAAGGGTGCGTTTCGCCTCCTGCACCTTCCGCGAAACACCCAACAGGGTCTGTACATGGTGACCGACCTCATGGGCGATGACATAGGCCTGGGCGAAATCCCCCGGCGCCTTGAAGCGGTCTTTCAAATCGCTATAGAAAGAGAGATCGATGTAGACCTTGCGGTCGCCGGGACAGTAGAAGGGCCCCATCGCTGCCTGACCGAAACCGCAGCCGCTCTTCGTTGCGCCACGGAACAGCACCAGGCTCGGCTCCTGATACTCGCCCCCCATCTGCCGGAACAGTTGCCGCCAGGTCTCCTCGGTATCGGCCAGCACCACGGAGACGAAATCCACCAAGGTCTTCTCCTCGGCGCTTTGTCGAACCGGCTGGCCCTCCTCCTGGGAAGAGAGGCTTTCCTGGCCGGCGCCGCCCCCCAGCATACTGCCCAGATTACCGCTCAGCAGACCGTAGGCGCCGATTGCCAGCACCGCCACGACCCCACCCTTGAAACCGAACAGCTTGAACACCATGGGCAACAGATTGAGCAGCCCGCCGCCACCGCCGAGCCCGCCCATTGGAGATGGCGCCCGCATGCCGCGGCGGTCTTCGATATTGTCGCTTTTACGCTGTCCCCGCCATCGCATCGGCCTGCGCCTCAGTCGCCCTGGAGGACCTTGCCGACGAGCGCGGCGAGTCCGTCACCTCCCTGGTTTTGCAAGAATCCGAGTACGATGGGCACGAATTTTCCGATCATCCCGGCATCCAGGCCGAGTTGGGAGAATCCACCGGCCAGGGAAGCCAGGTTACCCAGCTCCTTGCCCCCCAGGGCTGAGGCCACCCCACCGAGCAGACCCCCCAGGCCGCCGCCCCCGCTCGGGGCCGCGCCGATCAACGATTCGACACCCGGGACCGCCTCGGCGACCTTGGCGAAATCCCCTGAGGAGAGTTGCTCCTTGACCAGTCCGAACAGCAGACCAGCCCCCCCTTCCGCCTGCTGCTGATCGACCCCAGCGCCGGCGATCAATTGTTGTACCAGCTCCATCATGTTAAAACCTCCGGCAGTATCGGCGGATTGAGCTGTTCCCGCTCGCGGTGAATGATTAGGGTGCAAAACCTGTTTCAGCAGCCTCCCTCGGACAGAGGCGGACGTCTCGGAGACGCTAGTGTGGTGTAACGTCCCGCTGAGTCTAGCCCAAATCAAGCGGCATGACAGCCGGGAAAGTAAAATCTTTGTCAACTTCAGAACCGGGGAAATATGCATGACCAACAACATCCTGCTCGGCGGCAATGGCGCTAGACAGATTCGCCTGAATGCCGGCATGGCCAACCGGCACGGCCTCATCACCGGCGCCACCGGGACTGGCAAGACCGTTACTCTGCAAGTCCTGGCCGAATCGTTCTCCCGCCTCGGCGTGCCGGTGTTCAGCGCCGATGTGAAGGGCGATCTGTCGGGCCTGGCGGGCAGCGGCAAGGCGCATCCCAAGATCACTGAACGCTTGGACTACATCAACATCCCGGATCATGGCTTCGAACCCTCACCGGTGCTGTTCTGGGATGTCTACGGCAAGCAGGGACACCCGGTGCGCACCACCATCTCCGAAATGGGGCCGACCCTACTGGCCAATCTATTGGAACTGAACGAGACCCAGGAAGGGGTGCTGCAGATCGCCTTCAGCCTGGCCGACGACGAGGGACTGCTGTTGCTCGATCTGAAGGACTTGCGAGCCATGCTCAACTGGACAGCCGATAACGCCAAGTCCCTGGAGAGGGAGTATGGCCGGATATCCAAACAGAGCGTCACCGCCATCCTGCGACGAGTGCTGGTGTTGGAAGAGGCAGGCGGCGAGACTTTTTTCGGCGAGCCCGCAATCCGTATCGAACACCTGATGCAGACCGACTTCTCCGGTCGCGGGGTGGTCAACATCCTCGACGCCACCTCCCTCTACCACTCGCCGCGCATCTATGCCACCTTCCTGCTCTGGCTGCTATCTGAACTGATGGAGGAACTCCCGGAACGGGGCGATGCCGACCTGCCCGAACTGGTCTTCTTCTTCGACGAGGCGCATCTGCTGTTCAGCAACGCACCGAAGGCGTTACTGAAGAAGATCACTCAAGTCGTGCGACTGATTCGCTCGAAAGGAGTCGGCGTCTTTTTCATCACCCAGTATCCCAACGACGTGCCCAACGCAGTCATCGGTCAGCTCGGCAATCGTATCCAGCATGCCCTGCGCGCCTTTACTCCAAAGGACAGGAAGGCGGTCAGGGCGGCCGCCGAAACATTCCGTGAAAACCCTGCCTTTGATACCGTGGAGGTGATAGGCAACCTGGGCGTGGGCGAGGCCCTGATCTCCACGCTGGACGAGAAGGGCGTGCCCAGCATGGTGGAACGGACCCTGATGGCGCCGCCCCGCTCCCAATTCGGACCATTGAGCCGGGAGGAGCGGGAGAGCATCATCGACCGCTCTGCGCTCAAGAGCGCCTATGAGACGGAGGTTGACCGGGCGTCGGCCTACGAACGGTTGCAAAAGCGCGAACAGGAGATGATGGAGCGACGTCAACGGCAGGCGCGGGAAGAGGCCGAGGAGAAGAGAGTCCGCCGCACCAAGCGCAGCAGCAGCGGTTCACGGCGTCAGGGGGTGGGAGAGGCCTTCGTCAAGTCGGTGGCCCGCGCCATCGGCTCCAACCTGGGCCGTCAGATCATCCGCGGTATTCTGGGATCGATCGTAGGCGGGCGTCGTTAGCATCCCGCCATCACCCAATAGAGCAGACGCAGACATCATGGATTGACCTGCTCAAGCGTCTCAGCCCAAATGGTGAAGCATTGAATCCCTTATTAGCAATGCACTGATGCCTGTGTGGTTTCACCACGAAGAACACGAAGGACACGAAGTATGGGATTAAGCGATTCGTGCTATGACCCCTTCGTGTTCTTCGTGGTGAATATAGATCAACAATACGAACAACGGCATGCAGCGCATGACCAGAGCCTAAACTATTGAAGGAAACAGGAAAAAGATGAAAACAAGTAGCAATTAGTTAACAGGTCAATCCATACAGGGTGTGGCCCTGCCGCACCATTCGAGCCTACCAGCATGCGGTGCGGCAGGGCCGCACCCTACCAGGCTAATCCGCTTTTCATCGGCGTGTTCTATCCGGTTTTGTGACAAATGCCCCCTCGATGGCTGACATTCCCACGCCATTCACCCATAATAGCGCATCCAATAATCATGGGATGGTTTGCTGGAGCCAAGCCGTACATATCCCCCTGAGGAAGTTAGCTTTACTATGAGACCATCCGGACGCCGACCCGGCGAATTGCGCCCCATCACCATCACCCGCCGCTACACCAAACATGCCGAAGGCTCAGTGCTGGTCTGTTTCGGCGACACCCAGGTGATCTGCACCGCCAGTGTGGATGAGCAGGTGCCGAGATTTCTCAAGGGGGCGGGCCAGGGCTGGGTCACCGCCGAATACGGCATGCTGCCCCGCTCCACCACCGATCGCATGGGCCGTGAGGCGGCCCGAGGCAAACAGGGGGGTCGCACCCTGGAGATACAGCGCCTGATCGGCCGCTCCTTGCGGGCAGCGGTGGACCTCAAGGCCCTGGGCGAGCGCACCATCACCCTCGACTGCGATGTCATCCAGGCTGACGGCGGCACCCGCACCGCCGCCATCACCGGCGCCTGCGTGGCCTTGGCCGACGCCATCGCAGACACCCGCCGGCTCGGCTTGCTGGAAAAGGATCCGATGCTGGGGATGGTGGCCTCGGTCTCTGTCGGCGTATTCAACGGCGTCCCGGTGCTCGACCTGGATTACGCCGAGGACGCCAACGCCGAAACCGACATGAACGTGGTGATGAATGACAGGCAGGGTTTTATCGAGGTACAGGGCACCGCCGAGGGTGCGGCCTACAGCCGTGACGAGTTGAACGCCATGCTCGATCTTGCCGACCAGGGAATAGCCGATATCATCCAGATTCAGCGCGACGCACTGGCCGCATGAACATCGCCCGGCAACCATCCCCAACCCTATGGCGCAATCCCTCCGGGCGCAGGCGGGTTCCGGGTCTCCATGGAAAAGGCCGCTAGGGCCTGTTAACACTAATTTGATAGCCACTGTTGTGCCTGAAAAAGCGCCAATCAAGGCACGAGGAGCGTAGTTTGGTTGTTCCAAATAAGCGACGAGTAACGCCGAGTGGCGCTTTTTCAGGCGCAACCCGAAGGGCCAAGGCCCTGTTTTCGCCCAGCGGCGTTATCAGTCGCTTATGTAGACTCAGCTACACGGCGCTCCTTCTGCCTTGCTGGACAAAAACAGGGTCTTGGCAGTGGCTATCAAATTAGTGTTAACAGGCCCTAGCAGGAATAAAGGTTAAGACGAATGACAGGACATCACTCAGGCGAAAAGATCGTACTTGCCAGCAACAACGTCGGCAAGGTCCGCGAAATCAACCAACTCTTGGCCGGCGAACGCATTACCGTCCTGGCGCAAAAGGCGTACAACATCCCCGATGCGATCGAGGACGGCCTCAGCTTCGTGGAGAATGCCATCAAGAAGGCGCGTCACGCCGCTGGCCTGAGCGGCCTGCCCGCCATTGCCGACGACTCGGGCATCGAGGTGGACGCACTCAACGGCGCACCCGGGATCTACTCCGCCCGCTTCGCCGGGCCGGGGGCATCGGACAAGGCCAATCTGGAGAAACTCCTGGAGCACCTCAAAGAGGTGCCGGAAGCCGATCGCAGCGCCCGGTTTCAGTGCCTGATGGTCTACATGCGCCACGCCGAAGACCCTACCCCGATCATCTGCCAAGGGACCTGGAAAGGCAGGATCCTGTTCGAGCCCCGGGGCGACAACGGCTTCGGCTACGATCCTATCTTCTATGTGCCCACCCACGACTGCAGTTCAGCGGAGCTCCCGCCCGAGGTCAAAAACAGCTTGAGCCACCGGGGTCAGGCGTTACAGAAACTGTTACTGGCCCTCTCTCAATAGCAATACCTTCACGGTGCCGAGCGGTATCGATCAATGCAAAGAATTGTGTCTTGGGCCTGTTAACACTAATTTGATAGCCACTGTTGTGCCTGAAAAAGCGCCAATCAAGGCGCGAGGAGCGTAGTTTGGTTGTTCCAAATAAGCGACGAGTAACGCCGAGTGGCGCTTTTTCAGGCGCAACCCGAAGGGCCAAGGCCCTGTTTTCGCCCAGCGGCGTTATCAGTCGCTTATGTAGACCCAGCTACACCGCGCTCCTTTTGCCTTGCTGGACAAAAACAGGGTCTTGGCAGTGGCTATCAAATTAGTGTTAACAGGCCCTAGCTGAATATATCACTGCCCACAGGCTGATCTTTAGCCTATGCTGATTTTGCAAGCTTGGCGCCCTTTCAAGACGATATTGAAAGGGCATCGGTCGCCGATATCGAAACCTGATCCTGTTACATGCGTTCTCCAAACTTCGCAGGAGGCGCATCCCGATATCCTGCGTGCTTGCTCAGAAAAACAACCCCATCAAAATACAGGAGATAGCATCATGTCAGTCGCAAAGGTCACCGAGATTATCGCCTCCTCCAAAAAAGGCTTTGACGATGCCGTCAGCCAGGGGATCAAACGCGCCAATAAGACCTTGAAAAACATCAAGGGCGCATGGGTGAAGGATCAACAGGTCTCCGTGAGCAATGGCAAGATCACCGAATACCGGGTAGTGATGAAAGTCACTTTTGTATTGAAAGACTGAGCGACGGGCGGCGCCGCTTCCCGGTCGGATAAGGCCGCTTGGTCCGCCTCATCATGCACCGTTGATGCGACGCTGATCGCCCACTGAAATACCAGGTTATACCCAGGTTTCGCACTACAACACATAGGAGAATAGAAAATGGGTCTGTTTTGATTTCGCCGTCAATATGGGGAAAAAACTGTTCGGCAAGGCCTCGAATTATCCGAAAATCTTCGAGGCCAACCGGGAGGTGATCAAGGATCCGAACCTGATCTACCCCGGACAGAAAATCCGCATTCCATTAGGTTAGCGTCAGTCCAAAAACAGGGCCTTATAGCGCAAGTCATCCAGAGAAACGCAATGAATGCAAAGCTGATGGATCGATATCGCCAAATGCTTTGTGTCCTTTGCGTTTGATGGTGGTCTTTGGGCTATTTTTTTTCGCTCTTTCAGGGCATCACTGCCCCCTACCAACGCCCGATTTCAAGACAGCGCCGACTAATAGTTCCGTTTAATCGCAATTCATGAATCAATACAGCAAATCAATGATATATTCCTTACCCGCTCACTAAAGTCTCAACCGGCCTTGGCCGATAACCTGAACGCAAACCCAAATTGATTTGACCCATAAATTCAGGAGCCCATAATCAGTTAAGAACGGATTCTCTAACTAAACAATATTGCAATGAGCAAATGAAGACCGGCTCATTCGCATGCCACAAATGGAGAATCACAATGTCCGTTTTAACTAACCTTCCCATCAAATGGCGCCTTACCATCCTGGTAGGCATCTCCATCCTGGTCTCGATCATCATCGGCCTGCTCGGCTTAACCGGCATGCGTAATGCCGAGCAAGCCACTGACGAGATGTTCAACGGCGGCATGCATCACACCCATGCCCTGGGCGTGGTTATCGAACACACCGCGGACAGCAGGACCCAGCTCCTGCTCAGCCTGCAACACGATCCCACCAGCGAATTCGCCGAGATGCACGATCATCCGGTATCGCACCACCTCGATGTCATCGAACACAATCTGGAACAGGTCGAGGAGCACTGGAATGAGATCACCGCCACCGAAATGGAAGGTGAAGAGAAAACACTGGCCGACACATTCGCTGCCAGCCGAAGCCGCCTGGAAAATGAAGGCGTCCTGCCGGCCATCGCCCAACTCAAGGCAGGCAACTACAAGCAGGCAAACAAGATACTGCTTGAGACGATCAACCCATCAATAAAAAAGGCCCAGGAAGAGGCTGACGCCCTGTTCGAAATGCAGTTCGAAGAGGCAGAGGTCGCATTTGAGGAGACGGAAGCCAGCTATCACTCGATGATCAACCTGGTCACCATCACCCTGGTGGCAGGCGCACTGTTCAGCGCCGCCCTGGCCTATTTCACCATCTCCAGCATCGCCAAGGGCGTGCAGCGCATCGAGCAGACAGCCAACGAACTCGCGGACGGTGACCTGACCTCCCGGGTGGACTACCAGAACAAGGACGAACTCGGCCACATCGCCAACGCCTTCAACCGCATGGCCGACAAGTTCAGAGGCATGGTGGACAATGTCAAGGACTCCGTCACGCAACTCGCCTCAGCGGCGGAAGAGACCTCCGTGGTGACCGCCCAGACCACTGCCGGCATCAATCAGCAACATACGGAGACCGACCAGATCGCCACCGCGATCAATCAAATGAACGCCACGGTCCACGACGTTGCGCAGAACGCGGTGCATGCGGCGGAAGCCACCAGGAATGCAGACGCCTCTTCAGAGGAGGGAAAGAAAGTCGTCGACAAGACCATCGAGGCGATCAACCAGTTGGCAACCGAGGTGGAACAGGCGGCCAAGGTCATTCACGAGCTCGAACAGGAGACCGAGAATATCGGCTCGGTACTCGACGTGATCAAGAGCATTGCCGAGCAGACCAATCTGCTGGCCCTGAATGCTGCCATCGAGGCGGCCCGGGCCGGTGAACAGGGACGGGGATTCGCCGTCGTCGCCGATGAGGTCAGGACCCTGGCCGGGCGGACACAGCAATCCACGCAAGAGATCGAGGAGATGATCAGCCGGCTCCAGACCGGGGCCAACAAGGCGGTGCAGGTGATGGAGACCGGCAAGACCAAGACCCTTGTCGGCGTCGAACAGGCCGCTGCCGCCGGCAAGGCGCTGGAGACCATCAATGCCGCGGTTGAGAGCATCAACAACATGAATACCCAGATCGCCAGCGCCGCGGAAGAGCAGAGTGCCGTCACGGAAGAGATCAACCGGAATATCACCAACATCAGCCAGGTGGCTGAGCAGACCTCATCCGGCGCCGCACAGACCGCTCAGGCCAGTGACGACCTGGCTCGCCTTGCCGAGCAACTCAAAGGACTGGTCGCTCAATTCAAGGTCTGATCGAGAGCCTTTTTCAAGGGATTGAAATTTCTCAAGGTCAAGACGGACATTCCCATGGTTGCAGGGTGCGTCTGCGCAGGGATGCCAAATAAAGCACGACCCTCCCTCCATATAATGCGTTAAGCGTAGTGAGTCCGCAAATGAACGCTAATGAACGCAAATGGGTTTCGTCTCCAGGATTTGGGTTTTTGGGGCAAGCCGGCAAAGGCGGGTGGACGATTAGCCTTTGAGCCTAGGCGAACAGAATTTATTGTGATTTGCATGACCTACCCATCCGATCAGGGGAAGATCCAAAAAATCAAGATAAACCCATTTGCGTTTATTAGCGTTCATTTGCGGACGCATTATGCCTGTCACTTTCAGCTACCCATAAACCAGGGTCGGCAGCCAGGTCGCCAAGCCGGGCCAGTAGGCGAGCAATCCCAACATCAGCAGTTGAATGACGATAAACGGCGCGACGCCTCGATAGATGGCGACCGTAGTGACTTCCCTGGGCGCAACGCCACGCAGATAGAAAAGCGCAAAACCGAAGGGAGGCGTTAGAAAGGAGGTCTGCAGGTTGATGGCGATCATCACCCCGAGCCAGACCGGATCGAGCCCCATGGAGAGCAGAATCGGCCCAACGATGGGGACCACCACGAAGGTGATCTCGATAAAATCGAGGATGAAGCCAAGCAGGAACATCACCAGCATCACCACCAGCATCGCGCCGACCACCCCGCCGGGCAGATCCGTGAGTAACTCGGTCACCACTTCATCACCCCCGAAGCCGCGAAACACCAGGGAGAAGAGCGAAGCGCCGATGAAGATCAGGAACACCATGCTGGTCACTTTGGTAGTGCCGATCATGACCGCCTTCAGGGTAACCCGATTGAACTGCCTCTGACTGATGGCCAGCAGAATGGCGCCGATCGCCCCCACCGATGCGGCCTCGGTCGGCGTGGCCAACCCGCCCAGGATGGAACCGAGCACGGCAACGATCAGCAACAGGGGCGGAACCAGCACCTTCAGCACCCTCAGCAATAGCTGTCGCTCCAGCTCCCGCTCCGCCTTGGGAATCGCCGGAACCTGGTCCGGTTTAAGGATGGCGACTCCCACCAGATAGCACAGATAGAGCATCACCAACATCAGACCGGGCACAAACGCGCCGACGAAAAGATCGCCCACGGAGACGGTATCCGGCGAGAAGATCCCCATGTTCAGCTGCGCCTGCTGATAGGCGGCTGACAGTACATCCCCCAACAACACCAGGATAATCGAGGGAGGAATGATCTGCCCCAAGGTGCCGGCGGCACAGATCACCCCGCTGGAGATGGCGGGATCGTAGTGGCGTTTGAGCATGGTCGGGAGGGACAACAACCCCATGGTGACCACCGTGGCGCCCACAATGCCGGTGCTGGCGGCCAACAGCATGCCCACCAGGGTCACCGAGATACCCAGTCCGCCACGCAACGGTCCGAACAGGCTGGCCATGGTGTCGAGCAGGTTCTCCGCCACCCGGGACCGCTCCAACATCACGCCCATGAACACGAATAGGGGCACGGCGATCAGCGTCTCGTTGGTCATGATGCCGTAAAGACGATTTGGCAGGGCCTGCAGGAAGGCGTCGTCGAAGTGTCCGGTGATGCCGCCGATCCAGGCAAAAACCAGGGCGGTGCCCCCCAATGAGAAAGCCACCGGATAGCCCAACAACAACACCAGACAGACCACAAGAAACAGGATAAGCGGCAGAAACTCAACCATCAGGCAGCCTCTGCCGGTTCATCGCCGGCCATGCCCAACAGCCTGGACAGGCAACGGATGACAATGGCGATACCCTGCAGCACCAGCAGTCCGGCCATCACCAGGATCAGGCCCTTGAACAGGTAGACGCCGTCTAGCCCGCCCGCTTCCCGAGAGCCCTCTCGTAACGACCAGGACACGGCCACATAGTCCCAACTGACTGTGAAGATGAATAGACAGACCGGCAACAGCAGCAGCAGGCTGCCGAACAGATCGACCCAGGCGCGCCCCCGCTCCGAGAAGCGGTGAAAAAAGATATCGACCCGGACATGCCCTTCATGCCTTAGGGTGTAGGCGGCGCCGACCAGAAACAGCGCCCCGTGCATGAAGGTGACCGACTCCTGTAACCAGATCCAGCCCATATCGAAGACGTAGCGCAACACCACCACGGCAAAGGTCACCAGCACCATCAGCAGGCTCAGCCATGAAACGGCCCGGCCCGACCATTCGTTGACCGCCTCGAACAGCGACGCCAGCCGCTCGAGCGTCACGACAAGACTTCTCATCGGTTTTTTCGGCCAGTCACCAACGCATCAGAATCCATTGCGGCACGGAGATATTGGTCGGATCGTTGGAACGGGAATCGAATTCGCCATCCCCATCCCGGTCGACCATATAGTAGGCGGGTCCGCTGTCCGGTTGGACCTTGACCATATAGAGCTGGCCGTTGACCCGGTATTCATAGATCGTCCCCTCCTCTCGCTTGATGATCGTCACCTCCGGCTCGATCGCCTCGTCATCGACGACCGCATCGGGCAGAGGCAGCTCCGGCGGTTCGGGGACGGCCTGATCCTCTGCCGCGATGACGATTGGGGGGAGTAGCGCCAACCACAGGGCCGTTCGGATGATTATTGTTACATAGATAGACATTTCTCCCTCCAGGGAGGCGCATAAGATACCGGGTTGGGGCTCTGTTACAGCTCCAACAGTATCTCCTGTTCCGCCGGCGAGGGTTCGAAACGGCGGGTCTCGTAATGGGCGAAAATCGCGTCCACCACCTCTTTGGGCTGATTACAGACCTGCACCAGGTCGAGATCCTCCTCACTGATGGTGCCCGCTTCACAGAGGGTCGTGCGAAACCAGATCAGCAAACCTTGCCAAAACTGGCCATCCACCAGAACGATGGGGATCTTACGGGTCTTCCCGGTCTGCACCAGGGTCAGGATCTCCGCCATCTCGTCCAGGGTGCCGAAACCGCCTGGCAGCACCACGTAGGCCGAGGCGTGTTTCACGAACATCACCTTGCGTGCGAAGAAGTGGCGGAAGTTGAGGGCGATATCCTGATAGGCGTTGCCGGCCTGCTCCATGGGCAGCTGAATATTCAGCCCGATACTGGTGGACTTACCCTCGAAGGCCCCTTTGTTGGCCGCCTCCATGATACCGGGCCCGCCACCGCTGACAACGGAGAAGCCGCTATCCGAGAGCAGCCGGGCGATCTCTTCCGCCAAGGCGTAGTGAGGATGGTCGCGGGGGGTGCGCGCGGAACCGAAGAAGCTCACCGAGGGACTGATCTGAGCCAGCTGCTCGAAGCCCTCGACGAACTCGGCCATGATCTGGAATACCCGCCAGGATTCACGGGTCAGTTGGCGGTCCGAACCGCCCCGAGGACTACGGCGCCTGTCTCTTGTGATGGTCATGAAGGGTTCACTCTTTTCGTTTTCCAAAGGCTGCATCACGGCATCATAACAAGACACCGCCCCGCTGTTGAAATGAATCGCGTCACTGCGTAACCTTCCGCTTCCCGATTAAACCGAATTAACCCATGTCCGATCTCAACCCACGCCAACAACAAGCGGTGCGCTACATCGATAGCCCTCTGTTGGTGCTTGCCGGCGCAGGCAGCGGCAAAACCCGGGTGATCACCACCAAGATCGGCTATCTGGCAAAGCAGTGCGGTATCGAACCCCAACAGATCACCGCCGTCACTTTCACCAACAAAGCGGCCCGGGAGATGAGAGCGCGCGTCGCCAAGGTGGTGGGGCGCGACAAGGGCAACGGCCCCGTCATCTCTACCTTTCATACCCTTGGCCTCAATATTCTGCGCCGAGAGGTGCGACGGCTCGGTTACAAATCCGCTTTCTCCATTTTCGATCAACAGGATGGCGCCACTCTGTTGAAAGACCTGTTGCGCAAACACAACAGGGGGGACGAATCGGAGGTGAACGCCACCCAGTGGGCCATCTCGGGTTGGAAGAACGATCTGATCACTCCCGAGCAGGCCCTGGCAGGGGCTGAAGACGACCTGCAAACCCGGCAGGCCTTGCTCTACACCGCCTACCAACGCAGCCTGAAGGCCTTCAACGCCGTCGACTTCGACGACCTGATCCTGACCCCGGTAACCCTGTTCCGCGAACACCCGGACGCCCTGGAGACCTGGCAAAACCGCATCCGCTATCTGCTGGTCGACGAGTACCAGGACACCAATCAGGCCCAGTACGAACTGGTCAAGCTACTGGTCGGAGTGCGTGCCGCCTTCACCGTGGTCGGCGACGATGACCAGTCGATATACGCCTGGCGTGGCGCCCGGCCGGAGAATCTGGCGCGACTGCAGGCCGACTTCCCTCGGCTGAAGCTGATCAAGCTGGAGCAGAACTACCGTTCCAGCGGACGTATTCTAAGATCGGCCAACCGACTGATCAGCCACAACCCCCATGTCTTCGACAAACAGCTCTGGAGTGAACTGGGTCCGGGCCCCGAGTTGCGGGTGCTGGAGTGCCGCAACGAGGAGCAGGAAGCGGAGAAGGTGGTGTCCGAAATCATCCACTTGAAGTTCACCGCCAAGGCCGGCAACAGTGACTGCGCCATTCTCTATCGCGGCAACCACCAGGCCAGGCCCTTCGAGAAGGCCCTGCGCACCCATAACATCCCCTATTTCCTCAGCGGCGGCACTTCGTTCTTCGCCCGCACCGAGGTCAAGGATGTCATGGCCTATCTGCGCCTGCTTGCCAATCCGGAGGATGACAGCGCCTTCCTGCGCATCGTCAACACTCCGCGCCGAGAGATCGGCCCCAACACCCTGGAGAAACTGAGCGACTACGCCCGTCAGCGGCAAACGGCCCTGCTCCCCGCCTGTGATGAAATCGGCCTGCAAAGCCTACTGAACGGCCGCACCTATGATCGACTACAGGGCTTTTCCCGGCTCATCGGACATCATGCCCGCCAGGCGGATGGGGATCCCCTGGGGGCGATCCGCAGCCTGGTCGACGAAATCGACTACCGCGACTGGGTAAGGGAAAATTCCAGCAGTAACACAGTGGCCGAGCGACGCATGGAGCATGTCACCGATCTGCTGGCTTGGCTCAAGGCCCTGCACCAGGGCGAACTACAGGAGAAGACCCTGGCGGAGATGGTCAACCACCTGACCCTGATGGACCTTCTGGAGCGACAGAATGAGGAGCAGCAGCAGAACCAGGTCCACCTGATGACCCTGCATGCCGCCAAGGGGCTGGAATTTCCCCATGTCTTCCTGGTCGGCATGGAAGAGGATCTGCTGCCCCACCGCAGCAGTATCGAAGAGGACAACATCGAAGAGGAGCGCCGGCTCGCCTATGTGGGCCTTACCCGAGCCCAGCGCAGCCTCGTGATGACCTACGCGGCCAAGCGCAAACGTTTCGGTGAGATGGTCGCCAGTGAGCCGAGCCGTTTTTTGCAGGAGCTGCCGCAGCAAGAGCTGTGTTGGGAAGGGAGAGAAAATCCGCTCACGAAGGAGCAGAAACAGGAACGGGGATCGGCCCATCTGGCCAATCTGAAATCACTGCTTAACTAGTACTCTTTCAAGGTGATATTGTCGGGTTCAGCGAACCGGGAAGCGGTTGAGCGCGCCCGTAGGAAGTGCCCTTGGGGTGCTAGGCGCGCCTCGCAGGCAATGGCAAGTCCTTGTCAAGCACTGCAACGCCGCCGCGGGACACCACAGGAGCGCCCGAAGGGTTGGTAGGTCAGGTTGACGCGGAGCGGCTACCTGACTCAGGGGGGTGTCACGTAGCTGCGCAACGTGACCTACTGATCTAACGAGAAACGTTTTTTTGCTGCAAGACAAACAGTCGATAATCGTGGAGCACCTGGATTCCATCCTTAGGTCCGTAAACGGTGCATCCATGCACCACTTCTCCGACATACGCCGGGATGACGAGCAAGATCGGATGGTCCTTTATTTCCAGGACACTGACAGGCAAGTTAGAGGGTCAGCACCCAGCTAACGATGGCGCGGATATTCTCATCCGAGACATGCGCATTGGGCGGCATGGGAATCTCCCCCCAGGCGCCGACGCCACCAGCCTTCACCTTCGCCACCAGCATATCGATCGCGCCCGCATCATCCTTGTACTTTGCAGCCACCTCCTTGTAGGCAGGTCCTACCACCTTCATCTCGATCTGATGACAAGCCATGCAACCGGAACTGGTCGCCAACGCCATCTGATCGCCGCCTGCCGCCTGGGCGGCGGGGGCAGATGCTGCCGCGGGGGCAACCGCTTCTGCAGGTACCGAAGCCACAACCGCTTCCGTAGCCTGCGCCTCGGCAGGGGTCGCGGCCGGCGCCGCGGTAGCCGCCTTCTTCTCAACAGCCACCTTTCCGACAGGGGCAATCCTCTCAAGCACATCCGCCCGAGCTTCAGCCAGGGACTGGCCAGCGAATAATAGCGCAGCGGCGCCGAACAGAACCTGGGCGCCAAACTTGGATACAGTATTTATCTTCACGGGCGTATTCCTCCGTTTATCAATCGATTGCGCCCAATGAGATGGGCAACTCCGCAAAATCCGGCGATTATACCCGCAGCCGAAAAAAAGAGCGAACAGGGTTGGACGGCGCCAGCCAGGGCCGCTAAACTAGCTCTCGCTTCGGCGCCCGGAGATGCATCCCGGGCGCCGTCGACGAATACAGCGCCCGTAGCTCAGCTGGATAGAGTACCGCCCTCCGAAGGCGGGGGTCACAGGTTCAAATCCTGTCGGGCGCGCCATATCGTTTTGGGGGAGTGATAACTCCCTTAATACCTTGAAAGGCAAGCAAGGGCCTGTTAGCTTTCAATTTTTCAGACGCCCATAAATTACAAAGGGTTGCGAGAAAGTCCAGCGCCATTCCCTTTCAAACCAAGTTCGAGCAGGCGGCTGTCTAGACGCTCTCTCAAAT
Source organism: Candidatus Thiodiazotropha sp. (ex Epidulcina cf. delphinae) (assembly GCA_025656455.1). Taxonomy (GTDB): domain Bacteria; phylum Pseudomonadota; class Gammaproteobacteria; order Chromatiales; family Chromatiaceae; genus Thiodiazotropha. The sequence goes on along the minus strand of JAHXHS010000033.1, from coordinate 19,012 downwards.
AGCCGACGCTTCTCGCAATACCCCCTTATTGCCAAGTCAATAGTAATAAAGAATGCTCGACTTTATGATGTCATGACCGTTTTCGCGAGTTATAACTCAAGTTTCGGAGTTCAAATTTAACGCGTTCCCATGTTCTATGTGGGAACGCACAATGCGGACAGGGCGTAGGGTGCGGCCCTGCCGCACCATGCTGGGTTGCGCTCCTGTTTGCTATGACGGATTTCTTCACTTCGCGGCCCCCTGACCCAATATCTTGGGTTCCAGGGCTTCAAGTTACGGTGCGGCAGGGCCGCACCCTACGAAACGCGTAGAACATGGGAACAAGATGAACTCCGTTTTCGCTGAGCTAACCTGCTTCTTTGGCACTGTTGCGTACGCTTCCTGGCGGTACACCGAATTCCCGCTTGAAGGCTCGGCAAAACGCGGCTTCAGATTGATAGCCAAGGCGGTCGGCGAGAATTGAGAGTGAATCCGACGTCTTTTGCAGTTGTCCGCGCGCAAGCTGCATACGCCACTGGGTGAGATAGCGCATGGCTGATTCACCTACCAGGTTGGTAAAGCGAGCGGAAAAACCCGAGCGCGACATCCCTACCTCCTTGGCTAACGAGGCCAGGGTCCACTCCTTTTCTGGTTCGCGGTGAATCGCAGCAAGGGCCTTTCCCACTTGTATATCGCGCAGGGCGGCAAGCCATCCCTGTTCTGCCTTTGGAGCTGAGTCGATCCACGAGCGGATGGCTTGAATAATGAGAATATCAGCCAGATGTGTAATGACCGTTTCACCGCCGGGGCGTAATTCCCTTGCTTCACGGGCAATAAAACGTAGCGTGCTTTGCAACCAGCTGTCTTCATCATCCATCAAGCTGTTGATATGCAACACCTTGGGTAACAGTGAAATGAGTTTCTGGCCCGCGACGTGATCAAAGCGTACGACACAGCAGGTGAGGTGGGTTGATTCACCGGCACCGCCATAATGCATGATTTCGTAGCGATCACTGACTTTTTCAACCGGTATGTCGAACAGCGGTACTGCCATATCTTCCGGGCGGCTGCGGACGCAATGTCCGTCGCCATGAGGAATCAGCACCAGGCTCCCTTGTTGTAAGAAACGGGACTCCTCGCCTTTGACCTCAAGCCAGCAATGCCCTTTGGTTACGATATGAAACATCATGCAATCTTCAAAGGGAGGAAGGTCTACACCCCATGGCGCCGTTAGCTCGGAACGACAGTAAAGAGTGCCCGTAAGCCGAAGCAGATGTAGCGTCTCGCCGAGCGGATCGGTAGAGCTGGGTATGTTGGCGCCAGTACGCATAGTCTAAGTATTGTGGCATATTTTGATGAATAATCTAGATAATATGGACGAACTGCAAATAAATATGGACTGACTGTGATTGTTGATCCGGTTGGCCTGAGCCATAGTTATCTCCATAACGAGCACGTTGTTCGTTAACCAATACAGGAGATGAACACCATGCAAGACTCACCCATTCTCATCATCGGTAAAAATGGAAAAACAGGCGCTCGAGTCGATCAGCGCCTACAGTCCCTTGGATATGCAACACGTCCAGTTTCCCGATCAACAGCACCATCATTTGATTGGGAGGACCCTGCTACATGGGAGTCTGCGATTAAGGGGACGCGCAGTGCTTATGTCACTTATCAGCCGGATCTTGCCGTACCGCGCGCAGAAGCGACGATAAAATCGTTTGTGCGCGTTGCTGCTGAAGCCGGGTTGGAACACATGGTTTTGCTTTCAGGCCGAGGAGAAGAGGGTGCACAACGTGCAGAGGACGTTCTTATAAGCAGTGGTATCCCTTGGAATATTGTCCGATGCAGTTGGTTTAACCAAAACTTTAGCGAAAACTTTATGCTGGAGGGTATCTTAGCGGGTGAGTTGGTTTTGCCTGCTACAGACACCCTTGAACCGTTTGTTGACGCAGATGATATTGCAGATGTTGCGGTGGCGACGTTAACCGATCCTCGTCATCGCAATAAGCTCTATGAACTCACTGGCCCACGCGCGCTGAATTTTGCTCAGTGTATCGAAGAAGTATCAGAGGCCTTGGGACGCCCCGTGAAATACACTCCCGTACCCCTGAATGACTATATCAATGCGTTGCGCGAACAGGGCGTGTCAGAAGACTATCAATGGTTACTACGTGAGTTGTTTACCGTTGTATTCGACGGCAGAAACAGCAATGTGATGACGGGGGTTGAAGAGGCGCTTGGTCGCCCTGCTACTGACTTCAAAGCCTATGTGCAGAAAACGATTGGGTCTGGTGCTTGGAATACAACTACTAACCCGAACGTAGGTTAGTACGTAAAGACAGTCTGCGTAATGTTTATCCAGAGACTCACTTATTACTCAAGTTTCGGAGTTCATCTTGTTCCCATGTTCTACGAGCTTCGTAGGGTGCGGCCCTGCCGCACCGTAGCTTGAAGCTCTGGAACCCAAGGTATTGGGTCAGGGGGTCGCGAAGTGAAGAAACCCGTCATAGCAAACAGGAGCGTAACCCAGCATGGTGCGGCAGGGCCGCACCCTACGCCCTGTTCACATGATGCGTTCCCACATAGAACATGGGAACGAGTTAAATTTGAACTCCGAAACTTGAGTTATTAGAGAGAGGAATAGAAGAGCATGAAAAATTCAAAAGTGCTTAAAAACATATTGTTTTTCTCTGGCCTGGTCGCATCAGGAGTTGGTGCAGCAATACTCTTTGCACCAGTGACCTTCTACGCAACCCATGGCATAGCGGTTGAGGCTGATTTCAGTTTGTTGAATGAGATACGAGCGTCCGGGGGGGCCTGTTGGTAAGTGGACTATTAATAATGTCAGGGGCTTTTGTGGACAGCTGCGCTTAGCAGCGGTATTTTCGCAGCCAGGCTACCAGGCCCGCCAGATGGCGAGCCTGTCGGGAAGGGAGGGAAAGTCAGATAGGCGAGTTCTCGCAGTTCGTGGCATAGATGGCAATAACCCGGTCTTTGGTAATCCGCAGATTATTGACCGAAAGCGACAGACTCTCGGGGATCCTGGTCTCGGTCCGCTTTGCGGGTCTGGGTATGTTGTTCTCACCCATCAGATAGACGGTATCGCTCAACACCGCCTGCAACGAACGGAAGGTGCCTTTTGATTTGATCCCGCGAGCATTCATATCGTGCACGGCCTGATCGATATTGCCCAGGCGGTAGACACGACCGTCCTCCTCGTTATAGAGCGTGTGAGAATGCCCCTGCGCATCAACACCCACGATCCTCTCGACGACAACCAAGGCGTCGGACAAGTTACCAGTCATTTTGTTTCCGTACTCCTGTTTGGCATCAGTAGCTTCACCGGAAATCGCCACAACAGGCAAAGTCAATAAAGATACCGCCAGAAAAGATGAACGAACGAACCTCATGCAAATCTTCATAATCAGTCTCCGGAGTCCCAATGGACTCAGATAAAATCGAACCAAACCCAAGTCAACCCCAAAACAAAGAAAGAGACTGTTACGTGTTACCAATAATAACAGATTTTGTACGGAAATTTGGGACGTATTTCCCAATTTATCCATTTTACCATCGATCCAAACAGCCGAAATTGCGCTTCGACCGATGGCCGGCATGACTATGCCTGCCTCTTTCCATCCTGCGGTGATCTAAATTGTGAAATGAAAATTAGCAGTCCAATCTTAACCGTGACTTAAACGCTGGAATGGATTTTTTAAAGTGTGAACAGCTAGTTAAGGTTTAATTAAGCATTAAGAATCGGCTAGCTGCTCGTCAACCCGGGCAGGCTGTCGGCCGCGGCAAGCCGCGTGGGGAGGCCGTGCGGTCTCTCCTGGCGAGAGATGAGTTTTACCGATGCTTGCTTTATAGTGCGGTTATCCCTTATATCAGCCACCCTCCGGGACTGGCCATGCTGAAGATCGCGCCAATGAAACCAGCCTCTAACCTTTGCATCGTCCTATGCCTGCCGCTTTTGCACGCCTGTACCGGAATCGGGGCCGTATCGGGGAATATGCCCCTCAAGGTCGAATCGGTTCCGAGTGGAGCGACCGTGACCATCATGGATAAGAACCTTGGCGAAACGCCGTTGAGGATCACTCAGCAGCAGATCTATCCCGCCGCTTACGATCCAGCCCAACAGCAACGCTACGGCGAGATTCTGATTAAAAAAAAGGGCTGCCGCGACTACAGGAAGCGAATCAGCTACCGGGATTTCAACCAGGGTCTGACAGTCGAACTGGATTGTGGCGATATCGCCGAAACTCATCCCCTTCCCTCACACTCATCGGCGCTAGCCGCTCCCCGACCCGCCACGGGCAGACATGCGTCTGAAGCCGTTGCGCCCAATGCTGCGCAACCGGTGACTGCCCAGGATTCGGCCTCCGAACAGGGCCCTGCAGAGACAGATGCGAAAGCGAACGGGCACCAGCGGGATCGCACCATCAAGCAGCGCCTGATACGGCTCGATAATCTGAAGCGGGACGGGCTTATTTCAGAAGAGGAATACCGGCAGGCCCGCGAAAGGATCCTGGAGGCGTTGTAAGCTATCCGGGCAATCGTCGTCATACCTTTGCGGACGAACGGAAGCCGCCTGTCGCCGATGAAAAATCGCGCTTAACCCATTTGCGTTAATTCACGTTTATTTGCGGACTGATTAGGCTTGATGGCTCTTCCCCGCATCGAGTGGATGGAAAAAAGAACGGTACAACTCTTTCAGCCATCAATAGAACCGTGAATCGGCTGCAAATCGTCTTCCACCCGCAGAGGGGGTAAAGCCCTAAAGGGTGCCATCCTGTTAAGCACGGTGCGGCTGGGCCGCACCCTACGCCTTGAATCTTTGTTTTCCTCAACTGGCCGGGGATGCAAAATGTCTCTCGCCAATCCATGCAAAAAAAATGGCCGCTGCCATTTCGGCAGCGACCGTCTACCACACTGCGTTCGTAAGGAAACTCAGTAGGTGGAGAGCAACCGGATATAACTGACAACCCCTTCGATCTCCTCTTCGGAAAGCACCTCTTTCCAACCCGGCATGAGTGACTTGCCGGCTGAACCGTGAGTAATGACTTCCACCAGATAAGAATTGGGATTCTTGTTCATTTCCGCACTATTGGTATGATCCTTGGCCTTCATGCCCAACACCTCCGCCAACGGCCCATTCCCCCTGCCGTCTCTACCGTGACAGGCCGCGCACTTATCCAGATAGACCTGTTTCCCGACATTCGGATCTCCGGGCAGGGCGTGTTTGGACCGCTGCAGGAAGCGGATATATGCGACGATCGAATCGATCTGGATCGCCGGCATGGCCAACCCCCATCGCGGCATGGCGCTGGTGCCCGAACCGTGTTTGATGGTTCCCTGGATAAGCCCGAACAGTTGCCGGTCTGAACTCTCCCCGGCCCTGCTCGATTCATCGGTCAAATCCGCAGGTGAGACATCCAGTTTCTTCGCCAGTGGGCCGTCACCCTCACCACTGTTTCCGTGACAAAGAAAGCAGGTCTGGTTGAACAATACATAGCCCTGGTAGGCGTTTCCCGCTTGGGCGGCTGTCGATATCAGTCCGAGCGCGCCCAGTATCGCGGCAAATTTAATCAGTTTAGATAGCATTCTACTCATGAGTTGATCCTCACTTTTTTCGAGTGCTGCACGCTTGCAGCCAAGTGGCCCGAACAGTCGGCGCCAAGTTCATCAAAGGGTGCAAAGCGCCCCTTAATATCCGGCAAACAACTGGAACAGCCATTTATCATCCCGTTCATTGGAGCGAGCATCGACACCCGACCCACTCTCCTTGACATAGTAGAGCTCGAAGCGGATATTTTGGGAAAACATGTAGTTCCCGCCAACCGTCGTGGCATTGAATTTGGAATCCGAATCCGACCCGTCATCCAGGGAACGGTAGGCGAGAAAGATATCTGCTTTATTCGGTACTACGCCTAACTGCCCCAATATGCCGAATGCCTCGCCATCGTCGGTATTGGTACAGTCGCCAAGGAAGTGCAAGGGATCAGCGGAACACATGCCGTAACTGGCATAGAGGCCCAACGGCATGCTGCCGACACTGCCCTGGGCCTGTGCATCGACCACCCAGCCATCGGTAGCGATCACGGTTTCACCACCGGCCCCATCGCCCACTTCTGCATCACCTGACCAGACCTGGACACCGAAACCCGTGTCCCAGGGACCGATGAAGGGTGTATAGGCCGCTCTGAAATAGTGGGCCAGACCGGAAGCTCTGACCTCGGTATTGGTATCTTCCCAACCTGGAACCCAGGGTGTGTAGTTAAGAAAATAGTTATGACCTGAGGCCACAAGGGCGATGCCCGTCGCCTCACCGCTTCCCAGCCCCAGCGCTTGCGCAGCGCTGAAACCCTTGCGTTCTTCGATTGGTCGCTGGGAGCGCTGCGCACCGGTATTCAACAGTTCGAAACCGTATGCCGCGCCCAACCCGTCCGTGGAGAAGGGGATGACGCTCAATTGGGTGCCGCCCATTTTCGCCACATTGAAATGGACCTTGGTGGAGAGAAACGAACTGCCGTCGGTGAGCCCCAGCTCCATCAGAAAACCGGCGTCTTTCGCCAGCTTACCGCCCACCAGCAGCGCCGCCTCATCCGGCCACTCGATTTTCCCGTAGTCGGTGCCCGCATCGGTATTGCCGTTCGTCTTTTGGTAACGCAGCTTAGTGACTACCGAGGCGTTCAACATCAGCGGCAATGATATATCGTCCCCTTCAATCAAACCCTGACCGCCGGTCAGGGTATACCCGCCCGCCCTGAACGACCTGCCGAATGAATTCAGTGCGGGAAAGTGTTGAAAGTGACAAGCCGTACAGGGCATGCTCGTCTGTCGGGCAAAGGCAGGCACCGCCGTGGCATGTTCAGGGAGTATTATGCTGACCGCGAGGAGCAGCATCGCCATTGCATTGACATGCAATATCGTGTGTTTCTTGTTCATACGCTTCTCCAAAAGAATAGATAGCTTCTCAAGACCCAGTTATTGTTGTTTTCGTCACCCTCGGAACTGCGGACATGTCAACGAAAAATCGCCGACCACATGACACGCAAAAAAGTGATAACACCGAAAAAAAAGCTACGGCGCGTTTTGTCGACGGTGCTATTCGTTCGTGGCGCATGCCAACCACGACGGATACCATGCGCAACAACTACTCATGCTTCGATTAAAAAAACGCGTACAGGGATTGAAGCGGCCTATTGCCTGGCCCTACCTGCTGATGGGATGTTGAACAGCTTGACAACAAGATAGGGCTGCCGCAGTCTAAGCCGCCCATTCCGGTCCTCCCCCTTTCCCTTAGCTGTTGCTTTTGTTGTTCACCCTGAGTCTATCCACCTTCTGTAGAGGCGTTTTTTAGTTCTATTGCGTCGCTTAATAACAAACCTACCCCAACAGACCTGGGTTTTTTATGGGGACATACCCTACTTTTGCCGGGTAGTAGTTACCCCCCGTCAAGGTAGTGGACATACCTCTCCGCGAGATAATCGCCATGGTTGCGCAGCCACTGCTGGACCCGGCCGGAAAGCCAATACTGAGGCCGCGCTGACAGGAAACGACCGCAACCGGCTTGAATGCGCTGAATCAACCTGTAAAATCGATTGAGCTAGGGCCTGTTAACACTAATTTGATAGCCACTGCCAAGGCCCTAAGATAGTTTCATCTGGCCTGGACCCGTGCCAGGCGAGTGAATCTTCAGATACCTGGAGCTAGCGATGAAAAGGAGAGCCGTCTACGATGCCGAAACCGCCGATCGGTTTTATCTGCGTGCATCAGGCAATCAGACATATCGACTTGATCTGACCCGCAACTTTCAGACACTCTCCTTCGAATGGGCCTACCGGGTCCGCAACCGGCGGCTATGGGCCTCCTCCGAGCCCTCACGCGACGACATCAGCAAACAGGCCAGGGCCGACCTGTTATCGATGGGGATTCGCGGAGCCGATCTGGACCAGCTTGGCGACGAGCCCGTGATCGAGGTCAACATACCTTTCTCGGAAGAAGCCACGGGATGGGAGATGAGAATCATGCCGTGGGAGTTTTTTCTCTCCACGGCGATCAGTGAAGGCAAAGGCCGGAAACGTCCGCTGGTTATCCGGCATCTGCAGAGAGCGGGACATTTTCAACACCGGCCCATAGAAAACACCCTGCTGGTGATCAGTTCTCCCGGTGTTATCAACGACAAATACCAGTTCGATCATGAGAAACGGCTTCTCGAAACAAGCCTGGGGATCGAGGAGGGAAGTCGTTCGATCGAGGTTCTGCCAACCCCGACCCTCAAGGAACTCGAGAACACTATTCTGGAACACTCACCCGATATCGTGCACTTAACCGGTGTCGACAGCCACGAAGGGGCTGACCTGCTCGGTCTGGGCCGGGACAAGCACCGGCGGGACGGCTTTTATCTGGCGGATGAAAAGGGCGGACCGTTGATGGTCGATTCGATGAAGCTTGCCGGCATTATCAACAGCGGTGACATCAAACCCTCGCTGGTGACATGCAACACCTTCCACTCAGCGCCCCGCACCTGCGCCTTGAACGTCGCCGAAGGCGCGCAACTAGCGCTCGGCTTCCAGGATGAGATTGATAACGCCCTGGCCGAACAGTTTCTTTCCACCTTCTATCGAGCCTGGAAGATCTCCGGTTACAAGACGCTCAGCGCTTTTCAACTGGCGTTCGAGGAGATGAAGCGGCATCCGGGCCGCATGTACGGCGATGGCGTCGTGTTATGGTCTGAGGATTCCCTGCTTGAACAGGCGAGCCTACAGTCAAGTGAAACCAATGTCCGGGAAGTCCAGCATGTCAAAGCGTCGCTGGCCAGCGAAAAGCAGGCCAGTTTCAGCTATACCAAAACCGGTGGCACCGGCGGCCTGCGGGAGAAGATCGAAGTTCATCCGCAACCCCACAGCAGGCTCAACTACACCCTGCTGCATAACAACCAAAATCTGTTCGCTAGTTTTACCCTGCGTAAATACACCCTCAGCGCCATCCGGGATATCGATGTCGAAGTCACGCTGCAGATCGGTTCGGACCAGTTCCAGTACCGGCGCATGTTCGATATGAAGGGACAGGTCATGGATATCGCCGACCAGATCCGGGTGCCACTGACATGGGAATTCGCCCGCACCTTGAAGGAGTCGGTGCTGACCAGTCTCTATATCAACGTCAGTTACGCGGGAGAAACGATCTACAAGGATACCCTGCCGATTCGCCTGTTGCCCTCCGACGAGTGGCTGGACACCAAGCACGACGGCATGTGGCTGCCCTCCTTTGTGCTTCCGAGAGACCGCCGTGTGCGGGAGGTGATCGACAAGGCGCAGCATTATCTGATGGCTATCAACGACGACCCCGATGCCGGCTTCGACGGTTACCAGAGCGGCGATCCCGATATCGTCGACCGCGAGGTCCAGGCGATCTGGTCGGCGTTGTTGTACGATTACACCCTCTCCTATATCGATCCGCCACCGACCTACAGCGAATCGTCCCAGCGTTTGCGCACCCCGGAAGATGTCATCTCCGGCCAACTCGGCACCTGTATCGATCTCGCCCTTCTGTTCGCGGCATGCCTTGAGTATATCGGACTCTACCCGGTGATTTTCCTGTTGCAGGATCATGCCTTTCCCGGATACTGGCGCAACTTCTCCTATCAATCCCGTTTTTTCGAACTGCGCAACCACGTACCGACGGACAGTGACGGGATGAACAGCACGGCGCCGATGCAGTTAGCGGACAATGACCCCTGGATGATCGAGGAGGATGGCTTTGACCAGTTGTTGCAGTTGTTGCTGGAGGAAGAGCTGGTGCCGATAGAAACCGTCTGCCTGACTTCCAACGACAGCTTTTCCCACGCCTACGAGCACGCCATCATGACCCTGAAACACCGCGACTCTTTCGATGCCATGCTCGACATCCAGACCGCCAGGAAAAACGGTGTTACCCCATTGCCGCTAAGAGGTAGAGAGGAATGAATACAGACAGAGGATGGCTCGACAGCCTGAATGCGGAAATCGGCCGTCAGGGCATTGCCGCAGAACCGTCAAGACCTCAATCCATTCGCGGCGGTGGACGAAAACGCAAACTCAGCAAACCCACCGATGAGCTTGTCATGACCGTTGTCGAACAGGATGGCGTATTGCGAATCGAAGACGCACCGGTGAGAGGCGTTCAGATCGGCGGGGCCAGACGGCGCGGACCCCGGGCCCTCGGCCTGGCCGGCGAGGTCATGCAGACGACACCGCTCTCCAAGCTCGAAAGCAACCAGATCGGTTCCGCGCTGACTACCCTCGATCAGCGCCTGACCCCGAACCAGGGGATGAGAGAGCTGAAGCATGGAAAGCTAGTGCCCATGGACGCCGTCCGCAAAACGGGAAAGATCTTTCTCTTCGTACATGGCACCTTCAGCAACAATGACATGTATACGGGCCAGATTCCCCATGCAGAGAACGGCGACGCCTTTTTCCACTGGCTGGAGCAGCACTATGACCAGGTCCTCGCCTATGATCACCCGACCCTGGCGGTCAGCCCGATGCTCAATGCCCACCTGCTTAACGAGCACCTGAAAGAGACGAAGGCGTCGATCGACACCGTTTGTCACAGCCGTGGCGGATTGGTCACCCGCTGGTGGCTGGAGGGATTCGACCGGGCGCCCCTCGACAAGCGCCGGGTCGTCTTCGTCGCATCGCCGCTCAACGGCACCGGCCTTGCCGCACCGCCGAATATCAAGAACAGTCTCAGCCTGTTACTGAATATCGGGCGGGTGCTCGAAAAGGCGACGGGCAGCGCCTCCGCCATTCCATTCATGGCCGTGGTGTCGGGCCTTTTCAGGATTTTCAATTCCATCACTGCCCTGGCTGCCAAGACCCCCGTCGTGGACGCTGCCGTGGCCATGGTGCCCGGATTGAGCGGGATGTCGAGAGTGAACAACAATTTCGAACTGATACAACAACGCCAGCCGCCGATCGTTGACGGGAGATATTTCACCGTGCGATCGAATTTCGAGCCTTCCGACCCGGTATGGAAGTTTTGGAAAAATTTCCGCACCATGCCCGACAGACTGAAGAACTCGGCCGCGGATCTGGTTTTCGATGGCAAGAACGATCTGGTCGTCGATACCCCTTCGATGACCAATTTTCAGGATGGATTCCGCTTTCCTTACGATCAGGTGTTGGACTACCGGACATCGGCCACCGTGCATCACACAAACTATTTCGAACAGAAACGCACCCTGGAGTTCATCATGAAGGCCCTTACCTAAGCGCCATGGCCATTCATCAGGCGGGATTTGTCCGCCAATGAATGCGAATAAACGCAAATTTGCCAAGAATGGCTCCATACGGTGGCGACGCTAACCCAGTGTTCCTCCAGACACGTCATCCCGTATATGGTCTCCTCCCATTTTGCACGATGTTGTATCGTCGATGATAGGGACAGGACTGCTTCCGTATATCCGACCTGTTGGTAATGGGTGTACACACAATCCCACAGTCCGTTTTCTGGGCCGTGTAGTCGTAGGTCAGGTTGGCGCGGAGCGGCTACCTGACTTAATGGTGATGTCACGTAGCTGCGCAACGTGACCTACGGGATGATTTGTCCATCGTGGGCGATCAGTTCGCCAACAAACTCAACAAACTGGACATCAACCCAAAATCACTCGAAATTTGAATGGATGTCCGGGTAAACGTGATCAGGGGAACAGCCGGTTATAAAAATAGACTGATTGATGAACCACCGCTCACCTAAACAATTTCACAACCGAGAATGACCGGGCCAGGACTGACGCGAGGGAACCACTCGACATGAAGGCTAAAAGGCAGCTATTATCAGTCACATACAAAGAGATAGGTAGGCCAAAATGGGCCAAGGAGTTGCCTTTGTGCGCTCCAGACCGGCAAATCAGGCCCATCATCTGGTGGTGGTGACAGGCTTGGTCTTCTCCCCCTCAACAGACCTATCGTTTCAAGTGTAACCGAATTTGTAGATAAAGCGGAGGTTCTACTATTTCGAACAGAAACGCACCCTGGAGTTCATCATGCAGACCTTTGGCTGACCGGCAGCCCTCCATCAAGCGGCCCTTTCCAAGTTAAGAGAGCACACGCAATGAAAATAGCAATAGCCATTATTGCGGCGGTTATCATCATCGTTTCAGGCTTGATGTTTTTTCTGTCGAGAGGACCCGATGCGTCCCAATTTGACCACATCAGAGAGCCAAGGATCTCGCAAATGAGCCATCAAAAAATGGTTGCCGTCAGGGCGGAAGGCGATCCGAACGTAGTCGGTAAAAAAGCCTTTAACTTACTCTTCAGTATCTATTTCAAGATTGAAGGAACATTAAAGGGCCTCGAGCGACCGGCACCGCGCGCACGTTGGCCAAACCCCCTCGGCAGACCTAAGGAAGAGTGGGTTGGGATCTACGCTCTGCCAGTTCCCCAGGAAACAACCGAGCTTCCTGAATATCAGGCAGAGCCCGGACTGGATATCTCCTTATCCACCTGGGAATATGGCAATATTGCTGAGATTCTCCATATAGGCCCTTATGATGCAGAGAAATCCACTGTAAACAAGCTTGTAGAGTTTATTGCGAAACAGGGTTATGAGATCATCGGCGACCATGAAGAGGAGTATGTAAAAGGCCCCGGCCTGTTTGGTATAGGGAACCCCGACAAGTACCTTACTATCATCAGATATCAAGTAAAGAGGGTAAATGAGTCCACACAGTCGAGATTGGTGGAGCCAGTTACGGCAGGATAACTGCTAGTACCTTGTCAGCTCATGCCCATGCTGGGCGCGCACAAGGCAAATTACTAGCCCGACCGTACATTCCACTACGCTTGATATACGCCAGATTATTTGCATAGTTATAGGGGTAATCTAGATATGAAGAAAATTCTATTTTTACTGGTACTTATACCCGTCTTTTCGAACGCTGATAATTTGAATACCATGTATTGGTCATACGCATGCGATATGTATATTTATCAATTTGATATCGAAAAAGGCAAATACAAAATCTACACACGACTAGACGTTGAAGACACAGTCCTTGGCAAGTACAGATCCTTCCAGCTTGTTGAGGGTGAGCTTAAACGAATCAAAAAATCTGTTTATGTAACGCCTAGTAAATACGGTAAGGGCGAGGATATAGTAGATTTTACCGGTATTGATAGTGCCATTTTGAAGTCACAAAAAAATGGAAGTGTAACCTTGTTCCCATGTGACACAAATTCGGCTCTTCAAATAATTACGGAAGCAGAGGAATATTTTAAGAACTGTCCAAAGAACGTCATCAAAAAATGTCCATGAATGCAGAGCCCTCTAACGAATAAGGACAGATTGTGAGAGTGAAGCGATCCTTAGCCACGGATCTCATTTTCGTCGGCAAGAACGGCCTGGTCGTCGATGCGCCTTCGATGACCGATTTTCAGGATAGGACAAAGCGAGAAACAAAATAATCTTGAAGGAGCCCCATGAAAGCTATTGTCTATACAAAATATGGATCACCAGACGTGCTTCAAGTCAAAGAGGTTGAAAAACCTACGCCTAATGACGATGAAGTCCTGATAAAAGTCCATGCGGCAGAGGTAACCAAGACCGACTGCGAAATGCGAAGTTTCAATTTTCAGGTGAAGTGGTTCTGGTTATCCTTGCGAATTGCCTTGGGGCTGACAAAACCCAGGAAACAGATATTGGGAGGATATTTTGCGGGAGAAGTGGAATCAGCCGGCAAAAACGTTACCAAGTTCAAGAAAGGAGATCAGGTCTTCGGGTCTAGCAGGCTGCGGTTGGGCGCGTATGGCGAATACCTGTGCCTGCCGGCCAGCTATACGCTTGTGCCGAAACCCGACAACGCGAGCTTTGAAAAGGCAGCGGCAACGCCCCTGGGCGGACTGAACGCGCTTCATTTTTTGAGAAAAGCGAATATCCAAAGCGGGGAAAAGATTTTGGTAAACGGCGCGGGCGGGAGCATCGGCACCTTTGGGGTACAGATTGCCAAAGCAATGGGGGCCGAGGTGACGGCGGTCGACAGCGCCATCAAGGAGGAAATGCTACGCTGGATCGGGGCTGATCATTTCCTCGACTATAACAAACAAGACTTCACCAAAAGCGGCCAAACCTACAACGTGATTTTTAACATGGTCGCCAAAACTTCCTATGCCGGGTGCGTCAAGGCGCTCAAACCCAGGGGACGCTATGTGATGGCAAACCCACGACTGCCCGATATGCTGAGGTCTCTGCTTACTTCTGCGTTTACTGACAAAACGGTAATTTTTGCTTTTGCCGGAGAAAAGGAAGAAGAGCTGCTAACACTTAAGGTAATGATCGAGGAAGGCAAGATCAAACCGGTTGTCGATAAAGTCTATTCGTTTGAGCAAGCTGCCGAAGCCCATCGAAGAGTAGAGACTGAACAAAGACTGGGGACAGTCGTAATCTCCGCGGAACATAATAACAAAAACCTAATCGGGTAATAGCCTTACCTACCCAAATCCTACCCGGACAACCACTCAAAATAGGATCTTGTAATGGGCATTATGCGTGGGTGTCCACACAGTCCGTATGCATTTGTCTTTTTATGAGGCATTCTAGGGCCTGTTAACACTAATTTGATAGCCACTGCCAAGACCCTGTTTTTGTCCAGCAAGGCAGAAGGAGCGCCGTGTAGCTGGGTCTACATAAGCGACTGATAACGCCGCTGGGCGAAAACAGGGCCTTGGCCCTTCGGGTTGCGCCTGAAAAAGCGCCACTCGGCGTTACTCGTCGCTTATTTGGAACAACCAAACTACGCTCCTCGTGCCTTGATTGGCGCTTTTTCAGGCACAACAGTGGCTATCAAATTAGTGTTAACAGGCCCTAAAACTCCGCAACGGCAACAGCTTGTGCTGGCAATTGGATAGTCGAATTTGGCATTGGCAGCGTACGTAGTGGATTTACCGGATCGTCACTCGCATCAAGAATGTATACAACCGTTGGTGTGGCAACTGTACCATCCAGAGTTACCTGTACAGTGCGACTCGCAGTATTGCGATTAATTAACAGAGCACGAACGAGCCCATTCACCGTGTCACGGCTTACAAGTACAGCTCCCAAGCCCGCATCCATCCGACCATCAGCCGCCTCCTGTATCGTCAAGCTTTCGGTATTGCTGCTAATGAGTTTCCCCATGAGTTCATAGGCCCTGTACAAAGGCCTGGGAACGACATTGTTGTCGAGCGCGCCTAGCGCTATGAGCGAATTATAATTGTAGAAAATAGCATTATGCGCTCGATCGAGACCAGCGTATGTCCCGAGCGCTATTACTGTGGCGGCATGTAAAGCAGGCTCCATCGACATTGCGTATGCATGGTCAGCAGTCCGCGACAGCAAGTCAGGCCCCCACTCGCCAAGAACAAGTTCAATATTCTTGTAGTTGGTGGAACTTTGAATCGCAGTTTCCACCCGTGCGATATCGTCCACAATCACAAGTGGATCATCGCTGTAGTCATGAAATGAGATGAAGTCCATCGGGATGTTAGCAGGGTCAAAGCCTTGCAAAGTTCCGATGGCGGTGTCCGCGAGAAGGAAACTGGCCAGACCAAACTTAAGCGACTGGGCGGCAGGATCGATAGCTGTGCTCCGATAATTATCAAGCTCCTGAAGCGTCAGGATAGCCATATTGAAAAACAGATCGGGATCAGCTGCTAGGGTGGGCTCCCAAAACAGCGGCAACTCTGGTTCATTCCAGACTTCCCAATAGTCAGCGACTCGCGGACGATCAAAACCCGTTTTACTTCCTGTTCCTTCGACCACACGCTGGACAAGACCGGCAATTGCCTTTGCGAAAACAACAGAATCTTGCGGTTGATTATTAGTGACGCTATTGGTAAAGCTTGCACCGCAATCTGTTCGGTTCGGTGTTTGATTCGCAGATAAGGCACGTGGCATGTAGTCAATTGATACGTAGGAATTCGCGCCAAAAGCGGCCGCCGTGTCGATCACCGAACGGATGTAGTCCAAGCCATAGCGAGCATCGTCAATATCCGCTGCGATAACCGGCGTGCCATCGGTATACGTGAACCAGTCACGGCTGGCAATAAGTGCAAGGTCTGTAGCATGGACCGACTGATTTTCAGGTAACAGATTCGGGCACGGCGTGTTATCCGTTAGTGTCGGGAAAATTTCGGTGCCCAGTTCCCAGCGCCCCAATCCGACCCGCCAATCTGCTCCCCTTCCTCCAGGTCCCGCGAATCCCGCAGAAGACATCGCCGTGACCAGATTGGGATCATTTGCATAGTCGTATAGAGCACCGGATAGATCGTAGAATCCTAACAGCGCTGTATTCAGCGATGTTCCAGGACTGCCTGTATCAACAACGAGATCCCAGTCTGGTGCATTAGGCTGAGGGGCTGGAGTCGATCCACCACCCGACCCGCCGCAGGCAACACAGAAAACTGCAAACAACAGGGTTACCAAGAACAACTTTAGCAAATGAAGTACGAAAGGATTAAATATTGACGGTATCATTATTCGTTCTCGCTACTGGCATGTCACGCTTTGTTTGTCCGATAATCCTCAGGCGTCTTAGCGGCGTCTTAGCCGGCGTCTTAGCCGGACACCCACCCAAATGGGCGTTATGAATGGGTATCCACACAGTCCTGCCCGCTTTCCGGGCAGTGTGATCGTAGGCCAGGTTGGCGCGGAGCGGTTACCTGACTTAATGGTGATGTCACGTAGCTGCGCAACGTGACCTACGGGCTTGCCAACAGCAAACCGGACCCACCCGGAACCACTCGAAATTTGAATGGGTGTCCGGGTAAGAGTAACACAGTCCTGCCCGCTTTCCGGGCAGTGTGGTCGTAGGTCAGGTTGGCGCGGAGCGGTTACCTGACTTAATGGTGATGTCACGTAGCTGCGCAACGTGACCTACGGGCTTGCCAACAGCAAACCGGACCCACCCGGAACCACTCGAAATTTGAATGGGTGTCCGGGTAAGAGAGAGTACGACTATGAGGCATTTCAAATATCATTCCTATCTAATTGAATTATATAAATAAATTCTACTCAAGCATGCCATTGTTTTTGGACATCGAAAACTTGTTACTGTGCATAGGGCATCAATCTCCTCCTATCTATCACCGGTGGAGTGTGGACAAATGACAGATCCGTTGGAATCCGGCGTGGCCAAGCATGATTAGCCCAAATATCGCTGAGGAGCCAAAAATCAAGAAGGCAGGAAACCGGCCGATACAAGTAAGTATCTAGTACTCTTCAAAGTGATATTGACAGGTTCAGTGTGCCGATAAGAGATTGGCTGCTAGGCGTGCCTCGCAGCCAATGACAAGCCATTGTCAAGAAGCTCAACACCGCGAGCGACCACTTCCCGGCTCACCCGCAGGGAACCACCGAGGTGGTCCAATACTGCGTTGTAGTCCTTGAAAAGGGCATGCCATTCTCTGCGGACTGCGCCTTGAATCACCTGGGTAGCTCTGAACCCGTCAATATCACCTTAGAGCACTGGCGATACTTGTGCAGGATGGCTTTGCTTCATTGCGCTGCGCCACCGCTTAGGTGTGCTAACGTAGTGTATCATAATACTAGAAGTCCTGATAAAACGCTAAGTGAGATTAATTACCATGAAGTCATTTCACTGGGACAAGCATTTTGTAACAGGGTTGATAGAAATTGACCGACAGCATCATCATCTTGTAGATATCATTAATCAGTTTGGTTATCTTTTAGCTGAAAATAAACTTGCATTTGATGATATTGAAGCGATATTCGGGGAGTTAACCCACTATGCCAAGTACCACTTCAAAGAAGAAGAAGTATTGATGTCCCAAGTTGGCGTAGATCACCGCCATCTTGATCATCATATTCAAATACACCATGATTTTATACAAGAAGTGGCATCTATGCAGGCTGATATTTCTCCTGATCATTTTCACACAATAAAACATTTATTAGATTTCCTTACTCACTGGCTCGCCTACCACATCCTTGGCTCAGACCAAAACATGGCAAGACAGATTGAGGCCATTCAGTCCGGAGTAAGTCCGAGCAAAGCCTATGACGCAGAAGAGCGGATGGATAACAATGCGACAGAACCATTGCTTATTTCGCTGAATGCTCTGTTTCAAAAGGTCTCGGCACGAAATAAAGAGTTGGTTCAATTAAACCAATCACTAGAAGAAAAAGTTGAGGAGCGTACTAAAGCACTCTCACAAGCCAACCTTCATCTCAAAGAACTGGCTTTGACTGACATCCTGACCGGACTTCCCAATCGTCGCCATGCTATGCGACGTCTCGCGGATATATGGGATGAATCAACAAAAACCAATACACCTTTGACTTGCATGATGATTGATGCCGATCAATTTAAAGAGGTTAACGATACCTACGGCCATGATGCTGGGGATGCAGTGCTTCATAAATTGGCTGAAACGCTTCAGCATACCTTACGAACTGATGATGTCTTGTGTCGTCTTGGTGGTGATGAATTTTTTGTTATCTGTCCTAACACGAACCGGGAAGGTGGCATGCATATTGCCGAGCTTACCCGTAAAACGATTTCCGAACTTCGCGTGCCAACAGGGGATGGATATTGGCATGGAAGCATCAGTATTGGAGTAGCGATTCGTACTCCAGGCATAAAAAACCATGAAGAACTGATCAAGATGGCAGATAAAGGTGTTTACGCCGCCAAAAAAGATGGGAAAAATTGCGTAAAAACTACCTTTGTGGATTAATGCAGTCAGAACAAACCGGATACCCACCCAAATGACCCAAATGGGCATTATGAGTGGGTATCCACACAGTCCTGCCCGTTTTCCGGGCAGTGTGGTCGTAGGTCAGGTTGGCGCGGAGCGGTTACCTGACTTAATGGTGATGTCACGTAGCTGCGCAACGTGACCTACGAGCTTGCCAACAGCAAACCGGACCCATCCGGAATCACTCGAAATTTGTATGGGTGCTGAGATGGACACCCCGCCATCCGGCATCGTATGTGCCAAGCTTGAAGTGAAGTGTGTTCAACCAACAAGCAACGGGGTGTCCA
>JAHXHS010000032.1:59892-61441 GCA_025656455.1 Candidatus Thiodiazotropha sp. (ex Epidulcina cf. delphinae) | reverse complement strand
TCAAAAAACGTAAGCTGTTCCCGAGCGATGACTCGGTAAAAAAAGTCATTTATCTGGCGATACAGGAAGCCTCAAGAAAATGGACCATGCCGATCAGGCATTGGAAAACCGCCTTGAACCGTTTTATGATTGAGTTCGAAGACCGCCTGGAGGACTTCGTTTAAACAATGGCAGTTACACAGAATTATTTACAGGCTCGCCGTAAGGGTATGCCATCCAGCACGCTGGATGGTTGAGTGTCAGTGGAGGCTAGAGAAATAATCCGCCTCTGCAGGGGCGGGTTTGGCTTCGTGGTACTAAAAACCCCCTTGACAACCCCGGGGCGTCCATATATGTCCCAGTTTTTAAACCAGCCTTCTATTTTTGATGACAATGAAAACACAGCTCTGAACCCACGAGCGTTTTTCTAAGCAACTTCACCCCCTGAACCTCCTCGTTGTGAACATCATGACAGGTAGGACACTCGACTTTTCCGTCAATGAATTTAAGTTCCTTTCCGCGCGGACCAGTGACGGGAATACCATGACAATTGAGGCATTGATTCGATTCCACATGGAGCCACCTAATCCCGATCGGATGATCGTTTGACAGGTCTGTTCCCAAGTTTGCCCGTGGGTCGATAAATGTCGTACCTGTACTCCCTCCAAAAGAGTCGACCGCGACCGTACCGTCGTGGCAGGAAAGGCACATGCGCGATAGCCCCCCCGGAGCCGGCTGCTCTGCCGTCGCAGCCATCGTCGGGCTAGTGTATATATCGTAAGTCGCGGTAGAGATCGTATGGTTCCATAGCGGGGCCTGCACCGTGGCATTCGTATTATGCGGCACATGGCAGACATTGCAGATTTCGCCGCCGGTAAAGCCGCTGGCTGAAAGATCGTGAACGCTTCCCTCGATCGCGGCCATGGCCGGAAGCGCGAACATCACCACCATAGTCCCGACTACACACTTCACCATCCCTGGCATAGAAAATGATCGTAATAAAAACATTTCTTGCCACCCTAACAGCTAAACTTACTAACCAAATCCCAATCAGGGCAGCACGCTCGAATCTGTGCTGGCAACTGACAGTTAAGCATCCCTGCCCGGCCAACTCCCTAGCCAGCATCCCTGTTTGTGTACTCCGAAGAAATATCCGCCTGCACTCAATCCATACCGGTGGATCTCATCACGCCAGTAGCGCGCGGATCAGAAACGACTCGTGCTCATCCCACCTCTCACATCCCTTGAGGTTTCCCAGGAAGAGCGCCAACAACGTCACGCATCCTTAACTGCCATCTTTATAGGAAATGCTTATATGCCCATTCAAGCAATATTACCTACTATATTTGTAGGGTTTTAGAGTGGGCATGTCAAATTATCCTAGTTTATATATAGATAAATATTTATTATGGGCACAGTTTTATAGTTTTATGTAGACACCCAGTGCGCCAGGCCAAGCTGGTGAAAGATTGGAGGTGAAAGTCCTCTGTTCGAAATCTGGACACCCACTCAAATTTCGAGCAATTTTGGGTGGGTGTCTGGCTAACTCGGTGCTGGTTCAAGCCGCCAA
>JAHXHS010000032.1:0-59792 GCA_025656455.1 Candidatus Thiodiazotropha sp. (ex Epidulcina cf. delphinae) | reverse complement strand
ACAATGCGGTATCAGCGATGGATCAATCAAACGCCTAATCGATGCTAAAATTTTGTCTGCTACACAGGTTGCACCCTACGCACCGATTGAACGAAATCTGGACACCCACTCAAATTTCGAGCAATTTTGGGTGGGTGTCTGGCTAACTCGGTGCTGGTTCAAGCCGCCAAACAATGCGGTATCAGCGATGGATCAATCAAACGCCTAATCGATGCTAAAATTTTGTCTGCTACACAGGTTGCACCCTACGCACCGATTGAAATAAAGCAGGAGGACCTCGATAGTGAGATCGTTCAACAGCACATACAAACGTTAAAACGCACGGGGAAATTATCCATAGAGGGGACTATTTATGGATAATCAAAAATCTCTATTTGAGTAAAATCAACCAGTTACACACCGGGGGCATTATGGACGCTTCGTCATCACCGCATAGGCGCAGATATCAATGGCGAAGACCGCCGTGAGCTGTTTGAGCCGCTCGACAACCCAATCCCTGCGGTGCGCATAATTGCGTCCCGAGAACGGGTCTTTGCCACACAAGAAGGGAAATTAGCCAGACACCCACTCAAAATGCTCAAAATCGGCATTATAAGGGGTACGCAGGCCGTCCTCTCACTTCCCATTCTCAGCCTGGTCCGGCATCGAGCCCTACGTTGCGAAATGGCGTCTCATGAGCAGTGGGAGCGGAGCGCTTGCGCTCGAGTCATGCGCGAATAAGGCAATGATAGGCAAAATGGTAAAAGCGCTTAGTACTTGGTATACCTCTCCTGAGCATTAATGCATTGACGGTTATCATGTTGCGACAGAGAAAGAGCAAACGCGAACGCGGGGAGGCCAGGGATCAGGCCATGATGCGCTACAAAAAACAGCGGCAACGGAATCTGCTGGCCAAGCCTGGGGTGCACGATTTCATTGTCGTGCTGGATCATATGAAAGCGGGCTTCAATGTGGCGAAGATCTTTCGCAGCGCCGAGGCCTTCGGTGCCCATGAAATACACTTGATCGATATCGGCCCTTTCGACCCTTCTCCTGGGAAAGGGGCATTTAAAAAGGTGCCGGCGCGTTTTTATACAAGTTTTGATCAGAGTTATCAGGATCTTATCAGGCGTGGATATCGTATTGTGATGTTGCGCGGTGACTGTGAGCAGTCACTGATGCGCTCCGCGTTGGCCGGGAAGACGGCTTTTGTGTTGGGCCATGAGGAGTGGGGACACAGCTTCGACCCGGGCGACTACCCTGAGATCGAGTGCCTGGGCATCCCGCAGTTCGGGCAGGTTGAGAGTCTGAACGTGGCAGTGGCGGCGTCAATCGTCATGTACGAATATGTACGGCAGCAGCCTAACCGCGGCGGCCGTCCCTAGGCCGCTCCCAACGCTGTGTTTATCTTCGGAAAATGGTGATTTTCGATAGGTTAGTCTTGGTTCAGTCTGGAAACTCGATGGTCTCGGTTGCCAGCACCGATACGACGACAACCGCTAAGATAGCCAGTAGCAGCCATGACATGTGATATCTCCTCAATTGCTTTTGGGTTACCGGTCTACGCCAGTATCGATCAACAATAGGATAAAAAATCCTTTACTAACTTGATATATAACCAAGTTGGCAAAAGAAAAGCGTGAGGTGAGTCACGAATGGCGCCTGACGCCGATCTTTTTCCCTAAATCAGTCCGGTCAGGGTGAGTAAGGCGATAAGAACCAGACAGACAACCAGGGATCTCCAGATAAGCGCCATGGCGGCCTGAGGCAGGTAACTGTAGACTTGCGCGCCGTCATTCGCCTCTTCCAGGAGGGTGGTCATGCGCATGGCGCCGCTGCCGGTGCAGATCAGAGTGCCGGCATTGCTGTCGCTGAACTCGCTGTAGCGGCTTTGCCGATAGCTGCGCCAGCCATAGAGGGCATCCTCGAAGCTGCCGGCAACGGCATAGAAGCTGGCGGTGATTCTGGCGGGTATCCATTCCAGGATGGTGATCAGTTGCTTGCAGTTGAGGGAAAAATCGACATCCCGCTCGGCTTGATCCACTGCCGACAGCCAGGTGGCGAGCCGGTAGAACATGGCGCCGACCGGACCCAGCAGGATGAACCAGAAGAGCACGGCGAACAGACGCCGGTTGGCCTGGAACAGGACCCCCTCCGCTACCGCTTGGGAGCGCGCGGGCTCGCTGGGGGGCGGTTCGTCGTCGATAAGGGAGCGGGCAATGGCTTTAGTCTTTGCGTCATCGCTATGCTCGAAGGCTTGCGTATAGTGGCTGACTTGGGAGTCCAGGTCATCCGGGCCTAGGCAGTAGAGTAGAACGGCGATCGAGAAACCGATGTCCAGAAGGCCGAAGAGGGCGTCATGGAAGAGATGCTGGAAGATGCCGGTCAGCAGTAGCGGCGGCAGTAGCAGCAACAGCATGCCTGCCAGGCCGCGCTGCATCGCATCGGGGAGCCCCTGCCGTTGCTGCCATTGATCATAGCGGAAAAACCAGCGGTTGTTTCGCAGGTGCCGATGATCAAGCAGAAAGCGCTCTGCTATCAGGCAGATAAGGATGATCGTCAGTGTCATCGCGCAAGTGTCGGATAAATGGTAAAAAGTTTCAACCTGGACCTGCCAATATCAGGTTCAAGCCCGAGAATGGAATTAACCTGGGTGAAACATCCGGGTTAAGGATTCCCCTGAGCGAGTGGCCGGAAATGGCGAAGCTCAACCGTTTTCCGCGCCATATCGGGCGTCATAAGTCTGCCGGTGAACGCCAATCAGTGCAAGTAGGCTGGTCTGCCATCGCAGGATGGAGGAAGCAGGTGGTCATGCCTCTTCGATCAGGGGAAGAGCCGATTTAAGTATCTGTGCCAATCGAACAGAGGGCCTGGATCGGTTTTGCGGCCTGGGGCGATGGTTGCATGGCCGGTTATTCGTTCGCGGGTAATGGCGGGGTAGAGACGGATGATCTGTTTGGAGATATCCGCCAGGACTGTGTACTGCGTGTTTGTGTAGGGTTGTTCCTCCGAGCCTTCGAGTTCGATGCCGATCGAGAAGTCGTTGCAGCATTGACGGCCGCAGAATTCGGAGTCGCCCGCGTGCCAGGCGCGCCGGTTGAGGGGGACATATTGGATGATTTTGCCGTCACGCCGGATCAGGATATGGCAGGAGACTTTCAAATTCACGATTTCGGAGAAATGGGGGTGAGCATCGGCATCCAGCCGGTTCATGAACAGGTCATCGATCCACTCACCGCCGAATTCCCCCGGAGGCAGGCTGATACTGTGTATCACCAGGAGATCGATCCCGGTGCCGGGCGGCCGGTCATCCATATTCTGACAGTGGTGGTATTCGGCATCCCTCAGAAGGATGTCATCCTCCCGGATCAACTGCTATCCGCCAGTTTGGGTGCAAGACCTTTCAGGACCATGTCGGTATGGCTCACAATACCCACTATTTCGCCATGTTCTACCACCGGCGCCCGGGATAGATCGAAACGGCTGAAAATTCTCGCGCAGTAGCGGATGTCCATATTGGGTGATACGGTGAGCGCGGGTTTTGTCATGATCTCATAGATATTGACCCGCTCCGGGGCGCGGTCCTTGGCCAATACCTGTCGGGCGATATCCGACAGCATGACCAAGCCGAATTCATCGTCCGTATGACGTTTTTCAACAATCAGTGATTTTGTCTCCACATGGATCATTTTTTCCAGCGCCATCTGCACCGTATCCATGCCGTCGACCGTATCAAAGTCGGTTTTCATCACATCCCTAACGCGGATTAAAAGCCGTTCGCTCATAACTCCTCCTCGATTACTTGTGAGAGTGTCTGAATTTGATGGCTGACACCGACTGCATCTTCGATGTCAATCTGGAATGCGATGCCGCTGCCTGGTTGATCGTCGAATTGGCCTGCTTCGGCGATTTTTTCGAGAATGGGCCGACAGAGATGTTCCTCGACCAGCAGCAACAATACATCGCGTTGGGTGTCGAGGGTCAGACCTAAAAAGGTCTTGGACTGCCTAATCCCTTCGCCCCTGGCGTGATTGATGACGGTTGAGCCGGTGGCTCCGGCAGAGCGGGCGGCCTCGAGGACCTTTTCAGTGGTGCTGTCCTCTACCAGGGCGATGATGAGTTTGAAGTGCATGGGATATACCTCGTTGTATCATCAATTATGTCGTTTGCTACGCCGTTCGCTCAACTGGGCGTAGGCCATGACGGACATGATCGGAAACAGGCTGGCGAAGGCGATCAGGCCAAAGCCATCCAACATGGGGTTGCGTCCGGGGATATTGCTCGACAGGCCCAGCCCAAGGGCGGCGACCAGGGGTACGGTGACCGTGGAGGTGGTGACGCCGCCTGAATCATAGGCCAGGGCGATGATCGAGCGAGGGGCGAATAGGGTCTGGAGGATGACCACCACATAGCCTGACATGATGTACCAGTGCAAGGGGGTGCCGGTGATGATTCGGTAGCTCC
This sequence comes from Candidatus Thiodiazotropha sp. (ex Epidulcina cf. delphinae), assembly GCA_025656455.1. Lineage (GTDB taxonomy): Bacteria > Pseudomonadota > Gammaproteobacteria > Chromatiales > Chromatiaceae > Thiodiazotropha. The sequence continues at coordinate 55,349 of JAHXHS010000032.1, read as the reverse complement.
CGAGGGTTATGCCGATGGCGACGCCGATGGCGACGGCGATTCGCAGCCCCCACTGGCTGATGGCCCCGGCTGAGACTTGGTTGGCCTTGATCGCCACGGCTATCAGAGAGGGTTCGGCGATGGTTGTGGAAAAGCCGATGCTGGCAGCGAACAGATAGACCCAGAAGTAGTGGTGCCACTCAACGTTGCCACCCGCCGACTGGGTATTGAGCAGTTCCGGTGAGGTCAGTTGGTTGGCCATCAACTTGCCGAGTGGGAACAGCGCCAGGTCGAGACCCTCGAGGAACAGCACCAGACCGGCCAGAACCATCAGGAAACCAAGCATGACCTCCTTGGGATTTTTCAAGGGCCGGCGCAAAATCAGAAATTGAAAGCCGAACAGGATCCCGGCGATGGGCAGTACGTCCAGGAGCGTACCGCTCAATACCGCGATGAAATGGGTAATGATCTCGTTCATAACAGCAGCCCATAACCCATGACGAAAATCATGGGTGTGAGCGAGGCGAAGGCGATCAGCCCGAAACCGTCGATCATGGGGTTGCGGCCCTTGATGCTGGAAGCGAGTCCGACCCCCAACGCTGTGACAAGCGGGACGGTTACGGTGGAGGTGGTTACGCCGCCGGAGTCATAAGCGATCCCTATAATCTCATTTGGCGCGATAGCAGTCATTAATACTACCCCAAGGTAGCCACCGATGATCAGATATTGCACCGGCCATCCCTTGACGATTCTCAGCACTCCGATGACGATGGCGAAACCGACGGAAACAGCCACGGTATAGCGAAGACCCTGGGCATAGTCGTTTTGTGCATTGGGGGTATTGGCGATCATCCCGCCCACCGCGGCGACGTCAGCGGCCTCCTGGGCGATCTTGATAAGCGCCGGTTCTGCGACGGTGGTGCCGAAACCCAGCGCAAAGGCGAACAGGAGCAGCCAAGTCAAGCTTCCCTTGCGGGCAAAGTCCCAGGCCATTCCCTCTCCGAGGGGAAACAGCCCCAGATTCAATCCCTCGACAAACAGACTCAGGCCGAGCAGCACCAACAGCGATCCAGACAGCAGGCTACCAAGGTTGGGGATGGGTTGTTGCAGGACGACCATCTGGAAAAAGGCAATCACCACCACGATGGGCAGCAGATCGCGGAAACTGTCGAAAAGCGATGCAATAAAGTGCCGGAGTAGTCGCATGGAGTGGGGTCGAAACGGTTCTTAACTATATAAGTTTCAGATAGGGGCCAGGGTCACATCAAGGCCGTTTGGCAACAATAGCGCAGATTCGATCCTGCTTCTATCGCTGGCGGATCAGCCGGGTCGGTTTTTCCGCGCAGGCATTGATCAATATGGCGATGCGGGTAGCGACCCGGAATCTAGTTCATCAAGCGACCTGGCCCAGGATCCTGGCGGCGGTGTGGATAGCGGGGAGGCGAAAGGGGGGCATAATTACGGAAATCATTGATTGTACAGTAGCTTGGTGCTAGGTTTTGTATAATGTTCAGTAAAATGATGCCGGGTATTCCTGAATGATTGCATGACACTTTTGTGAGGTTATTCTCAGACACTGGTCCTGTACTGACATAGCCTTGCATCAGATGCGGGCGAAAGGAACAGGCCGGTATCGCCTTGGATTTGGGTAGGATTCATTCAAGTGGCGACAGATGCAAAGGCAAGACAACATTATTACATTCGGCTCAGCTGTGCCCCAGCGAAACAACATCTCTCTTGACGTCAATGGACGGAGGATTGCGTCCGAGTGCCGCAACCTCATTGTCAAGACCCTCCCCAAACTGATGGACGGCCTGTTCGATAATCTCGATGACGCACTCTACGAGATGGCCAACAAGTCGGAAAGCAATGCCTTGCAGAATGTCTATTTCGATTCCATGCGCGAGTTGCGAAAGCTGCGCGCCGGGATCGACCGCACCTTCACCCAGGAGGTCCTGCGCGCCTATGATCGCTATTGGGAGACCGGCGAGGTCACCATAGCTCAGCCTACCCTTGACCAATTGAGTCGCGATTCCGAGATGGCCTTGGTGGACGATGAGGATCTGGAAGATTCCTTGGCGGTCACCAACATGGTAAGCAAGTCCGAAGGTCGTTACACCCGTGAACTCTACGCCATGAGTCAGCGCTTCGCCTATGTGATCGGAGGCGGGCGGGTCGATGAACGGATTGCCCAGCAGTCGCCCCTGGCGCCTGGCGTCATCTGTAATGCCTTTCAGATGGCGATGGCCAATATACCGGTGGAGTTACCGGTCAAACTGGTGATCTACAAGTTGTTTGACCGTCATGTCATGCACTATATGGGCGGTTTCTACGATGAGATCAATCTCTTGCTGGGACGCGCAGGAGTCATCCCCAAGCTGACCCCCAAGGTGCGTCGGAACCCGGTAGCTCCCACGTTGCGCGGTGACGGGGGTGAGAGCTATCTGGCCAGCGATTCATCCTATGTGACCAGTTCCTCGTCGATGCCCGATTCGACCCATGTGGTCGCATCCGGGGGAGATGTGCAGGCGGAGATATTCACGACCCTGCAACAACTGCTCGGCGTGCGACGCGCAAGCACGGGCAGCGGTATGCTGACTTCCAGCCTGATGCTCGCCACGCCAAACGGGAATGTGCCGATGGTGGATACCGGTGAACTGCTTGGCGTTCTCTCGGCGATCCAGCAATCGAACGTGGTGATGTTGCCGCAGGGACAACGGGCCACCCGGACGATGAGTCCCGAGGAGATGCGGGCTCGCCTGGTGAGTGATCTGCAGATTGCCAGGGATGGCCAGATTACCCGAGCCCTCGGGGATGCGGATAACGACACCATCGATGTGATTTCCATGCTGTTCGAGTTCATTCTCGACGACTACAGCCTGCCGGATGCCATGAAGGCATTGATCAGCCGCCTGCAGATCCCCATGTTGAAAGTGGCGATCATCGACAAAACGTTCTTCAGCAAGAAGGTGCATCCCGCCCGGCGTCTGTTGAATACCCTGGCCCAGGCCGCCGTGGGATGGAACGATACCGGCGATCGCACCCACGATACCCTTTACAACAAGATCGAGTCGGTTGTGAAACGGGTATTGAACGAATTTCATGACGACCCCGGTCTGTTCGCCGAACTGGATGAGGACTTCACCAACTGGTGGCAACAGGAGCAGCGTGGCGCCCAGATCGCCGAGAAGCGCACCAATCAGATTACCCGGGGCAAGGAACAGCTTAAGACCGCCAAACAGATCGTCTCCGATGAGCTCAACCAGCGACTGCGCAAGCAGCAGGTGCTGCCTGAAGCCGTTATGTCGATTTTGGAGGATGGTTGGAAGGATGTGTTGCTACTCATCTATTTGCGCGAGGGGGCGGAGAGCCAGGATTGGAAAGATGCCCTGGAGATCGTCGACCGCCTGCTTTGGAGTGTGCAGCCCAAGTCCGATTACGCAGAGCGGCAGCAGCTGCTGCGCGGGATTCCCGAGCTGCTGAGGAATGTCCGGGAGCGTCTCAACAGTATCTCTTTCGACCAGCATAAGATGGCCAAGCTGTTCAAGGAGTTGCAGAATTGCCACATTAGCGTACTGCGCGGCGGAGACGCCAATTTGGTGCATACCGCCGGCACCCAGCCTGTCTCCCATCATGAAATCCATTTTCCCGACAGTCAGTTGGCCGGTGACTCCAATAGCCAGCTGCGCGAGATGGCCGACGAGGCCATTATCGAACAGGATGAATTCACTCAGCAGGCGAAGGATCTGGAGACCGGTGGTTGGCTGGAGATAGTGGATGGCGGCACCAAGGTCCGTGTCAAGCTCTCCTGGAAGAGCAAGGTGACCGATACCTATATCTTTGTGAACCGCAAAGGCATGAAGGCCATGGAGTTGACCACCTCCGGTCTGGCAAAACGTCTGCGTGAAGGGAGCGCCAAGAAAGTCGAGGTCTCCTCCACGCCCATCATGGACCGGGCCTTGGATGCCATGCTCGGCGCCCTGAAGAATACCGATTCGACCTCCGCTTCCGCCTAGTCCGGATGTTTCACCCCTGAGCGACGAGATCAGTGCGAGGGTGCGTTCACGTTGCCGGGTGACTCTGTGCATGTTGTTGATCTTCTATATATTAAGGTCGTAGGTCAGGTTGACGCGGAGCGGCTACCTGACTCAATGGGGGTGTCACGTAGCTGCGCAACGTGACCTACGGGTTTCTAAACCTTAAACAAACTCTAAACAGACATCCATTCAAAATTACCTGAGATTTGAATGGGTGATGTGATGGATGTTCTACTGGGTGGCTCTGAACTCATCAATATCACCTTGACGGAGCACTAGTTATTTCCTGGGTCATTGTCTGAGTCGTTGACTCTCTTTGAATCACCATTAAACTGCGTGCCAGTGACTTCCAACAAACAAAAAGGTATCAGGCAGCGGTGAGCGTAAAAATCACGGATTCCGGATTGAAATACGAAGACCTGAGCGAGGGCAGCGGCGGTGTGGCGGCAGCAGGTCAGAGGGTTAGCGTACACTACACCGGTTGGCTGAAGGATGGGGATAAATTCGACTCATCCCTGGATCGCGACCAACCCTTCGATTTCACGCTGGGTAAGGGGATGGTGATCCGTGGCTGGGATGAAGGGGTTGCCGGGATGAAAGTTGGCGGTAAACGCAGGCTCACAATCCCGCCGCAATTGGGCTACGGTTCCAGGGGGATGGGAGGGGTGATTCCGCCTAACGCCACCCTGGTGTTCGATGTGGAACTGCTCGGCATCTCTGAATGAGTGCATTGCCGGAAAGGTCGCTGATCAGCAACCAGGTCAGACAGGCGCTGGTTGAGGATCTGGGGAGTGGTGACCTTACCGCAAGGCTGCTGGATGAGCATGCCGAGGTTGAAGCGCGGATTCTCTGTCGGGAGAGCGCCGTACTCTGCGGTGTCGACTGGGCCGATGAGGTCTATCGTCAGCTCGACCCGACAATTACGATCGATTGGCGGGCCGCGGATGGCGACCCGATCGCCCCGGATCAGGTCATTTGCCGGCTGCGTGGCAATAGCCGTTCACTGTTGAGTGGTGAGCGTACGGTGTTGAATTATCTGCAGACCCTGTCCGGGACAGCAACGGTTGCGCGCCGTTATGCCGAAGCAGTGAGCGGAACCGGGGTCAAAATTCTGGATACCCGTAAAACCATTCCCGGACTCAGACTGCAGCAGAAATATGCGGTGACCTGTGGCGGTTGTCACAACCACCGGGTGGGTTTGTATGATGCCGTTTTGATCAAGGAGAATCATGTGCGGGTGGCGGGATCGGTTGCCGCCGCCCTGGCGAAGGCCAGGGAAACCGCCCCGGCAGGTGTGAGCATAGAGATCGAAGTCGAATCCTTGGAAGAACTTAAGGAAGCACTCGCAGCCGAAGCCCGAAGGGTGCTGCTGGACAACTTCGAACCGTGGATGCTGAAAGAAGCGGTGAAATTGAATGCCGGACAGGCCAGGCTAGAGGCATCGGGTGGTGTCGATCTCCAGACCATTCGCGTCATTGCCGAGACGGGTGTGGATGATATTTCCGTGGGGGCATTGACCAAGGATGTTAGGGCTGTGGATCTGTCGATGCTGTTTGTTTAGACCCGCTCGTCGAACAGCGTGCCAAGCATATCGTTGGCTGTCTTCAGGGTCTTGACCTGTGCCTTGGTCTGATTGGCGTGCTGCTTCAGTTCGACCATGGCGCGGGAGAGGTCCGTCGGCTTGGCTGGGTTGGTCTGTTGGGCGCTGGCGATCTCTGATGCCACTCGACGCATGCCCTGGAATCCTTTTTGAATCCCTTGAAGCGCCGGTCCTGTGATTGAGTTGATTCCCATGTGAGACTGAATGTCCTTTAACTGCAAGTTCTCTAACCGGTTTGGTGGCAGTTTTACCTGATTCTTTAGTTGATTCGTTCGCGGATGTGGTGTTCGTCGCATAATTGGCGAACCTGGTTCCCCGATTCGTCATGAACCTCGCCCATAAACAGGACTTTTTAATGCAAAGCACGTAGGGAAACGCAATAAATGCAATTTTAACTGGTTGATATATAAGAATATTTTTAGATATCCACTCAAAATTACCTGAGATTCGAATGGATATTGAAATGGACACTCTACTGGGTGGCTCCCTGCGGGCGAGTCGAAGGTAAGCGGTTGAGAGCGCTCGAAGGGAGCCACTCAGGTGATCCAAGGCTTCCCGAAGGAAGTGCCCTTGGGGTGCTTCGCCAGCTTCCTCAAAAATCATATATCCTGGTAAGAAATACGGGTTAGTTCCAGTGGTGTCGCGCCGGAAAGACCAATCGGGTGGTTGTGAAGTGGTGATGATCCGAAGGCAAGGCCCGGTTGCGGAAACTGGATCGCCGCAGTAGTGGTTGGGTATGCAGACTACCTCCTCGTAGGGAGAAGTGTCTCTGATCGAAGTCATCGGCGGAGACGGTGGTATCGGGAAAAGGTTGGAATTCAGGATAGCCGTGAAAGGCATTGCTGCACCATTCCCAAGCCCGGCCGGTGTGAGTCAGCACGCCAGTGCGTGCCGCCATCTCCCACTGATATTCGTGCTGAACGACCGCCCCGGCATAATCGCTGCTCTGTTTGCCGATCCAATTGGCAAAGGCCCGCGCCTCGTGGAGACTGATGCCGGTAACCGGCTCTTGCGCAGGCAGGTGGGTATCGCCGTTGATGGCGATTTCGCACCAGTTTCCATTGTTGTCCCGGCGCCAATATTCGGGGTGGTGGGATTGTCGTTCATCAAGCCACTGCCAACCCGCTTGGTCCCAATGGCTCCTCTCCCGGTAGCCGCCAGCCTGCATGAATGCGAGGTATTGCGCATTCGAGACCGGTGTCAGGGCAATGCGAAAGCCGCTCAGTTCAATCGCTTGCGGCGGAAGTTCGTTATCGTAGGCGCGGGAATCGTTTCTCGCGCCGATACGATAGTGACCCTGGGAGAGTTCCTTAGTCTCCCAGCGAGGCATCTCGGCCTGAAGCGGTGAAGCGCAGGCATGACACGGAGTCTGGCGCTTCAGCATGCGTTGGTTTAAGACCGTCAGCATGGTCTCGTAGCATTTGGCCTGCTCTTGCAGGAGGTGCCAAGAGAGACGGTCGTTGTGCAGTAACGCATGGTCAGGCAAGGCGCCGGGGGTGGCGAGCCGTCTCAGGTGTTCGTCACGGATTTCCGTTCCCCAATGCAACAGATGGTCGACAGGCGGTAGCTGGGCGCACTGCTGCGGCAGGGTGAGTTGGTCCGGCCTGAACAGGTGATGGATTCTTCGGGTTAGGTCGTCGTCGCCCTCCAACACTTCTCGGAGCCAATACAGTTCGAGATAGACACCACGTCCAAAATACCAGTTGAGGGAGGCGAGTTGCGGGTGAAATTGCCTGGCTGCATCCCCGGCAGGCACGGATTTCAGGAGATGCACCTGCATCTCGTGCAAATCGCTCCATTGACCGAGAATGGCTGTTGAAGTCATACACTCAGCTCCGACGAATAAAACCGAGTATGTTAACGGAGCTGAGTGGCGGGAGAAAGCTTGTTGGGGAGAGGGGTGGGGAGTTTTGAGTGTTGAGTTTTAAGTTTTGAGTTTCGGTGTTCGCTTCGCTCACGGGTTAATCTATTCGTCTATCCATGGAGAGTCAGACACAGCCGGTGGGTTTTGGTAGTCCGCCATATTTGGTTATCGGCTTCATCGGGCCGGTAAGCCAGAGTTTGAACATCGCTTTTTGGTCGGCGCCCAGGTATTTGGAGAACTTGCGGATCGGTGGCACCACGTTGAATTCGTCGTAGTACTCCCTGGCCTTGAGGATCTGTTCCCACTTCTCATCACCGAGATCAAAGTTGTCCGCATCCGCCATGGCCTTGGCGATTTCAGGGGACCATGCACTCATGTCGGTGAGATAACCGTCTCCGTCGCGATCTGGAATATCAACATTCATCTGTCCTGCTCTTATTACCAAGTTAAACAGTTGGTTATTGTCAGGCACAAGTTTATGGTCAATTGCCGTTTAAGATCCACCCCAAGGAATTTCCGGTTATTGCGCTCTGGGGGCGTCGGTTGAAGCTGACGACAGATATTGTAAAAGATCGCTCTTGCTGTCGTAGGTGGCGTTGAAATGGATGCGATGCAGGTTCGAGCCCTGCCGGATGTCCAGTCCGAACGGGTCCGCGCCGATGGCGTCAGTGGAAGAGGCATCGACTATCCCGTGTCTGCCTGCGAAGCGTTTCAGCAGGTCATGGTCGTGGGCGTTCAATTGATAGAGTATCTCCGCTTCGTCCGGTGTGGAGAAGGGGACAGGGGTCTGGATCCTGTCAGTGTCAAACCAGCGCGCGGAGCCAAAACCGCCTATGAAGTAAAACTGCTTGGTTATCAGGCGATAAAAGTGAAAGTTGAGTTCTTTGTGAAACCGGCGGGTATCCGGATAGTAACGAAAATAGCGTTCTGCCGTTGAGGTCGAATTGACCGGCTCGGCCTGGGCGAGGCAGGTTAGTCTAGCCATCTGCTGTACATCGCCGTTACCTGCTTCGATGAGTGTAAGGGAGCAGAGGGGATCGGCTTGCAGGTTTCGCGTGTGCTGCGCCAGATGGGAGATCAGCAGTAATGGATTGCCTTTGGTGTCCCGGCAGATCGGCAACAGCGAGCCGAAAGGGTAACCCGGGTATTTGGCAGAGTGGGTTGCCAGCAGGCCGCGAAAACTGTCGGACAAAAGTATTTGAACGGCGTAGATCAGTTCATCCGTGGAAGTCACGTTATTCATCTTCTTGTCGTTGATATGCCATGATTTTAGCCGAATTTTATCGAATTTGTTTACTCTTCAGGCGTTGCTGAGAAGACAATCGAGGAAACTGTTACAGCAAGTTAACAATTCTTTACAGGCTCATACTTTATTTGATGTATGAGATTGCCCTAAGCTGGCGATCGCGAGAATCATGTTGAGCGTCTTTGGAGGCGTTGACGACAAATCGCTCTCCTGCGGAAGGGCTAACCTGAATGATCAGGATATGGGGTGGCTTGAATTTGCCTGGCAGGATGATTCTGGGTAATTAAACAGTGCATTCCTTGTGGTATATCTGATTGGCTTTTTTGCTTCAATGATCCCGGCCACTGTTGGTGCGACACCTGAGCACTCGTGTGGTGTAACGCTTGCAGCCGGGTAACGGATAGAACAGATAAAGAATTGATTGGGAGAGACACTATGGAACTTTCGCTCGACACCTTGATGAATAGCTATGTTATTCCCTGGGGCACTAAAGTCATGATGGCGCTGTTGGTGTTCATCATTGGGCGCTGGCTCGCCCGGGTGCTGACCAAGACCCTCGAAAAGATCATGATCAAGGGGGCGATCGACCAGATGCTGGTCAGCTTTCTGGGCAATATCGCCTATGCGGCGCTGTTGGCTGTCGTCGTCCTTGCCGCCTTGGAGCAATTGGGTGTCAACACCACTTCCGCGCTGGCCATCCTGGGCGCTGCCGGCTTGGCGGTCGGCTTGGCGTTGAAGGATTCCCTGACCAGTTTTGCGGCTGGGGTGATGTTGATTATCTTTCGTCCTTTCAAATTGGGTGACTTCGTGGAGGCCGGGGGTGTATCGGGTGTGGTGGAGGATATTCGCATTTTCCATAGTGTGCTCAGGACAGGCGACAACCGAGAGATAACCATGCCCAATGCGCAGATCTACAGCGACACGATCATCAACTACTCCGCCAGGGAGACTCGCCGCATCGACCTGGTCATCGGCATCGGTTACACCGACGATATCAAAAAGGCGCGCGACCTGATCATGGGGATCCTTGAGGCGGAGGAGACTGTTTTGAAGGAGCCGGCGCCAACCGTCATGCTGCTGGAGCTGGGTGAAAGCAGTGTCGATTTCGCGGTCCGCCCTTGGGTCAAGTCCAGTGACTATTGGACTACCCGGGCTGACCTGCTCGAAGCCATCAAGACCACCTTCGACAAGGAGGGTATCAGTATCCCTTATCCACAGCGGGATGTTCATCTGTTTCAAGATGCGGCTGCTTGACCTTGTCGGCGGCCTTAGGATTAAGCCGTTTATTTTAATGGAGTTATGCATATGAAAAGTACAAGACTTTCCCTGGTCCTGGCCGTTACCCCAATTTTGTTCAGCACCCATGTAATGGCTGAGAAGGGATTGGCCTATGACGGAGCCGGAGGCGTTTGGCGCACCAGTTATGGCGAATGCTGGACTGCAAACTATCGTGACAAGGAACCTGCCGATCTCTCCTGCTTCGGTGAGCGGCAGGCGATGGCGGAGGGCGATGCCGATAACGACGGGGTAGTGGACAGCCGAGATCAATGTCCTGGCACTGCCGCGGGTGTCACGGTCGATGGAAAAGGCTGTGCCCTGGACAGCGATGGCGATGGGGTGATCGATGCCGATGACGATTGCCTGAACACACCGCGCGGCGTTGAGGTGGATAGCAGGGGTTGTGAATTGGACAAGGACAGCGACGGGGTGGTGGATAGCAAGGACAATTGCCCAAATACCCCAGCCGGGGCGACCGTAACCCCGCAGGGTTGCGCGGTGCAGATCGTGTTGGAGAATATCCGGTTTGAACTCGACAGCGATCAGGTGAGTGCAGACTATACGGCAACGCTCGATCAGGTTGCGGCATCTCTCAAGGCCCGCGAGGATATCAAGTCGATAGCGGTCATCGGGCATACCGATTCCACCGGTTCAGCAGCCTATAACCAGCGACTATCCGAGAGGCGCGCAGCGGCGGTTGCCGATTACCTCGCCGGTAAAGGAATCGATAGCAGCCTCTTCACCGCCAAGGGGATGGGGGAGAGTTCTCCGGTAGCGGACAACTCATCGGCGGAAGGTCGCGCCCGGAATCGCCGTGTGGAACTCAAGCTGGATTGAATGATTGCCACGATGGGTAGGCAAATAACAACGGTGGGATTGTATGCCGTCGTTATTTGCAAATCACCTTTTTTTTGGAGTACTGATTTATTCCATGCTTGAGATAGATCAGATCTGGAGACGGAAAAACTGGATTTCCCGTTTCCTTAAGGGCTTGCGGCTTATTGCAGCAGTTGAGAATGGGGTCGCCGATAGTTCCTGATTGCAGCTCTTTGCATTGAATCAGCTAAAGAGGAGCCAGAAAAATCGGAGTGACTTCCATGACTCACTTATATTTTTTCCAAGTAAAGCCGGGCCCTTAGGCATCGTACTGAACGGGAGTGATTTATGCGTATTGCCTATTTGGAAGATGACAAGGTGCAGTCTGCGGTCATGAAGGAGTGGCTGGAGGCGGAAGGCTATATCTGCAGGAGCTTCGATAATGCTGACGCCTTCATGCGCGAACTGCGCTATGAAACCTACGATCTGCTGATCATGGATTGGGAGTTGCCGGGGAAGAGCGGTGTCGATGTGCTCTCTTGGCTGCGTAGCGAGCGGGAGTGGGATCTTCCTGTCTTTTTCATCACCCATCGGGATGGGGAGGCGGATATCATCGAAGCCCTGGAGAAGGGAGCAGACGACTATTTGGCCAAACCGGTCAACCGGGAAATCATGCTGGCGCGCGTTAAGGCCCTGGTGCGGCGCCATAGCGGCCGCCGTGATCGCTTGGAGATCAACGGTTTTTCCCTGCACAAGGAAAACAAGACCATCACTGTCAACGGGGAGGTGATCGACATGACCGAAAAAGAGTTCCAGCTGGCCTGGATGCTCTTCACCAATATCGGTCGTCTCCTTTCACGGGATCATTTGCTGGAGAGCATCTGGGGTTTTGGGCCCGGTCTGATGACGCGCACCGTGGATACTCATATCAGTCGTCTGCGTCGCAAGCTCGGGCTGACACCGGAAAACGGATGGCGTTTGAAAGCGGTCTATCACCAGGGCTATCGTCTTGAGCAGCTTGAAGAACAGTCCTGACGGTATGAGGCTCGAAGCGGATTCCTTTTCCGGTGAGAGCATTCAGTGTAGGTAAACCACTGCCGGGTTAGGGCCTGTTAACAGACACTAGTATATTGATACCCCTGCGATCGGATAGACTAGAGTTAGTCCGGCTGTTATAGGTAGTGGCTGATAAATGATTGACATGTTAAGGAAAGTCTCCTTCCTGGTTTTATACATTGTCTCCTTGGTTATATCGACACAGACCTGGTCGGAGGACTGGTCCTATCGATTGCGCGAGGGTGAGAATCTCACGCAGGTGGCGGAGCGGTTTCTCAAGTCGGAATTCACACCGGAGCAGTTGCAGGTCTACAACAGCATCGACAAGGATCGTGAGATTCCCATCGGTACGGAGATCCGCGCCCCCATCGATTGGTTGAAGGAGGTGCTTGCCGGTGTCAAGGTCAGCCATGTGCTCGGCGAGGCGACCCTGCAACGAAGGGGAAAAGATGAGCGCTCCAAGTTGCAGGCAGAGACCCTACTGAATGCCGGAGACCGGATCGCTACCGGTGCGGGTTCCGCTGTGTCGCTGAAGTTCGCCGATGACTCCCTGTTGCTGATCGGCGAGAACAGCGAGGTGGTTTTTGACGCCCTCTCCTCGTTTCACGGCATGGGCATGCTGGATACCCGTATTCGATTACAACGGGGGCGTGTGGAGAATCGGGTAAGGCCCCTGGCGAAGCCGGAATCCCGCTATGAGATACATACCCCGGCTGCGGTAACCCTGGTACGGGGGACCGATTTTAGGGTTTTCGTGGATGCCGACGGCGCCCAAACCCGTCACGAGGTTACCGAAGGGGAGGTGGCTGTTTCGGCTGCCGGCGAAACGGTGTCGCTAAGCGCGGGAGAGGGGACGCTGGTCGAGCGGGGTGAGGCCCCACGCTCTCCGCGAAAATTGTTACTGAAACCGGATTTGAGCGAATTACGGGTTCTGCCGGAAGGGGATCGCCTGCTCCTCGAATGGCCCGTTTTGGCTGGTGCCGTGGATTATCGGTTTCAATTGATGAATGCGGTGGGGAAGCTGCTGTCGAGGGGGCGTGTGGAAGCGGGTCGCGCTGATCTGGCGCGTCCCCCAGCCGGTGAATACCGGTTTAGCGTCAGGGGTATTGACCTGTTAGGGCTTGAGGGGGAGGATGCCTTCAGCCGTTTCGATCTGCAACCTGTTTCAGGATCGCTGGAGCCGCCGCGACCCACCTTGCCGGCTCTTCTGCTTCATCGCCCGCAGTTCCACGGTAACGGGATCGCTGTCAGCTGGACGCCCGTGGCGGAAGCATGGAGCTACAGGCTGATCCTGGCAAGGGATGCCGGGCTGCAGGATGTCCTGTTTGAACGCCTTGCCGATGATCAGGGGTTCTTGCTGCCACCGTTGTTCCCTGGTCGTTACTATATCGGGCTGGAGGCGTTGTTTAGCGAGACCGATGAGACCTCCCGATCCAATATCTATCGAATCGAAATCCCGGGATTGCGTTGAGTATGCGTATTAGCCGGTCATCCAGCGGACTCTCAGAACGGACCCGTAGCGCCTTGATCTTATTGCTGTTCACCAGTCTGCTGGCGGCAAGCGGCTGGTTGTGGCGTTGGGATTTACTGCTCTATGATTTGCAAATGGGCATCATGGCCAGGCCGCCGGCAGAGGATATCGTCATTGTAGCGGTGGATGAGAAGAGCCTGAAGGCTCTGGGTCGCTGGCCCTGGTCCCGTCAGGTCCATGCCAAACTGGTCAATCGTCTTACCCAGGCAGGCGCCAAGGCCATCGTGTTCGATATTCTGTTCGCTGAACCGGATCGCATCGATCCTGAGGCGGATATCCAATTGATACAATCCATTGCCGCCAGCGAACGGGTCTTCATGCCGGTGATTCTGGAACAGCATCGACAAGGCGGTATGCTGGTGGAGTCCATGCCGTTACCCGCGCTCTCCAATGTTGCGGCGGGCCTGGGACATGTACACATGGATCTGGATGCGGACGGCATTGCCCGCGGCGTTTTCCTGTATGAAGGGCTTGGGCAAGCCTATTGGCCCCATCTGATGCTGACCCTGTTGGATTGGTTGCAGCCCGGGGAGAGCGTTTTGCAATCAAGCCCGGTGAGTGAGCAAACCCCGAATCTCTACCTGATCAGTCGCCATAACCATCGACTGATACCATTCAGCGGACCGGCCGGTCATTATCATCGCTACAGCTATAGCGAGGTGCTTGAAGGCGATTTTTTGCCAGATCTGTTTCGTGATCGCATTGTGTTGGTCGGGGTGACCGCAACTGGGATAGGGGATGCGCTGCCTACACCCGTTTCAGGTCATGGGGTGCCGATGCCGGGCGTCGAAATCAATGCCAATATCTTGGATAGCCTGAGACGCGGCGAGACAATTACTCCGATCGGTTACCTTCCCCATTTATTGGCTAGCGCCCTGATCGTGGTCCTGCCCTTCGTCCTGTATCCCTATTTCCCGACCCGCACAGCCCCCCTGGTCTCTCTTGCCCTGGTAGCGGGTTTTCTGTTTTTGAATTGGATATTGTTGCGTGGAGCGGAGATCTGGTTTCCGCCGTCAGCCGGGCTGTTGGGCTTGATGTTGAGTTATCCCCTGTGGAGCTGGCGGCGGCTCGATCTGGCCGTGCGATATCTGAATGAGCAGCTCGAAAATATGCAACTGGAACAGCGGTTGCAGCCTGAGCAACAACCGCCGGACGACATGACCTCGGCGATGGTTTTTCTCTCACGGCTGCTGCCGTTGCAAGGATGGGCGCTCTATGAAGCTGGCAGCGGAAAGCGGCTGCTGCATGACGGCGATGCGCTAGGGGCGCCGCTGGAATCCCTGTCGCGGGGCATTTGGCGACGATCGGGGGCGGAGATATGGACCTTGATTCGGCGTTCAGAGACAGATTGGCAATTGGGGTTGGCGTGGCCGAGAAATGCCGTACCCCAAGGGCGGTCTCTACAGGTGGTGACCGATCTCGCCCTTCAGTTCTCATTTGAGTCGCAGGAGAAAGAAGGCGGCGTGCTGGAGCGGGTCGAGCTGCGCGTGCAACAGATGCGCCAGGCCAACACCCGCTTGCAGCGCTTTCGCAATCTGATCGACAACGCCGTTGGACAGATGGATGACGGACTGATGGTAATCAACTGTCTCGGCCAAGTGGTCATCTCCAACCCCAGGGCATCCTTCTACCTCGGGCATGGTTCAGACAGGGAGCTGGTGGACGAGGATGCCTATCGTTTGTTGAAGGTATTGGAAATTTCCGGTGGGGAGCCGTGGCATGAGGTGTTCAAGCGAGTCATGTTGCATGGAGAGCCGATTCGATTCGAGGCCTTCAGGGCACCTGACACGGAACTCTTCGTGCAATTGAAATCCCTTGACGGCCTGGATGCCGGGATGCATGGCATGATTGTCAATCTCTCCTATATCGGAACCATCAAGCGTTCCGAACGCACCCGGACGAAGATGCTCAATTTTCTCTCGCATGATATTCGCTCCCCGATCACTTCATTGCTCTCTCTGACTCAGTCACGGCAAATGCGCGAGGGCAGTGCGAAGGAGCTGGCGGAACAGATCGAGCCGCTGGCCCGCCGTTCACTCAAACTGGCGGAGAATTTTTTACGACTCGCCCGGGCGGAGGCTGCTGAAGCGGCCTCTTTCACCGATACCGATTTCATAACCGTGGCGCACAATGCCATGGATGATATCTATGTGCAGGCGAAGTCCCGGCAAATCAAGCTGCTGCGGTGTTTCGAGGAGGATGAGATCTGGCTTCAAGGTGATCTGGGACTGCTCGAGCGGGCGCTGTTCAATCTGTTGGATAATGCCATCAAATTCTCTCCAGAGCAGAGCCAGGTCAGTATGACCCTCCGGTTACAGGGTTCCAAACTGGTCTGCGAGATTGCGGATCAAGGTCCGGGTATTCCGCAACACCAGTTGAACTCGATTTTTTTACCCTTCACCCAGGCGGATTCGATGTATGCCTCGCAAGGCAAGGGCGTGGGTCTCGGACTCAGTTTCGTCAAGGTGGTGGCCGAAAAGCACCACGGCTCCGTGGTGGCGAAAAATGCTCAAGGCGGTGGCGCCGTATTCACCCTATGTTTACCCTGCGAAGAGAAAGCGCCTGCTTGATATCGAGCCGGTCTTCGCTAGCGGCTATTATTGTCATCTGTTGTAACAATCCTGAGCCATGTCGGCGGTCACTGCCAATGGGTTTGTCCAGCATGCGAAAATACGTGCATAATGGCCCCCCATTGATCTCGATTGATTTTCTGGAGTGACTGATGCCGCAATACCGTTCCCGCACCACCACCCAAGGGCGCAACATGGCCGGCGCCCGCGCGCTTTGGCGGGCCACCGGCATGCAGGACAGTGATTTCGACAAGCCCATCATCGCCATCGCCAATTCGTTTACCCAATTCGTACCCGGACATGTTCATTTGAAAGACCTGGGCCAGTTGGTGGCCAGAGAGATCGAGGCTGCGGGAGGCGTGGCCAAGGAGTTCAATACCATCGCGGTGGACGATGGCATCGCCATGGGACATGGGGGCATGCTCTACTCTCTGCCATCGCGGGACATTATCGCCGATTCGGTGGAGTACATGGTCAACGCGCACTGCGCGGACGCCCTTGTCTGCATCTCCAATTGCGACAAGATCACCCCGGGGATGTTGATGGCCGCCCTGCGGCTGAACATCCCCACCGTGTTTGTTTCCGGCGGGCCGATGGAAGCGGGCAAAGTCCAACTGCAGGGCGAGGAGCAACATCTCGATCTGGTGGATGCCATGGTCGCCGCGGCCAATCCGTTGCAGAGCGATGAAGAGGTAGCGAAAATCGAGCGCTCCGCCTGCCCCACTTGCGGCTCATGCTCCGGCATGTTTACCGCCAATTCCATGAACTGCCTGACCGAGGCTTTGGGACTCTCACTACCGGGGAACGGGTCATTGCTGGCGACCCATGCCGATCGCCGGCAGCTCTTCATCGAGGCCGGGCGCCTGGTCGTAGCACTGGCCCGCCGTTGGTATGAGCAGGACGATGCCGCGACGTTGCCGCGCACTATCGCCAGCTTCCAGGCATTTGAGAACGCCATGAGCCTGGATATAGCCATGGGCGGCTCCACCAACACGGTATTGCATCTATTAGCCGCCGCTCATGAGGCAGGCGTGGACTTCACCATGGCCGATATCGATCGCTTAAGCCGTAAGGTGCCGAACCTGTGCAAGGTTGCGCCGGCCACCCAGCGGTATCACATGGAAGATGTGCACCGGGCAGGGGGCGTTATCGGTATTCTCGGGGAGCTGGATCGCGCGGGATTGATACACCGTGATAATCCCACTGTCTACGCGAAAAGCCTTGGCGAGGGGTTGGCTGGCTGGGATATCGCACGCACAGAAGAGGAGGCGGTGCGCAACCGCTATCTGGCAGCGCCGGGCGGCATACCCACCCAGGTCGCTTTCAGTCAATCATCCCGTTGGCCTGAACTGGATCTGGACAGGCGCGATGGCTGTATTCGTGATCTGGCGCACGCCTATTCCAAAGACGGCGGCTTGGCGGTATTGTACGGCAATCTGGCGGAGCAGGGCTGTATCGTCAAGACTGCCGGGGTGGATGAATCGATTCGGGTGTTTTCCGGAGCGGCGCGCATTTTCGAGAGCCAGGATGAAGCGGTGGAGGCTATCCTGGGCGATCGGGTCCAGACCGGTGAGGTAGTGATTATTCGCTACGAAGGTCCTAAGGGCGGGCCTGGCATGCAGGAGATGCTCTATCCGACCAGTTATCTGAAATCAAAGGGATTGGGCAAGGCCTGCGCGCTGATCACCGATGGGCGTTTTTCTGGAGGGACATCCGGGTTATCCATCGGGCACTGCTCCCCCGAAGCCGCCGAAGGGGGGACTATCGGTTTGGTGGAGGAGGGCGACCTCATCGAGATCGACATTCCCGGACGTTCCATTCACGTCGCGGTCAGTGATGAGGTCCTGCATAACAGACGCGCCGAAATGGTGTCACGTGGCGAGATGGCCTGGCGGCCGGTAGCGAGGGAGCGGTATGTTTCCGCTGCATTGAAGGCGTATGCCGCCCTGACCACCTCCGCGGCGCGTGGAGCGGTCAGGGATCTTTCTCAACTCGACAAATAAATCGTGGATTGCTCGCCAAGACTAATACCTGAATCCGTGAGTTCATCGGGGCACATCGCACAAGCTCTTGATCCGTCTAGCTATATAAAAATTCTCACCAGACCTAAGGGTATGGCTGCGAATTTTTATTACGCTATCCGAATCAATATCTTGCACGCTGCGCTCCCTCTGAACCCACGGATTCAGGTAATAGCTATTTCAATTAGCTCACGAATACAATGGATTTGCTTCCTATCGAATCTGAATAAAATCTGGCGTAACCCTGGGATGTGCCATGATTTTCCCGCCTCTGACGGGCGAAGACAGTTGGAGAAGGATGGTGTATTTTGATCTCAAGCAGTGTTACCTATTTGCCCAATTGGACGATAAGCAGTTCACGATTGTGGAGAAGATGGCCCATGAGGTGAAGCTCAGGGATGGACAGTTGTTCTTCCAGGTCGGTGATCCGGCAACGCACTTCTTTATCGTGGTTAAGGGGCAGATGAAACTCACCCGGCTCTCGATGCAGGGTAATGAGAAGGTGATCGAAATCATCTCCCCTGGGCAGTCTTTTGCCGAAGCCCTGATGTTTGGGGAAAAACCGGACTATCCGGTGAATGCCGCTGCGATCGGCGATACCTATCTGCTGAGTTTCGAGAGCGGCTTATTCCTGAAGATATTGCGCGGTTCCGTCGATACCTGTTTCCGACTGATGGCCGATATGAGTCACCGACTGAGAAGCCTGATCAGGGAGATCGATGAGCTGACCCTGCAAAGCGCCAGTTGCCGTGTGGCCAGCTATCTATGGAAGAGTTGGGATGAGGGAAAGGCCCGGAGCAACGCGTTCGAACTCAAGGCGCCGAAGGGGATTATCGCTTCCAGGCTTTCAGTGACGCCTGAAACCTTTTCCCGCATCCTGCACAATTTTACCGACCAGGGGTTGATACATGTCGACGGCAGTCGCGTTGAGGTGCTGGATGATAAGGCCCTGCACGCTTTCGCCGATATCACAGATCAGCGGGTGTCATCCGGTTAGCATGGATCTGCCCTGATTGAGGCATTCCCGGCGTAGCCCGGTTATACTCTGCCCCCTTGTAGGTAAACAGGCGCTTGATATGAAGGACATATTCCCCTTTCCCGTTGCCAGAATCGGCCTGATCGGCGGCGGTCAGCTGGGCCGCATGATGGTCAAGGCGGCAAAGCGACTGGGTTGCACCTGCGTGGTGCTCGATCCCTATCTCGGTTCACCGGCCGGTCAAGTGGCCGGTCACCAGATCATCGGCGGTTATCACGATCCGGCCAAGCTCCGGGAGTTGGCGGAGTCCTGCGACCTGGTCACCTTCGAACTGGAGAATATCGATACCGAGACCCTGGCTCAGCTCGAGCGGGAAGGACATCGCATCAATCCGTCGCCGGCGCTGCTGTCCATCCTGCAGGATAAGCTGACTCAGAAGCAGTTTCTCAGGCAGGCGGGTATCCCCACGGCGGATTTCATTGAAGTGTCGGAACCGACTTTGCAACGCTTTGAATCCTTTGGTTTTCCTTTGGTGCAGAAGGCGCGTCGCGGGGGCTATGACGGGCGGGGCGTGTCGGTGATGCAGCATGCGGCCGATTTCGAGAGCCATCTGCCGGTGTCCTCTCTGGTGGAGCATTTTGTCGATGCCCGGAAAGAGCTGGCGGTGATGGTTGCGCGCAACGCAGCGGGGCAGTGCGTCGCCTATCCAACGGTCGAGATGTGTTTCCGCGCCGGTGAAAATGTTCTGGATCTGTTGCTCTGTCCCGCGCCAGTGAGCAAGGAGATCGCTGCAGCGGCAGAGGCGTTGGCGGTGCGCACTATCGAAGCACTGCAAGGCGTCGGTGTTTTTGGAGTGGAGATGTTCCTCACCCAGGAGGATCAACTCCTGGTCAACGAAATCGCGCCACGCACGCACAATTCCGGCCACCATACCATCGAGGCCTGTATCACCGATCAGTTCGAGCAGCATCTGCGCGCCGTGTTGGGCCTCCCCCTGGGCGCCACCGATCTGCTTTCGCCTGCGGCGATGATCAATCTTCTCGGTGCCCCGGATGCCAGAGGCAGACCGGTGATCAAGGGCATGGCGGCGGCATTGGCGATAGAAGGGGTATGTCTGCATCTGTATGGGAAAGCAGAGGTCACCCCCTTCCGTAAGATGGGACATGTCACCGTACTCGACCGGGATCTTGATATTGCCCGAAACAAGGCCGAGCAGGTGCGCGAGCTGATTCAAATTACTGGAGAACAGCATCCATGAACAAGCCAGTTGTGGGAATCATCATGGGCAGCGATTCCGATCTGCCGGTGATGCAGGAGGCAGCCAAGCTGCTTCAGGAACTGCAGGTCCCCTATGAGATGACCATCGTCTCGGCCCATCGTACCCCGGCCAGGCTCTATGAATATGCGCAAAGCGCTGCTGAGCGTGGCTTGCAGGTGGTGATCGCCGGAGCGGGCGGCGCGGCCCATCTACCCGGCATGGTTGCGGCCATCTCACCCTTGCCGGTGATCGGCGTGCCGGTGAAGACCTCCACCTTGAAGGGTGAAGACTCGCTGTTATCCATCGTGCAGATGCCGCCTGGCGTGCCCGTCGCCACCGTTGCCATCAACGGGGCCAGGAATGCAGGCATATTGGCAGCGCAGATCCTCAGCACGGCACAGCCCGAACTGCGCCAGCGGGTGGTTGAGTTCAAGCAGGCGCTTGAAGCGATGGTGATGTCCAAGGTAGAGGCCATGGCGTCACAGCAAAAAGGCTGATCGCTCCACTCATTTCTAAAAACTTATGTAGGGTGCGGCCCAGCCGCGCCAAAAAGGGCCGAAGCTCAGCAAGAATGCGCATATAGCCGGTCCGGTGCGGCTGGGCCGCACCCTATTCCTGATTTTGAGGACTACTGGTTGAAATGCCTGGGTTTCTCCCCCATCTGAAGGGTATTCAATCGTTTTTTTCGGAGTTTTACCCATGCGAATGGACCGTTTGACCAGTAAATTTCAGATGGCGCTGGCCGATGCCCAGAGCCTGGCCGTCGGGCGGGATCACCAGTTCATCGAACCGGTGCATCTGATGACCGCCCTGCTTGACCAGGACGGCGGCAGCGTGCGCCACCTGCTGGCCCAATCCGATGTCAATGTAAACCAGTTGCGCTCCAGCCTGAGCGCGGCCATGGAGCGCCTGTCCAGCGTGGAGGGCGCGGCCGGTGACCTGCACATCTCCAATGATCTGGGGCGCCTGCTCAATCAGACCGACAAGCTGGCCCAGCAGCGCAATGACCAATATATCTCCAGCGAGTTGTTCGTCCTCGCCGCGGTAGAGGACAAGGGCGAGTTGGGGGAGATGTTGCGCAATGCGGGTGGTTCCAGACAGGCCCTGGAGCAGAGTATCGAGAAGTTGCGCGGCGGGCAGAAGGTGGATGATCCCAATGCCGAAGATCAGCGCCAGGCGCTGGAGAAGTACACCATCGACCTCACGGAGCGGGCCGAGCAGGGTAAACTCGACCCCGTTATCGGCCGCGACGACGAGATTCGCCGTACCATTCAAGTCCTGCAACGACGCACCAAGAACAACCCGGTGCTGATCGGGGAACCCGGGGTGGGCAAGACAGCGATCGTCGAGGGGTTGGCGCAGAGAATCATCAACGGCGAAGTGCCGGAGGGTCTAAAAAGTAAGCGCTTACTCTCCCTCGATATGGGGGCCCTGATCGCCGGGGCCAAGTTCCGGGGCGAGTTCGAAGAGCGTCTCAAGGCGGTGCTCAACGATCTGGCCAAGCAGGAAGGGCAGATCATCCTCTTTATTGACGAATTGCACACCATGGTCGGCGCTGGCAAGGCCGAAGGCGCCATGGATGCCGGTAACATGCTGAAGCCGGCACTGGCGCGGGGCGAATTGCACTGCGTCGGCGCCACCACCCTGGATGAATATCGCCAGTATCTGGAAAAAGATGCCGCCCTCGAGCGCCGTTTCCAGAAGGTGTTGGTGGAAGAACCCAGTGTGGAAGACACCATTGCCATATTACGCGGCCTCAAGGAGCGTTACGAAGTACACCATGGTGTGGATATCACCGATCCGGCGATTGTGGCGGCTGCAACCCTGTCCCATCGCTATATCGCTGATCGACAATTGCCGGACAAGGCGATCGACCTGGTGGACGAGGCGGCTTCGCAGATCCGTATGGAGATCGATTCCAAGCCGGTGGAGATGGACCGTCTGGAGCGCCGTCTGATCCAACTGAAGATTGAGCGCGAGGCGCTCAACAAAGAGTCCGACGAAGCCTCGAAGAAGCGTTTGGCCGACCTGGAGGCGCAGATCGCCCGGTTGGAGCGGGAGTTTTCCGATCTGGAAGAGATCTGGAAGTCTGAGAAGGCCGCCCTGCAAGGGACGACCCATATCAAGGAGTCTCTGGAACGGGCGCGCCAGGAGCTGGAGACCGCCCGCCGCGCCGGTGATTTGGCGCGTATGTCCGAACTGCAGTATGGCCGTATCCCGGAGTTGGAGAAACAGCTCGACATGGCCACCCAGGCCGAGATGCAGGAGATGAAGCTGTTGCGCAACAAGGTCTCGGAGGAGGAGATCGCTGATGTGGTCTCCAAGTGGACCGGTATTCCGGTCTCGAAGATGTTGGAGGGTGAGCGGGACAAGCTGTTGCGCATGGAAGAAGAGCTGGGCGGACGTGTGATTGGTCAAAATGAGGGGGTGGGTGCTGTGAGCGATGCTATCCGCCGCTCCCGCGCCGGGTTGTCGGATCCCAACCAGCCCAACGGCTCATTCCTCTTTCTCGGCCCCACCGGTGTTGGTAAGACCGAGCTATGCAAGGCCCTGGCGGAATTCCTCTTCGACACAGAAGAGGCGATGATACGCATCGACATGTCGGAGTTCATGGAAAAACACTCGGTGGCCCGTCTGATCGGGGCGCCTCCCGGCTATGTGGGTTATGAAGAGGGTGGTTACCTCACCGAAGCGGTGCGCCGCCGGCCCTATTCGGTCATTCTCCTGGATGAAGTGGAAAAGGCCCACCCCGACGTCTTTAACGTACTGCTTCAAGTGCTCGATGACGGACGCCTCACGGACGGTCAGGGGCGGACGGTGGATTTTCGCAATACGGTTATCGTCATGACTTCCAATCTGGGTTCTCAGGTGATCCAGGAATACTCAACTGAAGAGCGGTATGACGAAATGAAATCGGCGGTGATGGAAACAGTGCGGCAAAACTTCCGCCCGGAGTTCATCAATCGTCTGGATGAGATCGTGGTCTTCCATTCCCTGGCCAGAGAACAGATTCGCGCCATCGCCAAGATCCAGATCGACCATCTTCACCAGCGATTGGCCGGTCACGATATGGGACTGGCGATAACGGATGCGGCCCTCGACCGGTTGGGAGAGGCCGGGTTTGATCCGGTATACGGCGCCCGTCCGCTGAAACGCGCCATTCGCCAACAGTTGGAGAACCCGCTGGCACAGGAGATTCTGGCAGGCCGGTTCGGGCCGGGAGATACGATTGAGGTCGATGTGTCGGGTGAGGGATTGGTCTTCAGTAAGCGCCAGCGGGTGAGTGCGGCTTGAGCGGATGTTTTTGAATAAAGTCCGCAAATGAACGCGAATAAACGCAAATATGTGTGAAATGTTTAAAGGTCGATTAGTAGTGCCTAAGTTGGTTGGCGTATTGACTTCGCCTGCGCTTGATAGGTAAAACACACCCCATTAGCAAAAGTTGACTATCAGTCAACTCTTGTCTATAGTTGACTATAGAATTAACAAGGAAGTGTTATGAATGTGATCTCAAAGCGCCCTTTCAGCGAGGCTTCCAAGCAGTATCCAAACGATCGGGCGGCCCTGCTGGAAATGTTTAGCGTTTTACAGAAAATTGATTTTCACACGCCAGATGAGCTGAAAGCGGTATTTCCTTCATTGGATAATTTCAAACACAAGGATAAGTGGTGGGTGTTGGATGTTGGCGGCAATAATCTACGGGTGATTATGTTCATCCAATTTGTCAATAAACGGATCTATATCAAACATATTGTCAGCCATGCCGATTACAACAAACTGATGAAGAAGTATCGTAAGTCAAACGATAGGAAGTGAAGTGATGACACAATTAGCGCTGATTGATGCGTATCAGACATTCCTGCACACGGCTCGATCCCTGGTGGTTATTACCAACGAGGAGGATCATGCCAAGGCCCTAGGCGCATTGGAACAGATTTTGGAGTCTGCCGGGGATACCTGGGATGATTCATTGAATCCCCTGATTGATATGCTGAGTCGTGCCGTTGAAGTGTACGAATCCAAGGACGAAGAGGTGATGGCGTTCGTGACAGAAGCGCAAGGACTCCCTGCTGATATAGCACTACTCCGCACATTGATGCGCCAATACAAGCTTACGGGGAGCGACCTGCCTGAGATCGGTGGAAAGGCCATGGTATCAAAAGTGCTGAAAGGCGAACGGGCTTTGAGCCGCGCCGCGATTGAAAAGCTATCTGCACGGTTTGGTCTACGGCCTTCCCTGTTTTTTGCAGAACCAGTACGGTAGGGTGCATTCAGTGCACCAATCCTGATGGGTTAAAAATATTCTCGCAAAGATCGCTAAGCACGCAAAGGTTACTATGATGACTGATTCTTCTTTGCTTGCTTAGCGATCTTTGCGAGAGAAATTTCTTTTCTGGGTTTTTCGAAAACGTCATGGAATCACCTGGGGTAACTAACCTACGTTCGGGTTAGTAACCTGGTATGCGAGCTCCAGATAATACTGGTGTAACCGGTTGGTAGCCTCGATCAGCGCCTCCAGGCTACCGTTGTTCTCGATCACATCATCCGCGCCTGCCAGTCGTGTCTTGCGCCCAACCTGGCTGGCCATGATCCGTTGAATCTGTTGCATGGGTAATTGATCGCGGTTTGCCACCCGCTCGATCTGCAGGGACTCATCGCAATCCACAACCAGCACCCGCTCAGCGAGTGTGGTCTGACCGGTCTCGAAGAGCAGAGGGATCACCAGCACGACATAGGGGGCGGACTGCTGTTCCAGCCACGCCTCCATCGCCTGCCTGATACGGGGATGGAGAATGCCTTCGAGGCGTTTACGTTGTTCCTGGTTATCGAAGACAATGCCCCGCAGGGCCGATCTGTCCAACTGGCCCTGGGCATCCACCATCTGGTCGCCAAAGGTGGCTTGGATCTCCAGCAGGGCAGGTGATCCAGGCTTGACCAGTTGATGCGCCAGTGCATCTGCATCGATAACCGGCGCTCCCAGGGATTCAAGATGGGAGGCAACTGCACTCTTACCGCTGCCGATCCCCCCCGTGAGGGCAACTACCAGCACTATCCTAAAACCGGCAGTTGGATGGGGTAGAGGGTGCGGTTGTGACGGTGCAGGGCAAGGGTCGCTCCTGCGCATCCCTGTGCTTGCGACACTTGTGCATCCCTGCACGGCGCGCGGCAACGTGGAATGGTGATTCCATTCCAAGGCGTTGTAACGCCGCCATGCGGTGTCACAACTGTGCCATCTGTCCTGACCTTATCAGTGAGTTTTAAAATGACACGGCGTTCATTTGAGTTCAGCAACTTGCACTCCTTGGATAAGCACTTGGTTACCCGGTTGTTTTCTTAAAGGCTGGTGATTCCCTGGCTCACATGAAATATACCAACCCGGTCCTTATAGCCACTACTAACCCGGCATCAAAATAGACGTCATTCCGGCGCATGCCGGAATCCATCTTCCAGTCAATAGGTTAGTGGATTCCAGCATGCGCCGGAATGACGAGGATGATCGATTATGATGTCAGGTCAATAGTACGCGGATCACAACCTACCGTCATGGGGTATTGTATAGATTGCACGTAATTCACGTGCTACACTTAATGCCGTGAACTGACAGGATTTACAACATCAATGAAACAAAACATCACCATCAGCCTCGATAAACAGTTGATTCAGAAGGCCCGTGTGATCGCGGCAAGGCGGGGAAGCTCGATCAGCAGAATGCTTGCCGATGAGCTTGCGCAACTGGTATCGGAATCGGAGCGCTACGAGCGGTCTCGCGTTCAGGCCATCGCCGACTTGGAGCTGGGCATGGATTTAGGCGCCCAGCAAATCTCCAGGGATGCGCTTCATGAGAGATAAAGTATTCGTAGACACCAATATTCTGATTTATGCCTATGACCGGGCATCCGCAGAAAAACGGAAAAACGCGGCGGAGGCGGTCAAGGTGTTGTGGAATCAAGGCAATGGCGTACTCAGCACCCAGGTGCTGCAGGAATTCTATGTCAACGTGACAAGAAAAATCGGCCATCCCGTGTCCCCGGACAGGGCCCGATCGATCATTGCCACCTACCTTGCCTGGCGGGTCGAAGTTATCAGGCCTGACCATGTCTTGCAGGCTTCAGAGATTCAGGAACGGCATAAGATCTCGTTTTGGGACGCGATGATCGTTGTTTCAGCGATACAATCCGGCGCGGCAAAAGTCCTGACGGAAGACCTGAACCATGGGCAACTCATAGAAGGTGTGCTGGTCGAGAACCCTTTCATGCATCAGATCATTCCGGACCAGCGCAGATAGGCCTGGTTGATCTGTTCGCCCCACATCAGGCTGATCCAGCCCGCGGCGGCGAGATAGGGACCGAAGGGGATGGGAATATTGCGATCCCGTCCGCGTAGCACGATCAGCAGAATGCCGACAACCGCGCCGACAAAGGCGGAGAGCATGATGATCTGGGGCAGGTAGTGCCAGCCGAGCCAGGCGCCGAGCATCGCCAGCAGCTTGAAGTCGCCGTACCCCATACCCTCCTTGCCGGTCAGTCGTTTGAAGAGCTGATAGACGCTCCAAAGGGAGAGGTAGCCTGCCGCCGCACCGATAATGGCCGAGCGGGGGTCGGTAAAGAGGGCGGCCAAGCTCAGTAACAGCCCCAGCCAGAGAAAGGGCAGGGTGATGTTGTCGGGCAGCAACTGGACGTCGAAATCGATCATGCTCAGAGCGATCAAGGCCCAGGTCAGAAAGAGTGCGGCCAGGGTCGCCCAGGACACGCCGAAGTGGAGCGCAACCGCCAGGGACATCACCCCGGTGACGGCTTCAACGATCGGATATCTTGGGCTGATTCGGGTATGGCAGTGAGAGCAGCGGCCCTTCAGCAGCAACCAACTCACAACCGGGATGTTCTCCCAGGCACGGATTTTGTGACCGCATTTAGGGCAGTGAGAGGCGGGTTGGTTGAGGTTATAGGGTTGGGATTCTGCTGTTTGGTTTAATCCCTTCAGCTCATCGCAGTCTCTATGCCACTGATTTTCCATCATCTTTGGCAGGCGATGGATCACTACATTGAGAAAGCTCCCGACTATCAGACCGATAAATGTAGTGAACAGCAAGAATGTCCAGCTGTTGTGCTGCAGAAAGTTGACTAGCAACACGGCTCTTTTACAGGGCTCCAGGCAGGATAGGATGGACCCGTTCCATTAAATTGCAGCACCCATTTTGAAGATCGGCAAATACATGGCCACGACAAGTCCGCCAACCAATGTGCCCAGGACCACCATGATGAGCGGTTCCATCAGGCTGCTCATGGCGTCGACAGCGTTATCCACCTGCTCTTCGTAGAAGTCGGCGACTTTGTTGAGCATGTCATCCAGCGCGCCTGACTCCTCACCGATGGAAACCATCTGCACCACCATGTTGGGGAACAGATTACGCTGTTTCATAGCGAGCTGTAGTGATTGACCGGTCGCCACATCCTCCCGCATACGTAATACAGCCTCGCTGTAGACCACGTTGCCTGTTGCGCCAGAGACGGAATCGAGGGCTTCAACGAGGGGCACGCCGGCTGCCGACATGGTGGCAAGGGTACGGGAGAAGCGGGCAATGGCCGATTTGTTGAGGATCATGCCAATGACCGGGATCTTGAGGAGAGTCCGATCAATGGCGTGGCGGAATTTTCTCGAACGTTTCCAAACGTAAGAGAACAGGTAACCCGTACCAATAAAGCCGGCAAGAATTATCCACCACCAATCACGGACAAAATGAGAGAGGTTGACCACCATCCGAGTGAATGCTGGCAAGTCAGCCCCAAAACCGCTAAACAGATCCTCGAATTGAGGAATGACGAAGATGAGTAGAATCGCGGTTACGCCGATAGCTGCTACGATGATGGCGGCGGGATAGAACATGGCTTTCTTGATCTTCCCCTTAATCGACTCTGTCTTCTCCTTATAGGTGGCAATCTTATGCAGCAACGTCTCCAGCACACCGGCATGTTCACCAGCACGAACCAGGTTCACAAACAGATCTTCGAAATGCAACGGGTGTCTTTTCAAGGCATCCGCCAAGGCAGTGCCCCCTTCCACATCGGCCTTGATGGTTAGAATCAGCTCTTGCATGGAGGGGTTTTCATGCCCTCGTCCCACGATGTCAAAGGCCTGCACCATGGGAACGCCTGCCGACATCATCGTGGCCAGTTGTCGACTGAATACCGTGACATCGGCGCTGGTGATCTTCTTCTTGGTAGTGAAGAGGGAAGTGGCCTTTTTTCTGACCTTGAGGGGGTTGACGCCTTGGCGGCGCAGATCCGCCTTGACCATATTGACATCGGTCGCACGGCTTTCGCCTGTCAGGCGGGCACCTTTTTTGTCCGTGCCTTCCCAGGTGAAGAGATAGGATTTGACCTGAGCTTTCTTTCTTGGAGGCGCCATGGGTTAGTCCTTGGTTACCCGGTTGAGTTCTTGAAGACTGGTAATCCCCTGCATGACCTTGCGCAGGCCAGATCGGCGGAGGTTGTAGACCCCCTCCTTATCCGACTGCTCTTCCAGTTGCAGCGAGCTTCCGCCTTCCATGATGATCTTGCCCATTCTCTCTGAGACTGGCATGACTTGAAATATACCAACCCGGCCCTTGTAGCCGCTGGTACACAAGTCACATCCTACCGGTTTGTAGATTGTGAAGCCGGTATCGAGATCCGCTTCAGAGAATCCTTCTTCAAGCAGCGCTTCCCTGGGTAGGTCGTCCGGCGCCTTGCAATGTTCACAAAGCCGCCTGGCCAGGCGCTGGGCCATGATAAGCAGGACAGAGGATGCGATATTGAATGGCGGAACACCCATGTTGGCCAGGCGGGTCAGGGTCTGGGGCGCATCGTTGGTGTGCAGGGTGGAGAGGACTAAATGCCCTGTCTGCGCCGCCTTGACGGCGATTTCAGCCGTCTCCAGGTCACGGATCTCGCCTACCATCACAATATCAGGATCCTGACGCAGGAAAGCCCTCAGGGCTTCGGCAAAGGTCAGTCCTGTCTTGACATTGGTGTTAACCTGATTGATGCCCGCCACCTGTATTTCCACCGGATCCTCTGCCGTAGAGATATTGACCTCCGGCTTGTTGAGCAAGTTTAGAGCGGTATAGAGACTGACTGTTTTACCGCTACCAGTGGGTCCGGTCACGAGAATCATGCCATAAGGCTTGTTGATCGCATTTAAAAATTGCTCGCTCTGTTCTTTCTCGAATCCGAGCGCCTCAATGCCCAACTGGGCGCTGGTTGGATCGAGGATACGCAGTACGATTTTCTCGCCGTAGAGCGTCGGGCAGGTATTCACACGAAAGTCGATGGCGCGTGACTTAGAAAGCCTCATCTT
Organism: Candidatus Thiodiazotropha sp. (ex Epidulcina cf. delphinae); assembly: GCA_025656455.1. Classification (GTDB taxonomy): domain Bacteria; phylum Pseudomonadota; class Gammaproteobacteria; order Chromatiales; family Chromatiaceae; genus Thiodiazotropha. The sequence goes on along the minus strand of JAHXHS010000032.1, from coordinate 25,781 downwards.
GATGCGTCCGTCCTGGGGAACACGCCGCTCTGCGATATTCATTCGTGACATAACCTTGATACGACTTGCAAGGCGATTGGCCAGGTTTGAGGGAGGATTGGCAACTTCATGCAGCATGCCGTCCTGCCGGTAGCGAATCCGGTAGGTGTACTCGTAGGGCTCGAAATGCACATCCGAGACGCCTTGGTTGATGCCATCCAGGAGGATCTTATTGATGTAACGAACCACTGGGGCTTCGTCCACATCCAGCTTGGATTCATCGCTATCGGCATCACTATCGCCAGTGGAGATATCCAGGTTGTCCAGGTCTGCGTCCAGCAACTCATCCATGCCGGTTTCCTGGGCCTCCATGACCTTATCGATCATCCGCTTTAGCTTGTCCTCCTCGACCAGGATCGCCTCAGAGGCTAGGCCTGTGCTAAAACGGATCTCATCCAGACCCTGGTGATTGGTCGGGTCGGAAACGGCAAGGAATAACCGGTTGCCTCGCTGGAAGATTGGCAGGGCATGGTGGTTACGGACCAGTTTTTCGGCAACCACGTCGATGGGTACGGCGCTTGGATCAAGCACGTCAAGATCAAAGATGGGAACGCCGAATCCCCGTGAGGCGGAAATAGCGATGTCGATGCTATTAAGCGTCTTGTTTTCAACCAGATATGTGACGTAGGGCACCTTCTTTTTTAAGGATTCCACAAAGGCTGATTCTGCTTTCTCCTCACTGATCAGCCCATCCTGGATCAGGCAGCGCCCGAGGCCGCTTAGATTGACTTGTGGTTTGGTGGTAGCCATCCCTTTAACTATCGGTAGAGTTTCTCATGTGTCTTAGCTATGGCGGCAGTCTTTTTAGATTATTTAGATTGCTCTAGGAGCAAGCTTGCTTCATCTGAACAGCATACCACTCATGTTGATTATGTTAGCAATTTTTTGAACTCAAGCTGTGAGCTAGTGCTAACAACCCATTGATATCAAAGCAATATAGCCTCGTATTCGTGTGGAATCAATGAGAGGGGGAGCTAGTTTGTTTCCGGTGACCACGGTGATAGGGGCCGATATTTAGGCTTTCTGTTTTTCGGGGCGGTGAAAGGGCGCCACGAGAGTGGATCTGGACCAGTGTACTGAAACAGGATAAAAATCTAAGTAATACAATGAGATATGCGATATCATGTCGGCTTTCCTAAGCGCTGCTCAGGCAGACCCCGCGAGCAGCTCACACGAACTGCATCGTGTTTGAAGATCTGTTTTAGCGCTTCGTGAATCTGGCCGAAGAGGTCGCTATCGGTAATATATGCATCTATCTTTATGATTCTTGGGTCGTTGTTCACTATTCTAGGAAGGAAACTTGCTACTGGCTGAGCCGCATTGGAGGCGGTTGAGGTAGTGTATGGGCTCGATAGCGTGGCCTTTCCCTAAATATCCTGTCAGTGGGGATAGACGTCAGCTGCTGGCAAGCGGTCAAGGAGCCGCCAGGTTAATAACCATCCACGAGTCTCATTGACGAGGTAAATACTGTATATGTCGCATATTAATAGCGCGGATTCAACATATCGGTTAAGCGGTCAGTGCCGCCATGTGATTGTGCATCAAAGCCTCTGGTGTTTTAAAGCCCAATGTCTTGCGTGGACATTGGTTGAGTTGAGTGACAACTGCCGCAACCTCCTTGCCTATGATTTTTTTGAAATCCATGCTCTCAGGCCAGTATTGGCGCAACAAGCCATTCGTATTCTCGTCAAGCCCCTTTCCCCCGAATGGTAGGGCCGTGCGAAGTAAACCGCGGCTCCCAACTCAGCAGTCAGTTGTTCATGGTACGCGAACTCCTTGCCATTATCCGCGGTTAGAGCACCCCTGTAGGCTTGAGTAGCTCGATAATTGCTGCTGTCACTTCCTGGTGACACTCGATCACTTCGATTCAGACGCGCCTGCCCTATATGGCTTGAGTGCGCACTACTATGATATTGCTCGTCCTCAATTCATAAGTAGCCCTCATTTGAGACAGCGTTTACATAGAAATCGTGATTACCAACTGATTTACTGGGAAATTGGCGGCTTGCGATTGGTTTTGGCAGTCAGGCGCCCTTTGTGACCGTGCGTCACTGGGCATGATCTTGCGATGCGACATATCAGCTTATACTTCTGCTATGCTTGATTGAATATTTTAATGCTTGGATTCCAGTTGAACTGGCAGATTTTGATTATCGTTACATGAATACAGCTAAGATACATCGTGTTTCAATCATTCTGCCATGTAGGAACGAAGCAGAGAACCTTGGCGTACTTCTGCAGGGAATAAAGGAAATCCTGCCTGACGCTGAACTCCTCGTGGTGGACGATGGCTCAACCGACACATCGGTTGAGGTATGCCGGGAACATCAGGTCACTGTCGTATCCCATCCCTACGGAATGGGCAACGGCGCAGCGGTCAAAACCGGGGCACGGCATGCCACCGGGGATGTTCTGGTGTTTTTGGATGCAGATGGGCAGCACGATCCAAAGGCGATCCCCGATTTCCTGGAAAAATTGGAACAGGGCTATGAAATGGTGGTTGGGGCCAGGCAACCAGACTCCCATGCCAGTGTTTTTCGGCGGTTCGCTAACTTCATATACAATCGACTGGCATCTTTTATGACCGGTTTTAAAATACAAGACTTGACCTCCGGTTTCCGTGTTGTGCGCGCCCGTCATTTTCTCAAATTTATTTATCTGCTGCCAAACGGGTTCTCCTACCCTACCACAATAACCATGGCATTCTTCCGTTCCGGCCTGCCGGTTGGCTATGTGCCTATTGCTGCTGCCGCTCGGGTGGGGAAGAGTCATATTCGGCTTTTCAAAGATGGTATCCGGTTCTTTGTCATTATCTTAAAGATCGGCGCCTTATTTTCGCCAATGCGGCTGTTTTTGCCGATTACCGCTGCCTTGTTTCTGCTTGGGATCGGTTATTATGGTTATACTTACTATTTTTACCATCGCTTCACCAACATGAGTGCCTTGGTTCTGGTGTCATCGTTACTGACTTTACTGATAGGGCTTATCTCGGAACAGATATCTTCGCTGCATTATCGGGGGATAGACCAAGATGCGCGACGCACCAAACGCTAGTATCGGACACTACACGAGCCACATACTCTAGAGTTGGCTCCGAATGTAATAGGGATAAGGTGGTTGCGATTATTCTTCAGTGTAGTGGCTCAGTTATTTGTGCTTATTCTAGATGGGTCGGTCAGGTTACTATGTCGGCTTCCTGGCTGTCATGGATTCATGCAGTCGCTGTGAACGTCGCGTGATCAAATAACAGGAGAGGTATGAAGCATCGATTGTTGGAATTACTGTGCTGTCCCTTGTGTGGTGGTGGCCTCACCATGGAGATCCTGCGAGAATCACAACAGGAAATTTTGCATGCTCTTGATAAGCCAGGTTGTCACAACGCTTGCGGTTTACACAATTGCTCTGCCGTCACTGTTCCTGTTGCTGAGTGTGTCGCGTGTTATGGGCATGAAATTGAGGAGGGGCTACTTACTTGCACCAAGTGTAGGGTAGTCTATCCAGTCGTGGCTGGTATCCCACGTCTGTTGCCATTGGCTCTGTTGCATGAGACGCTAACCCGCTATCACCCGGACTTCCTTGTTCGCTACGGCGCGAGAATTGGAGTGGAGGAGGTTGACATCTTGGTGGAGAAGCACAAAGTTACGACCCTGCATACCTTTAGCTATCAGTGGACCACTTTTCGGGATAATTATGATTACTTCCGGGAGATATTCCTCAGCTTCGTCCAGCCCTTTCTTGACGAGAACGCCTTTCAGGGACGGCTTGTGCTAGAAGTGGGCTGCGGTTCCGGTCGCCCCGCCAGCGTGGCGGCCAGTCTTGGTGCCGAAGTGGTGGCTGTAGATCTCAGCGAGGCAGTACAAAGTGCGCATGCTTTGAGTCGTCACTATCCTCACCTGCATGTGGTCCAGGCTGATGCCTATGCCCTGCCGTTACGGCCGGCATTTGATTTTGTCTACAGTGTCGGCGTACTTCAGCATCTGCCGAACCCTGGCGAGGCTTTGCAGCAGATTGCCAAGGTTGTTGCATCGGGGCGGTCTCTGGTGCTTTGGGTCTATGGAGTTCGTGAGGCCTGGTATCGTCCGGTTGATTGGCTGAGATTTTTCACGGTGCGCATGCCTTTTCGTTGGCTTCATATCTTATCGGTTATCCTCGCGCTACTCTCTGAACTGTTTTTGTTGCAGCCCTATCGGGTATTGAAACGGATCCCGGTGACGCGTGGATTGGCTGAACGTATTCCGGGGCGGATTTATGCGCGTTTTCCATTTCGTGAGAATGTTATCGGATGGTTTGATCGGCTGGGTGCCCCAGTGACCCACTACTTCAGCCGTGCTGATGTTGATCGCATGCTGGAGGAAGCCGGTTTTCGCGATATCGAAGTGGCGCCAAGGCCAGGCGCCAGTGCAAGCTGGATCGCCAGGGGTGTGCGGCGTTGAGGAGGGGGTATCCTGCTGGGTGGTTGTAAATAATGGACAAACTTGAAAAGCCAATATCTGTGGTCATGCTTACAACCTCATTCCCGCTTTTTGGTAATAAGACAAGTGGTCCCTTTGTGTTGAGGCTCATTGAGAATCTTCCCCCCAATGTCAAGGTTGAGGTGTTGACGCCTTGTGTCGAGAAGTCTATCGAGGGACTAGAGTCAGTGTCTTATAGAGTAAGGTGTTTTCGGTATGCGCCTTGGCGGTTGCAAACCCTTGCGCATCGGCCAGGTGGAATTCCCGTGGCAGTGAGGCGCAGAAAGATCGCTTGGCTGTTGCTGCCTTCACTGTTTTTATCCATGTTTTGGTATTGTCTCTGTGCTTCTCGTAGAGCACAGCTGATTCATGCGAATTGGTCTGTCAATGGATTTGTCGCAGGATTTGCAGGGTTATTTACCCGAACTCCGGTGTTAACGACTCTGCGGGGCGATGATGTCAATAAAAGTGAAAAAAGTTCAGTTTTTCGCTTCATATTAAGAGGGTGCCTTCTTTTTTGTGACCGTGTTGTAGTCGTAGGTGAAAACGTAGGAATAAGAGCAGCGAGCATTCTTAAGCTTCCTCGGTCGTATTTCGAGGTGGTGCCTAACGGTGTGAGCAAGGAGTATCTGGAAATCCCACTTCCTCATCCTGGCAGAGTTCTGCATCTGGTGACTATCGGATCCTTGATACCGAGGAAAGGCGTCGATACGATCATACGGGCACTTGCTTTGCTACCAAAAGAGGTCGAATTTGTGTTTACGGTGGTTGGAGACGGCCCCGAACGCCGGTCTTTAGAGCTGCTTGTGAAGGAAAATGGACTTAGTGACAATGTAGTGTTCTCCGGTTCGCTAGAGCCTGAGGCGGTTCCCTCGATATTGGCGCTTAATCAGGTCTTCATTTTTGCAAGCCGCGCGGAAGGTCGCTCGAATTCCTTGATCGAAGCGCTGGCTGCGGGCCGGGCAGTGATTGCCTCTCGTATTCCAGAGAACGAAGAGCTTGTGGATAATGAAAAAAACGGCTTTCTGTTTGATAATGCTGAAGAGCTAAAGGGCCTGCTACTACGCCTGTCGAGCCACCCGGAGATGATTAGGCTTTTGGGTCAAAAGGGAAGAGATTCCATATTGGCCAAGAACTTGGCGTGGGAGAGCACCTGTCGTCGGTATGCAGAGATATACGCCGATATGATAGCTAACCGAAATCGCTAATGTGCGGATTGGCCTTTATTTATGATCCGGGCCGTGATCCAGTTGATCTGGAGTCGGCGGGACTGGTGGCTCTAAAAGCATTGGAACATCGTGGACCGGATGATACAGGCCACATTGTGCAAAATGGCAGTTTTATAGGGCATCGCCGTTTATCAGTAATCGATGTGGAGGCCAGTCAGCAGCCTATGGCTGACGCTGGTGGCAGGTATCTTATCGTCTATAACGGTGAGATATACAATTACAGGGAATTGCGGAGTCGGCTTGAAGGTAAATGGCGGTTTCGCACCCGAGGGGACACTGAGGTCCTTATCGCTGGTCTTATCCTTCATGGCGTGGATTTTCTCAGCAGTGCTGAAGGAATGTGGGCCCTGGCCTTGTGGGACACTCATAGCCGAACGCTACTGCTTGCCAGGGACCGTATGGGAAAAAAGCCTCTCTATTATATTGCCGAAGGACATGGTTTTTATACGGCGTCGGAACTCCCTGCTTTAGTTCGGGCGTATCCAGGAGACGCAGTCGAAGATCCGGATAGCACGGCAGATTACTTTCGATATGGTTTTTTTCTGCCTGGGTTTACCGCTTACCGTGATATTAAGGAGGTCCTGCCAGGGCATTATCTCAAGTGGTCTCCTGAAACAGGGATCGAAACTGCTGCATACTGGAAGCTTACTGTGAGTAAGTTTCGTGGCTCCGAGAGCGAAGCATGTGAAATGCTGCGCCATAACATGACGACTGCGGTACAGAGGCGTTTAGTGGCGGATGTGGAGGTGGGGGCTTTCTTGTCCGGAGGAATCGATTCATCCCTCATTGTTGCCTTGGTTCACGGGTTAAAGGCGGAATCCCTCAAAACCTTTACTATCGGATTTCGAGATGCGTCATATGACGAAAGGGATTATGCCCGCAGCGTAGCTCGGCGATTTCATACTTCCCATAACGAGCAAGTGCTGGATTGGGATGAGAATGTCCTTCGTGAGCTGGTTTTGAACCATGTGGGGCAGCCTTTCGCTGATGCTTCGATACTTCCTACCGCTCTTGTTTCGCAGTTGGCGGCATCACAGGTTAAGGTCGCCTTGACCGGTGACGGAGGTGATGAGCTGTTCAGTGGCTACCAGCGCTATATGGGACGCACCCTCATGCGCTGGTACAGTCGAGTCCCCACACGTGTGCGGCGGTCTATGGAATTGGCTGTTCGTTCGTTGCCGGAGCCTATGGCTCATCATAGTCGCAGCCTTCTCAAGAAGGCAAATTTATTCCTGGATATGGTGGATAGAATGGGTCTGCAGGGGCCGTATGTAGCGCCGCTGATGTATTCCATGCAGGCTTACCGAACCTTGGCCCCGGACCTGGTTGCGTGTGGTCACTCCCCCCCGAAACTGCCTGATGTCGTGGCTCAAGATGATATCTTCGATATGATGCTTGCGGATGCCCTGGTATACTTACCGCAGGATATCCTGCTTAAAGTGGATAGGGCTTCAATGGCATATTCGTTGGAGACCCGTGCTCCATTTCTCGATACCCAGGTGGTCGAGCTGGCATTTTCACTGCCTCGTACTTGGCATCGTCGGTATTTCACCGGCAAGCGGATGCTGGAAAACAGCTTTAAAAGTGATTTACCAGTGGATATATGGAAGCGGCGAAAGCAAGGTTTCGGTGTGCCGGTGCATATCTGGTTCCGGGGAACTCTGGGAAACGAGCTGGAGCGGCTTATTCATGAGGTGGAGTCTCCATTATATCCCAGTAGCGTCCTGGAAATTCTGGACAACCACAGAAAAGGTGTTAGAGATAATGGGTATCGTTTGTGGCAAATATATATATATCTCTTCTGGAAATCTAGTTTTGCTGAGGGGCATGGGTAGATGGTAGAGCCAGCCATAAAAGCCATTGCCATATCCAGTGATCAAAGTGCGTAAGTACGATTTACGAGACCATTATGGCGATGAGTCGCCTCTCCAACGTTACACAAGGCTGACGGTTGGAGATAAAGCCGGCCTGTGGTCACTTTTACTTCATGAGTTGACACTGGGGATATGTACTGGGATGCCTGGAATATTGGGGATAGGGCTTCGCAGGTGGATTTATTCTATGCAGTTCAAGGGAATGAATAGAAAGGCATTTCTTGGACGGCACGTGACCCTGCGATGTCCCAGGCAGATCACCTTGTCACCCGAAGTCGTGATTGATGATTTTGCACAGCTGATCGCGACATCTTCCAGACCAGTTGCGCTTCGGATAGGCGCCGGCAGTTTCATACGAAGCTATGCAATGCTGAATGCAGGTCCTCCGGATGGCTTTATCCATATCGGTGAAGAAAGTGGCGTGGGGCAAGGGACAATTCTGTACGGAAACGGTGGGATAGAGATTGGTAATCATGTGATGATTGCGGGGCAATGCTTTATCGTCGCCTCGAGCCACAACATAGACGATCCCACATTACCTATGATGTATCAGGGGTTTACTGCAAAAGGCATACAGATCGACGATAATGTCTGGATTGGCGCTGGCGCCAAGATTCTTGACGGCGTGACTATAGGAGAGGGGGCTGTCATTGGAGCCAACGCCGTGGTAAACCGCTCTGTCCCTTCCGGGGCAAGAGTAGGGGGGATTCCCGCTAGGCCGCTGGCGGCTGCCAGCTAGTATAGGACACTACACTAGCCTCATTGCTCGCCAAGCGAACAGGATAGCATTTCCAATTTGGTATTGAAAAATGGTCGTGACAAGTTTACATCCTGTCTTATTGGGCTTTTGGGCCAAGCCGGATTCACGTCCCAAGGAGGGGGGCTGCGGTGTGGATTTTGAGCGATTGGCCTTGAACTCTGGCCGCAATGCTTCGGCGGCTAATCGTCCAGTCCTCTTCGCCAGCTTGCCCAAGAAAACCGAATCCTGATGAAAAGTGTGGGCCAGCTCATGACAGTAAAACGGCTCAACCAGCTGGTGTTGCCCGCCTCTCTTCTGTTTATGGCAGTAGCGGTTTTCCATCAATGGGATCGAATACCCCAGATTGCCTGGGAGTTGGCGCCTGTCTGGCTGGTGTTTTCATTTTTGGCGCTTATCGTCGTTTTTTTTTGTGATGCGTATGGGTGGCATCTGACGCTGAAGGCTCTGGGATGTTCGATCGCGCCTCAGGAGAGTATTAAAATATGGATGATTTCATCCTTGTCTCGTTACCTTCCTGGCGGCATTTGGCCTTACGCAACGCGGGCAGGAATGGCCAAAGCGGCAGGCATCGATCTTGGGACGGCAAGTCTGAGCCTGTATCTTGAAACCCTGTTGCTGACCGTTTCCTCTCTAATAGTTGGGTTGCCCGCCTTGATAAAGGCAACGGCGCTCCCTGTGCCTGGCTGGCAGGTTGCTGCGATCCTGCTGGTCATGCTGCTTGTGATAACGCCTTGGTTGCTGCCATTGCTAAAGAAGTTACCCGGCCGTTTTGGTAGGGCGCTTTCGAATTTGCCAGAATTGTCGATAGTCACTCTCATCCTGCTGTTAGGATACTACCTGTTGTTCTGGATCGCTTTCGGCGGTGTCTTTGGCTTGTTCATCCATGCGATGTATCCACTATCCTACTGGGAGGCGGTATATGCAGGCAGTGTGCTTGCATTGTCTTTTTGTATTGGGTTTATTGTCTTTTTCGTACCTGGTGGCATAGGGATCAGAGAATCGGCGCTTTATGTCCTTCTGCTGGCTGTTTTGCCCGGAACCCTGAGTGTGCTGGTGGCAGTAGGGAGCCGGATTTGGATTATGGCCGGAGAACTCACATCATTGGGTTTAGCCATGTTGCTCAATCATTTTATGGTGTCGAGAGCTGCCGGCCGAAGACCAGATCCCATCGAAGGCGAAGAGTAGGTCCAGTGATGTTTTATCCTGGCTTGTTGAGCTTGAGATCGTCAGCATCGATAGTAACATACGATGGTCTGACTCCCGATTTGACACAGTTGTAACAAATGATATCGGATTTTTCCAGCGGGACTCTCCTGCGTTCCTGTCCAATGATTCTACGGGATTGTTGAAAGAGACGATTATTCCAGGTTTCGGAGAAAGGCGTTTCATCCATAGACCCGAAATCATCTTTTTTGAAGAACTCGTAGCAGCATGACGCCACACCGCCATCGGCGCGAATGTTTAGATGAGTCCAGGGGCGAGCGCAGTTTTTCAGGCGTTCGGGATTCAGTAGTTGAGGGCGGAAGCGCTCATCGGTTGCAAGCCAGGATTCATCTTCCGTATAGGCTGGCAGGGGCGTAAATTTATCTACGCCTATTTGATAGGCCATTTTCTCAGTAGCATTGACTTCGTGCTCATTATGCCGGAAAACAACAAACTGCCACTCTATGAATGGGTTCTTTGCTTTGCGTGATCTGCGTTGTTGCAATAGGTCTTTGACATTGTTTAATACTTTCTCGTAATCACCGCCGACTCGATATTTTTTGTAAGACTCACTGCTTCCGCCGTCAATAGATACAGTGATGTAGTCGATGCCGGACTCAATCAGGCGTTTATTGTATTCGGGTGTCATTGCCGTGGCATTGGTGGAAAGCATAACATAGACATTCTTTGTTTTTGTGTATTCGATAATGCTCAGTGTGTTTTTGTTGAGCAGCGGTTCGCCCCAAGTATATAACTGTAATAGATAAATACTGTCCGCCACTTGGTCGACTATGTGTTTTGCGGTATCAAATGACATATGCCTGAGCGCACGTCCACCGGAAATTCCTTTTCCGGTTAAGCAAAATGGGCATTTAAGATTGCAGATGTTGGTGGTTTCCAGGATCAGGACGAAAGGTTTACTGCGCGTGTGCTCGCGGCCCAAGTAGATGTCCTTGTAGACGATGGCCAGGTTCCACAGCTTGCGAAGCGAGCTGTTTCTGAGAAACGCTTGTATATGCGCGTGAGACAAACGGTTGGCGAACAGTGTGCGCGATGTCCAGTTGATAAGCCGGAAAAAGAGTGTACGAGTTGTGTGCATTGTCATCTCTTGGTAAGGATGAAGATGTAGCTGGGGAGCAAAGAGTAGAGGGCCCGCCAGGCCCATAAGGGAACTCGATCAAAGAAACTGCCCTTTGGCAACAGATCGCGAGCGTGAAAACGATCCGGATCCGCCACTACTTGCAATGTGTAGTCCGTGGTGTTGAAACGTGAAACCAGCCGCCTGATCCCGCCTAAAGTACGCAGGTTTTCATAGTAGTAACTACCACGGCCGGCGAGCCGCATATAGCGATGGGCCAGAGGCTTTGGCAGCCAAGACAGGAACGGCAGGTGATAGTGGGGTTCGATCAATGTCAGTCTCGATGCTGCACCTAGATAGCAGCTTCCACCGGGCTTGAGGATTCGTTCGATCTCTGAGAAAAGTCGAGGCGCATCAGGCACATGTTCGTAAACATGGTTGCATAATAGTAAATCCACCGAATCAGAAGGAAGCGGCAGGTCATTCGCGCTTCCTAATACGAAGAGTAGATTCGGCGATTGATTTTCGTTTTGCGCACGCGATAAGGCATGGGGATCGATATCGAAACCGATAATGCGCTCAAAATACTGTGTGAGCGATTGGGTGAACAAACCTCCTGAACAACCCAGGTCTACCGCAACGTACTTTTGTTCAGCTCCAATCAGATCGGCTGCTTTCAGTATCGACAGCATCTTGGCGATCTTAGGCGCCTTGTACTCCTTGTCCAGAAGGATTGGGGAGTGGAGAGAGAGATTCTCTTGGTAGCGTGGTTTATTCATGTCGACTCAGCCGTTGGTCGCCGGCGGGCGTGGATGAAGTAGCCAAGACAAGTGCCCCCCTGCCAGGGTAGCGCAGACAAAGGCATGGCCAGCAGGTTAATGAGCAGCGTGATAGGGTAAGACATAAGCGCGAGGAGAGCCGATGCAAAGAAGGAGTGTTCCGCCATATCCCTCACCGCCTCCAACAGGGCCAAATTCAGTAGCTGCAGGGCCGCAGTCAAAGGGTTGCCGTGTTCAACCAGCTCCTGGATCTCGAAACCGTTAGCGGTTAAGAGTTGCAGAATGCCGAAACGGGTGAACCGATGATAATCATGAGGGCGGTCATGCAGTGGGTAGACAAAGGGCGCAGAGAAGTAGAGTGAGCCTCCCGGTTTTACTATTCTGGCAATCTCGACAAGCGCCTGCTGTGGTTTTGGCAGGTGCTCAGCGACTTCGAGAAGTAGTGCGGCATCAGCGCATCTCTCCGCGAACGGCAACTGTTGGGCGTTTCCGAAAACATCAGGACGGGCCGGATAGCGTATTCCGGTGCTTGGGTAGTCGAGTCTGATTACCTGATTAGATGGGGAGGCGAGCCCTGGGTGGACACTGGCGCCACAGCCTATGTCGACGATGGTTGCATTTTTTAGCCTGAGCATGGTTTTTCGTGAACGCGCATGGGAACGGTCAGCAATCCATTGTGGGTGAAGCGGTGAGCCGCGCAACCATTCGAGCAGGCCGTATGCGGACTGGATCCCTCCCATGTCAATTTACCTTCAGGTTGTTATCAGGCTGTGCTTTGTTTGCATTGGTATCACGCTTTGCCTTGGCTTTGTCAAGCTGTTTAACGATGGCGGTGATGCGTGTTTCATTGTTACCAAACCGGTCATGCGCAGATGCGTCGGCAAGCGTGATCTCGGCTGCTTGGGTTTGCCCTAGCAGGATTTGCACATACGCCAGGTTGAGATAATGCTGTACATGCGCCGGATTGTCCTCGACGGCTTGTTGCAGAAGGTCGAGGGCATCGGATGGCCGGCCAATGTTCAAAGCTAATTGAGCGAGGTCGGCCTTGAGACGGCCACGCGCTGAGCGGCTGATAACCGGATTTGCCATAACGCTTTCGTGGAAATTCTCAATCGTCTCGTAGGGGAGATAACACTCTTGATGGGCGACACATAATGTTAGTTGCTCAAGATTGAGTATAGATGTTGCTCCCACTTTTGCGTTAGAAAGGGCATCGTTTAACTCATCAAGAAGTGAAGTGCTTATGTCTCTTTTATGGATCGTGCTCATATGTACGATAGCGATCAGGCCAGCGGCTTGGTGGTCGCCTCCTAGTCGGGCGGCCTGCTGGAAGTGGTTGATCGCGAGATTGGCAAGCTCCTTCCCTCTTTTATTCTGGTGCAACGAAAGCTCCTCATAGACGCGGCCGGTCTCAAATTGCCAGCGTGGGGAGTTTGGGTGGCTTTCCAGGTTTACCAGGGCAAGGTCTAGGGGGGTTGCCCAGATGGATGCACGGTTCCAGGTGATCAGCGACAAGAATAGTATTACCAAGGGAATTGCTGTGCGCCCCAGATGAATGTTGCCGATTTTGACCGGAGCTTTCATAAGGTAATAGAATACGGCCATAAAAACACCGACACTGGGCAGATAGTTTCTATGCTCATGAGCGATTTCGAGGGGAAAGATGGTCGATTCGAGCAAATGGCCGCAAAAAAAGAACAGAATACCGAAAGAGAGAACAGGTTCGCGCTTACGACAGAAAAGAGCGGTGGCGAAAAGGACAATAAGTCCTGCGCAGGCAGCCAGGGTTGTCCAGGGGTCTGTCAATCCGTGGGAGATTGGAATATCGTCATGAAACAGGCTAAAACGGGCAGGCCTCGGAATGAGCAGTAACCCGAGATAGATCCAGAGCACCCGGCTTTCCGTCAGCAAGCGCTCGATCATGCTGAAATCCCGAAGCTCGTATAAGCTGGCGAGCCATCCAGGGTTGGTGATAAAGAAGATCGCAGCGGCAATCAAAGGGAGTCCTGTCGCCCCATACAGTAGGATCGTCAGACGGCGCCGATCAGAGGCGTTTACTGTACGAAAGCCAAACAGCGTCCATTCGATCACAAGCAACAACAGGGGGAGTAGAATCCCGTTTTCTTTGGCGGCGATTGAAAAAAGTGTACCAAGACCTAAGGCGAGAAGAATCAGTAGGCCGCCATGTGGCTTTCCTTCGATCATCCGTTTTCTGGCCAATAGATAGGCGATCATGCCCCAAAGGCAGAACAGGGCGGAGAGAGACGCCATGCGTTGGACAATATAGAGGACAGATGTCAGATTGACCGGGTGAAGCGCCCATCCCGCCGCAACGGCAAGGCTTGTTCCGACCAGAGTTGTTGGCGAGTGTGGGAGGTCTTGGGTAACGGTCAAGAGACGAAGCGAGAGAAATACGAAAAAAAAGATGCTGACTGCGTTGATCAGGTGGATGAGTAGATTGGTTATCTTGAAGGCAGTCGGTTCAAGGCCGCTGAAATAGTGATTGAGCGCCAAACTGAGCATGCTGAGTGGCCGTAGACCCGTGCTGTAGGATGTGGCGGCCGCATAAAGCTCGGGGAGCGAAAATTCAGTTACATGGAGCAGTGGGTTTTTGGTTATCTGAGGGGTATCATCAAATACGAAAGGTCCTGAGATACCTGGAGCGTAAGCCCAGAGCAGGAGTAGTACTGAGGCTGCTGCGAGTAGCCAATGGGCTGGTTGTCGAGATCCTATGGGATATCTGGTGCGGCTCATCTCTAACGAATGATTGTTTCGGAGGCGATGAGGAAAAAAGGGCATCTTAAGATGCCCTTTGTAGCCGGAGTGTCTGAGAGCGACTAGTTACGGCAGTCAGCAGACAGGTACTTAGGCAAGACGGTAGTGGCGGCTGCGCCGGGAGTGCCAGGTGCACAGCTGACGCCTGCTGGTGCATTCGCATCTCCGCAGATCCAAACAATACCGCCAGCAGCGTTTGTGCAGCCCACGAGCCGTACTACTTGAGCGGCAATGTTTGTGTTGGCCCTGTTGCCGTAGGTGATGTCGATGAAGCCTTCACCGCCAGCGGAGCCAGTCGAAACGGATGTTACGTAATTGCCTGTAATCGAACCCCCTGCCGCCATGCCATAAGAGACATTGGTAACTGTGGACCAGCGGCCTCGGGCCGAATTAAAGTCGCCCATGGAGGATTTGCCCTCAGCTGCCAGGTTCAAACCTTCTGTGATCTGAGTGCGGATGGTGTAATCCTGATAGGCTGGGATAGCGATAGCCGCCAATATACCAATGATCGCGACAACGATCATCAGTTCGATAAGGGTAAAACCAGATTGTCTTTTCATGATTAGTGCTCCGTTTTGCATGGGTGCCTGAGTTGTCGGCGAGTGATATCGAAACTTTAGGCCGGAATTTTCGCCGGATTGCTTATTTTTAAGCAGGTGGTGTGCCAAGCTGCCATGATGCTTTGTCCTTAACCTGTGGCGGTGGTGCGTGGCCGACTGTAACTTATTGAAATATCATGCTTTTTTGGATTGTGCCTCCTGGTTTGCAAAGAGCTTACATGGTCGATGCTGCTGAGGCAAGCAGAGAAAACGTGTGTTAAAAAGTGACAGAAATTGTCACTTTTTGCTGGAATAACAGGCCTCGTCAGTAGAATTCGTGAGTCTGTTTAGGCTCAGGTAACCACGGCACTGCAGCTCAGCCATGCCAGAAATGACGAAAAGCAGCCTATCAGTACTATTGAAAGATATGGGTAGTACTGGGTTTATGCCCAAGTCAGAAAGGTGGTAGGGTTGACGATGCGTATACCGTGGAATGGATCGAGGCCGAGTAGGTCACAACCACCGGTGATGATGGCTTTGGCGTCGCCATTCAAGGCAACATCGAGAAATTTGTCATCTTTGGCGTCACGGCATGCGTGAATCTGGCTGATGATAGGGACGATACGGGCAACGCCTCCCAGCAGTTCCAGGAATCGCCTTCGGTCCTCGTGTGAGATATAAGCGTCGAATTTGGGGCGGCTCAAGACCTCTATCAGTTCACCTAGGGTATCTTCGGATACCAACAGGACGCCGCGTGTAAGCGCATGATCCGCCGCTTGCGCCGCAATACCTCCGGGAACGAGAAGGCGGCTGATGAGGATGTTTGTGTCCAACACCCAGAGCGATTGCTCAGTCATTTGTGAGTAGTTTGGCGAGCTTGTCCTCTGTCATTCCGGCCTCAGTTGCCGCAGTGCCCACCTTGTCGCAAAAGCGTTGGAATTCGGCAACATTGAGCCGCGATAGACGTTCATACTCCTGCATCGAGAGGACGACGGCGACATCGCGTTTTTGGCGTTGGATCACGACGGGCTCCCTTGCGGCGGCCTCTATGACCTTGGCCAGTCCCTGTTTGGCCTCGCTGGCGGATACGGTGCGCATGATGGCTCCTTGAAAAAGGTACAATTTGTACAGATTGTACCTTTATTTTGATGGTTTGGCGAGGCTGAATAGAACATGTGTGAGGTTGAAAAGCGTGAAGTAACCGCTGCTGATGGTAAAAGCATCTGGTTCCCTATGTCGGGCCGATAGTCATCAGATTCGATGGCCGCACCTGTATCACAGGGGCCTTGGTGCTGGGTGATAGTGTATTGCTGGGAGCCATTCCAATGGAAGACATGGACTTGGTCGTCAATCCGGCAACACGAACCGTAACCGCCAACCCTTTAAGTCCTAATATACCTACATCCGTGGCTAAGGGAGTGCGACGACACAAAACCCATTGATGATTCAGTGGGTTAATAATATGGGCTTTGTATTATTTATCCATTCATCCGTCATGATGGTGGAACCAAAGTGTAAAACGATGAGGTAATTCGTCGAAACTGATAGCTCGCTGAGATCATACGAGGAAAAGGAATTCTCGCAAAGTCGCCGAGCCCGCAAAGGATCCTCAGACAATGTCTTCTTGGCGTACTTTGCGATCTTGGCGAGAGAAATATTGCATGCCTGACCCAGTGGTCGAAAACCGGGATGGCGGAGTGCTGGCGCGGAAAAGTGAGATGTGGCCCTAACATAGCCCCCTTTGGAGGGCTTTCATCTACTACCCGCTTTGCGGGTAGTAGATGATCGTACCTTATTTGGAGAAATAAGTGACTTCCGGCAGGCCCTTGAAATGGTCATCCGAAGTTACCAATTGCGCACCCGTCTGCCTAGCAGTGGAATAGATGATCGCGTCTGCAAAGGAGAGCTGGTGTGCCAGCGCCAGATCGGCCGCAAATAGCGCGAGTGAGGTATTCAAAGGTATCACCTTGCCCTGTTCCGTCAAGGCCAAAGCCTCCAGCGCCCGGGTTTCTCCCTGTTCTCGCTTGGCCCACTTGTACAGTTCGAACTGCAGGGAGGTGGGGATTATCAGTGTCTCGGGTGTCTTCATGTAAGGCAGATAACTTTTCGCAAGCGCACCGTCCGTCAGCCATTCAATCCAGCCACAGGTGTCGACCAGTACCGCCACTAGTGTAGTGTCCTATACTGTTTGACGTTTTCAGCGTGACGAGAAGCCATTAGCCGCTAGGCGCGTTGTGCAGGGAATGGCGCGCCCTTTCCAAGCAACGCAACAACGCGGATGATGGCTTCTCGTCGCGCCCGAAGGGAGGCCCGCAAATGACTCAATCCTGCGTTGCAGTCCTTGTTAATGGGGCAACCATTGACGGCGGGCTGCGCCTTGTCTTGAGTCATTTGCGGGCCTCTGAAAACGTCAAACAGTATAGGACACTACACTAGACACGATCCTTACGATCACGGTATCCGGTTGGATCAGCCTCTTTAAACATGCCGCGCGCGGCCTTCAGCGTGCGCAGTGGGACCAGTTCAATTACGCCGCCCTTGGCAATCACGGCAAATTTCTGTCCTGCCTGCAGACTGAGCTCTTCGCGAATAGCTTTGGGAATCGCTAGCTGATATTTTGTGGAAAGCGTTGCTGAGATCATAAGCCGGTCTTTACGTTATAGTATCGATGATGATTTAGTAAAATATAGCATACTGTGTATTAAACCTGGTGAATTCGGCACCCCTTCAAGGTAAAAATATGGACTTTTATTCAATACCGAATTTCTCCAACCGGTAACGCAGGGATCTTAACGTCATTCCCAGCTTTTTAGCCGCCGCCGTTCGATTCCAACGGGTCTCTTCCAGGGCTTCTAAAATCGCTTCCCGCTCCACCTGTTCCATTTTGTCACCCAGGGGGCGGGTACTCCCGGTTTGCTGGATGCTCTGCTGAGCTGCTGGCAGATGGAGATCGTCGGCTTCCAGTTCGGACCCCTCGAGCAAGGTGACCGAGCGTTCGAGAATATTCTCCAACTCCCTGATGTTGCCAGGGAAGCCGTAACCCATGAGTTTGTCGAGAGCCCCAGGCGACAGTTTGGGCTTTTTGTCGCCTGATTCACGCGCTATGCGGGTGAGGAAGTGCTGGGACAGCAAGGGGATATCATCGACTCTCTCCCGCAGGGAGGGGATCGGGAGTTCGATGACATTGATGCGGTAGAAGAGATCCTGTCTGAAATCCCCGTTTTCGACCAGTTGGGCAAGGTCCTTGTGGGTGGCGCTGATGATGCGCGCATCCACAGGGACCTCCTGTTGGCCGCCGACCGGGCGAATGTGCTTTTCCTGAATGGCCCGCAACAGTTTGACCTGCATGTGTAGCGGCAGGTCGGCGATTTCATCGAGGAACAAGGTGCCGCCGTCCGCGCTCAGGAAGAGGCCTTGGTGGTCGCCGGTGGCGCCGGTGAAACTGCCCTTTTTATGGCCGAACAGCTCGCTCTCCATCAGTTCCTGTGGGATGGCG
This sequence comes from Candidatus Thiodiazotropha sp. (ex Epidulcina cf. delphinae), assembly GCA_025656455.1. Taxonomy (GTDB): domain Bacteria; phylum Pseudomonadota; class Gammaproteobacteria; order Chromatiales; family Chromatiaceae; genus Thiodiazotropha. Next base: position 7,558 of record JAHXHS010000032.1, on the reverse strand, counting down.
CCGCAGTTGACGGCGACAAAAGGGTGGTCGGCACGGGGCCCCTGCTGGTGAATCAGGCGCGCGGCAAGCTCTTTGCCGGTCCCTGACTCGCCGCTGATGTAGACGGGCGCCTGGCTCCGGGCAAGCTTGTCGATGAGTTGCCGGACATGTTGCATGGGCGGCGAGTTGCCCAGCATGGGGGAGTTTTCGCCGGATGGGGGCTTCGAGGGTGAGGTGGGTGAGGCCTCCCGTTTACCCAGTTTAATCGCCTGCTGCACCAGTTTGCGCAGCATCTCCAGGTCGACCGGTTTGGAGACGAAGTCGAAGGCGCCGGCCTTCAGGGCCTCGATGGCCGATTCCATGTTGCCGTGGGCGGTGATCATGGCCACCGGCAGTTGGGGATAGGTCTGATTGATATGTCGCACCAGATCGATGCCGTTGCCGTCGGGCAGGCGCATGTCTGACAGGCAGAGATCAAAGGACTGCTCCTTGAGAAGTTTGCGGGCGGTTGTCAGGTCGAATACCGAATGAGCGTCTATCCCCATGCGCATCAGGGTAATCTCCAGCAACTCACAGATGTCCGGTTCGTCGTCAACGATTAGCGCGGTCGGCTGGGTCATGCGGGTTGGTTCTCACCTTGCCAGTGGTCGAAATGGAGGCGGAAACAGCTTCCGCCGGTGGGTCCGGGTATATATTCCAGGCGGATACGGTTTGTTTCACTCAGCTCCTTGGCAATGTACAGCCCCAGCCCGGTGCCGTTGTTGCGGGTGGTGAAAAAGGGTTCGAAGATCTGCTTCGCCACCTTCGGTTCGATGCCTGGGCCATTGTCGATGACATCCATCACCGGATGATTGTATTCCTGGATCATGCCGCCAACAATCTGCAACTGTATTTTCTCTTTGCCCCCATGCTCTTGTGCATTGTTGCAGAGATTTGTCAGGACCTGCCGCAATTGCTCCGGATCGGCGATGATCTCCGTCTCCGGGGGATCTATCTGCGCGTGCAGGTCCTGTCGCTCGAATCCCTGGTATTTGATCAGGTCAGCGGTGAGTTTATCCAGCCAGGGTTTGAGCCGGATCTTCTCAGGTTTGCCCGGGTCTCGGCGAGAGAGTTGCAGGACGTTTTCGATCACCTGATTCACCCGCACGGCGTTGGTGGTGATGATCTCTGTCAGGCGCTGGTCCGCCGGATTGAGGTCCGGGGACTCTTTGAAGAGCTGACTGGCATGGCTGATGGCGCCCAAGGGGTTGCGAATTTCATGGGCGATGCTGGCGGTGAGCCTTCCCAGGGAGGCGAGCTTCATCTGTTGCGCCTCACGGGTGATCTGGGAGGTGTCTTCCAGAAAAATCAGCATGTCGCCCTGTTTACGGCCGCTCAGGGGATTGAAATGGGCCCTGAGTTCAGGGCCCTGCCGTTGGCTGCGGAAGGCATTGTTGATTCGCTTCGAGGCAGCGCGGCGTTTTCTCAGCATGTGGGCGAGTTCCGGGGAGGCCTTGACCAGTTGGCTGCCGGTGGTGGCGGATGGCATGCCCAACAGGTGCCATGCCGGATCGTTCATCATCACGATCTTGCCGGAGGCGTCGACCACCAGCACGCCGGTGCGCATGTGTTGAATGACATAGGCGTTGATCTTGGCCATATGGTCCAGTTCGTCCGCCTTCTCTTGGGCCAACTGCTCGCTGGCCCGCGCCCGTCCGCTCAGCACCAGTGTGAGTAGTGCGGTGGCGAAAAAGACCGCCCCGAGAAACCCGGCCTGGAAAAACCGGGGAGGGATGGCTGACTTGCTCAAAGTGGCGTGGATCTGATCGGTGATCACGGCCAGTGCGGCCAGTGCGGCAAACAGAAGGGCGGCGCGGCCTCCCATGATCAGCGCGCCAGCGATGATGGAGACCGCTATCAGCATCCCCATGCCGGTCTCTACGCCGCCACTGGCATGCATCAAGAGGGTGATGGCGGTGATATCCACAAACAGGGCGAAATAGGCCTGTTGTTCGGGATTGGGGGAGCGCCAGAGAAAGAACAGGACGGAGGTGATGGCCATTGCTGTGTAGAGGGTGACCACGATCCCATGCAGTTCGGGAACGGCGGATCCGAGAAATGCCGGCCCTGCGCCTGAATAGAAGAAGAACAGCAGAGTGAACGAGAGGGTGATGCGATAGAGCAGAAACAGCCTCAGGGAGCGCCAGTGCAGCTCTTCGGTCGGGCTACGGGGGCGTGCAGAGGCGGCGATCTTGTTTTCCAGGATATCCAGCCAGGTATGCATTGCGCGAGTGTAGTGTCCTAGTTTTCAGCGTCAGCCGCTGCCTTGAGGTGCGCCTTGTTGCAAAAGTAGCGTTCGTTGTCTCTGACGGCCTCGTTTTTCGGCAAATGGAGGCCGCAATAGGCGCACTGCACGCTCTCCACCGACTTGACCGGCTGTGATCCGCCGCTTTGCATGCGGCGCTGACGCAGAAAATGGCGGGCTATGAGGTAGACGCCCCACAGCGCCAGCGCGAAAAATAGATATCTGAGTCCCATTCGGCTGATTCTTTATGATGTATGGATTGGAGTCAATCGGCATAAGGGCTGCGGCAAAATAAATGATCCCAAACTGCTTGTCTTATTCCCTGCCTTCGTTGTTGTAGCTTCGGTTGCATAGTCCCGGCTATGCGCCCTACGCTACGCCTAGAAGGCAAGCAATAATCCGGCGCATTTTGGGATCATTTATTTTTGCCGCAGCCCTAAGGCGGCTCTTGCAAGATTCGGCGCAATGGTCTGGAATGCGGCCTGAGAAGTTATCAGCCAGCCAGGAGTCTTCGCTTGAACCTCAAAATCCGGATCGCTCAGCTCAATTTCCTGGTCGGAGACATCGAAGGGAATGCACAAAGGATCATCGATTCGGCTCAGGCCGTTATCGGATCGGCGGACGCCATTGTGTTTCCGGAGCTGGCTATCACCGGCTATCCACCGGAAGATCTCCTGTTGCGCAACCATTTTATCCAACGGGTGGAGAGGGCGGCCGCGCTTATCCTCTCGACGGTACAGGGGATTCATCTGATTGTGGGCTATCCGCGGCGGCGGGATGGCAGGTTATATAACGTGGCAGGCGTCTGGCGGGATGGCGAGATCCTCGCGGAATATGAGAAACATCATCTGCCCAACTACAGTGTCTTCGACGAAAAGCGCTACTTTTCGCCGGGCAGGGAGGCGGTGACATTCGAGCTCAAGGGGGTGCGCGTCGGATTGACGGTCTGCGAAGATATCTGGGAGACGGAACCCGCAGCCATGAGCCGCGCCGCAGGGGCCCGGTTGCTGCTGAATATCAACGCCTCCCCCTTCCACATCGGCAAGGCGCCGGAGCGGGAGGAGTTACTGCAACGCCGGGCGAGGGAGAATGCCGTTCCTATCATCTATGCCAATCTGGTCGGAGGGCAGGATGAGTTGGTGTTCGACGGCGGGTCTTTTGTCGTGGATGCCGATGGCCGACTGGTGCAGCGTCTCGCTTTTTTTGACGAGGCTACAGGTTGCGTGGAACTGACGCCTGAGACTGCGGCGCCCCTCACCCAGGCGATTGCACCGCTCATGACCGAGGAGGAGCGGGTCTATCGGGCATTGGTCACGGGGGTCCGCGACTATGTGCGCAAGAACGGCTTCAACGGGGCGATCATAGGGCTCTCAGGAGGGGTGGATTCAGCGCTCACCCTGGCGTTGGCCGTGGACGCGCTGGGCGCGGAGCAGGTGGAAGTGGTGATGATGCCATCCCGCTACACCGCCGAGATGAGCAACCAGGATGCCGTGGCAGAGGCCGAGGCCCTGGGCGTGCCCCACCGAACCATCTCGATCGAGCCAGCCTTCAACGCCTTTCTCGACATGCTGGCGGATGAATTCGCCGGTCAACCGGTGGATGTGACGGAGGAGAATATCCAGGCCCGTTGCCGCGGCATCATCCTGATGGCGATCAGCAACAAAAAGGGGCGGATATTGCTGACCACGGGCAACAAGAGCGAGATGTCGGTGGGATATGCCACCCTGTACGGCGATATGGCCGGCGGGTTTGCGCCGATCAAGGATGTCCCCAAGACCCTGGTCTACCGGCTATGCCACTATCGCAACGGCATTTCACCTGTTATCCCGCGGCGGGTGCTGGAGAGGCCGCCATCTGCGGAACTGGCCCCAGACCAGAAAGACAGCGACTCACTGCCGGACTATGCCGACCTGGACGGGATTCTGGCGCGTTATGTCGAGTCGGACCAGGGGGTTCCGGAGATTGTGGCGGCTGGCTTCGATCAATCGGTGGTGGAGCGGGTGGTGCGCCTGGTGGATCGCAATGAATACAAGCGCCGTCAGGCGCCGCCTGGGATAAAAATCACCCGGCGCGCCTATGGACGCGATCGCCGATACCCGTTGACTTGGGGCAAGGGGGAGTATTGACCGGATAAGCAGACATGGACGCGCCTGACCGCTGAGCGGTACAATCCCGGCAAGCTATCGAATTGAATCACCAGGACTTTCCCTATTGGGAGCAGAGAGACAATGAAAAAAATTGAAGCAATCATCAAGCCTTTCAAGCTGGAGGACGTGCGTGAGGCTTTGTCGGAGGTGGGCATCACCGGCATGACCGCCACCGAGGTGAAGGGCTTTGGGCGGCAGAAGGGCCATACCGAACTCTACCGCGGCGCTGAATACGTGGTCGATTTCCTTCCCAAGGTCAAGCTGGAGCTGGTAGTGGCCAGCGATCAGGTGCAGGCGTGTATCGAAGCCATTACGAATGCAGCGCGCACCGGGAAGATCGGAGACGGTAAGATCTTCGTCACACCGGTCGAGCAGGTGATTCGCATCCGCACCGGGGAAGAGGACGAGGCCGCTATCTGAAGCTATCGGACCCAGTGCGGTTTCCGAAACGAACGCAAATCATGGCCCGTCTTTTCGTGTTCATTTGCGCACAAATTCCGCTTGATATGGCTTGATGCGCTTGAGTATTCACCCATTTGAGTAGGGGATGGGCCGGTATCAATATCCGTATCTACGGTTATGCGGATCACGCGATTGTCTGTATACCGTTTCTTATCAACCGCGCCAATCTCATGTAGCGCCTCCATTGTTTCGTGGATAGAGGCGAGCGCATCATGCCGGTATTTCTTAGCCATTTTCGTCTACCTCCAAAAACTGCCCCATGCTTATCAGCTTTGTACGGAAAAGTGCTGTACAGATAGCTGGATCGGTGCTATTGTAGTATCAGGTCATTATATTGAGAGAAAGGTGTCTGGTATGACCACATCACGAATAGACATGCGCATTGATGACGAGATCAAGGCAGCGGCAGAGAAGGCGGCGGCCCTTCTGGGAACGAAGAGCCTGACGGAATATATCGTGCGCCTGATCGAAAAGGACGCCCAGCGGGTGATTAGCGAACATGAATCCATCGTGGTCAAGGATGATGTTTTCGACCGCTTTATGAGCGCCTGCGAAGCAGCCGAAGCGCCTAATCAAACGCTGCGTGAAGCAAGGGACTATGCGAAAGAGCGCGGTATCAGGTGACCCCGGAAATACGATTTGTCGAGCTTGATAAAACAAGGCATGACCGCGCCTCATTCGATTGCGGCATACAACAACTAAACGATTTTATTGGGCGCTCTGCCGCCCGGCACCGGGAAGCCGGGGTCAGCAAGACCATGGTCCTGCCTGCCAGAGCGACCAAGGATGACAAGGCCGGTATCTGTGCTTTTTATACACTCTCCCATACGCAGATTGAGCGGGAGACACTCCCGCCAGCCTTGGCCAAAAAACTGCCCCGATACCCCGTGCCGGTGATGCTTGTTGCGCAACTGGCTGTGCATAAGGAATCGCAACGGCAGGGGCTTGGAAAGGTGACCCTGATCCGGGCGCTTCGGCACTGTCTTGAGATCAATGCGCACTTGCCTTCTTACGCTGTTGTCGTGGATGCGCTGGATGATGAAATAGCGGATTTTTACCGGCAATACGGCTTTAAGTTACTAGACAAAGCGGTAAAGCAGGTCAGGCTCTATCTCCCAATGAGGACCGTCGCTGATTTGTTTGGGTAAGACGACATGATACTTATATTGATATTCATTTCTGAGTAAAGGCGTGACAGCGAAATACAAAGACACTTATCATTTCAGCAAGGCGGCACGACAATGCTGGCACCCACCCAACCTATTGCCACATTATCACGATTATGGCAATCTTCCAGTCATCCTCATCACCCGATATCAAGGAGCGATATCATGCCAAAGCCTCAGAAAGCCCTGATTTCTCTCCAATTATGAACACTACCTCTACTTAGATTGCCTCCATATATAGCCTCCGTATACTCATTGACTGCAAAATGGTTCTCTACTAAGTTATCAGGTTGACGGAGTACTAGTGTGGTGTAACGTATAAACTATACCAATCAGAGGCCCGTCAATGCCTCAAGACCAGGCGCAGCGCGCAGGCAATGGCAGCGCCCTTGTCAAGCGCTGCAACGCAGGATTGAGGCATTGACGGGCCTCTGATTGGTATAGTTTATACGTTACACCACACTAGGGTTATACGGTTCACGCGATTGCCTGTATACCGTTTTTCTTGACAATGGTTAGCAGCCGTAAGGCGGGGCCTCCGGGCTTTCTGGTGCCTCGCTCCCAATCTGAGATAAGATTTTTGCTCACGTTGAGGTAACGGGCAAAGACAGGCTGGGATAGGTGCTCTCGCTCGCGCAACGCTCGGATCTCTTCCGGCGATAACGCTTGTACAGGGGTAAGACAGGCATCATCAAACTCGCGCATGGTCTGCTTATCAACCGCGCCAATCTCATGTAGCGCCTCCATTGTTTCGTGGATAGAGGCGAGCGCATCACTCCGGTATTTCTTAGCCATTTTCGTCTACCTCCGAAAACTGCCCCATGCTTATCAACTTGGCCAACTGCTTATCCGATAGATCAAGGACATAAGCTGCTGCCTTCTTGAATTGAGCCTCTTCGTCATTGTCGATGTTGTCCCGGTCATTCTTGGCAAAACCGTAGACAAAGAAAGCCCATTTTGCCGCACGATACAGGATGATGGTACGGAAACCGCCCGACTTACCTTGTCCTTGCCGCGCTACACGCTGCTTGAGCACTCCGCCGCCCAGATTAGCGTCGATCTGTCCCTTCTCCACACGCTCAATGGCTTTCTGTAATGCCTTGTCAGGGATGTGTTGCTTCCGGGCGAATCGCTCGAGCCATGCATTTTTGAATACCCTCACAAGGTGATCCTAATTTTTTATCCCATTTAAAGCGTCATACATAGTATGATATATAATAGGTTATAAGGCAATCGGGATTAGCGGCATTGAACTGAGATATCTGGCAATGGGCATTAAGAGACCACATAAAAGTGCCTTACAGGGGCCATAAAGTCGATAAGGCGTTGATATATTTAATTTATTTTGACCATTAAAATATTGGTCCTTGTGTGTTTTATATTGTACCCGGCTAAGAGAACCATATTGGGGAGGGTTTGTCGTTTGTCAGTTTGAGTGGGTGCTGAGATGGACACCCCGCCATCCGGCATCGTATGTGCCAAGCTTGAAGTGAAGTGTGTTCAACCAACAAGCAACGGGG
>JAHXHS010000031.1 GCA_025656455.1 Candidatus Thiodiazotropha sp. (ex Epidulcina cf. delphinae) | reverse complement strand
TTGGAACAACCAAACTACGCTCCTCGTGCCTTGATTGGCGCTTTTTCAGGCACAACAGTGGCTATCAAATTAGTGTTAACAGGCCCTAAAATTCCAGGCCCTGTTCGGCATTGATGCTCAGATCGAAGGCGTGCTTGATTTTTTTCATCTCGGTCACTGTGTCGGCGATCTCGATGAGTTCAGCCGGGGCGCCTCGGCCGGTGAGGATCAAGTGCATCCAGGGCGGCTTTTCCCGTTGAATGAAATCGGCGATCTCCTCTCCGCTGAGCCAACCATATTCACAGCAGTAGTTGATCTCGTCCAACACCACCAGATCGTAACGATGCGAGCGGATCTTCTCCTGGCAAAAGGTCCAGATTTCCCGGCTGGTCTGAAGATCCTGTTCGGGGTTCTGCGTGTTCCAGGTAAACCCATCACCCATGGCATGCCACTCGATATTGTCGAAACGGGATGCGGCCTGCTGCTCTCCCGTCTTCCATTTTCCCTTGATGAACTGGATCACCAGGACCTGCAATTGCCAGCCGGCTGCCCTGAAGGCTGTGCCGAAGGCACTGGATGATTTCCCCTTTCCCTCGCCGGTGAGCACGAGGGTGATTCCCCGTCGGTTTTCACGCTGTTTCATGCTGCAATCCCATGTCTGTCGAGTCCGGGTTGAGATCCGCCTGACCAGAACGAAGAAATTTGTGGTTGTAAATACAAATAAGAATCGTTATCATTGGAGTATGATTTTACCCGTTTCTTCCACTTCTTGCTCTTCATGGAGGCCATCCGTGTCAATCTATGTGAAGCTTATCCTAGTGCCTTTACTGCTCTGCCTGTTCGGACCTGCCCATGCTTCGGCGGCGGGGGAGGTCAATCTCTATTCCGCGCGGAAAGAGAATCTGATCAAACCCCTGCTGGATAGGTTCACCGAAGAGACGGGTATAGCCGTCAATCTGGTAACCGGTAAGGCGGATACCCTGTTGCAGAGACTACAGCGGGAAGGGCGGAACTCCCCTGCGGATCTGCTGATCACCACCGATGCCGGTCGACTGCACCGTGCCAAAACGGCAGGGGTTACGCAAGCGGTCAGTTCAGAGACGCTGAACAGTCTTGTACCAGCCAACTTTCGTGATCCTAAGGGTCACTGGTTCGGACTCTCCCTGCGGGCAAGGCCGATCCTCTATGTCGAGGGAAAGATAGATCCCGCGGAACTCTCCACTTACGAGGCGCTTTCTGACGCGAAGTGGAGAGGGCGAATCTGTATCCGCTCCTCGAACAATATCTACAATCAGTCACTGGTGGCGTCAATGATAGCGGCCAACGGCAAGCAAGCCACCACCCAATGGGCCGCCGGGCTGGTGAAGAATTTCGCCCGCCCGCCCAAGGGCGGAGATCGGGATCAGATAAAGGCCGCGGCAGCGGGAATCTGCGATATCGCCATTGCCAACACCTACTATCTGGTGGGTATGCTGACCTCCAAGGATGAGACGCAACGTCAGGCAGCCGAAAAGATGGCTCTCTTCTGGCCTAACCAGGCCGAACGCGGCGTTCATGTGAATATCAGCGGGGTGGCCCTTACCCGGTCGGCGAAAAACAGGGAGCAGGCCATTCGCTTGCTGGAGTTTCTGGTCAGCAAACCCTCCCAGGCGTGGTACGCTGAGACGAATGGGGAATATCCGGTGCGCCGCGATGTCGCAGCGGGTGAGATACTCAATACATGGGGTGCGTTCAAGCTGGATTCACTCAACCTCGGCAAGTTGGGTGAAAACAATCCCGAGGCCGTGCGGCTGATGGATCGTGTCGGATGGAAGTAGCTGAATTCTAATGCGTGATGCCGTCTCCCTGCGATCGGCAAGGCGGAAGCCTCGACATACGCTCTTGTCAACCGGGGTGAACGCCTGGCATTTTGCCGTCGCGCTCCTCGCTTTACTGTTGGCGGTGCCTGTGTTCGTGGTGCTGGGCCACCTGTTTGAACCCTCGGGTGAGGTGTGGCGCCATCTGGTCGATACGGTATTGCAGGACTATGTGATCAACTCTTTGCTGCTGATGATCGGTGTGGCGATCGGTGTGTTGCTGGTCGGGGTCAGCACCGCCTGGTTGACCAGTATGTGCCATTTCCCCGGAAGATCGCTGTTCGAGTGGGCGTTACTGCTGCCGATGGCGATCCCCGCCTACATCATTGCCTATACCTACACGGGCCTGTTCGATTTCACCGGACCGTTTCAGACCCTGCTGCGGGAGTGGACCGGATGGGGTTACGGCGACTACTGGTTTCCCGAGATACGCTCATTGGAAGGGGCGGCGTTGATGTTGTCCCTGGTCCTCTATCCCTATGTCTATCTGCTGTCGCGGGCGGCCTTTCTCAGTCAATCGATCTGTGTCCTGGATGTCAGCCGGACACTGGGCAACGGCCCCTGGCGGAGCTTCTTTTTTGTCGCCCTGCCGCTGGCCCGGCCGGCTATCGTGGCGGGTCTCTCCCTAGCCCTGATGGAGACCCTGGCGGACTATGGAACGGTACAGTATTTCGGCGTTTCCACCTTCACCACAGGTATCTTTCGAACCTGGTATGGTCTGAATAACGCAACGGCTGCCGCCCAGCTGTCGGCCCTTTTGTTACTGGTGGTGTTTGCCCTGATCATGCTTGAGAAGGGTTCACGCAGACAGGCACGCTATCACCACACCACCCAGCGTCACCAGGTCCTGACCCGTTTTCAGTTGACCCGCAAGCAGGGGCTGATGGCCTTCCTGATCTGTTTCGGCGCACTCTTTTTCGGTTTTCTCCTGCCCGCCGGGCAGTTGCTCTGGTGGGCGTTCACGACGGCGGAAGAGAGCCTGGACGGACGTTTTCTCAGTCTGATCAGTCACAGCCTGCTATTGGCGGGTACCGCCTCGGGGCTTGCCCTGCTGCTGGCGCTTTTCTTCAGTTACGGCAAACGCCGACATGGGAATTGGTTGGTGTTGGCGGCCGTCAGGATGGCGGGAATGGGTTATGCCATACCGGGTACGGTGATTGCCGTGGGCGTGATCATTCCCTTTGCCGCCTTCGACAACGCCCTGGATGCCTGGGTGAGAGAGCGTTTCGGCTGGTCGAGCGGATTGCTGTTGAGCGGCACCCTGGCGGCTCTGCTGTTCGCCTACCTGGTGCGGTTTCTCGCCGTCTCCCTGCAGACGGTGGATGCAGGACTGGGCAAGATTCGACCTACCCTGGATGAAGTGGCCAGGTCACTGGGTAGCCGTTCAGGCGAGATTGTGCGCAAGGTGCATATCCCGATGCTCAAAGGAAGTCTGATGACGGCATTGTTGCTGGTTTTCGTCGATGTCCTGAAGGAGTTGCCGGCGACCCTGATACTGCGCCCCTTCAACTACAATACCCTGGCAGTGAGGGCCTATGAACTGGCGTCTGACGAGCGGCTTGCCGACGCCTCTTATGCGGCGTTGACAATCGTCATTGTCGGTATCCTGCCGGTCATTTTACTGAGTCGCTCCATTACCCGGTCACGTCATGCGCAATCAACTTGAAGTCAAGCACGCCAGTGTGAAATACGGCAGCCAAACCGTCGTCGATGATGTCAGTTTCGAACTGGAGAGTGGCGCCATCGGCTGTCTGCTCGGTCCCAGCGGTTGTGGCAAAACCAGCCTGCTAAGGGCTATTGCGGGTTTTGAGCCATTGGCCGAAGGGGAGATCCTGTTACATGGGCGATCTGTTTCGTATCCGGGACGGACGATGGCCCCGGAGAAGCGTCGCGTCGGCATGGTGTTTCAGGACTTCGCCCTCTATCCCCATCTCACGGTGGAGAAGAATATCGCTTTTGGCCTGCGGGGGCTCAGTGGTAAACAGCAGAGCGAGCGTGTGCGGGAGTTGCTTGGACTGGTGGGCCTGTCGGGTTTGGATAAAAAATATCCGCATCAACTCTCTGGCGGACAACAGCAACGGGTGGCGTTGGTCAGGGCGATGGCGCCCCGTCCCGAGATTCTGTTACTGGACGAACCCTTTTCCGGCCTTGACGTGGAGTTGCGCGAACAGCTCACCCGGGAGGTCAGGACGATCCTGAAACGGGAGGGGGTGACGGCGATCCTGGTCACCCATGATCAGCAGGAAGCCTTTTCCCTGGCCGATTCGATTGGGGTGCTGGGTAAAGGTAGATTACACCAATGGGATTCAGGATACTCCCTCTACCACCAACCCAGGGATCGTTTCGTGGCCGATTTTATCGGCCAGGGGGCGATGATTCCCGGGCGGGTCTTACGGGATGGCCAGATCGACTCCTCGCTTGGACGGATGAAAGGCAATTTCGTCGATCAGCCTGGGGAAGGTGAAGCGGTCGAGTTATTGTTTCGTCCCGACGATATCGTCCACGATGATGGGAGTGAGTTTACGTTGGAGATCGTCGATAAGGTGTTTCAGGGTGCGGAATATCTCTATACCCTGGCCCTGGCGGATGGGAATCGGCTGCTCTGCCTGGTGCAGAGCCATCACGATCACGCAATCGGCGAAAAAATCGGCGTCCGGCTGCATGTGGACCATGTGGTGGCTTTTCCTGTCGAAATGAGTCCGCAAATGGACGCAAAGTACTTCAAAATTGGCCAATTCAACGGTAGACAGGAGCCGGCAGTCCGTAAATACTAAATTCTCCCATAACCTCTGGGCTTCTTTTGGGTGAGGTAAAAATTTTAGCCGCTAAAATTTGAATACTCAGGTTGCATGCATCTATCTGCAGTCAGGCCGCAATATTGTTAAAACGCCATAGTCACCAAGGGGGATTGCCTCTTCGATAAGAATGTCATTCTTGGTGGACCACGGGGCGATTCGCGGAAACCAATGTGACCTTGTGGTGCCAGTCCTTACATAGCCTTCATCTGGGATTGGATAGCCATTCAGTACCTTTTCTGTTGCAGATCCATTTGCAAGTAAGCTGCTGTTTCGAATTGAGCGTGCAGGTAGGTCAAACCACCAATCTCGATCCATTCTCTGCCATCGAACCTCTGTTTTGCCCCAAAGAATTAATGTGCTGTTCCCAGGGAGCGACGCCTGGCAACGAAGTGCTGCGCAAGTGACGGATGTTTCAAAATGTGCGTGAACGTCAAGTATTTCCATAGCACCCCAGTTAGGTGACTTATGTCTTTTCTGCAGTGCCTTTGTAGGTACTAAAAAATGTGCTGCAAATATGTCGGCCTCTCGCTCCATTGGTTCTTTTGACTGAAATCCGCTTTTTGAAAAATGTGTGCCTTTTCCAGAGCGAATGGAATCCCTATGAGATTTAATACAGTAATGTCCAAATTCGTGTGCGGCAGTAAATCGACACCGGCCTTTCGTTCGAGAGTGGTTATGACCAGTGTTAATGAATACTTGGAATTCTCCGTCTTTGTAGCGGAGCAAGCCCTCAAAAGCGTTATAAAAATCATCCTCAACTAAGTCGACTTCATAGTCTCCAAAACCTATATGTGGGTCTCCTCCTCCCCCAGCGTACTTGTGATCTTCAGCTAGATTTTCAGCTAGTTGAATAATGTCTTCATTCATTGTTTTTCTTTTCAAGCTTTACTTTTCTCAGCGCTTCTTCCATTCGAGCTTCGATTTCTGAAGTAATTTCTTGACCGTTGCGAGCAGCCATTGCATACCGATGATCTATAGGAGTCGTGGCCTGGTGCTTAACTATTGACTGATCTAGCCTATTGAGCTTATTGGCAAGCGCTAACATTTCTTTAAGTGGTGGCGGATTGAGGTTTGCCTTCTGGATCAGATGCGCGTAAGTCTCCTCAAATAATGCGACCTCCTCCTGGCTTTGAGGTAGCCGAAAGCCATGTTGAACAGCAATCTCTTTAATCCTTGCACTAACGTTGCTTTCAAGTACCTTTTTATCGGCATGTTTGTTTGCATTTTTCATTAGCTGCACTCCTTTAGGAATCTTTCTTCGACTCTTTTCGCTAATCGGCACCGAGCGGTGCGTATCGCGCCTGGAGTTAGCCCATATTTCGAAGCAACTGCAGCAGTTTCTCCTTTCAGTCCTCGGCCTGTAGGATTCTCGATGCTTTTTAGATCCTCCGTTTCCAAAATGGCATCACGCATCGCTTCTGGTAGTCGGTCCAATTCCTCGTTAAGTATGTGTCTTTGTTTGGAAATAGTTTGTTGTCTGGATGAAAGAGAGGTTGTGTCTTCCTCTTCAGTGATCAGTAGCTCTTCTACAGATTGACAACTATTTTTTTCCCATTCTTCAAGAACATGGGATTCAAGTGCTACTTTGCTATGAATATTCTTGTTATTAGTCCATTCACGTTCACAGCATGTGCTTACCCATCCTTTGAAGGCTAGCCCAATACCAGTGGGTTCATCATCTGGTATTTCGAATTTACCGATTTCTTTCAAGACCTTATCTAGACCAAGTGCTACCAGTGCATGGTCTTGTACCTCGGATAATCGATGCCGCTCCAGCCATTGCTTTGCGATCGTGCTCATATATCCGTAGATGGCCGTATAAAGATTTCCGAAAGCTTCGCTCTCAGGGCCTGCTGGATCAGTTTGAACCTCTAATATCAGTGTTTCCCAATCAATATCCGACTGAAGAGGTAGGGTATTCATAGACATTCGTTTATTTCCCTCCCGTTCCCTAAAAGGGAATAGCGTTACAGCGCTCATCTGTAACGCTTTTTCCTTTAAGTAGTGTACCTAAATTAACTTTTGAAGAAAGACCAATGAGCAATAAAACTGGATCTCACCATGTGGTTCCCAACTCCGACGGTGGATGGGATGTTAAAAGAGGTGGCGCAGAGCGCGCTAGTGGTCACTTTGATACCAAGCAAGAAGCCATAGATCGCGGTCGAGAGATTAGTCGTAACCAGGATACTGAATTTCGTATCCATAACAAAGACGGCAGGATCGGCCAAAGCGACAGCCACGGAAACGATCCTTGCCCCCCTAAAGACAAACGCTGAGAGGAGTTGATGTGATGAAGCATGAGCATGAGAAAAAACATGATGATCATGAGAAGCGGCCGGAAACCTACCATATTCTGGTGGATCACCGGCCCCACGATTGGCCGAAGCCGGAGATTACCGGTGTGGAAATCAAGCAACTCGCAGGGGTCGACAATCAGACATTTGATGCTTGGCAGGATGTGCCTGGCCCGGAAGACAAACTGATTGCCGATACTGATACGGTTGATTTGACGTGTAAGGGCACCGAAAAATTCTTTACGATCAAGAAGACGACTACTGAGGGGTAGGTGCATAGTGTTTCTACCAGAGAAAGATCGCGAATATCTTGAATCGAAGGGCTTCGATTATGTAGAGCAGGAAGATGGTGGGCACAAAGGACTCATCCTTAAAGGCCATCCTTTACCTGAAGGGCGGTTTGATGTTGATCGGGCAGATATATTGATTCTATTGCCGCCGGGATACCCGGATGCTCCACCGGATATGTTTTATTTACTGCCATGGGCAAAGCTCGTTAATGGTGGGCGATATCCGCGCAGGGCGGATCAGCCTTTCCAGTTTATCGGACAAACCTGGCAGCGATGGTCTCGTCACAATAGGGAGTGGCGGCCTGGTGTTGATGGCATCTGGACAATGCTCAAGCGGGTAGGATTTGCTCTCCAGGAGGCGGCGTGACTGTCTACAGCCTATCCCTTCGGTCAGACGATTATGAAGCGCTTAAGTCACATCTGATTCGAGATGACGGATGTGAGCATGCTGCGTATCTATTATGCAGAACAGCATCAGTGGAAAAAGACCCCTGGGAGAATCAAGCACATGAAAAATTTCTAATGACACGAGTCGCGCCTGTTCCCGACGATGAGGTTGTCGATTCATCTTCAACACATGTGTCATGGTCAACCAGCTCATTCGTTCGGGCACTAAAGGTGGCAGCGGGAAGCAAGCAGGTTGTTGCTATCGTTCACAATCATCCCGCTGGGCAATTGGATTTCTCCGCACAAGATGATGTCAACGAGCCTGATCTACTCCAAGGTGCTATTAACCGGAATGGGCCTGGTACGCGTTTAATAAGTCTTGTGCTTACGCCAGATGGACAGATGACTGGACGTGTTTGGCATTCCACAAGAGAAACAGGTTATGTGCCGCTCTCTAGGATCCGTATTATCGGATCACGCATCGCGTTGAGCTATCCACAACGGTGTACTGATTTGACGATGCCTGCCTTCCACCGACAGGCGCTCGCATTCGGTGATGCTCTAAACAGAGATTTGCGTAAATTACGCATCGGCGTCGTTGGTTGTGGTGGCACTGGCAGCGCAGTAGCCATGCTCCTCGCGCGGTTAGGTGTTGGCCAGGTTGTTCTTTTCGACAATGATATTGTTGATGAGACTAATCTCAATCGTCTACATGGTGCACGCCAAGCAGATGCTGATGCTATGAGGCCAAAAGTTGAGGTAGTGGCGCGAGAGGTCACCGAACTTGGGCTTGGGGTTCGTGTTGTGCCGATAAATGCATGGGTAGGTGACTCTGCATGTCGAGATGCGTTGAAGTCTTGTGACGTGCTATTTGGTTGCACCGATGACCATGACGGGCGCATGTTTCTGAATCGTTTTGCGTATTATTATTTGACTCCTGTGATTGATATTGGCCTTGCTATCGATGTAAGTGATGACGACATTCCTATGATCACGGCCCTTGATGGCCGCGTTACAGTTGTAGAACCAAGAAGCGCCTGCTTGCTCTGTCGTGAGGTTATCGACCCAGCAATCGCAGCAGATCAGGCGCTGAAGAGGAAGAACCCTGAAGAATTTGAGAGACGAAAAGCTGAGGCCTATGTGTATGGCGAAGGTAACCCGAGTCCGGCGGTAGTAACGTTTACAACAGAGTTGGCGTGCATGGGTGTCAATGAACTTCTCCATCGGTTGCAAGGTTTTCGTGGACCGGATGGGCATGCCCCGAACCGCGTACGGCTGTTCCAGCATAATGAGGATCGTAGGCCCGGGCACTCACCCCGAAACGAGTGTCCGTTGTGTGCATCAGAAGATGTCTGGGGAAAAGGAGACGTCGAACCATTTTTAGATAGGATTGATTAGCCATGGCGTGGTTTTAGGTGTTCTTACGAAAAATCGCTGTCTCCCTTGGTCTTGTTCGCAGCCCCGACCTGATTAGTCAGGTAGTGCTAGATCACCCTGTTCCACAGGATATGCTACCTGGTGTGGTCTATATCGTTGGTGGCCCTGGGTACCAAAAATGGGCCGTGTTTAGATGTCCAAAATACAATGATGAGATCATTCAGCTGTCGTTGATGCCCAACAGGAGACCTTGTTGGAGTGTCGAAACGGATCTGCTCGGCCGCTCGACTATTCATCCATCGGTGCGTCAACTCGATGGGTCATGTGCTCATTTTTGGGTCAAGAAGGGGCGCGTCGAATGGTGTGCTGACAGTGGCAAAAACATTTGTAATATTTGAAATTAAATGGCGACAGCAGTATAACTCCATGATAAAAAAGAAAAATCAACTCGACGGCAAATTGGGTATTACTGCGAGCATTTGTTTTCTAAATTATAATATGTGTTATAATATCCTGTGTCTGAGATAGGAGATGCACACATGCACGCCCTGAAACTGCGAAAAATCGGTAGTTCTATCGGTGTCATCCTGCCTAAGGAGATGCTGGAGCGCTTGCACCTCCGTGAGGGTGACAAGCTGTATGCCGACGAAAATCGTAATGGCGTCCAGCTAAGCCCCTACGATCCGGAGTTTGAGGCTGCCATGGAGGCCTTTAGCCGGACTCGCCGGAAATATCGCAACGCGCTCCACGAACTGGCTAAATAATGCCGGTCTGGATACCGGAAGCGGCGATTCGCGCCATGCACGCGGAATTGCTGCAAGAGCATGGAGGCCTCGAAGGACCGGTTGACGAAAAAGCGCTGGGGGCCACCCTGGCGCGTCCACAACAGCTAGAGCATTACAGCAATCCAGCCGCAACCTTACCCCAGCTGGCAGCCGCTTATGGTTTTGGATTTGCTAAAAATCACTGTTTCCGTGATGGCAATAAACGTATTGCTCTAGCCGCTGTCGATGTATTTCTACAGATGAACGGCTATGAGCTAATCGCCACCGAAGTCGATGCGGTTGTTACTTTCCAAGCCCTGGCGGCAGGAGAGTTCGACGATAACCAGCTGGCGGAGTGGATCGCCCGCAATATGCAGGCAATGGACGGGGGGTGATGCCCTTGGGGGTGAGGGAGAATATTCTCGTCTCGCAATAAAATCCAGCTTCGGATGGATTTTTTGTTGAAACGCATTGTCGGAGTGGCACGACATCTGCTGATCGATCTGTGGCGCTTTCTGGAAGAAGGGTTGGTGCCGGAAGGGGCGCTGTTCAAACGGGTTTGAAGAGAAGCAACAGATGAGGAATGAGACAAATCACGAGGTTGATGAGGTTGAAGCCGCTGTTTGAAGCGCCCACCCGCACCCAGGGGGCCAGCCTAAATGCGGCCCGATTCTTGTAGATGGGGCGTTTCTTCATCGGTTCACAAGCGCGCCAGAGGCGTATAGAGCATAGGGTTCTCGGTGGCAGCCCTTATTCCTTCTAATAGTGCAACCTTGCGGCCATTCAGCTATGCTATACATGTATATCACTCCTGGAGGCATGTCTATGCTAGCCCTTCGATTACCAGATGAGATTGAACAACGCCTAGCCGACCTGGCCGCCAAGACCGGACGCTCTAAGAGTTTTTATGCGCGGGAAGCGATTCTGGAGCACTTAGAGGAGCTGGAAGATGCTTATCTGGGTGCTGAACGGCTAAAAACACCAGCCAAGCGGTGGAGCCAGGAAGAGCTGGAGTCCGACCTTGACTTGGACGGTTGAGTGGGACGACCGAGCCCGGCGTGAGTTGCGCCGGTTGGACAGGCAGATTCAACGGGATATTTTGAGTTACTTCTCTGAGCGCATCGCAACTGAAGACGATCCCCGCCATTTTGGCAAGCCTCTACGGCATGAGCTACAAGGCTTGTGGCGCTACCGCATTGGTAACTATCGAGCGATTTGTCACATTGAGAACGACCGACTGGTGGTGCTTGTATTGGCGGTAGGCCATCGTCGACAGATCTATCAGTGAACGCCTCCATGCTCACTTTCGGGTTGGACTGAATACCTCCTGTGTATCAATAGTTTAGCGGATTTCGTGGGATACAAGAGGCCACATCTAGAAAAAATCTCCAGTACAGTTTAGGAATCACCTGTCTCGTTCTTTCGGCAATTTCGCAAAATTTTAGCGGCTAAAATTTTGAAGAAAGTGATGGGCAGGACGTAAATCACTTCTCTGACGAGTGCGGTATTCATCGTATGGTCAATGGTCTTGTTGAATAAATTCAATGATGCTTTGCGTGCTTGGCGGCTTTGCGAGAGTCAATTATCGTCTTGAAATACCCACAAATTTTGCTTAAGAGCCTTATTTACAGGTCTGCTCTGCCATTATCCGTCAACGCTCCTTTTGCCGGTTGATCAGGTTCTCATCAGCCGTTGTGATCTTGTGGAATTGTCTTGTGCATGCCTGAAGAGTCTGTGCTTTTACCCGCAAGGTTTGAAAATAGAGCTCAGGTCCAGGGTTCAGTCTCTGCTGGGATTTTTCCATATCACGACATGTCGTTTTGGGATAGCTGGAGACCTTTTGCAGTCCAACGACTGACTCTGATGAATGGCTAAAAGTGCGAACAAAGCGGTGACTGACCGCCTAACGAAAAATCCGGATGCAGCCTGCGCCAGTGCGTTTGTAATGCTGCCTTATGTTCCTCCTTCATCGGTGCGGTTTTAAGATAATTCGGCCATAAGCTTCGCGCCCGTTCCATCACATCATCAAGATGGGGTTTGACGGCGCGCCACGGCACACCTACGGATATAGCCCATCCCTCAAAATGTCCCATGTTCATGGCATACCAATCCTTGTTACCGGCCAGGTTGAGTGATATTTGAGACTCCCCGGAAATATAGGCTTGGGTATAAACGATAGATGAAACACCGAAACCAAGCATTACGTCGAAGATTCTTTCGTCGCCTGGTCATCCGCAGCTGAGTGTTTCTTCCGCTTTATCTTCTCTTTGAAGGCCAGGTTCACCGGTTTCCAGTAAATACCGTCTTTAGAGAAAGCAGCCCAACCCCACTTCAACCAGGACAGCAATGCGAAGGCCAGCCATAAGGCCCACAACAGCATCAGTCCGCGATAGACGATCAACGGCACAGAGATCACAGTGGCTTGGGGAAAACCGCCAGCTACCCTATCCTGGTACCAGTTCATCTGATAGGCCGAAGAGGCATTGCCTTCGATCTGCATGGCGGGCAGTCCGAGCAGGCCCTGTTGCACTGCCCAAAACAGAATGGCGATAAAGATGGCCGTCAGCAAGACAACACCGACTTGAGTCAGATTGAATCTCCCTGTACTGCGTTGCGGGTCTATCCTGTTTCGATAATGGAGCAGGAAAAACCAGGCGACCACCGCCAGACTCGAGAGGATAGAGACCTGTGTCAGCCCAATTCCCAGCAGGAACCATGATCCGGTGGAGAGCGGCAGAAAGCCGGCGGTTGTTCTGCCCAACAGGGTGGCGGCGATCAGCACCACCAGCAGCAGGCTCCAGAACAGCACGGCGGGACCCATGCGCGGACCATCGGTCCAGAGCACCCAGCGGCTCTGCGCCAGGTTGACCGTCAGGTTGGCATTGACACTTGAAATGCCGAGTGTCAATTCAGGGGTTTGCCATAGGCTGTGGATACCTTCCCGTTGACGCCAAGCCATGGCAAACACCTGTTCACCCGGCGCCACAGGGAGAGCGAGATTGCCATTTTCCGGCCTGATCGGCAGTTGCCGGCCGTCGATTTTCAACCATTGAAACTCAGCGCCTTGCGGCAGCATGAAGTCGTGACTACCGCCCCGGCTCGCCCTAAGCCGGAAAGCGAGTTCACTGTTGGTCACGCGTTTACCCGGTTGAACGGATAGTTGGCTCTGACTGACGGTTATGACATTGCCGGCGACCCCTTCAGGTCGAACGATCATCAAGCTTACCTGCTCACCCGGCCAGGGTTGCCAGGTCGGCAACCAATGTTGCTTGGCATCCTGATGGTGCACGGGCGGAATGCCCGTATGACGCAGATGCCACATAGGCCCGATGTCCACACGCCAATGCTCGATCCATTGATCGGTATCGCCAGCCTTGAGTTCAATCCGATCGCCGATATCCAGCTTGGAGTGCCACGACACTTGCCGTTGACTGGCTGATAGCGAGACGATCGCCTTGCGGTTTTTGACTCTGATTGTCTCGCTGACCACCGACTCCCCTGCCAGCAGCGGTAGCTGCAGGGTCACCGGTGTTCCGACCGGTGTGACACGGTTGACGGTTGTGGAGATAGTCCAATCCAATCCTAACTGTAGCGTGCGCTCCACGCGAAAGAACGACGGCAGTGCCGTACCACTGATGACATGCCGGTTGTCGCCGGGCGTGGCGGATTCCGAACGGATCCGGGTCAAGGCGATTTGCTCCTGGGGGACACGGTTTTTACCTATCCCCTCGACAGACCAACCCGCCGCCTCAACGACGACCCGGTGAGGTTTCATGGGCAAGGGTATTTGCACCTCGTCCTGTGGGGGGAGGCGCACATCCAACTGAATCCGGAACTCCCCTGGCTGGGCCAGTAGCCAGAGCTGGTTCGCTTTTCGAAACAATATGGGCGTCAATCGATTATTCAGTGTGACGCGCATGGGTGTTACCTGCCCGGTATCCACAGGCAGTGGTATCGCCACCGGTTCCAAGGCATGCACGGTCAATAGCGCTTTGTAGGATGTCTCATCCACAGTCAGAACCATCTCATGAATCGAGGCGCAGCCCGGTAGGCACGCCGGGGGCAGGGTAAGCCGCCGTTCAAGCTCGGCAAGCATCTCAGGATCCGGGAGTTCCGCATTGGCCCTATCCGCTAGTGAAGTCAATATAGGAAACAGCAGGACAACCACCATCAGGTTACCTATCGCGGGCCGTCGAAGACGGAGGCCGTTTTCTCGATCCAGTAGACGCCATCCCAACAGCAGGATCAGTCCGATAGCGGCAAATTTCAGCAGCGATGTCTGGGTCGGCGAAAGCATATACAGCCCGATGGCCTGATCGGCTGAGACAGGACCGTTCCAGATTAGGTTTATCTTTGTCCAGGACCAGGCAGGCAATCCTGGGCCTGTCTGTACGATCGCGCTAGGATCCACCTGCTCCAGGGTGCGCCGAGAGCGTCCGAACCGAGCGACCTTGGATCCAGGGAGTTTTGAGTAGAGTTCATAGGATCCATCGGCTTCAGGTGACATGATGTTCCCCCGCTGTTCATTGTCGTCCAAGGCGGGAGGGGCTTGCGGCTGTCGGGGTATCGGCTGTTTGGCGATAACGGCTTGCGGTGTGATGCTGTATTTCTCCAATTGCGAGTGCAAGCCGGTGCGCGCCTGGTGGATGATAAAGGGTGCGATGATGACAATCAGCGCCAGATAGCCGGCTATGCGCAGTCCTCGAATCCATGTTTCAGCCTTGCCGGCAGGCGTCACCCGTGAAATGGCGATCATCGCCAGCAGATAGAGCCAGATCATCTGCGGCGCCATGGGTTCATGCCAGGTAATGAGCAGGGTGAGCAAGGCGGCAACTCCCCACTGCCAATGCCACAAGCGCGTTATCGCAATGGTGGCGATGAGGACGAGAAAGAGATCGTAGAGCGTCCACTGCTGCAGCCACGCTTGGGGGACGCGATCCACCCCGGTGGCAGCCAATAACTTCCAGCCAGGCGGGAGATTCAGCTCCCCGGACAGCTGGTTAAAGTCACGCCCCCAGCCGTTGGCGGGTAGTTGCGGGCCATCTCGTCGCAGGCGCAGATCCGCCAGCAGCGAGATGTCACCTCGTCTGACCTCGACACCAGTGGAATCGCTGCCGGGCAAGCGGGTAATGAACTGGGGTGCGCCGTTCAATACCACCCGGCCAAGCTGCAGCACAGAATCCACATCCAGTCGCCAGTCATGGGTCATGCTGCCGGTTATCCGGTCCTGCAGGGTATAGCCCTGACCCTCGAAATCTAGCCAGATGGAGCGCTGGAGTTGCAACTGATCCGGTTCTGGTTCCCTATTCCCCCGGCGGATCACAGTGATATTGAAGCTATCCTGCGGCCCCATGGCGTAGGCTGGGAACCGGCTCCATCTCTCAGGCAGCTTGACCTGGCGCGGGTCGATCTGTTTTGGACCCCCGATCTCAACGATCCTGAGATGGTGTTGCGCCTGAAACGACCAGACCTCCCGATCCGGCCAGGGCGCTTGCTGTTTGTTCAATCTGAGCTGATTGACAGGCGTCGGATGCCGAGCGGATACCGACAATCGCCAGCTACCAGGCCTGACCTGTACCCGTAGCTCGCCATTGGCATCGAGCCGGGCCGGTAAGTCGCTGTCGATGCGGATGGGTATGAATCCCTCCAGGAGAGGTTTGCCGACCACCATCTCACGTTGTCTGCCTGAGACCTGCAAATCGATATGGACTTCGGATTTCAGCGGCAGATCGTCGTTGATCAAGCGAAAGACACGCACGGATATCCGCTCTTCCGGTTGCCGTTGCCGGGTGATCTCACCGCCCTCTTTCAGCCACAGAGCACCCCGCTTTATCACTGGATGTTGAATGGATCGGCCATTCAGGGTCAGATCGACAATGCCGGCCTGTGCGGGAATCGCCAGGATATCGGGTAACCGGTCCCAACTGAAACGCCCATTGATGATATGCGTGCCCGGCGGGAGTCGAATGCCGGGCAGATGGGGTCTGTTTTCTGATTTCGAGGCCTGTTGAACGGATGGCCGGTCCGGGGTGGCGGTGACGATTGCCGGGTTCCCATTCGCTGACACCTCTCTGGGCCAGTGGCTGTCACTGCCGGGCAGGATGACCGTCTCCTCTTTGAAGGTGGTGACTGTATAGGTGTACTCGCCCGCGGTGTCACTCAGATGGAGCGATAGATGAGTGCTCCAGACACATTTTTTCCCCTGGCCCGCGGCGAGGAAGGGGCAGTCGATGTCGTCATGGTCCCAAATGACCCAGGGCACCCACGCCTTCAAGGGCTGTGGCGTATCCGCCGGGTCAAGGGGGGACGCCGTGAGCATGGATTGGCAGGAGAGCAGCGCCAGCAGCGATAAGGTCCAGATCCTGATGTTGCCGCCTAAGGCGATACAGCCATTTTTACCAGGTGTGGGATTCTGTCGCTGCATGATGCTCCCTCTCGCTATTGCTGTTTATCGCCTCCATGCTTGTCTGTTGTGGCATTCGTGTCAAGCGACGCCAGTCAGGGCGAGGTGGATAGGTAGTCATGGGCAGTGATGGCGATTTCGGGAAATGATTTTCGTAACTTCTTATCGGCGGTGATGAGTTTGGTATCAAGGGCTTTTGCCAGCGAGACAAATTCGCAATCGTAAGCCGAACAATCGAATTCTGAGGCCAGGGTTAAAACGGAAACCGAGTCAATATTGAATTCGTTTTCACCGATCAGGTCCTCTGCTTGGGCTTGAATGCCGCATGCAGTGCCATATTCAATCAGCCCTTTTCTCAAATATAGAGCCAATATATTTCTAAATTCGCTACGCCACAGTAAGGGGGCCGCCCAATGGGCTTCTGCATCCAAGAGCTTTTCAATAGCTGCGGTAAACTCGGTGGGTAGGTACAAATAGGCAATCGTGTTGGTATCAACAACAATCATGGGCGCCCTTCATTTTTAGCCGCATCAATGTCAGCAGCCTTAATCAGCGAAGCCTTCACCTGCTTTCTCAGGGTGCGAGCGGCAAGTATCTGCTCGTCAGGAGATTGCCTGCTGGGTAATAGAACCCTCTCTAAACAAACAATCAGTTCGCTGTTAATGCTTCTATGGTGGGCCCTGGCGGCTCGTTTTAAGTGCGCATACAACTGCTCGGGTATGTTTTTAATCGTAACAGAGGCCATAAATGCTCCAAATTTAGTTGCAATATGGTTGCATTGTGGTTGCTATCCGGTGTGGAGTCAATTGGCCTTGGCGGAGTGGGCGGCTGGCAGAGCTGCTGCGTCTATTTAGATCTCGCATGCAGTAGGTAGTGTCCGTCCAGAAACAAGACAATTTCTCTCGCAAAGACGCCAAGATCGCCAAGGAAAAATAAATACAATAAAAAACAATAAGTTATAACTTTGCGATCTTGGCGTCTTTGCGAGAATTTTTCTTTCAGGACGGAGTACTAGGTATATTTTTTACATCCTTAAATGATAGTAAATAACTAACAAATACATAGAAACAATCAAATATACAAATTACTCTGTGGCCTCTAAATTGAACGTGTGGCCTGGATGAAGCGGGCAGCGTTTTAATCGTCAAGACAAGATCGAGGAGACCAGAGATGAGCAAAAAGAGCGTAATCACCACGGCGGCGGGATGCCCGGTAGCTGACAACCAAAACAGTATCACCGCAGGCGCGCGCGGCCCGGTATTGATGCAGGATGTCTATCTGATGGAGAAGATGGCCCATTTCAATCGGGAGCGGGTGCCTGAACGGGTGGTGCATGCCAAGGGCGCGGGGGCCTATGGGACCTTCACCGTCACCGGCGATATTTCGCGCTACACCCGCGCCAAGCTGTTTTCGAAGCGGGGCAACCAGTGTGAGACCTTTACCCGTTTCTCGACAGTGGCCGGTGAACTGGGATCGGCCGATACGGTGCGCGATCCGCGAGGGTTTGCCACCAAATTCTATACCGAAGAGGGGAATTGGGATCTGGTGGGAAACAATACCCCGGTGTTTTTTATCCGCGACCCGCTGAAGTTTTCCGACTTCATACATTCGCAAAAACGCCACCCCGTGACGGGTTTGAGGGATGCGGCCATGCAATGGGATTTCTGGTCATTGAGTCCGGAATCGCTCCATCAGGTCACCTGGTTGTTCGGCGATCGCGGCATACCGGCAACACTGCGTCATATGGATGGGTTCGGCAGCCATACCTTCAGCCTGTGGAATGATAAGGGAGAGCGCTATTGGGTGAAGTGGCACTTTAAGACACAGCAGGGCATCCAATGTCTGTCAGCCGGGGAAGCTGAAAAGATTGCCGGAGAAAACCCCGACTTTCATCGCCAAGAACTCTATCAAGCCATTCAGCGGGGCGACTATCCGAAGTGGAGCGTAAAGGTCCAGGTCATGCCTGAAAAGGATGCCGAGACCTACTCGATCAATCCATTTGACCTGACTAAGGTGTGGCCGCAAGGCGACTACCCGTTGATCGAAGTCGGGGTGTTGGAGATGAACCGAAATCCGCAAAACCACTTTGCCGAAGTGGAACAGGCCGCATTCGAGCCTGGCAATCTGCCGCCCGGATTCGGGGCGTCACCCGACAAGATGTTACAGGCGCGCCTGCTCTCCTATCCTGATGCGCATCGCTACCGTATCGGTATTAACTACGCGGCGTTGGATATCAACAAACCACGCTGTCCGGTGCATAGCTATCACAGGGACGGGCAGACCCGTTTCGACGGCAATGGCGGTGAACAGGTGGTGTATCAGCCCAACAGTTTTGACGGTCCCGTGGATGACGGACGATACAGGGAGCCGCCCCTGCGCATCGCTGGCGATGCCGATCGTTACGATCACTGGGTGGACAATGAGGACTACTACAGCCAGGCCGGCGATCTGTTTCGTCTGATGGATGATGGGGCTCGACAGCGTCTGGTTGATAACCTTGTAGGGGCCATGAAAGATGTGCCGCATGCTATCCAAGTACGCCAGATCGGCCACTTCCATAAGGCGGATCCCGGCTATGGCGAACGGGTGGCTCAGGGGCTTGGTATCCGTATGGACGAGGTGAAGCCAGCCGCATGATAGTTACTAACCCGAAGGGTGATTAGGCGGGGCACACACTATGTGCCCCGCCAATATGGGTTAGTAGGTTGCCGGGTTAATAACTCAAGTTTCGGAGTTCAAATTTAACTCGTTCCCATGTTCTATGTGGGAACGCATCATGTGAACAGGGCGTAGGGTGCGGCCCTGCCGCACCATGCTGGGTTACGCTCCTGTTTGCTATGACGGGTTTCTTCACTTCGCGACCCCCTGACCCAATACCTTGGGTTCCAGAGCTTCAAGTTACGGTGCGGCAGGGCCACACCCTACCACTGGCATAGGCCGCGCATCAGGCAATATGCCGCTAAGGACTCAGCAATTGAACAGACGATCGATTGCGTCAAGCCCCTCCTGTACGACCTCATCCAGATCTTGAGGGTCGTCTTCATGCTCATAGGCGAGCATCGTGTAGACAGCCAGGGATTTCAGTCCGATAGCAATTTTCTCGACATCGGGCAGATTCAGTTCCACCCCTTCTCTCAAACGGCATTCGTCACTCATCAGAGTCACCTCATACATACAACTTATCGGCATGCCGATACTCGATCAGCGCTCTCCGGCTGTCAAACAATTACAGCTTTTCGTTGATGTAGGCCAAAGAAGTGTCAGAGCGGAATGGCGCTTACTTGAGGTGAATATGCCTGGATCTTACTCGTCATTCCAGTAACCGTGTCATTCCGGCGAATGCCGGAGAAGTGGTGCATGGATGCACCGTTTACGGACCTAAGGATGGAATCCAGGGAAATGACGCCTGTTGGTGATTCTGGATCCCGGCATTTGCCGGGATGACGGTGGTTTTGATCTTAAGTAAGTGCCATTCGTGTCAGAGCGTTTGTTCAGTCACATCAACGTAGAGTTTGAGACGTTGACCAGGTTGCAGATACTTGCTGTTCAGGGTGTTCCAGCGCTTAAGGTCGGAAATCGAGACCTTAAAGCGTTGAGCGATGCGGGATAAAGAGTCGCCACGCCTGACTTTATAGTGCAGTTTACTCTGTGTGCCAGTGGGTTGCAGGTTTAGCAGTGACAGTTCGGAAGAGGGGGCCTTTTTCACCCAGATGACCAGTTTCTGACCAGGCTTTAGCGTGTCTCCCGGCGCCATACCGTTCCAGGCGGCAAGTTTTTTGTGGTTAACATGATGCGTCCTGGCGATTTTCCACAGACTATCCCCCGGCTTGACGATGTAGTGCTGTTTTTGACCGCTGCGGGGCCTGTTCTGGATTGCACTTTTACGTTGCTCCGCGCTGTAGGCATATTGATCGAGACTTTTGCTTGAGACAGGGATCAGTAGATGTCTTCCCGCGCGTATTCTGTTCCCTCTCAGCTTATTGACCTGCCTGAGTAGTTTGCTGGTGGTGCCATGCTTCCTGGCGATGACGCTCAGTGAATCGCCTTGTTTGATCTTGTAACGCTTCCAGGTCAAGCGTTTTTCAGCAGGCAGTGCTTTAAGTTTTACGAGAAATGACTCCACCTTATCGAGAGGAAGGGTGAGTTGGTGGGGGCCGTCCGGATCCGTGGCCCAGCGGTTGAAGCCGGCGTTGAGCAGGTAGAGATCCTGAATCGGCAGGTCCGCCATCTCCGCGGCCAGGGCGAGGTCGAGTTGGGAGTCGATATCGATGGTGGTGAAATAGGGCTCGTCAGGAAAGACCTGCAACGTGACACCGTGGGTTTGCGGATGTCTGAAGATCTCTGCCAGGGCCAGCAAGCGGGGCACATAGGCGCTGGTTTCGTCGGGCAGCTTGAGTGACCAGAAATCGGTTGCCTTGCCGCGCTTGCGATTGCGCTTGATGGCGTTGCGCACCGTGCCGGCGCCGGAATTGTAGGCGGCCAGGGCCAGTTCCCAATCCCCGTCGAACTGTCTGCTCAGGGCCTTGAGATAGTCCAGCGCGGCGCGGGTCGACGCCACCACATCCCGCCGGCCGTCGTACCACCAGTTTTGCTTGAGCCCGAAGTATCGCCCTGTGGAGGGGATGAACTGCCACATGCCGGCGGCGCGCCCCGGCGAGTAGGCGAAGGGCTGAAAGGCGCTTTCCACGGCAGGCAACAGAGCGATTTCACCTGGCATGCCGCGTTTATCGATCTCTTCCAGAATGAAGTGGAGGTAGGGTTCGGCGCGCAACTGAATGCGTTCGATATAACCGGGATGATTGCTGTACCAGTTCAGTTCACGCCCCACCCTGGGATCAGGGGGGATGGAGAGGCTGTAACCGTCCAGCATCCGGCTCCACAGATCCCTGGGTTGTTCGGGGACGGGCAAGGCCGCAACGACTGTCTGTAGCTCCTCGGCGATCTGTGGCATCTTCTGAATCGTGACATGCGCCGTTTCCGGGGTCGGGTGTGTCCGCAGGGCCTCGGTGGCCAGTTGAGAGAGAGGCACCTCCTCCAGTGCGGATTGCGTCCCCCCGTTGGGCAGGGTCTGGCAGGCGGTGAGCAGACAGGCGAAGAACAGACTCATTATCAGCAATAAAAGCTTTGGGTGACGTATTGAGTTATAAAGGGTTTTTGTAGACATGCTGTAAATCGGAGGAAAATAGTTTCAGAGCCGCGTATCATTTCCATGTTCAGTACTCCCTGCGCGAGGCAGTGCGCTGTAATCTGTGTATTCAGTGCCCCTGCAATTCCGCTTTGCATGAGCACTTAGGGTGCACAGGTTACCTGACAGTTGTGTCGGTAGCAAAACCGATACCTTGATATATGAAAGAAAACAAGCTGTTAAAACTGGGATCTTGCCAGCAGAATCGGCTGCAGGCATGGTTTGAGGGCCGCTTGGGAAACAGCCTGGCAATCCAGGAGGAGGCTTGTTTACAACAGCGGATTGCCGCCATGTTCGGCTATCATCTGGTGCAGATCGGTCTCCCCTGTCGCAACTGGGATCTGTTGAGCATGAGTCCTGCGCGCAATCGTGTGGTGATGGGCATAGGCAGCGCCGGTTCGGGGACCGATCTGTGCGCCGACCCCCACTATCTGCCGCTGGAGAGCGACAGCGTGGACGGGATCGTACTGCCGCACACCCTGGACTTCTCAACCGACCCGCATCAACTGTTGCGGGAAGTGGAGCGGGTGCTGATTCCCGAGGGCAAGGTCTTGCTCAGTGGTTTCAATCCCTGGAGTCAATGGGGATTATGGCGGCTGTTGCGTCTTCGTTCCGCCACCATGCCCTGGTGTGGCCACTTTTTCAGTTGCCGGCGCGTCCAGGACTGGTTTTCGCTGCTCGGGTTCGATCTGGAGGAGGTGGTCTATGTAAACTACCGGCCCCCCATCGGCAATCAGGCGATTATGCAGAGACTGGCATTCATGGAGCGATTCGGGATGAGGTTCTATCCCTTGCTCGGCGGTGTCTATGTCATCCTTGCGGTGAAACGGGAGGTGGCCCTGACGCCGATCCGCCCCAAGTGGCTGGTGAAGAAACGGGTTCTGCCGACAGCCGCGGAACCGACGACGAGAAGCGGAATTCAACCTAGAATCCTCAGTTGACCACTATGCACACGATTCATCACTTTGAAAACATGGGTTTTCTCAGTATTGGGAATACTCACCTGGCGGGTGAGCAGCGTTACGCCGTGAATAGCACGCTTGTGGCGGCGCATGGCTGCGTTACAACGCCTTGGAATAGAACAACTATTCCGTGTCGTTGTGCCTTGCCCTGCACCACCACAAACGCACTCTTCACGGCGTTCAACTGAGGATTCTAGGTTTAATGACTCAAATCGTGGAGATCTTTAGCGATGGCGCCTGCAAGGGCAATCCGGGACCCGGTGGCTGGGGTGTGTTGTTGCGTTATGGCAAACATGAAAAACACCTGTATGGCGGCGAGCCGGAGACCACCAATAACCGCATGGAATTGATGGCGGTTATCCGCGCTCTGCAGAGCCTGAAAAAGAAAAGCCGGGTGCGGGTGACTACCGATTCTCAATATGTGAAGAACGGGATCACCCAGTGGATTCACAATTGGAAACGCAATGGCTGGAAGACCGCCGCGAAGAAACCGGTCAAGAACGCCGATCTTTGGCAGGCCCTGGATACGGAGGTTCTCAAGCACCAGGTGGAGTGGCAATGGGTCAAGGGTCATGCCGGTCATAGTGAAAACGAACTCGCGGACGCGTTGGCCAACCGGGGAATAACGGAGCGAGGGAGCTGATGCGACAGATCGTGCTCGATACCGAAACCACCGGCCTGGAGCCCGCGCAAGGACACAGGATCATTGAAATCGGCTGTGTCGAGATGGTGGACCGCAGGTTGACGGGAAACAATTTCCATCAGTATCTGCAACCGGAGCGGGATATCGATGCCGCCGCCATCGAGGTGCACGGCATCAAAAATGAGTTTCTCGCCGACAAGCCGAAGTTCTGCGACGTGGCGGCCGACTTTATCGACTATGTGAGCGGGGCTGAGCTGATCATCCACAACGCCCCGTTCGATGTCGGTTTCCTGGATCATGAGCTGGGCATCATGAACAGCCCGGGCAAGGTGGATGCCCTGTGCGCCGTGACCGACACGCTGGTGATGGCGAAAAAGATGCATCCGGGTCAGAGAAACAGCCTCGATGCCCTGTGCAAGCGCTACGATATCGACAACTCCCACCGGGAGTTGCACGGTGCACTCCTTGACGCCGAAATACTTGCGGATGTCTACCTGGCGATGACCGGAGGACAGGCGGCGCTGCTTCTCGACAGTTCCTCGATGGATGAGACGGGTGAGCCCTCGATCGACGGCATTCGCCGTCTAGCGTCCAATCGACCAGGGCTCAAGGTCATCAATGCGAATGAGCAGGAACTGGAGATCCACTATCGGCAGCTGGAGCGTATGGAGGGATGTGTCTGGTTGAAGGATTAAGGGCTGCGGCCGTTTAACCTGTTATCCGCGCGACTGGCTCGATTTTGCACTATCCGATCCTTGGACGATTTCGTATAACCGGGGGATGTCCTGCAACTGCACATGCTTCCTCTCTACGTGCAACAGGCTTTCGTCCTGGAAGCGGGTGAACAGGCGGCTGACGGTCTCTACCGCGAGCCCCAGGTAGTTGCCGATCTCGTGACGGGACATACTGAGGAAGAAGTCGCTGGCTGAGAAACCCCGTTGCTTGAAGCGTTCAGAGAAACTGAGCAGGAAGCTGGCCAGGCGCTCCTCGGCGCTCTTTTTGCCCAGCAGGGTCAACATCTCCGTATCCTGCCCGATCTCACGGCTGAGCAGGCGATACATCTGATGCTGCAGGCTTGGCATGATACTGCTCAGCGACTCCAGTTGGGTGAAGGGGATTTCGCAGACCGCGGTGGTCTCCAGAGCGATCGCGGCGCAGTTATGGTTGTCGTCCAGGATCGCATCGAGACCGATCAGCTCCCCAGGGAGATGAAATCCCAACACCTGTTCCCCGCCGTCTTCGTTCGGTGAGTAGGTTTTCACCGAACCGCTGGTGATGACGCGAAGACTGTGGAACTTGTCGCCCCCGCGATAGAGGTGATCGCCACGATGGTAGGGGCGGCCGCGTTTGATAATGCTATCGAGGCGTTCTACGTCATCCGGGCTCAATCCCATGGGGAGGCAAAGGGTCGAAAGGCTGCAGTTTTTACAGGCAACCTTGATGTTTTCGAATGAGACAACTTTTCGGCTAGTCAAGAATTCGCTCCAGCATGACGGGTATGTAATTGCCAGGGGCTAACCCGTCACGCCTATTCTTCCAGAAATTCTTGATCAGGATCAAGTCATTTTAGGCTTTATTATCGCCGAAACGCCCTTTGTAGACTGAAAAAGCCGGCCCAGGGCCGGCTTTTTCACCACACTTACGCCGGATTGCCTATTTTGCAGGGGCGGCGGGTGCAGCGGGTGCGGCAGGGGCCGGATAGCCATAGGGAGCACCGTAAGGAGCGCCATAACCACCGTAAGGAGCGCCATAACCACCGTAAGGAGCGCCATAGCCGCCGTAAGGAGCGCCATAACCGCCGTAAGGACCACCATAGCCGCCGTAGGGACCATAGCCGCCGTAGTCACGGTAATAATTATTGCCACGGCCATAGCCGGAACCGCGACCACTTCCGCTCATGCCAAAGCTGAAGTCACCGGAGCCATCGCCCCAGCCATCGCCCCAGCCGTCGTTGTTCCAGCCACGGTTATTACCCCAGCCTGGACCACCCCACCACGCGGAGGCGCTGGTCGATACGGCAACGAGAGCGGCGACACCTAGAACTTTAGCGAATTTAGTCATGCTTTCTTCCTCTCTAGATAGATTTTTTAAACCACATTTTCCCTGAAAAACAAGCGGTTGGTCGTTGATCAATTCGAAATGGATCGAGTTTGGGCTCAATGATCCGTCTTGAAATCGGCACAGCTTCATCCGTGCATCGGCCAACTTGTTCATGTAGTTGTTTTTTGCGTGATACGCCAGTCGATTATAGACCCTAAGCGGGTAGAAGCAACATAGCGGCGGGCATCGTCAACCGAGGCGGGATGCGCTTCATGCGATTGAGACGTCGGGGCCGATCTGTTACTGTTTCCCCCCGTCCTGTTTCCCTTTCCCAGCACACAAAAAATTAGCAGTTTCATGAGCAGATTTATTTTCATTACGGGCGGTGTCGTTTCATCCCTAGGTAAGGGAATTGCGTCCGCGTCCCTGGCCGCATTACTCGAAGCCCGTGGCTTGAATATCACCATGATCAAGCTCGATCCCTACATCAACGTGGATCCGGGAACCATGAGTCCGTTTCAGCACGGGGAGGTCTTCGTCACCGAGGATGGGGCCGAGACGGACCTGGACCTGGGTCACTATGAGCGTTTTATTCGCAGCACCATGGGGCGCAACAATAATTTCACCACCGGCCAGATCTACGACAGCGTGATCCGCAAGGAGCGCAAAGGCGAGTATCTGGGGGGCACGGTGCAGGTGATTCCGCATATCACCAACCAGATCAAGGAGAGTGTGTTGTTGGGCGCCGGGGACAATGATATCTGCCTGGTGGAGATCGGCGGCACCGTGGGCGATATCGAATCCCTGCCGTTTCTGGAAGCGATTCGCCAAATGGGCGTGGAGATGGGACCCCAGCGGGTGATGTTCATGCATCTCACCCTGGTGCCCTATATCAAGACCTCCGGCGAGATCAAGACCAAACCCACCCAGCACTCTGTGAAGGAGTTGCGCTCGATCGGTATTCAACCCGATATCCTGGTCTGCCGTTCGGAACAACCCTTGCCGGAGGCCGAGCGCAAGAAGATTGCGCTATTCACCAATGTCCCGGAAAAGGCCGTTATCTCCGCGGTGGACGCCGACTCGATCTATCGCATACCGGTGCTGTTGCATGCCCAGGGGATGGACGAGTTGGTCAATCAGCGTTTCAATATGGACCTGCCTGCCGCGGACCTTTCCGAATGGGAATCTTTCCTGGATGGTCTGGACAACCTGGAACAGGAGGTCAAAATCGCCATGGTGGGGAAATACGTACATCTCACCGAGGCCTACAAGTCCCTCTCCGAGGCACTGATGCATGCCGGCGTGCATACCGGCAATCGAGTCGTCATTCACTATGTCGATTCCGAGCAGATCGAGAAGAGCGGATTCGAGAATCTGGCCGGCATGGATGCCATTCTGGTGCCGGGCGGTTTCGGCAACCGGGGTGTCGAGGGTAAGATCTCCGCTGTCCGCTATGCCCGTGAGAACGGCATCCCCTATCTGGGGATATGTCTCGGCATGCAGGTGGCGGTTATTGAGTTTGCCCGTCATGTCGCCGGGCTGGAGGGGGCCCACAGCACTGAATTCGATCGCTCCACGCCGCATCCGGTCATCGCCCTCATCACCGAGTGGTTGAATGCGGACGGCAAGCTGGAGAGACGCAGCGAGGCGTCCGACCTGGGCGGCACCATGCGGCTCGGCGGCCAGCACTGCCGCCTGGAGCCTGGCAGCCAGACCCGTCAGTTATATGATAAGGAAGTGGTCATCGAGCGGCATCGTCATCGCTATGAATTCAACAACGGTTATCTGGATGACATCGTCACCGCCGGGATGAAGGTCGCAGGTCGTTCGGTGGACGGACGGTTGGTGGAGATCGTCGAGATCCCCGATCATCCCTGGTTCGTGGCCTGTCAGTTTCATCCGGAATTCACCTCCACGCCGCGCTACGGCCATCCGTTGTTTTCCGGGTTTATCGAGGCGGCGAGAAAACATCGGGATGCCCGTGCATGAAGCTTTGCGGATTCGAGATCGGGCTCGATCGCCCGCTGTTCCTGATCGCCGGACCCTGCGTCATCGAGAGTGAGCAGTTGGCGCTGGATAGCGCCGGTGAACTGAAGGTGCTGACGGCTGCGCTCGGGGTCCCGTTTATCTATAAGTCATCCTTCGACAAGGCCAACCGCTCTTCCGTAGCGAGTTTTCGCGGACCGGGCATGGAGCAGGGGCTGATGATCCTGGAGAAGGTCAAGTCGCAGATCGGGGTACCGGTATTGACCGATGTGCATGAAGATACCCCGCTGGACGAGGTCGCTCAGGTAGCGGATGTGTTGCAGACCCCGGCTTTCCTCTGCCGGCAGACGAATTTTATTCAGAACGTGGTGCGACAAGGGCGTCCGGTGAATATCAAAAAGGGCCAGTTTCTTGCGCCCTGGGATATGTCGCATGTGGTCGACAAGGCCAGGGCGACAGGCAACCGGCAGATCATGGTTTGCGAGCGCGGTGTTTCATTCGGTTACAACAACCTGGTCTCCGACATGCGCTCCCTGGCCGTGATGCGCAATACCGGCTGCCCCGTGGTCTATGATGCAACGCATTCAGTGCAGTTACCCGGCGGGCAGGGGGCGAGTTCGGGCGGTCAGCGGGAGTTCGTTCCGGTTCTCGCCAGGGCGGCGGTGGCCGCAGGGGTATCCGGGCTCTTCATGGAGACCCACCCTGATCCGGACAAGGCGCTCAGCGACGGTCCCAATGCCTGGCCGTTATCCCGCATGGGTGAGTTGCTTGAGACTTTAGTGGAAATTGATCAATTGGTGAAAGGCAGGGGTTTTGCCGAGATGACGTAGCTTCAGTATGAGACACTACACTTGGATATAACTTTAAAAAAATGAATACAGCACACGGAGACAAAATGTCTGAAATTGTTGATGTTCGTGGACGAGAGATCCTCGATTCACGGGGAAATCCAACCATCGAAGCCGATGTGATTACCGCCGACGGCGCGATTGGTCGGGCGATGGTGCCTTCGGGCGCCTCGACCGGTTCGCGGGAGGCCCTGGAGTTGCGAGACGGCGACAGGAGTCGCTATCTGGGCAAGGGTGTTCTGCAGGCCGTTTCCCATGTCAACGGTCCCATTAAACAGGGATTGATGGGGATGGATGTTGCCGATCAGTCCGGGATCGACCAAGCCATGCTTGATCTGGATGGGAGTGAGAACAAGTCCAATTTGGGCGCCAATGCGATGCTCGGTGTCTCGCTTGCGGCGGCTCACGCAGCGGCCCAGGAGCGGGCGTTGCCCCTCTATCGCTCGCTTTCGGCCGGTCCCTACCGGCTGCCGGTGCCGATGATGAATATCATCAACGGTGGCGCCCATGCCGATAACAGCGTCGATCTGCAGGAGTTCATGATCTTGCCGATCGGCGCGGGCTCGATCCGCGAGGCGGTTCGCTATGGCGCTGAGGTCTTCCATGCCCTGCAGGGTGTGTTAAAGGGTCGCGGGATGGCGACGGCAGTGGGGGATGAGGGCGGTTTCGCCCCCAATCTGCCCTCCAACGAAGCGGCCATCGAGGTTATCCTGGAGGCGATCGGCAAGGCTGGGTTCGTTGCCGGACGGGACATCCATCTCGGGTTGGATGTGGCCAGTTCCGAGTTTTTTGCGGATGGCGTCTACCACCTCGCCTCCGAAGGGCGTAAGTTCACCGCGGCCGAGTTCACCGACTATCTCGCAGCCTGGGTCGATCAGTACCCGATCGTCACCATTGAAGACGGCATGGACGAGGGTGACTGGGAAGGATGGAGGCTGTTGACCGAAAAGCTCGGTCAGCGTGTGCAACTGGTGGGTGATGACCTGTTCGTCACCAATACCGAAATCCTACAGCGGGGGATCGATGAAAAGATCGCCAACTCCATCCTCATCAAGGTCAATCAGATAGGCACCCTCAGCGAGACCCTGGCGGCGATCGAGATGGCCCGTGAAGCAGGCTACAGCGCGGTGGTCTCTCACCGTTCCGGTGAGACGGAAGACACCACCATCGCCGACTTGGTAGTGGCGACCGGGACCGGGCAGATCAAGACCGGCTCCCTCTCCCGTTCCGACCGAGTCGCCAAGTACAACCAGTTGATGCGCATCGAGGATCAGCTCGGTGAAGACGCGGTGTATGCGGGAAAGGACGCCTTTCCGGTGGCTATCGACTGACCGGACCTAAACCGGTTATGTCGATCACCTGCCTGAACCATGCGTATCGTCATCGCTATCTTGATCGTATTGCTGCTGTTCCTGCAGTATCGTCTGTGGGTGGGGGAGGGCAGCCTGGCCGAGGTCAATAATCTCGAGCAGGAGATCAAGCAACTCAAGCAGGAACTGGTCGGGTTGCGCGAGCGAAATAGTGCATTGCAGGCTGAAGTCGAGGATTTGCGCAGCGGGCAGGCAGCGATCGAAGAGCGGGCGCGCAGCGAATTGGGCATGATCAAGGAGGGGGAGATCTTCTACCAGGTCATCGGCCCCTCCGCCGGAAGCGGCGATGAGCGCTAGATGCTGGGCCGTTGTGCCGGCCGCCGGCGTGGGACGACGCATGGCCAGCCGGATTCCCAAGCAGTATCTGCCGTTGTCCGGGCGGCGTGTGATCGATCATACCCTGGCCCGGCTACTCGGCCATCCCAGGATAAGCGCGGTCTATGTCGCCCTCTCTTCGGAGGACACCTATTGGCAGGCGTGCGACCATGCCGATGATCCTCGGGTGATTCGGGTGAGCGGCGGTGAGGAGCGTTGCCACTCAGTGCTCAATGCGTTGCGGCAATTGGCCCTGCGCGCCGATGAGCAGGACTGGGTTCTGGTTCACGACGCCGTGCGGCCCTGCCTCTCTCAGGCGGATCTGACGAGGTTGATCGAGAGGCTCGATTCCCATCCGGTCGGTGGTCTGCTGGGAATCCCGGTTTGTGACACCCTGAAACGGGTTGATGCCGATGCCGGCGTCGAGGCGACGGTTTCGCGGGAACGGCTGTGGCGCGCGTTCACCCCGCAGATGTTTCGCCTCGGAATGTTGACGAGAGTCCTGGAAGATGCGATCAGAGAGGCAAGATGGGTCACCGATGACGCCGGCGCCATGGAGCTGGCCGGCTATCGCCCGGTATTGGTCGAGGGAGAAGCGGGGAATATCAAGATAACCCGGCCGGAAGATCTGCAATTGGCGGCCTTTTATCTCGGCCACACGGAATGAGGCGTGAATGCTGAATTTCAATTGAGTGGGAGGCCGGCTCATCACCCATTCAAATCTCAGGTAATTTTGAGTGGGTGTCTGTTTAGTTTTGTTTAGTTTAGACCGTTTAGAAACCCGTAGGTCACGTTGCGCAGCTACGTGACACCACACTAGAGTGCCAGCAATTCCCGCAGCTCCCGAATCCGCTCCTTGGCGTTCTCGAGGATGCCGATCGAGTGGCGTGGCGTCAGCTTGCCCAATGCCAGTTTGTGAAAGGCGGGGACCAGATCCAGGCGAGGCAGTCTGTTCATCATCGGCGTGCCGACATAGGCGTGCAGCTGGGCGACCACCACCAGATCCACATAGTCCGGGTCTTGGCTGATATCCTCCATCCAGTCTTCCGCGTGCAGGGCCGACTGGACAAAATAGTTGGGAAACTCCCATTTGCGCAGCACCATCGCACCCACTTCCGCCTTTAAGCTATTCAGTACCTGGTCGAGCAGTTCGGGGTCATCCGCCAGCTCCGGTTTGCTGCGGGCCGCACCCAGGATGGCAAGGGCGCCGATGTCATGCAACAGGCCGCACAACAAGGCCTGATCCGGTGTCAGTCCAGGGGTGACGTGAGCCAATTCATGACAGATCGGCGCCACGTAACTGAGATGCCGCCAGAGGTTGATCATGCGTTGCTGGAGCGGTTTGGAGCGGCTGTGAAACAGTTTGCCCAAGGCAAAACTGATCACCAGATTGTGAGTCACGGAGCGTCCCAGGCGAGTGACGGCATCAGGCAGGTTGTCAATGGGATGCTTGCCGCGATAGGCAGCACTGTTGACCACGCTGATGACCCGCGCCGCCACGGTTGGGTCGGCTTGCACCACCCGGGCGATATCCTCGCTATCCGTGTTGGCGTCGTTGATCACCTTGGCGATGCGCATGGTGATATCCGGCATGCTCGGCAACTCCAAGGCGTTGCTCTGTATCGCTTCATGGAATTCCCAGTAGAGCGCGGCCTCCGGTCCGTTGGTATCCATCAGCTCGATCGGCTGATTGGTGCGTTTGTTGGCCGCCGGTGGCAGGCGCAGCATGGCTTCGTAGAGTTCCCGGGGAATGCACAGCAGATCCACGGCAGTGATGGCGCGCACAGCGGCTGGGTTGGGGGTTTTGTCGGCGAGCGGGGCTAGGCACTTCTGCTCCGCCTGACAGCGGACCTGCTTACCCTCCCGGTCGGTGATGGATACCTCTCCTTCGAGTAAGTAGTAGACCTGGTCGCCGCTCTCTCCGATGGGTGCGATCTCGACGCCGGCATTCTGATGTTCGATATGGGTCTCCGTCAGCACATAGTCCAGCACCCGCTTGGGAAGGCCTCTCAGGATGGGAAACTTCTTGACTCTATTAGCGCTGACGGCGGTTACTCGTTGAATCATATCGGCTGATGCTCAGGTGACGTCGATCATTCGTGACAGGCGGTTTTTAATGAAGCATTTACGTACAATGCCCCAAACTCCCCTCGGGTACAATTATCGACCCGAAGTGCAGACTCTTTAAGTGATATCGAGAATTCATGGTGACTGAAATGCGTATCGGACAGGGTTTTGACGCCCACCGTTTTGAACCCGGCCGCCGGCTGGTTCTGGGGGGGGTCGAGATCCCTCATGATCAGGGATTGCAGGCCCACTCTGATGGGGATGTGTTGATCCACGCCCTCTGCGATGGGCTGCTCGGCGCGGCCGGGTTGGGGGATATCGGCGGGCATTTTCCCGATAGCGATCCGGCGTATGCCGGGATCGACAGCAGAATCCTGTTGCGCCAGGTGGTCGAGCATCTTGCTTTGGCGGGTTGGGGTGTGGTCAATACCGATCTTACCCTTGTGGCCCAGCAGCCTAGGCTGGCGCCCTATATCGGGGCGATGAGGCAGTGTCTGGCGGACGACCTGCAGATCGATCCCCGCCAAGTCAATATCAAGGCCACCACCACCGAGGGAATGGGATTCACCGGCCGGGGCGAGGGTGTCGGCGCATTTGCCGTGGTGCTGTTGCAGGAGCGTCC
This sequence comes from Candidatus Thiodiazotropha sp. (ex Epidulcina cf. delphinae), assembly GCA_025656455.1. Lineage (GTDB taxonomy): Bacteria > Pseudomonadota > Gammaproteobacteria > Chromatiales > Chromatiaceae > Thiodiazotropha. Next base: position 29,852 of record JAHXHS010000031.1, on the reverse strand, counting down.
CATTGAATGAATATGCCTGGCTACCCCTAGCAGAGATGCCCAATGCCCTAGGCGAGCCGGTGGGTGAGGCCGTGATTCGGCAGACTGCAGACGATTTTCAAGTCGATGAGGAGCTTGGTTTCGACCCCGACGGTGAGGGGGAGCACCTGTTATTACACGTCAGAAAGCGGCATACCAACACCCATTGGCTTGCCGGGCAATTGGCCAGGCTCACAGGGATTCCTGACAACGATGTCGGTTATAGCGGCCTGAAAGACCGGCATGCCGTCACCACTCAGTGGTTTTCATTACGCCTGGTCGACAGGCCCGAGCCGGATTGGCGTTCGCTGGACCCGGAATTGATTCAGGTATTAGCGGTGCATCGACATCGAAGGAAATTGCGCCGGGGCGCTTTGCGGGGCAACCGGTTCCGCCTGCGTCTCAGGCAACTGACCGCGGATCCCGAGCAGATGGCGCAGCGTCTGCAACGGTTACGGGAGACGGGTATGCCCAACTATTTCGGTGAACAGCGCTTCGGTCTGGATTACAGCAACCTCACCCAGGCGGACCGGGTGTTTTCGGCAGACCGGCGACGCATGAACCGGCAGTTGCGCGGGCTGTTGATCTCTGCCGTGCGTTCCCAGTTGTTCAACCAGGTCCTGGCGGAGAGGATCCGTATCGGGGCCTGGCATACCCCCTTGCAAGGAGACTACTTCATGCTGGATGGCAGTCGTTCCGGGTTTGCCGATGATCCCGAGGATCGATGTTTGGCAGAGCGGTGCCGACAGCAGGATATACACCCTAGCGGACCCCTATGGGGTCGCGGCCGCCCGCCGGTGAGTGAGCAGACGCATGCCTTGGAGTCTAAGGTGTTGCAACCTTTCGCCGCTTGGCGTGACGGGTTGGAGCATGTGGGACTGGCGCAGGAGCGCAGACCCTTGCGCGTGCGCCTGGAGAGTCTGCAATGGCGCTTTGTCGATGGACGTGACCTGGTGTTGGAATTTTTCCTGCCCGCCGGTTGTTTTGCCACGGTTCTGCTTCGGGAGCTGATCCGGTATCCTGATTACCCTGCTCAATGAGGGTGGTAATAGGTGTCTACAGGGATAGGATTGACTGTAGATAGTACCCGTCCGAAAACAAGACAATTTCTCTCGCAAAGACGCAAAGATCGCCAAGGAAAAATAAATACTTTGAAAAACAATAAGCTATTGCTTTGCGATCTTGGCGTCTTAGCGAGAGTTTTTCCTCCGGATAGGGCCGTGAAATCCATTACATGAATCCGTAGGTTCGGGTAAGAAGCGTATCAATCGGTAGCGGCGGTCAGTATGAAAGGCTCACTTCACCATCTATGCTGTGCGGTGCAACGGAATTGCCATATATCGGATGCCCGACATGGGACCGATTACGGCCTCTGCACCTATCTTTTGAAGATGCGCGAATATTATCGCTGGGAGAACGGCCTGGGTTACGAAACCCTGCTGACCCACGAGTCGGTGGGTGAGTGGCTTACCGCCCGGGAGGCACTCTGGGCCTCTCTGAGCGACGATGAGTTTGTCTCCCTCCCCCTGCGGGATCAGCTATTCGATCCCTTCGACGTGGAGACGCTCAATAATCACCTGGAACCCTACGGGCTGGTCTACAGCGCTGGTTACGGCGCCAAGAACAAGCCCCTGTTCTTCCTCGGACACCTGGAGCGCCGTGAGGAGCCCGGCGGGGTTTCCGTGTGGATCGCCGGGCGTGAACTGGCGCGCGACCTGATGGCCCCCGCCGCCATGTGCCAGGGTGAGCGCATCTATGTTCGTGGCGACGCATTCCGCCGGTTGTTATGGGAAAGGCTGGAAAGTTGGCGTTGGCAACGTCCAGACAACGCCCTGGGACGGGCCTTTGCCGGTTACGATTTCGAGCATGACCTGGAAGCCTCTCTCGACCGAATGGTTGAGAAAGAGCTGGATGCGGTATTGTTGCACGAACAAGGCGAGTATCTGGCGGGACAGGCGTTGGGGGAGACATGGAACGAGATGTTGATCGAACTCGGCCATTCGCCCGCCGAGCTGATGGCCCGCGCCGTACGCGACCATTGGGCCGACTGTCAGGTGACTTTGCCGAAGTTGCTGGAAATTGAGGATGAGGCCTCGGTGCATTTCTATATCGGCGGTCTGGGCGGCATGCGCAAGCTGATATTCCCGCGGCTTGCGGCGGCTTACGAGGCGTGGCACGGTACTGGGGAGTGGGCGCCGTTGAAACGCTGTATCGACGAAGGAAGGGAGCACTGGTCAAACCTGGCCAAGCGTCTCCTGGCCTGTTACCGGGCGCGCCCGGAGCAGGTAACGGGAGAGATCAAATCCTTGGTCGAGGCAAATACCCTCTGACAGTCGCCATGCACTCATGGGTTTCGGTTGAACCGGGTCTCTTCCGGCTCACCGTTGTTGTCGATGATCACTTGTCTGACGCCGCTCATGCGAGAGAGGATATAGCTCCCCATCATCAGGGCAAGCGCCTCGTTGTCGGTTTCGAGGGCGGTCAACAGCTTGCCGGCGACCAGTTGGCAGCGTTGCGTGGGATCGGGGTTTTTGACCCATTTCTGGCCGATTTGCCACCCCCTGTCCATGTCCCTGTCCATGCTGTCGAACGAATCGCTCATGGTTGCCAGATAGCCCTCGGGGATCTCCAGGTCCATTGACCAGTCATCGATAATCAGATTGAGTTGCATGATAGGAAACAGCAGGTGGATGCGGAATGAAGCGGTGAATCATGGAAAATAAGCCCTATTCTATTGCATTTAGGAGACTACACAAGCCCGCATGCGCAGGGTTAATAATAACAGGTCCCAGTCAAGACAGACGGGGTTATGCAGCGGGTTCGGTTTCCATTGGCCACAGGCTACAATTAAAGTAGAACAAGCATAAAAAGAGATCATTTACGCCATCTCGCCAGGAGGTCTCCATGATGTCTCAGCACCCAACCCAACCATCGCTCAAACGACGGGACAGACTGCTCAAGGCGCGGAGTCTGGACGCATACCGGAGTGAACGTAAACTGCCCGACCCCACGCTCTGTCAGGTCTGCGGCGCGGTCTTTAGCGGTGGGCGTTGGCAGTGGCTGGAAACCCTGCCTGAAGAGGCCAAAGAGACCCGCTGCCCCGCCTGCCAGCGCATCCATGACAGAGTGCCGGCAGGTTATCTGATTCTCAGGGGAGATTTTTTCAATGCCCACAGAAAGGAGATCATGAGGCTGATTCACAATCATGTGGAGAAACAACGGACTCAACACCCGCTGCAAAGGATCATCGATACCCAAACCTTGGCGTCCGGTGATGTGGAGATCACCTTCACCGAGTTCCACCTGCCGAAAGGTGTTGGAGAGGCGGTCAGGAGTGCCTATCAGGGTGAGTTTCTCGTTCACTATCCCGATGAGTCGGGGCAGGTGCGGGCAAGCTGGACGCGTTAGTGGACGCTACACTACGCCAAAGAAGCCGACTGATTATCGGGATGGCTTGAGTTGCCGCCTGTCATTCACAAGTGGCGGCCGGGTCTTATTGAAAACAGTGGCAGATGCCCGTGGAGGGCCATTGGCGTATAGAGATGTCCGATCAGAGTCAGATGATACGCGATATCGAACGGGAGGTGGCCTACACTCGGCAGATGATCGGCCGTTCTGTTTTGAGTGAATCTGTCATGAATGCCATCCGCCAAGTACCCAGGGAAGCCTTCGTGCCGGAAACCGAGCGGTGCTTTGCCTATGATAACGGCCCCCTGCCGATCGGTTGCGGCCAGACAATCTCACAGCCCTATATCGTTGCTTTGATGACCGATTTGCTGGAGGTCGGGGATGATGCAGTGGTTTTGGAGGTAGGTACAGGCTCCGGTTACCAGGCCGCCGTGCTCTCCAGGGTGGTGAAGCAGGTCTACAGTGTCGAGATCATCGAAACCCTCTCCATACAGGCCACCGCAACACTGCAAAAGTTGGGGTACCATAACGTCTCCTGCCAATGCGTTGACGGTTATCTCGGTTGGTCTGAGCACGCCCCCTACGACGGCATTCTCGTCACCGCCGCCGCAGTGGAGATCCCAACGCCGTTGATAGAGCAGTTAAAACCAGGCGGCCGGTTGGTGATTCCCGTGGGACCACCCTATGACTACCAGGATCTCATCGTAGTGGAAAAAAGTCAGACAGGAGAGGTCCGTGAAAAGATGGTCCTGGGGGTGGCTTTCGTGCCATTGACCCGTAGTGGAAAGTGATATGGCAAGACTTTTCCGGACAAGAAATCACGCAACTTTTCGGTTCTCTTTCTCATAGCCCAATGGCGTTTGATAGCCGATAGTTGAGTGGCGTCTCTGGCGATTATAGAACACCTCGATATACTCGAATATTTCTTGCTTTGCTTCTTGGGAATTTTCCCTTTGTCATCCTACCCCTCTGGGCGATTTATAGCCTATTGACGAATCCACCAATATGGTCAATAATTTATGTACGGCAATATGCCGTATGAGTATCTTGAGGTGGCGATCATGGCGCATGCAGCACAACGCGAACGCATCGAAATGCGAGTCGATGCAGACATCAAGCAGCTGGCGGAAAGAGCCTCTGCGGCGCTCGGTTGTGCCTCGTTGACCGAGTTCATCACCACTTTGATTCGTGATCATGCGCCGGGCATTTTGCAGCAGGAGACCTCAATCCAGCTCACCAATGCCCAGTTCGATAATTTCATCGCAATCTGCAACGACACAGAGCGCAAGCCCAGTGAGCGCATTAGGAAAGCAGCCAAGCGGCTGGATGCCGAGGGGCTTTAATTGGCATTTTCGCAAGAATTTGTTTTAGCCGATCGCACCCAGCACAACCTAAAGGCCTTCAACTGCGGCAAGCCAGACATGAACTTGTTTCTGGCCCGCTTTGCGGTCAAGAATATGCAGCTGGGCCTCAGCCGCACCTGGGTCTTGCCGGTCGTTGATGAAGACCAACAACCCCAAAAGGCGCAAATTGCGGCCTATTATTCCCTGGCCTCCTCCACTGTCAAGCGGGAAGAGATCCCGGCTGACAAAAGCCTACCCGGCTACCCTGTACCCGTGGTGCTGCTTGCGAGGCTCGCTGTGGATGAGCAATTTAAAGGGCAGCGACTCGGTGAAAAAACCTTAATTACCGCGCTTCGGAAATCCGTAGCGTTGGTCGATATCGGGCTGCCGGCTCTCGGCGTGGTATTGGATGCTCTGGATGAGGATGCGCTGAGGTTTTATCGGCACTATGAACTATTTGAACCGTTTACCGATGATCCTATGCGGCTGTTTGCGTCGATGCACACATTAAGGCAAATATAGATCCTGCCTTAGGGGTTGGGAAACAGAATGGTCCAGCGGTTGCTGAAAATAGCCCGCCAGCATGGCGCCGAGACGGTGTTTCCGGAAGTCAGGATAGGCAATCGCGCCGCTCTCAGGCGCTATGAAAAGCTGTGTTTCGTGCAGATCGGCCGTCGCCGCAACTACTACCCGGCAGCCGATAACAAGCGGGAAGAGGCGTTGGTGATGTCGCTCGAATTGTGAATCTTGGATTGAATGACCGGCTGATTCCGTCCATTATCAACATATGATTATATCCGTGTGCACTGCATATCCCGATATTAGAGTGCGCGACATAATCACCGGTTAAGCATCATAGAGCAAGGAGGAGCTGTGAACCTGTTTATCGATACTAATGTCTTATTGTCCTTTTTTCACCTTTCAAGTGATGACTTGGAAGAGCTTCACAAACTTACGGTACTGATCGAACAAGGAGATGTCACGCTTTGGCTACCTAAGCAAGTTTATGACGAGTTCAAGCGTAATAGAGAGAATAAACTGTCTGATTCTATGAGGCGGCTTTCGGAGCAAAAGAAAAAACCACAATTCCCTCAAGTATGTAAAGACTACGACGAGTATGAGGAAATTCGTGAGCTTCAAGAACAATTCGGAAAGAAACTTTCGTCTCTTATCGATAAGGTTACATATGATGTATCGGAACGGACATTAAAGGCAGATGAAAAAATATCGGAACTTTTCGATAAAGCGGAGTTTATTGAAACATCTGATGAATTGTTTACTAAAGCTAAGCGCAGGGTGCATATCGGCAACCCTCCCGGTAAAAATGGCTCGTTTGGGGATGCGATAAATTGGGAAGCACTTCTTGATAATGTTCCAGACAAAGAAGACTTGTATGTGGTTGCGGATGATAAAGATTACTATTCCCTGCTGAACGAACAGAGTCCTAAGGATTTTCTATTAGATGAGTGGGGCACCAATAAAAATAGCGAAGCGTTCTTCTATCGCAGGTTGTCACAGTTCTTCAAAGAGCATTATCCAGATATTAAATTGGCCAGTGAATTGGAGAAGGAGCTGGCAATCCGGTCGCTCACCGAAAGCTGTTCTTTTGCAGACACACATTTGGCTATAGCAAATCTTTCCTCCTATTTAGAATATACACAAGCGCAAGTTTCTGAGATCGTTGTGGCTGCGCTCACGAACAGCCAAATAAATTGGATTATTTGCGACTCGGATGTTCAGCGGTTTTTCTCGGCACTAGTTGAGTCTCACGGTGAACTAATGAAGGAAGATGATCGGGAAGAGATCATAAGTGAACTGCAAAGGTGTGAGCCTAAGGGGGCAGAAGATGCTTAATACGGTGCTCCAGCCGACATCGGCGCTGTCCGCCTCCTTGGCTGAGCTTGGTCGTTGAGGCTATCGAAATACCCCAAAAAGGTAAAATCAGTGAATCAAAAGGAACGGCACGGAGAAAACAAGATGGGGCGCTACAAGGACTATAACTACGATCAGATGAGAATGATCCCGGTTGCCTTTGACCGACAGATATTTCCCGGCAGTTTCGTAGGGTGCGGCTCTGCCGCACCGTAACTTAAAGCCCTGGAACCCAAGGTATTGGGTCAGGGGGCTGCGAAGTGAAGAAATCCGTCATAGCAAACAGGAGCGCAACCCAGCATAGTGCGGCAGGGCCGCACCCTACGCCCTGTTCACATTGTGCGGTCCCACATAGAACATGGGAACGCGTTAAATTTGAACTCCGAAACTTGAGTTTAAAGAAAATAGGGCATTCTTGAAGCCCTGAACATAACCTATTAAGGTGCCGGGTTATAATCCAGCACCCCAATATGTCGCTTTAGTAACCGCCCTTACGCTTGGTCTCGGGCAGTCCAGCGATCTTGCTGGCCTGTTTGGCCGGACCCTTGGGAAAATGGATGTAGAGCGATTTCGCATCCACCTTGCCCTCATCGGTCCACACCCCCTTGAAGTGCTTTACCATGTTGCGTTCGTTGGGCTGGTTGGCGTTGTTGTTCAGGTATTCATCACGCAAATAGTTGATAATCTCCCAGGCCTTTTCGGACAGGTTGACGCCTTCTGTCTCTGCGATGACCTTGGCTACCGCTTCGCTCCAGTCGGCCTGGTTGACCAGATAGCCATTGGCGTCGGCCTCGATTGTTTCACCGTTTACTTCGTATGACATTGATCTCTCCTAAGCAAGATTCGAGGCACGTCGCCTCGTCTGGAAATCCGGCGCTGTATCTTAAACAGTCTTGTGCGGAACAAACAACCCGAATCCCCGGCTGCGCAGCGGCCCGAGTCCCTGTTCCTGTAATCTGACGGCATCGTCCAGGGTCAATCCGGCAACCATCAGACTTTGGGTGAACAGGGCTCCCTGGGGGGTTGAGAATCTGGCGCCTTTACCGCATAGCACCTTTTTAAAACGCAGCTTCAGCGCTTGCAACTGATCTATCGCCGACTGCAGGAATTCGTCTTCGGTCTGATCCTTGTCTGCCACCAGGTAACGGCTGTAGAGGGTTGTGGTCAGGCCCAGGGGACGGGTGTGGGACTCGCCGACCAGTATTTCGTTACCGGCGATATCAAGGGTGTTGCCGGTAAGCGCGCGGGCGTCGCCGATTCGCTCCTTGGGCAGGCGCAGGATCAGCGGTGTGCGGCGGGAGAGGTAGAGGGGTTCGTCACCGTTCGCGGGGCGTTCCCAGCCATTGCCGGAATCGGCGCCGTGGATCAGATGCAATCCGCTCCGGCTCTCTCCGGGGAACCAGGGCAGGAGCCGGTGAACAGCCTCGGAGAGCGCCCAGGCGTGGTCGACCGGGAGGGTGCGGCATTTGATCTTGAAGATCAGATCGACCACATCGTCCGGCACTGCATAGTGCGCTTCGTCTATCTCTTCCTGCCAGAACATCGTATTCACCGGTTATCCCTCATGCGGAATCTTGTTGCGCAGCCTATCCCGATCGAACCACCAATCGTTATCCACGATCACCTCCAGCACCCTTGCCAGGCGGGGCAGAAATTTCACCGGCTCATCCAGTTCCATGCGCGCTACCCAGAAGTCGAAGATCGCCTGTTCCTCTATCTGGCTGTGGCGTCTCGCCACCTGGCCGAGCAGTTGATTGGTAAAGAACTTGAGAGCCTCCCGGTCTGGGCCCTGGGCGCGGATATCGACAATATAGCAGGCGGTCACCGCCGCCACGGCGGCGCCGTCGGATCGGTCCGGCGTCTCGTCGATCAGGTGCTGCAGCATCGCCACGCTGAGTTCGGGGTCGATGGGAAAAGTGACCCCCAGCCAGATACCCTGGGCCAGGGCCTTGATCGACGCCTCCTGCTCCGCTTGGTAGAGGATGTCGCAGGCTTCGACCGCCCGCAGCCAAAGCGCCTCGGCCAGGGCTTCGTCGAGCACGCCTCTTGCCGACTCCCATGCCTCTTGTTGCCGCTTCAGGTCGAGCAGGATGTAACCGCAGGCCAATTTCAGTTCGAGTCGTCTATCGGTGGGCGCGTCTTGCCCTAGCGCGGCCAATGCCTCGCGCTGTTCTTGCAGGCGGATCTCCAGTAGCTTGCCCGATTTGACCGCGTCTTCCGAGCTTTCGCTGTCGCCGATAAAGGTTTCCGATTCCAGGTACTTCATACAGGAGTTTACTCAATGGTTAGTGTAGGACACCACACTAGGTGAAGGCCGCTTCCAAGCGGTCCTCCCAGTTGTCAGGGGTATCCGAAAAGGGCGGTTTTACGTCGATGCGGAAAAACAGCTCCGATTTGGATCGTTTTTTGACCACCCTCAGCAGATCGTCGAAGTTGTCGATCTCCGGGTGTTGCATCATTAGCTCGCTCAAGTACAGCATGATCAGTGAGTCCGTCAGTTGACTCTAAGGGGAATGGCGCTTACTTAAGGTGAATATGCCTGGATCTTACTCGTCATTTCAGTAACCGCGTCATTCCGGCGAATGCCGGAATCCAGGGAAATGACGCCTGTTGGTGATTCTGGATCCCGGCATTCGCCGGGATGACGGTGGTTTTGATCTTAAGTAAGTGCCATTCACCCTAGGGGTGGTTAAATACATAGTAAAACACTCGGGTATTACTATTGAACAACATACGCCATCGTCGATCAAGTCCCGCAAGACATGTTATACCGGTCAAGTCTATCCTTGGAAAAAACGCGGTATTTCAGGGTATATTAGTAGTTATCGAAAATCTATAACAGATTGTATTATAAGGATATAAATTGTCAATATGAATCGATTTCAAGCAATAAATCAGCGTTAAGCTATCCCATTTGGGATAGGTGAAATTCTCTCTCCACCCCCCATCGGAAGGATATGGGTCTGCATTAGGAATCTCTAAAATTCGCTCCAATAGAGACAGGCCAATCGCCTGTAGGGTTTGGATTGCGGGTCGGTCTGCCATGTCTGCGCCTTGGTTTTCAGCCAAGAATAATCAAGATATGCGTGAGCTGATGACCTAGTTAAACGACCATTGGGAGAAAGAGTGATGGCAAAACAGATGCATGATACCCCCATGCTTGATCAGCTGGAGAGCGGCCCCTGGCCCTCGTTCGTCACCGGCCTCAAGCGCCTCGCCAAAGACAACGACATGATGGTGGACCTGCTGGGTCAACTAGAGACCTCCTACGAGACCCGCAAGGGCTACTGGAAGGGCGGCACGGTCGGTGTCATCGGCTATGGCGGCGGCATCATTCCCCGTTTTACGGAACTCAAGGGCGATGACGGCCAGGCGCTGTTCCCGGCGGCGGCCGAATTTCACACCCTGCGCGTCATGCCCCCTCCAGGCATGCATTACGACACCAACACCATTCGCAAATTCTGCGACATCTGGGAAAAGTACGGTTCCGGTCTGATCGCCTTCCATGGCCAGTCAGGCGACATCATGTTCCAGGGCTGCTCGACGGATAACGTGCAACCCGCATTCGACGCGATCAACGAAATGGGCTTCGATCTCGGCGGCGCCGGCCCGGCCGTGCGCACCGGCATGTCCTGCGTGGGCGCCGCCCGTTGCGAGAACTCCTGCGTAGACGAAGGGCGCACCATGCGTATGCTGGTCAACAACGCCCTCGACGATATGCATCGTCCCGCGCTGCCCTACAAATTCAAATACAAGGTCTCCGGCTGCCCCAACGACTGCATGAACTCCGTGCAGCGCGCTGACTTGGCGACCATCGGCACCTGGCGCGATGACATGAAGGTCGACCAGGATGAGGTCAAGAAATTTGTTGGCGCGCGTGGTCGTAAATATGTCATCGACAACGTCATCACCCGCTGCCCGACCCAAGCCCTGTCACTCAATGACGACGATACCCTGGCGGTCGACAACCCCTCCTGCGTACGTTGCATGCACTGCATCAATGTCATGAACAAGGCGCTCTCTCCCGGCGACGACAAGGGTATTACCTTGCTGTGCGGCGGTAAACGTACCCTGAAGATCGGCGATCTGATGGGCACCGTGATCGTGCCTTTCCACAAACTCGAAACCGATGAGGACTTCGAGTGGCTGGAAGAGCTGGCGACCGAGATCCTGGATTTCTTCGCCGAAAACGCCCTTGAGCATGAGCGTACAGGCGAGATGATCGAGCGTATCGGCCTGGTCAACTTCCTGGAAGGCGTCGGCCTTGAAATCGATCCCAACATGATCGAGCGTCCGCGCATGAATCCCTACGTCCGCACCGATGAGTGGGATGAAGAAGCAGCCAAATGGGCCGAACGCAAGGCGGCTCAATAGGCCGATCCTCTGCTGATTGGCAGCAGATTTATGGGGGGGCACCGGGATCGCCCGGTGCTCCCTGAAACCGAATCAATTACCCTATTTTTTTGGAGGTAGGTATGTCGGAGCCTCGTATGCCGATTGAGAGTGGCGTCCCAGAGATGGAGCCCTACTTGCACCCCGTCCTGAAGAAGAACTACGGCCAGTGGGCTTGGCACGAGCGTCCCCGTCCCGGTGTTCTTCACCATGTCGCCAAGAGTGGTGACGATATCTGGACGGTGCGTGCCGGCACACAACGTCAGCTGGATCTCTATACCATCCGCAAGCTGATGGATATCGCCGATGAGTTTGCCGAGGGTTACGTTCGCTTCACCATTCGCTCCAACATTGAGTTCATGGTCAGTGAAGAATCCAAGGTTCAGCCCCTGATCGATAAGCTGGAGTCAGAAGGCTTCCCCATCGGCGGCACCGGCAATTCGGTCTCTATGATCGCCCATACCCAGGGCTGGCTCCATTGCGATATCCCCGGCACCGATGCCTCCGGCGCGGTAAAGGCCCTGATGGATGATCTCTACGATGAATTCGTCAAAGAGGAGATGCCCAACCGGGTGCGCATCACCACCTCCTGCTGCCAGATCAACTGCGGCGGTCAGGGTGATATCGCTATCAATATTCAACACACCAAGCCGCCGAAGATCGATCACACACAGGTTGCGAATGTCTGTGAGCGACCCTCCGTCGTGGCTCGATGCCCGGTTGCCGCCATCCGTCCGGCGATGGTGAACGGCAAGCCTTCCCTGGAAGTGGATGAGAAGAAGTGCATCTGCTGTGGCGCTTGTTTCCCGCCCTGTCCGCCAATGCAGATCAATGACCCTGAGCACTCCAAGTTTGCCATCTGGGTGGGCGGCAAGAACTCCAACGCCCGTTCCAAGCCGACCTTCCACAAGCTGGTGGCTGCCGGTGTGCCGAACAACCCGCCGCGTTGGCCTGAGGTCTCCAGCATCGTCAAGCAGATCTTGGGCGCCTACAAGGCGGATGCAAAGGATTGGGAACGCATCGGCGAGTGGGCGGAACGTATTGGTTGGCCGAAGTTCTTCGAAAAGACCGGCCTGCCTTTCACCAAGTATCACATCGATAACTGGCGCGGCAGCCGCAACAACCTGAATGCTTCCGCGCATATCCGTTTCTAAGGACCGGACTACGTCAAGGCAATTTACAGGAAGATCCAACAGATGAAATTCGCTATTCAGGTAAACGAGGGTCCGTATCAGCATCAAGCGGCGGATTCGGCATACCAGTTCACTAAAGCGGTGTTGGAGGCAGGGCATGAAATCATGCGTGTCTTCTTCTATCACGACGGGGTGAACAACGGCACCAGTCTCACGACGCCGCCACAGGACGACCGCAATATCGTCAATCGCTGGTCGGAACTGGGGAAAAAACACGATCTCGATCTGGTGGTCTGCGTGGCGGCCGCGCAACGTCGGGGGATCGTCGACGAAGGCGAGATGAAGCGCAACGGCAAGAGTGCGCAGAACATCGCCGACGGTTTTCGCATCTCCGGTCTCGGTCAATTGGTCGAGGCGGGCATCCAGTCGGATCGGCTGGTGGTTTTCGGTGACTAAGCATAGAGGTTGAGCATGTCTGAACAGATCAAGAAATTCATGTACATCAACCGCCGCGCTCCCTACGGCACCATCTATGCGTGGGAGTCGCTGGAAGTGGTGTTGATCGGAGCGGCGTTTGATCAGGATGTCAGTCTGGCCTTTATGGATGACGGTGTTTATCAACTGATCAAGGGGCAGGATACCTCTGAGGTGGATATGAAGAATTTTTCACCCACCTATCAGGCGCTCGGCGATTACGACGTGACCAAGCTTTTCGTCGAGAAGGAGTCGCTTGAAGAACGTGGTCTGACCCTCGAGGATCTGATGCCGCTGACTTATGAGGATGAAGACGATGATTGGGCTGAGAAAGCGTCCATTCGCCTGGTGAGCCGCGCGGAACTCGCGGACATCTTGGAGCAACAAGACGTCATATTCAGTTTCTAAGTCGGAGTTATGAGCATGAGTACTTTACACACCGTCAATAAGTCACCTTTTGAGAAGTCTTCCATGGAGAGCTGTTTGGCGTATGCCAAAGCGGGCAGTTCCGTGCTGTTGTACGAAGACGGTATCTATGGCGCCATCAAAGGCACGACGGTTGCCGAAAAAGTCACTGCTAAAAACGGCGTGAACTTTTACGTATTGGGACCGGATCTCAAGGCGCGCGGCGTCTCTGAAGACAAAGTCGTCGATGGCATCGAAATCGTGGACTACGCCAAATTTGTCACCCTCGCTGCTGAGAATGACAAAGTGCAGGCTTGGGTCTGATTGGTTTATTGAACAACTTTACAACGCTATCTGGAGAGAAAATATGGCTATCGAAGCAAATGGCAAGACCTTCGAAACTGATGAAGAGGGCTACCTGACCAACCTGGGCGAGTGGGAACCTGCTGTTGCCGAGGAAATGGCCAAGGAAGACGACCTGGAACTGACCGATGAGCACTGGGAAATCATCAACTTCCTGCGTGAGTACTATGAAGAGTACCAGATCGCTCCCGCGGTGCGCGTCCTCACCAAGGCTGTCGGTAAGAGACTGGGTAAGGAAAAGGGTAACTCCAAATACCTCTATGCCCTGTTTCCCTATGGGCCGGGCAAGCAGGCATGCCGTTTTGCCGGTCTGCCGAAGCCGACGGGTTGTATCTAAACAATCGTGCATCCGGTGGGTGGTTGATCTAACCGCCCATCGGTTATCCGGTCATCATTTGAGGAACGCAGGAACATGTCATCAGCCTACGCGTTGCTGTTTATCGTAGCGACCATCGTTCTGGTTCTTGGCTTGGCAAGAAAGATTGCCCAGTACGCCAAGACGCCTGCACCGTTGAAGATTCCGACCACACCGGCGCCGGTTACACGATTCGGTGTCGTGTTGCGCATGTTCCGTGAAGTGGTGTTCTTCGAAAGTCTTTTCAAGAGCACCAAGTGGACCTGGATATTCTCCTGGCTGTTCCACTTCGGGCTGTCGCTGGTCCTATTGCGTCATCTGCGTTACTTCATCGACCCGGTCTGGCTGCCCATTCAGTTGGTACAACCCTTTGGTAAGTATGCAGCCTTTGCCATGGTGGCCGGTCTCGTCGGATTGCTGATCCGAAGAATTTTTGTTGATCGCGTCCGCTACATCTCTTCACCTTCTGATTATTTATGGCTGCTGCTGCTGCTCTTTATCAGTGTGAGCGGCGCCACGATGACCTTTGTCATTCACACCGATGTGGTGGCAGTCAAACAATTTTTTACAGGTTTCTGGACCTTCAGTGGTGGTGATCTGCCGATGGATCCAATCCTGTTAGCGCACCTGACAATGGTTGCCGTGCTGATGCTACTGCTGCCTGTCAGTAAGTTATTGCACATACCCGGTATCTTTTTCAGCCCGACCCGCAACCAAGTGGACGATCCTCGAGAGAGGCGCCATTTGGTCGAATGGGCTAGAAAACTTGAAGATTCCTGATCAATCGCTTGGCCGATGAGGGCTACAAATGGCTAAAGCTGAATTCGAAACGCCGAAACTGAGTGAATATATCGAGGTTCCCGATCTGGTTGAAGGCACCATGGAGCATATTACCTGCTTCGTGGCTAAACCTGAGCATCAGGAGGCGTTGGGTTTCCCCGGTGAGAAGGTTGAAAACTGGAAAGAGGTCGCCATCGATAAGATGGGAGACCTGCTGAGCCGCTATCGCTCCTTCCAGGTATTCATGGATGCGTGCGTGAAATGCGGATCCTGCACCGACAAGTGTCACTACTTCCTGGGAACCCAGGATCCCAAGAACATGCCGGTGGGCCGTCAGGACCTGCTGCGCAAGGTCTATCGTCGCTACTTCACCTTTGCCGGTAAATATTTTCCCAAGCTGGTCGGCGCGGTCGATCTCAGTGAAGAGATCATCGATGACTGGTACAGCTACTTCCACCAGTGTTCCCAGTGCCGTCGCTGCTCGGTCTTCTGCCCCTACGGTATCGATACCGCGGAGATCTCCATGGCGGCCCGGGAAATTCTCGATTCCATCGGGGTGGGACAGAAGTACTGCAATGAGATCATCGGCAAGGTGCATAAGATAGGCAATAATCTCGGCCTGCCCGGTCCCGCCATTGTCGATACCTTGGAAGGCCTGGAAGAGGATGTCTATGAGGAAACGGAAGTCGCTGTCAAATACCCGTTGGATGTGAAGGGTGCGGATATCCTGCTGGTCACGCCATCGGCGGACTTTTTCGCCGAACCTCACGTTGACGGACTGATCGGCTACGGCAAGGTTTTCCATGAAGCGGGTGTCAGCTGGACCTTGAGCACCAAGGCCTCGGAGGCGGGCAATTTCGGTATGTTCATCGGCAGCTACGAGAACATGCGCCGGATATCCCTGCGCATCCGCGAGGCAGCCCTGGAGCTGGGGGTAAAACGCATCGTCTTCGGTGAGTGCGGACATGCCTGGCGCATCGCCTACAGTTTTCTCAATACCCTGGCGGGCCCGTTCGATTTTCTCGATCCCGACTATCCGGTGCCTCAGCATATCTGCGAATTCACCTTGAACGAAATCGAGCAGGGCGCACTGGAGTTCGACAAATCGGAAAACGATGAGATGTCGATCACCTTTCACGACTCGTGCAACGTGGCGCGCGCGTCACGCATGGGTGACGAACCAGGCGGCCAGTTCGAGATACCCCGCCAGGTCATCAAGGCGGTGGTCAACAACTATCACGACATGGAGTGGGACACCATCCATGAACGCACCTTCTGCTGTGGTGGCGGCGGCGGCCTGCTGACAGATGACCTGATGGAGGTTCGGGTGAAGGGGGCGAAACCGCGCATGTCCGCCTTCAAAAACGTCATGGAAGAGAAGGGCGTTACCCATCTTGCGGCCATCTGCGCGATCTGCAAAAGCCAGTTCACGAAAGTGTTTCCCTACTACGGCATGGATATGTTCCAGATCGTCAGCGTTCATCAACTGGTGAGTAATGCGATTGTGATGAACAGGAAGACACCACCGGAAGCAGCGCCGGGTTATGGCGAAGATGATGACGAATAGTATTTCGATAACCAGCCCGCATTTCTCACCAGGCGGACCGGATGAACGGATAACATGATGAAATTTAACCGGCTAGGCTTCGAAAAATGATGGTAGTACATTTACACCCTGTCCTATTTGGTTTTTGGAACAAGCCGGCTTCGAATCTTGAACGATTAGCCTTGAACCATAGCGACGGCTATGCTTCGGCGGCTAATCGTTCAACCTTCTTCGCCGGCTTGCCCCAAAAATCCAAATCCTGGTGAGAAATGCGGGCTAGCGCAAACAATGACTCCTACCGTAGGTAGGGCACGACCAAGACAAGTACCGAGAGGAGACTGAGAATGGCAACTCCTAGTGAAGCGATGAAAAAACAGATTACCTGGCGTCGTTATGATGAAGGTGACACTGAGTGGGATGCTTGGGGTGATATGATCTTCCAAGAAGATACCTCTCACAAATGCCCGACCTACATCAACCGTACACCGCCCTGTCAGGGCAGTTGCCCATCCGGTCACGATATCCGCGGCTGGTTGGCAATCGTACGTGAAGAGGAGAAGCCCGCTGAGGGGCTGGACTGGCAACAGTATGCTTTCGAGCGCGCGGTTGAAGCCAACCCTTTTCCCTCCATGATGGGGCGTGTCTGCCCCGCGCCTTGCCAGGATGGCTGTAACCGAAACGAAGTCGAGGATTTCGTCGGTATCAACGCCGTCGAGCAGTACATTGGCGATATCGCCATTGAGAAAGGCTACAAATTCACAGCCGGTGCGGATACAGGGAAGAAGGTGGCTGTTATTGGTGGTGGACCGGCCGGTATGGCTGCTGCCTTCCAACTGCGTCGAATGGGGCATGGCGTCACCGTGTTCGAGAAAGATCCCGAGCTTGGTGGCATGATGCGTTATGGCATACCTAACTATCGTATTCCGCGTGACAAGTTACAGGCGGAAATCCAACGTATTCTCGATATGGGCGTGGAGACCAAGACGGGTGTCAAGGTCGGCGTTGATTTTCCTGTCGCCGATATCGATAAAGCATACGACGCCGTACTCTGGGCATTGGGTTGCCAGAATGGCCGTGGCTTGCCGGTTGACGGCTGGGAAGGCACATCCAACTGCGTCTCCGGCGTGGCATTCCTGAAGGCCTTCAACGAAGGCCGGATGAAGGTGACGGGGCAGAAGGTCGTCTGTATCGGTGGTGGCGATACCTCCATCGACGTCATATCCGTCGCCCGGCGTCTCGGTTGTAATGAGGCAGCGGGCAACCCCGAGGATGTGGTGCGTGACACGGCCGTCAATCATGATGATGCGCTGGCCGCCGCCGCAAAGCCTACCGCGGCGACCCTGACCTCTCTGTTCACCAAGGACAAGATGTTCGCCGCGGAGCACGAGATACACGACGCCTTGCATGAGGGTTGTGAAATTCTCGACGGGGTGATGCCCCTGGAGGTGATCCTGGGCGCGGACGGCCGCGCCACCGGCCTCAAGGTTTGCGACTGCACCATGGAGGGCATGACCCCGATCCCGACCGAAGGCACCGAACGTATTCTTGAGGCGGACCTCATCGTCTCCGCCATCGGCCAGGGCGGTGACATGGAGGGTCTGGACGATCTGGCCAATGACCGCAGCCTGATCGATGCCGACAAGTTCTACCAAGTGCCGGGCAAGCCGGGCCACTTCGTGGCAGGCGATATCATACGTCCGCATCTGCTCACCACGGCTATCGGTCAGGCGTCCGTAGCCTGTGAGAGCATCAATGCCTACCTCAGTGATAAAAAGCTAGCCAAGCGTCCGAAAGTGGATGTGCATCACTTCGACCTGCTGAGCAAACTGAAGGAAGTCCACCTGGAGCCGGAGCCGTTTGATAAAGGCCATGACGATCTGCGTGGCACCGCATCGGCAAAGTTTGCCATTCACAACTATGAAGATCGTTCTCACCAGGAGGTGATTCCTGCTGATGACCTGTTCCTCGGCCACTTTTCGTTTACTCCGCGCCTGCTTCGCTCGGAAGATGTGCCTTCAGCCGATGAAGTGCTGCACCACTTCAAGGAGCGTATGGCCGGACTGAATGATGAACAGGTTCAGGAGGAGGCCAAGCGCTGCATGAGCTGCGGTATGTGCTTTGAGTGTGACAATTGCATCATCTTTTGTCCGCAGGATGCCGTGTTCCGTGTCAAACGCAATGAGTCGACCACCGGCCGTTATGTGGATACTGATTACAACAAGTGCATTGGTTGTCACGTCTGCACCGATGTCTGTCCGACGGGTTATATCCAGATGGGGTTAGGTGAATAGGAGCTGTGATGCGTAGTTCTCTCATCAGCAACAGGCGTCTCATCCTCCTCTTGACGGTGCTTTTGACGCCCGCCATGCAGGTCCTGGCTGAGAGTGCCTATGTAACCGAAAATTCAAAGGCCGCCGTGCTGGAACGTTGTGTGGCGCCGACCGATGTCATGCGCCGCAACCATATGGATTTTCTTCGCCACGGCAGGGATGACACGGTTCTGCGCGGGGTGCGCGGACTGGAGTACAGTCTGGCGGAGTGCATCGACTGTCATGCCTCGACGGATGCATCGGGCAAGGCCGTATCGGTCGCCGACGAAGGGGAGTTCTGCCAGGCCTGTCATGGTTACGTCGCGGTGAGTCCCGCCTGTTTTCAGTGTCATCGAACGACGCCTGACAGCGCCGCTGGGCGTGAATCGCTCGGTTATCGTTTCAATGCGAATCCCAGGCATCCAGTCGGCCAGCCGGTAGACGGAGAGACTGATCATGAGCAATAAATCTGACTCGCCGAGTACGGATCGTCGCCAGTTCATCGGCGGAACCTTGGCAGCGGCAGGGGCGTTGACCCTGGCGCCGGGCGTGATCCTGCATGCGCTTGCGGCGAATGACAAGGCCACTGCCGGTGCTTCCGGCGAGCATCGCTGGGGCATGGTTATCGACACCAATAAATGCGCGGACGGCTGTAGCGCCTGCGTTGACGCATGCAATAGTGAGCACGCTTTAGAGGGGCATGACAGGCCTGCCACCGATGCCGTTTGGATTCGTCCCGTCAAGCTGAAGGATAAGCAGACGGGGCATGTCAATCGTCTGGTGATGATGTGCCAGCATTGCGAGCATCCGCCCTGCGTGGATGTCTGCCCGACCAATGCCTCGTTCAAGCGGGTCGACGGGGTAGTGCTTGTCGACCGTCATCGTTGTATCGGATGTCGTTACTGCATGATGGCATGCCCTTACAAGGCGCGCTCCTTCGTTCACGAGGCATTGTCGGATCAGTCCGTGAATGCGCCCAGGGGCAAGGGATGCGTGGAGTCCTGCACCCTATGCGTTCACCGAATCGATGCCGGCGGGATGCGCACGGCTTGTCAGGAGGCTTGTGAGAAGGAGGGTCACGCTGCGATCCTGTTTGGTGATTTGAATGACCCGGAGAGTGAAATCAGCCGGGTCCTCAAGACACATAATTCAGTACAGATCCGCGCCGACCTCGAGTTGAATACCGGCGTCCGTTACCTCAACCTATGACCTGTGGGGAGCTTGGATTCAGATGAGTAAGATGTATTATCGTGAGCTCTACTGTGGCGCTCCCGTGCGGTTCTGGATGGGTCTGGCCACGCTTGGTTCGATTATCGCCATTGGTCTGGGCGCTGCCTACTACATGGAGCATAACGGCCATTGGGTGACGGGCATGTCCAACCAGGTGGTCTGGGGTCTGCCCCATGTGTTCGCGATCTTTTTGATCGTTGCCGCATCCGGGGCGCTGAATGTGGCTTCGATCGGTTCCGTGTTCGGCGGACCGCTGTATAAACCGCTTGGCCGCTATTCCGGTCTGTTGGCGATCGGCCTGTTGGCGGGTGGCTTGATGGTATTGGTGCTCGATCTCGGAAGACCCGATCGCCTGATCGTGGCCATGACGCAATATAATTTCAAGTCGATCTTCGCTTGGAACGTGATCCTTTACACCGGCTTTTTTGCCATCGTCGGCGTCTATCTGTGGACCATGATGGATCGCAGTGTCGGCAAATACAATCGTCCGGTCGGTTTCGCCGCCTTCTTCTGGCGCATTGCACTGACCACCGGCACAGGCTCCATTTTCGGTTTCCTGGTGGCTCGTGAGGCCTACGATGCAGCCATTATGGCGCCGATGTTTGTCATCATGTCGTTCAGCTATGGCCTTGCATTCTTCATCATGACCCTGATTACCGCCTATATCTGGGGTGATCGTGAGATCGGAGACCTGCGCCTGACCAGGCTGAAAAACCTGTTGGGTGTGTTCGTCGGCGCCGTGCTCTATTTCACCCTGGCGCAACACCTCACCAATCTCTACGTCAGCCAGCATCATGGCATCGAGCGTTTCATCCTGTTGGACGGCGGTGTCTATACGCAGATGTTCTGGATCGGTCAGATTCTCATCGGCAGTATCCTGCCACTGTTTCTGCTCTACTCGCCCGCCTTCGATAAGTCGCGTTGGGCCATTGTGGCGGCCTCTGTCGCGGTGCTGATCGGTGGTTTTTTTCAAATCTATGTGATCGTGATAGGCGGGCAGGCCTACCCGATGACCCTGTTTCCTGGTAAAGAGGTGATAGAGAGCGGCTTCTTCGACGGTCAGGTCGCCGACTATGCGCCGACATTTCCAGAGACCGCCCTGGGCGTCGCCGGTATTGCGCTTGCCCTGGCGATGGTTGCCGTGGGCGCGCGGGTGTTCAAGGTATTCCCGGAGACGCTTGAAGACTGACAAATCCTGACAAACGGCACGGACTGATCCATTCTTGAGGCGCTGAATGTCGTTTATTCTACGCTCAAGTCAGCCTATGATAGGGCTGACTCGCCCTCCTTGAAGACGATATGGATGGATTCCGGTGTCCGCTATCTATATTTCCGCTGCTCATAAATCTTCCGGCAAGACCACCCTCTCCATCGGCCTCGTCAGGGCTCTGGTTGAGAAGGGCATCCTGTTGCAGCCGTTCAAGAAGGGGCCCGATTACATCGATCCGCTCTGGCTCTCGGCCGCCGCCGGGCGGGTTTGTTATAACCTCGATTTTTATACCCAGAGCCGAGAAGAGATTCTCCACAGCTATACCTCAAATCTCTCGGGTAAAGCGATGGCCCTGATAGAGGGCAATAAGGGGCTGTTCGATGGCTTGGATATCGAAGGATCGAACAGCAATGCGGCGATGGCGGCATTTTTGAAGATACCGGTCGTGCTGGTGATCAATTGTCGGGGTATGACCCGGGGCATCGCCCCCCTGTTATTGGGTTATCAGGCGTTTGATCGGCAAATCGAGATAGCCGGAGTGATCCTTAACCAAGTGGGGGGCGCCAGGCATCAATCGAAGCTTATCCAGGTTGTCGAGCACTATACCGATATCCCGGTCTTGGGAGCGGTGCAGGCTGACGACAGGCTGCGGATAGCTGAGCGTCATCTGGGATTGATACCCAGCAATGAAGGCAGTTCATCAGAAGCCGTCATCGCCCGTTTGGCGGAGAACATACGCCAGCATATCGATCTGCAGCGTGTCATTGAAATCGCTGCCAAGTCACCCCTCCCCGAGAGCCGCTCCAGCGAGGCCGTCCACGATTCGCCGCCGCCCTATCGGTTGAGGATCGGCATTGCCCGGGATCGGGCCTTCGGCTTCTACTACCCGGACGACCTTGACAGATTTCGCTCACTCGGTGTGGAATTGGTTGGCGTGGATACCCTGAAGGATGCGCGACTTCCTGAAATAGATGGACTATTTTTAGGGGGAGGGTTTCCCGAAACAGCGATGGAGGCATTAGAGGCCAACGTCGCCATGCGCCAGGCCGTTGCCGACTACATCGAACGGGGCGGTCCGGTATATGCCGAATGCGGCGGGCTGATGTACTTGACCAGGACCCTAACCTGGCAAGGGAAAAAATGTAGCATGGTCGGCGTCATTCCAGCGGACACTCTGATGCACGACAAACCGCAGGGAAGGGGATATGTCCGCTTGCGCGACACAGGCAGGGGGCCTTGGCCCGATTTGCGGGAAGAGTCCTCGTCAGAGGTGATCCATGCCCATGAATTTCACTACTCTTCCCTGGTCGGCTTGGAAGGCGATCAACAGCGATTTGCTTACGAAGTGATGCGGGGAACGGGTATAGACGGACGATACGACGGCTACGTCTATAAGAACCTGTTGGCAAGCTATACTCACATGCGAAGTGTGGGCGGGAATAACTGGGTGGGGCGTTTTGTGGCGCAGGTCAATGCCTGTAAACAAGGGGCCTAGTGTTAATTTTACACGCGATACTATATCAGGTGACAGATGTTTAGAATTACACCTCGAGCAGCGCAACAGATACAACAGGCAGCCAAGATGGGTGGCACTGAAGGCATGGCCTTGCGTTTTGCCGCGCAACGGAAAGAGGATGGCAGCTTCGACTACCTGATGGGGTTCGATGACACCAAGGATGACGATATCCAGTTCGATTCCGAGGGGGTTCAGGTGATCATGGAGCCAGAGTACTTCTCGCTGCTCGACGAGACCACCATGGACTTTACCGAACTGGATGACGGTGAAAGCCAGTTTATCTTTATCAATCCCAAAGACAGCAATTATTCGCCGCCCAAAGAGCCGGTTCAGTAGTTCCAGTCCACAAGTGTGATGATACGCTGCGTCTGAGATGGAGCTTTCGAGCGAAGATGCACTGCGCTTGAATGTGTTGCTGGCGAACCATCCCCAGGCGATACGCATTGACGAATCCTCGATGACCCTGTTTGCGCTCTCCGACAAGGGAGAGGCCAGGATCGTGCTGAATCCGAACTGTCGTGACGATCGCTACCTGCGTAAGATACGGGAACTCCTCTCAGGGCAGGTGTTGGGTTTTCCCGGCGGCTATCCCGTCTTTCTAAATCGCTGGAGCCGCATGGGGCAGGCCCGTGACGAGCATCTCGAGCAACTGCTGTTGCTGGGCGAGCCCGAAGCCGTGGTTGCCTTCACCAGCGCCAAGGGTTTGACCGACGAACTGGCGCGCCGCGCCTGGTGGACAGGCCAGAATCCTGGCAATGCCAGGCGGATGCTCGGCAACCCCCAGGTGGTGAAGGGGGAGATGGGGCCCGAACTGGCAAGCTATCTCATCGACTACCTGCCCTTTGAATCCGAGCCGATGCGGATTATCGAGAGTCTGAGACTGGTTCTGCAGCCGGGTTTGATCAGCGATGAGGAGAGGGCCGGTTTATGGAAGCGTTGTCAGCGCAAGCCGGCCTACTATCTCGGTTTTCTCGCCGCAATGCCTGATGATCTGCCTGAAACCTGGCCCGCCAGGCAAATGTCAGATCGTGAGCTGTCGGATCTGCAGGCGCTCGCTTCGACAGGCAATCCATTCGCACGCCTGCTATTGCGCATCAGCTCATCGTCGGGCCAGGGGTTTCTTGTCACGGTAGGCCAGGTCATGGAAAAGCCGGCGAACCAGGATGTGGTAACCCTGCTGCTGGATCTGCTCCGCGACAACTTAAGCTTGCTCAGGCCGGCCGGCGCTCCCGACCAGACCCTGGATGAGCTGTTGGCGGAAGCCGGATCATTGGATAGCGAGTCATTCGAGACATGTCGCCGTATGGTCAGCCATCGAGAAGCGGAACTGCGCGCCCTCTATCTGCTGTCCGGTCTCGGTTATGGGGTGGTCAGGCCGGTATTCAGCAAGAGCGATGCGATAGGCAGTCTGATGTGCCGGAAACTCGAACCTGTCTTCAAGGTGTTGAGGGAGCAACTCGCAGTCTTGCAAGGCTGAATCCCGCTTATTTTTCGGCTCTTCTTTCATTCGAGGGGGTGAAAAAAGTTGTAGGCCAGGTTGACGCGGAGCGGCTAGCTGACTCAATGGGGGTGTCACGTAGCTGCGCAATCGAGCAACATTAGTCCGCAAATGAACGCTAATTAACGCAAATGGACTTATCCGGATCCGTCGCCTGCCTTCTCTCCCTCAGGGCTGACTATTATTCACACTGGCGATGGCCATTGGTCTGAACCACCGTTGCCACTGCTATTTCTAAATCTAAACACTAAACAGCACTAAACCGGAACACTAAGACACTAAACAGACATCCACGCAAAATTACCTGGGATTTGAATGGGTGATGAGAGGGACGCTTTACTGAGTGGCACTGAACCCGTCAATCACCGCCTTGGGCGGCGTGACACGAAGCGACTGCGGCGCGCCGGCGTACAGCCGGGTGGCCGGTCCAGGCGGGGAGCGCGATACGGATGCCTCGCTGAGACCTTATGACGAAAAGAGACTCTCGCAAAGATCGCAAAGCCCGCAAAGGATTCCCAGACAATGTCTTCTTGGCGCACTTAGCGAGCTTGGCGAGAGAAATAGTGCCTGCCTGGCCAGTGATTGAAAACCATCAAGGCGTCGTGCAGGACGGGAAATTCGCATTCGCGTTAATTTGCGTTCGCGTCACTAAACAGACATCCACGCAAAATTACCTGGGATTTGAATGGGTGATGAGAGGGACGCTTTACTGAGTGGCACTGAACCCGTCAATCACCGCCTTGGGCGGCGTGACACGAAGCGACTGCGGCGCGCCGGCGTACAGCCGGGTGGCCGGTCCAGGCGGGGAGCGCGATACGGATGCCTCGCTGAGACCTTATGACGAAAAGAGACTCTCGCAAAGATCGCTAAGCCCGCAAAGGATTCCCAGACAATGTTTTCTTGGCGCACTTAGCGAGCTTGGCGAGAAAAATAGTGCCTGTCTGGCCAGTGATTGAAAACCATCAAGGCGTCGTGCAGGACGGGAAATTCGCATTCGCGTTAATTTGCGTTCGCGTCACTAAACAGACATCCACGCAAAATTACCTGGGATTTGAATGGGTGATGAGAGGGACGCTTTACTGAGTGGCACTGAACCCGTCAATCACCGCCTTGGGCGGCGTGACACGAAGCGACTGCGGCGCGCCGGCGTACAGCCGGGTGGCCGGTCCAGGCGGGGAGCGCGATACGGATGCCTCGCTGAGACCTTATGACGAAAAGAGACTCTCGCAAAGATCGCTAAGCCCGCAAAGGATTCCCAGACAATGTTTTCTTGGCGCACTTAGCGAGCTTGGCGAGAGAAATAGTGCTTGCCTGGCCAGTGATTGAAAACCATCAAGGCGTCGTGCAGGACGGGAAATTCGCATTCGCGTTAATTTGCGTTCATTCGCGGACAATCAATCCTGAGTCGGCGAACTGAATTGTTGTGATTGGTAGGATCTACCCACCCGATCAAGGGAAGAGCCATTTTCTTCAGCGTTTGCCTTGCTGTCTGCCCTTATACGCCGAAACCTGTTGGATCAGGGTCTGATAGGGGAAGCTCTCCAGTCCCCCATAGACCTCTATTGCCTGATTGATCAGGCCGTAGATATCTTCGATACAGTCCGGCGCCGGCTTATCCGGGTGGAGGGCGGAGAAGAGTCCGCGCAGCCCTCCGACTTGCAGGCGCATCGCCTTGCCATGGGGAAGGACCTCGTTGTCATTATTGGATTTCAATGCGAAACGGGCCTGGTGGCGCAGGGTATCGAGGAGTTCGAGACACTGTTCCTGGGCCTCATCGGAAATACAGTGGACCCCCTCCCGCTCTGCGATACAGAGCTTCTTCGCTTGCGAACAGTCGCAGTGACGAGACAGCAGACTCTTCTCATAGGCGCAAATGCGCTCGTTCATCTCTCGATAGGTTCGGCGGAAGGTATCCTGGTCCATGGGGCTCTATTCGGTTTTCGCGGTGAAGCGGTGGATCATGCGTCTCTCCTTCTTGTTAGGTCTTCCTTGAACCCGGCGTGGAGAGAGGGCGCGCTCCAGCCGCAGTGCCTCGCTTAATTTCTCGCGCCGTTCCATGCTCTCCGGCGTCTCTTCATAGAATTCGCGTGCCTCGACGGCCGGTCTTCTCTTTGTCGCCAATATCCGCACCACGATATCCCATTCCAAGGCTCCCTTGTGGATGCGCAGACGGGATCCTACCTTGATCTCCTTGCCTGGTTTTGTCCGCTGACCGTTGAGGTGAACCTTGCCGCCGTTGATCGCCTCCGTAGCAATCTGGCGTGTCTTGAAGAAACGGGCTGCCCATAGCCACTTATCGAGGCGGACCTTTTGCGGCTCTTTTTCCAGCGGCTGGTTCATTCGTTCGCGATACCCAGCAGGGCATCGAGTCGCCCTGACATCTCCAATGAAGCCAAGTCATCGTATCCGCCTACATGATAATCGTCGATGAATATTTGTGGTACGGTATGGCGGTTGCTGCGGTGCGTCATTTCCTGCACGGTTTGGTGGTCGTGATCGATGCGGATCTCATCGAATGCGACCCCTTTTCTCTCCAGCAGATGCTTGGCCCGAACGCAGTAGGGACAGATAGCGGTCGAATACATGACGACATGTGGCATAAAACAGCCTTCCTCGATGGTTTGTCAGGATTCAAGATATACCTAACCACTTGTAAAGCGGAGAAAAATTGAATCAGATATTTGGTATATATCCTAGCAGCAGAGCGATGCGAGTGCTACGTTGACGGCATATCGTTTAAGCTAGGCAAACCACTGGCTTGCTAGTTACCGGACCAAGGCGGTTTATGGGATGGTTTCCGGGATCCACAGGTTCCAGCAACCTGATCGATTGCCAGCCGGATGGTCAGGTGCTGTATAGATGGTGAAACCATTCGCGTTGATTGGCGTTCATTTGGCGGCCAGTTAACGGCCCTATTCGATGACTGTGAGTCGTGTTGTACTTTTTCCACCCACTCGATGTGGGGAAGCGCCAAGAGGAAAAGAGACTCTCGCCAAGATCGCCATGCTACCCGCGCCGCGGGAGGTGGATGATTGCATCGCCTGCGCCTGCGCCATTAGACTGTTGCGAAGTCGATTCAGAACGACCCTGGAGATGTCCCCCTGTGCTTTCGACGGAGTTCTGACGACACCCTGTTCAGGATAGGAAAACCGATGCGAACCGAGAGCGCTAAGACCATTTATCTGAAAGACTACCGCCCGCCGAGCTATTTGATCGATCGCGTGGCGCTGACCTTTGAGCTACAGGATGAGGTCACCCTGGTCACGGCGCGTTTACGGGTGCGGAGAAATCCGGCTTGCGGCTTGTCCGATCCACCGTTCCAACTGGATGGAGAACAGTTGCGTCTCCTGGCTGTGGAGCTGGATGGCCGCGCGCTCCAGGATCATGAGTATCAGGTCGATGATCACGCCCTGACCATTGCCGCGGCACCCGCTGATTTCAGCCTGTTGACACGGGTCGGGATCGAACCGCAGAAAAACACCGCCCTTGAAGGGCTATACCTCTCAGCCGGGATCTACTGCACCCAGTGCGAGGCGGAAGGGTTCCGGCGCATCACCTACTATCCCGACCGGCCTGATGTAATGGCCCTTTTTTCGACCACCGTCATTGCCGACAAGAAGCGCTATCCCGTGTTGCTCTCCAACGGCAATCTCATCGAGGAGAGAGAACTGGCCGACGGACGCCACCAGGTGCGTTGGGATGACCCTTTTCCAAAGCCCTGTTACCTGTTTGCCCTGGTTGCGGGCGATCTGCGCTTTCAGCAGGACAGCTATACCACCCAGTCGGGTCGGCAGGTCGACCTGCGCATCTATGTGGAACCGGAGAATATCGACAAGTGCGATCACGCCATGCACTCCTTGAAACAGGCCATGGCCTGGGATGAGCGGCGCTACGGGTGCGAATACGATCTGGATATTTACATGATCGTGGCGGTCAACGATTTCAACATGGGGGCGATGGAGAACAAGGGTCTCAACCTGTTCAACGCCAAGTTCGTATTGGCCCGTCCCGATACCGCCACCGATAGGGATTTTCAGAGCGTCGAAGGGGTGATCGCCCACGAATACTTTCATAACTGGACCGGTAATCGCATCACCTGCCGTGACTGGTTTCAGCTCAGTCTCAAAGAGGGGCTGACGGTGTTTCGCGATCAGGAGTTCTCGGCCGAGATGGGTTCCCGCGGGGTCAAGCGCATCGAGGATGTGCGCCTGTTGCGCAGCCATCAGTTCGCCGAGGATGCAGGGCCCATGGCCCATCCGGTACGGCCTGAGAGTTACATGGAGATCAACAACTTCTATACCGTGACGGTCTACGAAAAAGGGGCAGAGGTGGTGCGCATGCAAGCCAACCTGCTCGGTCCCGAGCGCTATCGTAAGGCCACCGATCTCTATTTCCGACGCCACGACGGAGAGGCGGTGACCACCGATGATTTTGTCAAATGCATGGAGGACGCCAGCGGCCGGGATCTCGATCAGTTTCGTCTCTGGTACAGTCAGTCAGGCACGCCGGTGGTCGATGTAGAGGCCGTTTATGAGGCAGAGCAGGGAATTTACCGTCTCCGCTTCTCACAGCACTGTCCGGATACCCCAGGGCAGAAGGAGAAAAAGCCCTTTCATATCCCAATCAGCATCGTCCTGCTGAACAGTGAGGGCAGAGAGCTTCCCTTACAGTTGCAGGATGAGGCAAAGCCCCAGGGCACCCGCCGGCTGCTGGAGCTGCGCGAATCGCATCAAGTGTTTCACTTCACCGGTTTGCGGGAGAGGCCGGTGCCCTCCCTGCTGCGGGGTTTCTCCGCACCGGTAAGGCTGAGTTATCCCGCCGACGATCAAGAGCTGATGTTTCTGATGGCCAGGGATACGGACGATTTCAATCGTTGGAATACCGCGCAAACCCTTTCTCAGCGCACCCTGTTGAAACTGGTGTCCGCCTACTGCGGGAGGGAGCCGCTGGATCTGGCCGAAGGATTGGTGCATGCCTTTCGTGAAGCCCTGTCTGACGAGGATGCCGACAAGGCCCTGCTGAGCGAGGTATTGACCCTCCCTTCGGAGTCGGCCCTGGGTGATCTGATGCAGGTCGTCGACGTGGAGGCGATCCATCATGTCAGGGAGTGGCTGAGACACGCCCTGGCCAGTCGTCTTCGTCAGAGCCTGATGTGGGTCTATCGGCAGAACACCACCACCGCTCCCTACGATATCGATTCGGCCTCGATCGCCCGTCGTCGATTGAAGAATCTGGCGCTTGGATATCTGATGCAGTTGCGAGAACCCGAGATCAACACCCTTTGCATGAGGCAATTTGAGACATCAGACAACATGACGGATGTGATGGCCGCACTCGGATGCCTGGTCAATGCCGACTGTCCAGAGCGTGAGCGCGCCTTGGCGGCCTTTGAGGCGAAATGGCAAAACAACCCGCTTGTGATGGATAAATGGTTCTCCGTACAGGCGAACTCCCGCCTGCCCGGCGCCCTGCAAAGGGTGAGGGAATTGATGCGACACCCGGCATTTTCGTTACGCAACCCCAATAAGGTGCGGAGTCTGATCGGCGTCTTCTGCAGCACCAATATCACAGGATTCCATGCCGCGGACGGTTCCGGCTACGATTTTCTCAGCGAGCAAGTATTGGCCCTGGACCCCCTGAATCCACAAATCGCGGCTCGCATGTTGCGCACCATGAGTCGCTGGCGCCGTTATGATGAACAACGTCAGGCAATGATGCGTTCCGCCTTTGAAAAGGTGCTTGAACGAGCTGATCTTTCCCGTGATGTTTTCGAGATCGCCAGCAAGTCTTTGGAATAAGGGTTTTTTAATTTTGAATGTTGAATTTTGAATTATGAATTGTGGAGTTCGCTTTGCTCACGCTCCATTCGCTACACGCCATGGAGCGCGAAGCGGCACGGCCGCAGGGCAGCCGGGGCACGAATAGGCTGTCGAAGATCGAGTGCGTTTAGGGGACTTGGATGTCCCAAAACGCATCACGAGATCAAAGACTCGCTTGTTG
>JAHXHS010000030.1 GCA_025656455.1 Candidatus Thiodiazotropha sp. (ex Epidulcina cf. delphinae) | reverse complement strand
AGGGCGCGCCATTCCCGGCGCAACGCGCCTAGCAGCTAACGGCTTAGCGTCTCGCTGATTGGTGCAGTTTATACGTTACACCACACTAGCGCGAACGACAGGGGAAGGGCCGATTTTCCCAGTCACTCGAATAGGGAAAGAACCGGATTATTAAGGGCCTCGGAAAATCATCATTAATGCTCTCTATGTTCCTGCCGCTAACAACCTATACCCAAGCTAAATTTGCTTATGGCTGTAGCGCAATCTCAGCAGGGACTTACCTTGAGAGAAAGTAAATGCCTAGCCCGCGCCAACGCGTGGCCCCAGGACGTATGTCAATCATGTTATTTCAGCCCAATCAAACCGATGACGCACTCGTCACAACTGAGGATCAGACCCGTATCCTCTATATGCAGGCCCCGATATCAAACACGACGATTTTACTAACCGCTATCATCTTTTATTTCATCCTGACTGCCAGAACAGAATCCGACCTGATCGGATACTGGACTATTTTTCTTTGTATAACAGCTATTTACAGGCTTTCACTCTGGCATCGCCGTCGCCAAGACCCCACCCAGAAAACCGCTGCCCAGTGGATGAACCTCTATATTGGGGGATCGGCGCTGGTCGGCATCTCCTGGAGTCTGATCTATCCGCTCATCTACCTTGCCAATGATCTGATTGTATCGATAGCGCTCTCCATGCTTGCCTTCGGCATCATCGGCGGCGCTGTCGCTATCCTGGCAGCCTCGATGCGCGCCTTTATCGTCTATACCTACCCGAAAACCTTGATCCTCGGGTTAACGCTGCTCCAATTCCAGGAGGCCCCCTACTACTGGCTGACCCTGGCGCTCGCCATCTACCTGATGATGATGACGCTGTTCACCCACAATACCAACCGCAGCGTATTGCAATCGATCCGACTGCAGGCGCAGAAGCGGGCGCTTATCGAAGAGCTGAACCGCGAGAACGATCAGCGTGAGGAACTGATCCAACAACGCACCACAGAGCTACAGGAGAAAAACAGCGCCCTGATTACCGAGATACACGACAGAAAACAGGCAGAACTTATCCAGACCAAACAGAAAAACATCCTGGAACTCATTTCACGGGGCAACGCTGCTCTAAGCCAGATACTGGAGGAGATCATCCTGCTTGCAGAGAGCCAGACCAAGGATATGAAAGGCTCGATTCTTTTACTGGATGGCGCCACCCTGCACATTGGAGCCGCACCCAACCTACCCAAGGCCTACAATGCACTGATCGAAGGCCTGGAGATAGGACCCAGCGTCGGATCATGCGGTACCGCTGCGTTCAGGGGTGAAAGGGTGATCGTGGAAAATGTCCAGACGGATCCGCTATGGGCAAACTATCGGCAGCTTGGTAGCGATTACAACTTTTCCGCCTGCTGGTCCGAACCGATCAAAGATTCAACCGGGAAGATATTGGGCACATTCGCCCTCTACCACCACGCACCCGCTATCCCAGACTTACATGAAACCCGGCTCATAGAGACATCAGTCCAGATCGCCAGCATCGCCATTGGACGCAGCATGACGGAAAAACAACTACAACAATCAGCGACGGTTTTCCAAAGCACCCTCGAGGGGGTCATCATCACAGACGGCGATGTCAACATTCTGGATGTAAACAGGGCCTTCGAGGAGATAACAGGTTACACAAGGGATGAGGTAATCGGCCGCAACCCGCGCATGCTCCAATCCGGAAGGCATGACACGGACTTTTACCGGGAAATGTGGTCATCCCTAAATGAAACCGGACAGTGGCGCGGCGAAGTCTGGAACCGGCGTAAAAACGGTTTTGTCTATCCGGAGTGGCTCAATATCAGCTGCATCTATGACGGCAAGGATGAGCAACCGGTCAACTATGTTGCGGTATTTTCCGATATCACCTCAATCAAACGCTCCGAAGAGAAACTCGACCATCTGGCTCATCATGACCCACTGACTGACCTTCCCAATCGACTGCTGTTCAACGCCCGCCTGGAACAGTCGATCAAGCAGGCCAAGCGTAACCGCAGCGTATTCGCGGTGCTGTTTTTGGACCTGGACCGATTCAAGAACATCAACGACAGCCTCGGCCACAAGGCTGGCGATGAACTGCTGCAACAACTCGCCGAACGGGTCAGTCAGGAAATAAGGCTGAGCGATACATTCGCCAGAATCAGCGGCGATGAGTTTGTGATACTGCTCGAGAACACTGGAAATGCTCAGAACACTGCGGTCGCGGTAGAAAAAATCATGGCTGTATTCAATAGGGCGTTCCCCCTGGGTGGTCATGAAATCCGCATCACTGCAAGTATCGGCATCAGTCTCTATCCGGCCAATGGGAAGAGCGCAGCCACCCTTCTGCGCAACGCGGATGCCGCCATGTATCGGGCTAAAAACGAGGGAAGAAACTCCTACCAATTCTATACCAAGGAGATGACCAGCAGCGCCTTTGAGCGGGTTGTGATTGAGAATGCCCTCAGAATGGCGTTGACACGTAATGAATTCCACCTCGTTTACCAGCCCCAGCTTCGACTTCAAAACCGAAAATTGATTGGCGTCGAGGCCCTGATCCGATGGCATCATCCAGAGCTCGGCGAAATCTCCCCCTCGAAGTTCATCCCCCTGGCGGAAGAGAACGGGCTTATCCACGACATAGGGAGCTGGGTGTTGAGAGCCGCCTGCCTCCAAGGCAGACAGTGGATGAAGAAGGGTTTCAATTTCGGCCGGATCGCTGTCAATGTCGCACGCCCGCAATTTCAGCACAGTGATTTTGTCGACAAGGTCAAGGCGATACTGGACGACTCCCAACTGCCCGCTGATAAACTGGAATTCGAAGTCACTGAAAGTTTCATTATGCAGAATACGGAGCATGCCGTACAACAGCTTGAGGCATTGCGGCGGCTCGGCCTCAGTCTGGCCATCGATGATTTCGGCACCGGCTACTCCTCGATGAGCTATCTCAAACTGCTGCCCATCCAAAAGCTGAAAATCGATCAATCCTTCATCCGTGACATACCCTTCGACACCAATGATATGGCGATTTCCGAAGCGGTCATCGCATTGGGCAAGGCCCTCGATCTACGCGTTATTGCCGAGGGCGTGGAAACAGAGCAGCAGGCTGAATTTCTCCTGGAAAAAGGGTGCCAGGAAGCTCAAGGATATCTCTATGGCCGACCCGTCACCGTCGAGGAATTCGAGGCGGCATATTCGAACGAAGTTTAGGACCTGTAAACATTGGCTGCATGGTGATGTCATGGTCCATCTTCTTCTGTTCAAATGGGTGGAATCCATGTAAGAATCCATGTAATAATATTAACTCGGCACCCTAAACAAGCCCTATTCAGCCGTCGTGTGCCGGGTTAATAACAACTGCTTCTGTCCAGCAAAGTCCATTCCGCATTGACATAACCGATTGTTACGGGCTTGCAACCTAGTCGGGATAGGGATGTCAACTGAACAGCAGTAAATGGCAATATCCCGGGAAGACATCTCAACGGAAGAAATCTATATTCAATGACCTCTCCTCACGCTAGTCAGACCTCCCCGTTGACATTTTATAGCTATCTAAACCTGCTTGATGACACTCCCCGGATTCGTTTCAAGGACATTCGGTATATCAAAAAACATACTTTGTACCGAATTCCCTCACCGACGAGGCATTATATATGGCACATCTGGTTTGGACCAAGGAACTCGACACAGGGATTGGCGTCATTGACGGACAACACAAGCGCATCGTTGAATATATCAACAAGCTGCATGACGCACGGATCAATCACGACAAAAAAAGCGTCAGCGACATCATCGAGGCAACTGTTGACTATACCCTGTCACATTTCAGCTTTGAGGAAGCCCTGATGGAGGATGCGGGATACGAATTCGTCCGCCCCCATAAGAAGGTCCACGAATTATTCGTAAGACGTGTCGCCGAATTTCAGCTCAGATACAAAGCCGGCGAAGACATCTCAGAAGAGTTGCACAATCTTCTTGCACGATGGCTGTTCAACCATATCCGCAATGACGATGCCGCCTATGTCGTGGCCGTGAAATCGACCATGAAATCACTTACCAAGAACAAAGGAGAAGGCGGCTGGATCTCCCGCTCTTTCAAGCGTTTTTTCCGCTGAGCCATATCGGGTAAAATGACAGGTTAACGCCAAGCCGCAGCGTTCGCCTGATCCGAATCGCACGGATAAGGCTAACCGTTATCGATCTCGCCCGGCGCCTCGCCTGATTCGCCGCACAGCACATAACGGTCTTTTCCCAGGGATTTTGCCCTATCCCTGCGAGCGTCTACCATGGTCAACATATCTGACCACTCTTCCATATTATCGGCCACCCTCTCGCAAATGCCGATACTCGCCGTAACCGGGCTGCCATCGGGCAGAGAACCCAGCCCCTGGGAATGAATCCGCCGCACCGTGATGGCGCCCCCCTCACAATCGGTGCCAGGCAGGATCAAGAGAAACACCTTTTCACCCCAATGCACCAACATATCGTTATGGCGCAAGCCATCGCGCAGGATGTCGGCCGCTTCGATAACGGCATGATCATAGGTGGCGTAGTCATATTCGCTGATGATGTTTTTCGCGTCATCGATATCCACCAGTGCGATACTGAGGTTGTCATTCTGAATCTGTGCCTGCTGAAAGGCCTTTGCCAGACTCTGGATGCCGGATTTCCTGGTTTGCGCGCCGGTAACGGGGTCATGGTCGGCCCGCGTGATCAGGGCGATCATATACTGCAGTTGCAGCGTGGCGGCGAACAGCACGATGCTGAGTATGATGCACAGCATCCATAGGGTCGGCAGCAGATGGTTCAGCGGATCGGCATCATAGAAACTCCAGCCGGTCATGGTCACCATCGCCAACAACAGCGCCAGGGTGGCGCACTCCAGGACGGTCAACGGAAACAGGCCGAGAAATCCCACGGCAATATAGGGCAGCATGGTATAGAGCTGCACCGGCAATTGGTAAATATCCTCCGGCGGCAGCATTACCAGGTAGTGGGTGGAAGCGAAAAAAGTCAGCGGCAGATTGAGCATCATACTACCCAGCAGCAGCAGGCTGTTTTTCAGGTTGACATCTTTGGCGCGATAGCGGGACAAGAAAATGAAGTGCGCGGTCGAAACCAGCCTGATCAATGCGATGGGCCAGAATACCTCCAGAGGCAACAACAGATAGTCGATCACCAGCCAGAGAGGGACCAGCAGGGAGAAGAGCGAGGCGAGAAAGCGAATTCGATCGAGCAGCAGATCGGCGCGGTGCGTACGCATATAACCCGGGTGGTCTTCCGCGGATACCAGATCGTCGAACTCCCGCATGGAATAGATCCGGGAGTTTTCGCCAAGGTGTTTAATAAAAGTATTGATTATGGACATGTAACTGATCCACGGCCGGTAGGGCACCCCTAATTGTCGCCACTGTCGCACTTCACGCTTTATCTCAAGTCAGACCGTTTATAGCATATCAAGCCGAATCGTCTGGATTCAACGTTTCAGCTCAAGGTTGATTGTCCGCGATCCCTATTCACTCCCGGTAAACAAAAAAATGACGGCAGAAGCCTGTAAGCGACTGCCGTCTAACTCTGGCAAGATATCTATGCTGAACAGATACCTTGGCCCCTGATGAATCTCAAATCACTTCATTTCTATCTCGTCGATGGCGCCGTCAGAATTCTGGTCCTCCATTTCTACCTGCCTTCCTATCTCAAGGTTGGAGAAAAAGGTCTCCATATCGGTGGATGAATCATGCAACTCATACCGGGTCCCGTCATGGACCGTGAAGATTGCGCCCAGCAGGGTAACAGAGTCATTGACTGTGTAATCCTCCAGCGGGGCCTCGATCTCCGTTGAATCGTCATCGTCCTCCCTTTCGATGCTGATGACGTAGTATTGGTCTCCCGAACGGCCAAGCTCCAACTCGACATAGTCGCTATCGGTCAATTCGTTGAGGTTGAAGCTGCCGTCATCATCGTGATCGAAATCCGAACTGTCTTCAAACTGGGTGGAATTGTCCGTCTCTACCGTCAGACTCTGGCTATTGCCCAAGTCAAGTGTGATAGTGCCGTTTTTCGCATCACTGCTTTGCACGCTGATGACCCGCGCCGTGATCTCGACTTCACCATCCTCCGCCTCGATCTCCTTTGCGATCAGCACGCCATCCTGCATGACGCCTTCGACTTCGACCTCCATCCCAGCACTGAGATTTCCTTCCAGGCTTGCGGGTTCATAGCGAGTCATGGGCGAGACCTCGAAAGATACGCCGTTTACCGAGAAACCGCTGCTCTGATCCCCGGCGAGTATGCCTCGCAGGGAGACTTCGCCATCATCGTCATCGATAAGGTCGTCGTCGTCACTCTCGATATGCACCACTTCCGGGGTTCCGCTGCTGTTGTCCAGCTTGATCTCGACATACAAACCCACGGGATCGGAGGGGATCTCCAGTTCAGCGCTGCTGCTGATGAGATAGGGGCCTGCGACAACCCCGTTCTGCAAGGTCAAGCTAATCTGGCTGCCATCATAACTGGCCACCGTACCCTTGATCTCATAATCGTCGTCGCTGTCGTTCTGCAGTTCGATCCGGGAGGCGACTATCTGGGTCCCGTCGAAAAAGCCGCTGACTTCAAGCTCCTGACCTTCCGCAAGCCCATCGTAGCTGGCCCCGTCATCGAATACCGTGGCGTTAACATCCGCGCTGACCCCCATCCCCAGGATGGTAAAGGTCGTGACGCCATCGCCAACCACGAGACTGCCGCTGTCAATGGGACCTTCCAGGTCGTCGTCGTAGTAGATGCTGTCGGCGGTCCCGGTCTTCCCATCCGCATTGACTCGTCCCTCGATACGGACCTTCATACCAACGGCAAGCGATGAGTCGTCCTGACCGGCCTCATCATCGACGCTGTATAGTGTATTGCTGGTGTCGAATTTGACGCCATTGACATAGACGCTGCCGAAACCGTCTATCTTGCCCACGGTGGTGACCGTGCCGCCGCTGTCGCTGCTACTGCCGCCGCCTCCACCGCCGCAAGCGCCGAGGACGACGGCAAGGATCGCTGATATAAAAACAACCCGTTTTCGCTGTTTCATCGAACTCTTCCTCCTGATTGCACATTCACAGCCATTGGCTGTCGTGCACTCCTTTGCGTGAATGTAAAAAGTTGGGAAAAAATTCCCATTCGTGAGGAAGTATAGATACCACACAGAAAACGTCAAGTTTCTATTTCAAATTTTGCGAAAACGTCGCAATCTCCAAGAGAAACTTGATAACCAACTGTTTTATATATAAAATTCTTGCACACCCCCTGCCTGGCAGACAGGTCTCCATCGGCATTGGCGAGGATTGCGGGTGCTGAAACAAAAGGAAAAGCCGGCCTTACCGGGCAGGACAACTCAATGGTGTGAGACGGAAAAAACGCCTAAACGTTACTCTCCCGGCCCCCGATTACACCTCGATACTCTCGGGCGGCGCCACCTTGAGCACCTCTTCGATGGTGGTCAGACCGGTCGCCACTTTCTGCGCACCGCTCAGACGCAAGGGTCGCATGCCCTCGCTGATCGCCTGGCGGCGTAGTTGGTTGATATCGCTGTCTGAAGTGATCAGACGCTTGATTGCGGATGAGATGGTCATCATCTCGTAGATGCCCACACGCCCCAAAAACCCGGTTTGGCGGCATTCGAGGCAACCGACGGGTTGATAGACGCTGGCCGGTCGCTTTTTCGCCCGCAACGGGGTGATCATGGTCTCCCACAGCTCTTCGTTGAGGGCCACCTTCTCCTTGCAGTGGGGGCAGAGTGTGCGTGTCAGGCGCTGTCCCAGCACACCAAGCAAGGTAGCCTTCAGCAGATAGGGAGGCACCCCGATCTCCAACAGTCTGGTGATGGCCGTCGGCGCGTCATTGGTATGCAGGGTGGAGAAGACCAGGTGACCGGTCAGGGATGCCTGCACCGCCATTTCAGCGGTCTCGCGGTCGCGGATTTCGCCGATCATGATGATATCCGGGTCCTGGCGCAGCAAAGTGCGGACCCCGCTGGCAAAGTTGAGGCCGATATTGTGCTGCACCTGCATCTGATTGAAACTCGGCTCGACCAGCTCGATGGGGTCCTCCACGGTGCAGACGTTGACCTCGGGCCTGGCCAGTTCCTTGAGCGTTGTGTAAAGGGTGGTTGTCTTGCCCGAACCGGTGGGACCGGTAACCAGGATAATGCCGTTTGGACGGCTGATCAGATCGCCCCACAGGGCCGTCTCTGATTGGGAAAAGCCCAGCGCCCGATAGTCCTTGAGCAGCACTTCAGGATCAAAGATACGCATCACCAGCTTTTCACCGAAGGCGGTGGGCATGGTGGAGAGACGCAACTCCACCTCGCTGCCCTGTTTACTCCGAGTCTTCAGGCGGCCATCCTGGGGACGGCGCTTTTCCGAGACATCCATGCGCCCGAGGATCTTTATCCGTGACGTCACGGGAGTGCCCACGGAGGGGGGAATCTGATAGACCATCTGCATCACCCCGTCAATGCGAAAGCGGATATTGGTCTGATGTCTGGTGGGTTCGATATGGATATCGCTGGCCCGCTGGCTATAGGCATATTGCAACAGCCAGTCGACGATATTGACCACATGCTGATCATTCGCATCGAGCATGCCGCTCCGACCCAGCTCCATCAACTGTTCCAGGTTCTGAACCCCTGAATAGGCGGTGTCCTGGCTATCGTCGTGGGCGGCCCGGACCGAGTGGGAGAGGCTGTAGAACTCGACCAGATAACGCTCGATCTGCACCGGATCGATCATCACCCGGCTAATCGTCTTGCCGAGGATACGGTTCAGTTCCCGCTCCCACTCCCGCAGAAAGGGCTCTGCGGTGGCAATCACCACCTCATTGGGCTTGACCTCGGTGGCAATGATGTTGAATCGCTTTGCATAGGCATAGGACATCACAGCAGTGATCGCCGGCACATTGACCTTCAGCGGATCGATGTGCGCCAGGGGGAGCCCGACCCTGCCGGCCAGCCACTCGATAAGCAGATTGAGGTCGAGAACGGTCTGCGGATTTCGCTCGTTGGGCCACTTATGCTCGGCGATGACCACCAGCGGGTGGCGGGTGTGCTTAGCCCCCTGGGTCACAGCCTTGACCGTGCTGGCCAACTCGGCATTGATCAGACCGTCTTCGACCAGCCATTCGAGCAACTCGCCAAGCTCCAACTGCCGGTCATCATTTTGCTTATAGATCATATTCCGTATTTTCTATTAACCCGGCAACCTAATATGTCGGGTTCAGCCGTTGTGCGTCTGCCTACAGCAGGGCATCACTTTTGCGCACACTTCACCTACGCCTTGGCAAACCGATGCATACCCATGCCCTCTGTGTGCCGTTTGCACTGTTCGATAACGGCTGAATCATCAGAGGTCTTCAGCAAAAAAAATTGCATCGTGTCGACTCCGCGAGGATCTTGCCGCACTCCCAGCATACCCACAGGCGCCGCCGCCGGCAAACGTCTGAGCCGAAGGCTCCACTCAGCCGCAGAGCCTGAGGAATTCAATCAAAAAAGATCGACTATACTCTACCCTCATGGAGACAAAAGACACCGGAAAAGTACGCCTCAGTGTCGAGGAAAACAGCTATCTGCACGCCGTTATCTATACTGACGGAGAAATCATAGAGGCTGATATCCAGCCGGTGACGGACTATCTGAACATGTTCAGCGCCCCTGTGCCCGCGCTGATCGAACGCAAAGGACACTACGCCATCTCGATCCTGGTGCAGATAGCCATGATGCAGCAGACCAAAAGCCGCCTGAAAGCAGTGGCCTTCATCGAACGTGATCGCCGGGATGCTCTCATGACCAGGATCGCCGCCAGCACCTATTTCAGGGATGTGGAGGTAAGATCGTTCTATGAACGTAAAATGGCCGTCGATTGGTTGAGACAGTTCTTCTCCTCGACCCCTCTCTTACCCCAAGCACGAAATACCGCCTGAAGCACCGGCAACCTGATTACCACGACAATCGCTACACCGGCAGCGCGCGCTTATCCACCACGCTGCGCATGACAAAGCTTGAATGGACCCCGCTCACACCCTCGATGCGGGTGATCTTATTCAACAACAACGCCTGGTAGGCCTCCATGTCTGGCACGACCGCCTTCAACTGATAGTCGGCATCCTGTCCGGTGATCAACAAACACTCCAGCACTTCAGGCAACTCCTTGACTTTGCTTTCAAAATTGGCAAAGCGTTCAGGTGTGTGGCGATCCATGGCGATATGGATCAGGGCCATCAGACTCAAGCCCAGTTTGCTGGCATCCAGGTAGGCACGGTATCCGGCAATGACCCCCGCCTCTTCCAATGCCCGCACCCGCCGCAGACAGGGCGAAGCCGAGAGACCGATGCGTTCGGCCAGATCCTGATTGCTGATACGGCCATCGCCTTGCAGCACTTCGAGAATGCGTCTGTCATAACGATCCAGCGTCATTGAATTGCTTCTCTCTGAGACTATTAACCCGGCATATTTGATTGCCGGGTTAATAGTAGGCTATTTATATCAACATTTCTAATTATTGCGCAATATTAATTCAAATCATCCCTTAATCAAGCCACTATTCGCAAACAACTGCCTGCCGATCTGC
Organism: Candidatus Thiodiazotropha sp. (ex Epidulcina cf. delphinae); assembly: GCA_025656455.1. Classification (GTDB taxonomy): domain Bacteria; phylum Pseudomonadota; class Gammaproteobacteria; order Chromatiales; family Chromatiaceae; genus Thiodiazotropha. Next base: position 55,881 of record JAHXHS010000030.1, on the reverse strand, counting down.
ACTAATCTTTCACCATCGGCCACGAGCCGATCACTTTTCAGCCCAGGGCCACAAGCCTCGAGCGAACGCACGCAGCCTCACGAGGGCATGCAGCATGGGATATTTACATAACCGTCAGCAGGAGTTTGATCGTGAACCGCTTTGACCATCGCAAGTACCGCCCCACGCCGATTGTGCCGATACACAACCGCCAGTGGCCCAATCGCACGATCGAGAAATCGCCGATCTGGGCCAGTGTCGACCTGCGCGATGGCAATCAAGCGCTGCTGGAACCGATGAATGTGACCCAGAAGCGCCGGATGTGGGACTTGCTGGTGAAACTCGGCCTGAAGGAGATCGAGGTTGGCTTCCCGTCGGCCAGCCGACCGGACTATGACTTTGTGCGCTGGCTGATCGAGGAGGAGAGGATACCCGACGACGTCACCGTGCAGGTGCTGGTGCAGGCCCGTGAGGCGTTGATCAGCAAGACCTTCGAGGCCTTGCAGGGTGTCCACCGGGCCATCGTCCATGTCTATAACTCCACCTCCACCGTGCAGCGCGAGCGGGTCTTCAAACGCAACCGCGAGGGCATCAAGGCGATCGCCATGGATGGCGCGGAGCTGTTGCAGCGGGAGGCGGCGAACTATCCTGGGACTGAGTGGATCTTTCAGTACTCACCGGAGAGCTTCTCCAATACCGAGTGGGACTACGCAGTGGATGTTTGCGACGCGGTGACGGAGATCTGGCAACCGACGCCTGAACGCCCCTGTATCATCAATCTGCCCGCCACGGTGGAGAGCAGTACGCCGAACGTCTTCGCCGACCAGGTGGAGTATTTCTGTCACCACCTCTCACGCCGCGACGCCGTCATCGTCTCGGTGCATACCCATAACGATCGGGGCTGCGCGGTGGCGGCGGCTGAACTGGCGATCCTCGCCGGCGCGGACCGTGTCGAGGGCACCCTGATGGGCAACGGCGAACGCACCGGCAACATGGACATCGTCACCCTGGCGATGAACCTCTATAGCCAGGGCATAGATCCGGCGATCGACCTCTCCAGGCCGGACGAGATCATCCAAGTCTATAGCCAATGCACCGGGTTACCGGTGCATCCCCGGCACCCCTGGGTGGGGGAGTTGGTCTACACCGCCTTCTCCGGCTCCCATCAGGATGCGATTCGCAAGTGTCTGCACCAGCAGCAGCCCGACGAACCCTGGCAGGTGGCCTACCTGCCCATCGATCCGAAAGATATCGGCCGTGATTATCAGGCAGTGATCCGAGTCAACAGCCAATCGGGCAAGGGCGGCGTGGCCTATGTCCTGGAGCGTGACTATGGTTTGATGCTGCCTCGCTGGATACAGACGGAGCTGGCCAGCATCGTACAGCGCGAAAGCGAGCAACACGCCGGCGAGGTCGACAGCAGGACCATCCATGCCCTGTTTCTGCAACACTTTGTCGCTGACCAAGGGCCGAACCGCCTGGAGGGTTACCGGATCGATCGCAACGACGAGGTGGAGGCGATTGAGGCGCATCTCGATGACGGCCGCGGGATAAAGACGGTCAAGGGTCGCGGGGAAGGGGCCATCTCGGCTTTCATCGACGCTGTCAGCCGGGCCAGCGGGCAACTGATCAATGTGGTCGATTATGTGGAGCACGCCATCGGCGAAGGCGCCGACGCGGAGGCCGCCGCCTATATCCACCTCAATATCGGAGGACGTCGGGTCGCTGGGGCCGCCATCGACCGGGATACGGTTAACGCCTCGCTGAAGGCGGTGCTCTCGGCACTGAACCTGGCCCAAGCCGATCGGCGAGCGGCCTAGCCCGGATATTTCACCCGGCCGCTGATAATGTGAATTAAGCTTTTGATTTAAAATGTAATGTTTAGAATATTAGCAAAGTGCAGAGTGTTACCAGGCAACGCTGAACGCGCCCTCGTACCGATCTCGTCGTCCAGGGACGGTATTTCCTCATTCATCAATAGCTTAGGCTATTGACTCAATCGGAAATCCGCCCCTGAACAACGAGCTCTGCACGATCATCACGTTCCCGGGTGAAACATCCGGGCTAGTACTCTTTCTTCTTCACCCCCACTCTCAGTCGTAGGTCAGGTTGACGCGGAGCGGCTACCTGACTCAACGGGGTGTCACGTAGCTGCGCAACGTGACCTACACTATGTCCATCTCGATACCGGGGAACTTGTCTTGGATCACCTGGGTGGCTCTGAAGGTTACAGTATCTATAGACGAGGTACACTATTTCCTCTTCGCCGCCACTCTCAGACGCAGGGCGTTCAGCTTAATAAAACCCTCGGCATCCTGCTGGTTGTAAGCGCCAGCGTCATCCTCGAAGGTGGCGATCGACTCGTCGAACAGGCTGTGGGTGTTCGACCTGCGCCCGACGACGATGACATTCCCCTTGTAGAGCTTGAGCCTGACCACCCCGTTGACCACCTGCTGGGTCTGGTCGATGGCGGCCTGCAACATCTCGCGCTCTGGGGCGAACCAGTAGCCGTTGTAGATCAGTTCGGCATAGCGCGGCATCAGTTCATCCTTGAGGTGCGCCGCCTCACGGTCCAGGGTCAGGGACTCCATGGCGCGGTGCGCCTTCAACAGGATGGCGCCGCCCGGGGTCTCGTAACAGCCTCGGGACTTCATGCCGACGTAGCGATTCTCCACGATATCGCTCCGGCCAATGCCGTTGGCGCCGCCCAACCGGTTCAGCTTGAGCAGCAGGGCGGCCGCCGAGAGCTTCTCCCCATCGATGGAGACAGGATCGCCCCTTTCAAAACCGATCTCCACATAGGTCGCCTGATTCGGCGCCTCCTCCGGCGAGACCGACCAGCGCCACATGTCGCTGCCCGGCTCGGTCCAGGGGTCCTCCAGATCGTAACCCTCATAGGAGATATGCAACAGATTGGCATCCATGGAGTAGGGGGATTTCTTGCCTTTGCGCTTCATTTCGATGGAGATGCCGTTGGCCTCGGCATAAGCCAGCAGTTTTTCGCGAGAGTTGAGGTCCCACTCCCGCCAGGGAGCGATAATCTTGATGTCGGGCCGCAGGGCATAGGCACCCAGTTCGAAACGCACCTGGTCATTGCCCTTGCCGGTAGCGCCGTGAGAGACGGCGTCGGCGCCGGTCTCGTTGGCGATTTCGATCAGGCGCTTGGCGATCAGCGGCCGGGCGATGGAGGTGCCGAGCAGATACTCCCCCTCGTAGACGGCATTGGCGCGAAACATGGGGAAGACATAGTCGAGCACGAACTCCTCGGTCAGATCTTCGATGAAGATCTCTTTGATGCCGGCGGCCTCGGCCTTGGCGCGCACCGGCCCCACTTCTTCTCCCTGACCGATGTCAGCGGTAAAAGTCACCACCTCACACTGATACTCGTCCTGCAGCCACTTAACGATAATCGAGGTATCGAGCCCACCCGAGTAGGCCAGTACCACCTTCTTTACGCCATCGCCGGACATCCGCAATCTCCCAGAAAGATGCTTTGAAAAACCGGGGATTATAAACCATCTGACGACAGAAGATATGCATGAAACACGTGCAAAGCCGTCAGCATATAGGATTTCCACCAAGCCATGGGGAATGAAGGGGCTATCACCCTGTCACTGCCGGTACCGTTATGGGACTGAAATTTGTCAGGCGCGTAGGCGAATCTTTGTATCGGGATCCATGTTGATCTCGCCGTTCATTTCCAACACGCCGATTTTATCATCGTTCGGACTGGATATGACGGGCACCACCTCCTGAAACAGCGGCCTTCGAACAAACTTCAGTTTCCAACCGAAACGCTCCACCTTTTGCAGCGCCAATAGCTGCAAATCATTCAGCAGCTCATCGAGATTTTCTGGTACCGGCCTCTCCCCCCTGCGATGCTCTATAACCAATGGAGTATCCTCCTTATGCACTAGTTCATATATTAACCCATTAAAACGCCGAGCGGACGTAAAAATGTCACACCATATACCGGGTATGACAAGGCCGGGAAACAGCCTGGGCAACTCTGGTTTTTCATGCCGAAAGGGCGGGCTCAAATGTGATTTTTTGTTTTTCTCACACACCAGCCAGTTGTGCCTACCGATTTTGACAGCATATACTTGCGTTGCAAGGAGGCCTGAACGACTCAGCGCTTGCACGGCCTAACTGACTACAACACCCTACATTGACAAAGCACGAGTCATCAAATGCGAAACTTCCTATTTGCCCTATTACTCGTTTCAACCGCTTTGACCGGCTGCGCCGTCAATCCTGTCACGGGAGAAAACCAGCTCAGTCTGATCTCCGAGGCACAGGAACTCGAAATCGGCAAGAAAAACTTCGCCCCGCTGCGCCAGTCCCAGGGAGGAGACTATGTGGTCGATACCCAACTCACCGCCTATGTCAGCGAGGTGGGACAAAAACTGGCCGCGGTCAGCGACCGGAAACTACCCTATGAATTCAAGGTGTTGAACAGTTCCGTTCCCAATGCCTGGGCGCTGCCCGGCGGAAAAATATCCCTAAACCGCGGACTCTTGACGGAATTGAAGAGCGAAGCGGAACTGGCGGCCGTTCTCGGCCATGAGATCACCCATGCCGCGGCAAAGCATACCGCAAGCAGCATGTCCCGCGGGATGCTGATTCAGGGCGCGGTGATGGCCGCGGTGGTAGGCACCCAGGGAAAGGACTATGCCCAGCTTGCGTCTCTGGGAGCCGGGGTCGGCGCTCAACTGGTGACACAGAAATATGGCAGGGATGCCGAACGTGAGTCTGATTTTTATGGCATGAAATATATGTCAAAAGCCGGTTACGATCCTCAGGGCGCGGTCGATCTACAACGGACCTTCGTCAGGCTTTCCGAGGAGAAAAACCAGGACTGGCTCAGCGGTCTGTTTGCCAGTCATCCACCTTCACAGGAGCGGGTTGAAAACAATATCAAAACAGCCGCGAGCCTACTCCAGGGCGGCACACGCGGTGAAAACCGCTTCAAGACCAGGACGGCGCACATCAAACGCACCAAGCCCGCCTATGAAACCTATGACGAGGGACGCAAGGCATTCCAGAAAGGTGATCTCAGCAAGGCCAAAACACTGGTTGACAAAGCCATTCGCCTTGAGCCGCGGGAAGGACATTTTCATGCCCTGCTCGGCGATATTGAAGAAAAAAACAAGCGGCACAAAACAGCCAAGCGACACTATGACAAAGCGATCCAGTTAAACGATAATTTTTTCTATTACTACCTGAAACGCGGTCAGGTCAATGAACATCTCAACGCCTCTGCCGCCGCAAAACGTGATTTGGAAAAAAGCATTCAGCTGCTGCCAACCGCAAACGCCTACCATGCTCTCGGCAATATCGTACAACGGGAAGGCAACCTGAACGCGGCAAAATCCTATTATAAAAAAGCCGCATCCAACAAATCCGCAGAAGGAAAAGCGGCCTATGGCGCATTAGTGACGATCGACCTGGCCGATAATCCGCAAAACTATATCAAACTGAGAACCGGTCTGGACAATAAAGGCCGGCTCAAGGCGGAAATATCCAACCCGACGCCAAGCCACGTGAAAGACATTGTCGTTGCCATCCAATACCGTGACAGCAGCGGAAGAATAAGACAAATCAAACGCCCTGTCAGCGGCGTTCTGGCCGCCGGCAAAAAGCGGCTTGTCGATCTGGGCATTCAGAATATTCCCAAGGCTCAACTGGCGAATATCAAATCCGGGATCATCAGCGCCAGCCTTGCAAAATAGGGCTCTTTTTGATTGATGAAAATCCGGGTTAAAGCGAATTCGTAACCCCGCGCTCAGCGCCGGAGTCTGTTTGCACCGGCCGCCTGTTGACCAACTCCAGTTGTTCCTTGAGCTTGTGGATCTCCACCTCGGCGCGTTCGCGCTCAGAAAGGCTGGTCTGGAGCTGCCGGTTCAGCCTCAGGATACTGCGGTAACGCCACCACAACATAATGATCACGGTCAGCAATAAAAGGACAGCGGCAACTACTCCCCCATATTGCAGTACCCGCTCCAGGGTCCAGAACGGTTGGGACCTTGCATGCCAGCGGGTATAGGTGTTTCGAAAGTGTTCACTACCCGTGTACTGCCCCACCGCCTGATCGAGACGATTCAGCAGATCCCGATTGCCTTTGCGTACGGCAATGGCTCGTTTGATCTCCATCAGCGGCATTCCGGCTTGCCGGATACGGGCGTCGACACCGATGGCGGCAGACATCTTCCAAGTCACGGTGATGGGGTAGACCATGGCTTCCACCTCACCGGACAACAGGGCAAAGAGTGCCTGCTCCTGACTGTCGAACCGGCGTGCTTTGACCTGTGGGTGGTTCTGTATCCATTTGACTGCGGCATTGTGTTTGACCACGGCGACGGTTTCACCGGCAAGATCATTCATACCGTGGATATCGGTATTGAAGGTCCTCACGAATAGCCCAAGGGCGATGGTTTCCAGCGGGGCGGTGAAGTCAAAGTGGTTCGAACGGTCGGGCGTAATGCCGAGATTGGGAATCAGGTCGGCCTCTCCCCGGCGCAGGGCCTCCATGGTGCTGGCCCAATCGGGCATTACCACGTAGCGAACCTGGAGGCCGGCCAAATCGGCCAGACGCGCCAGGGTATCGATTGCATAGCCGGTGGGTTGGCCGTTGCTGTTGAGCAGGTAGTGGGGAGGGAAATTTTCCGGCGCCACGGCGACCAGTTGCTCTTTTTCGGTCGCGGTTTGCGCAACAGTCGCCATGGAAAAGAGGATTCCGGCGGCAAGGAGAATTATTGCTCCCGCGCCGTTTGTTAGTGACCTTTCAGTCATGGTTATCCACCTGAATATTCCTGGATGTCTACCGGCTCCAGCAAAAATCCCTGTTGTTCGAATAGCCGCAGGCAGCTATCCACCACCTCGGGATCGTAACGCTCACCCCGGCTGGAACGGATCTCATCCAGCGCCGCCTCTATCCCCAGGGCCGGCCGGTAGGGTCGATGTGAGGCTATCGCTTCAACGACATCCGCCACCATCAGGATCTTGGCTTCCCGACAGATCTGGTCTGCCCCTAATCCATCGGGATAGCCGCTACCGTCCAGGCGCTCGTGATGCTGACGAACCATATCAGCCACCGGCCAGGGCAGATCGATGCCGCGTATGATCTCATGGCCTATCTCACTATGGGCGGTGACCAGCTTCATCTCAGCATTGCTGAGTTTTCCAGGGCGAGTCTGGATCTCGGCCGGGATGTTGATCTTACCGATATCATGTATCAGGGCGCCGAGCCGGATCCCTTCGATGCAATTGTCATCCAGACCGAGATCCGCGGCGATCGCAGCGGCGATGACGGCCACCCTTTTCTGATGTCCCGAGGTATAGGGGTCGCGTTTCTCAAGGGTGAGGGAGATGGCGGCAATGGTCTGGAAAAGACTCTCCTTATGTTTTCTGTCCCGCTCCCGCAAGGAGGAATAGGCAATGCGTAGCTCTTCCGTACGTTCCGCCACCATCTGTTCCAGACGGTGTTGCATTCGGTAGAGTTGCGCATGGCTATGCACCCGGGCGACCACCTCTTCAATTTGAAATGGCTTGGCGATGTAATCGACGCCGCCGGCCTGAAAGGCGCTCATTTTGTCCTCCGTTTCCTGCAAGGCGCTGATGAAGATCACTGGAATATCGCAGGTGCGCTGATCTGCCTTGAGGCGTCTGCAGACCTCGTAACCATCCATGCCGGGCATACGGATATCCAACAGTATCAGATCAGGCGGCTGTATGCCGATGGAACGCAAAGCCAACTCCCCGCTCGGAGCGGGCCGCACCTTGAATCCGGCCTGTACGAGCATGCCGCTCAGCAGGCGCAGGTTATTGGCATTATCGTCAACGATGACCACATTGAATTCGCCACCGTCAATTGTAGCCGTACTATCAGCCTCACTCATGTTTGCCGCTCTTAACTGTCAGGGTTTGTCGGTTGCTCGTTCTTTCTCTAGCATGGATAATATCTCTTCAAAACGGTATTCCTCCAGCAATGGCTTCAAGATCTCCACTAGGCTGGGATCAATGGCTCCGATTTCCTCAATGGATCTCTCCAGCGCGTATAGATCCAGGGCCAATACCTGGTCCCGAAGCGCTTTTCTCAGATCGGTGGGCAACCGGTGCATCCTTTGCGTCAGGGCTTCGTTTATCATCGGTGATTGTGGCTTCTCTTCCTCGTCAGCATAGCGGAAACGTAGCCCCAGGTGGCGCTCCAAGACCTCGTAGATAACCGGTGAGTCGACCGGTTTGCGGATAAAGTCATCGCAACCCGCGGCCAATACCTTGGTTCGGTCCTCTTCGAAGGCACTCGCGGTCAGGGCGACCACCACCGTTTGGTTACCCGCCGGATGCGCTTTAATAAGCCGGGTTGCCTGGTAACCGTCCATTACCGGCATACGCATATCCATCCAGATGAAATGGGGTCGCCACTGCTCGAATTGCTCCAATGCCTGCTGGCCGTCTGACGCCTCTTTTACCGTCAAGCCGATATCTTCCAATATACGGCGCAACAACTGGCGGTTGTCCTTGTTGTCCTCGGCAATAAGGATGCGAAAGCTGCGTTGCCCGGGTTGCAGGCCAATCACCCGGCGTCTGTCTGCGGTCTCTGCAAGGGTTGACGTGGTGACGGCCTGCAACGGAATCAAAAAATGGAACAGGCTACCCTGGCCGGGATGGGACTCCAGCAGAAGTTCACCTCCCATCAACGCCACATATTCACGGCTGATGGTCAGTCCAAGCCCTGTTCCTTCACCCCAGGCAGCACCTTCAGGAGTCTGAAAAAAGGGTTCAAATATGTGTTGCCTGTCGCTCTCATCTATCCCGACCCCACTGTCCTCAACCTCAAAATGTATAGGCGCCGTTGCGGGACCGTTATCGATGCGAACCCGCAACACCACCCAGCCACTCTCCGTATACTTGACCGCATTGCCCAGCAGGTTGAGCAGCACCTGGCGCAGACGGTGTTCGTCACCTTCAACATAATCGGGCAGCCCGTCGGCAAGCTCGATGTGCAATGCCAAACCCTCTTTTGCGGCACGCATCCTGATCATCTCTTCGACGGAGACAAGCAGCGCAAGTAGACTGAAAACCTTCGGCTCCAGGGAGAGGCGGCCCGATTCGATGTGGGAGATCTCCAGCACATCATTGATCAACGCCAACAGGTGCTGGCCGCTACGGTTGATGGTAACCAGGTCGCTCGTTTGCTCCCGGGTAAGGTTCTGATCCTGCTGCATCAACTGGGCGAAGCCCAGGATGGCGTTCAGCGGGGTGCGCAACTCGTGGCTCATGTTGGCCAGGAACAGGCTCTTCGAGCGGTTGGCGGCTTCAGCGTTGTCACGGGCCTGCTCCAATTCCGTGGTGCGTAACTGTACCCGCTGTTCCAACTCCGTATTAAGGGAGCGCAACTCCCGTTGCTGCGCCTCCAGTCTGGCCGCCATCTTGTTGAATGCCTCCGCCACCCTGCCCAATTCATCCTCTTTTTCCACACCCACCACTGCCACGAAACGGCCGCTGGAGATGGCTTGGATTCCCTGCAGCAGGCCTTCCAACGGACGAGATAAGGCGCCCCGCAGATAGAGAAGGCCGATACCGAGAATGATCAGCGTGGCAATGAGCAGTCCGGCCAACATAGCCAGGCGTAGGGCGCGAATCTGTACGTTCAGAAAAGCCTTGTTTAAACCGAGGACCAGATGAGCCTCACCGCCTCTGGCCAGGGGCAGGCCAACCGCCCCGGCATAATGCTTGTCAGTAGACATCCAGAACGGTTGGATTGCGGTCTTGGTAAGCCGGGAGAGTTCGGGCAATCCCTCACCGGCGGGCGAATGAGGCAACGACCGATCACCAACCGCGGTGATCCGATCACCGTACAGCAACAGCTCCAAGCCGATACTCCGACCGACTTCATCGATAAAGCCCTTATCCAGATACTGCGTCAGCACCAGATTACCGACAATCTCTTTATCACCTCCAGCCCGGCGGCGGAGCAGTGGAAAGATTCCCTCGATTATCGGAATGGACTCCTTGGCGCTCAACCGCAGCCATACGATGTCGGCATGGGATTGAGGACTCGGAAGCGGGGTTTGCAGGTATTCGGGAACAGCGGCCTGCCGGGAAAAGGGCATCGCCCCCTCCTCGGCACGCCACAACACCGGATTCCCTTCGCCATCGTAGGAGATGAAGGCCGGACTGCCGGCGCTGAAGCCGGCCATTACGGCAGTGCGGGAGTAGAGTACGCCGCGTGTCAAGCCGACGGCCTGAACCAGGTCAGCCAACTCGCCGGCCAAGCGCTTCTTCTCCGGGTCGAAGACCAACGGCTGGTAGGCGGCGGAATTCTGGTAGCGGTCGATCATGCTGAGAGACGAGACAATCTCTTGTCGCTCGGCGAAGCGTTTGCCGTTCTCCCGAATGACGCTGCCGATCTCATTGATGCGGTTTTGCAGCTGGGTGAAACCCTCCAGCAACCGTATCTGGGCATTGGACTGGTGAAAATCCAACAGCAGCATCATGAACAGCCAGGCTGCGACCGACATGGCGAGTAGGATGCTGCCCAGCCAGACCAGTATCAGCCGATGTCGAAGTTGCAGGGTCATGGCGCTGCTTTGAAGATAGGCTCCACCCGTTCAACGTTGTCGCGGGTCACCATAACCGAATCGACAGATATGTCACGTTCAAACGGCATGCCGTAAAGGATCTTGACAACCTGTTGCACTCCCTCCCTGGCACAGGTCGGGTAGGTAAAGCTGGCGAGTTGTTCTCCGCTTCGAATCGCCTCCCGCGCCTCGCCGATGTAGTCAATACCGACGATGGGAAGCGTCCTCGGGTCTATGTCGGCGGCATGCAACGCCATCCGGGCGCCGGCCGCCATGCTGTCGCTCTGGGCAAAGATGGCGTCAAAGGCGATCCCATCCGCCAGCACCTTTTCCGTCTCGAGCAGGGCATCGGCTCGGAGATAGTTGCCGACCCTTTGGGCGACGATCTCCAGCCCGGAATAGTTCTCGAGCGCCTGTTGAAATCCCTGGGTTCTACGAATGGCGGTGGTGGCGGTGGGAACGCCTTGCAACACCAGGATACGCCCCTTTCCGTTTAATCTCTCCGCCAGCACGTCGGCTGCTTGGGCGGCGATGGCGATATCATCGAGAGTTACATAGGTGGTGTAGTCTTCACTGGGGATGCCTCGGGTCAACAACACGACGGGAATGCCGCGCCGGAACACAGCGCCGATCGCCGGCGCCATGGCCACACCGTCGCGTGGGCTGGTGATCAACAAATCCACGCCACTGTCGGCCAAGTCTTCAATATCCAGGATCTGCTGTGCGGTTCGGCCTTGAGCGTTAGTGACGACGAAACGGATTTCCGGATAGGAAGCCAAGGCCTCTCTCAGCTCGCGCACTTGGGCGCTGCGCCAGTCGTTGTCCAGGGTGTCCTGGGCAAAACCAACCAGAAAGGTGGGTTGCGCAGCCTGTGTGGTGGGCGGTTTCTCCGCAGCGTTTGGGCCTGCCGCCAATAACAGCGTCAGGACCAGGCTGGACACAAGGGATCTCACGATACCAACTCCTCTCGGGCAACCCACAGTTCCGGGACACACGGATTGGCCCTGACGTTGTCTGCTGTTTGCCCCCTATCCCAGGAATGCGCCTCCTATGCAACAATGGTTATAACGAGAACAACAAAAAGCAACGCTTCCTTACGCCTTGTTGAGAAAAACAGTTCCGATTATCTCGACCTTTTCTATAGATATAGTATAGTCGATCGCGTTCAGTCACCACGGCATGCAGGGAAAAGCCAGCTACCTTGCCATAGGTGTCTTCGACATGGACACTATCCGGAAACATTATGTGGATAACGTTTCTACTGACTAACTCATTTGATTGCCACTGCCATCATTCCCCAGCGAATATAAGATCTATGATGAAATCGACTGGACCATATCTTGTGATACACCTCCTTTCCTGTTCCGCCAATTGATCAAAATACAACGCCATCTCTTCGTTCCCTGGTCGCACGAAAAACATGCTGGACAAATCCGCAGGACCAGCCCGGATATTTCACACGGGCTGGTCCTGCGGGCTAACCGTATCCTGGCTCGCTGAATGTTACAGGATATGACGGGGTACACTAAAGCCGGGTCAGCAGCCGGCAGATTCCTGCCGCGGGCCAGGGATAACCCTTGGCATATAGGCGTTCGGCAAGCGCGTAGGGCTGCCAGTACTTGATGTTCTCATCACCGAGGACATAGAGCGTGGTGTACCAACCCAGCTCTTCGGCCTGCACATTCAACCTGGCTGCCGTGCAGTTGCGTTTTGGCCCTCGTCTGTCCAGGTAAGCGTCAAGCGCCTCGACGCTAGTGAGATACGCTCCCAACACCCGGATAGGCAACATCGCCTGCAGCGCCTCCCGAGTATAATCGCGTGGCTGCCCCGCTAGCGCGCGATTCACCTGAAATCGCCAGTAGCGGGGAGATCGGGGATCTCCCAGCGGATCTTCCACCTCAAAAGGTTCATCGTCCGGCGTCACAAAGGCGGAGGTGGTATAGACTTGGGGGATACCGGCCATGCCGGGGTAGGTCAGTTCCACCAGATAGGCCGTGTATCCTTCAACAGGCGGCGGAATATTCACCCGATAACGCCCGTCGCTACCGGCGGCAATGACGGTGTCACTCCAGGCGTTGCCGCCTACGATGAGATGGCGGAAGTCCCTCGCCCCGGGATTCGCCGCCTGCCATAGCTTCACCACGACCGGCGTCTGATCGCTACTCACCACCAGCTCGCCGCTCTTTTCCAGGTGCCAGTCGATGTCCGGCCTGGGGACACCGTAGAGCTGCACCTGATACCAGGCGATCATCCCCATTATCAGCTCCTCCACTTTGCCTTCAAAGCCGTGGTTGGTGTTCGGAACGATTCGCTGCAGGGTCTCGGCAGGGATTTCGTGGATATAGGCCTCGGAGGCGTCCGGTAGAAAAAATTCGTCGCCGGTCGCATTCAGGATCAGATGCGGCATGGTCAGCGCCTGTTTGTAGCTGATGGGATCAACCAACATTCTCAGCAACTTGCCTTCCGGGGAACGAACGTTACCGATTATCCCGTTTTTCTCGTAATCCGCCACCGCCTCTGAATAAAAGCCGTAGCTATTGTAGTGATGCTCTAACTGCTCAGCGAAATGGGGTACGTTGAACGCGCCAGGCACCACGGCGGATACCCGGGGATCGATAGCGGCGGTCAACCAGGCAATGGCGCCGCGCTTGGAAAAGCCGGTAACGATGAAGTGTTCGATATCGAAACCCAGCGAACCGGCGATATAGTCCTGTGCGGTGTCCATGGCCCGCACAGCCGCCTTGGTCATGGGCAGATAGGCTGACCAGGTCGGATCCCCGGTCTCCATGGTCTTGCGCCAGGTAAAGGCGATCAGTTCATCTTCCACGATGGACTCGCCCAACTCCGCAAACAGCAATGGCTGGGCAGGCACCTGCGGCAGGATCACCTGAATGCTTCCGGTTGCAGTCGCCAGAGGCACGAACAAGGCCAAATCTTCCGGGCTTGGCGGCGAGGCCGTGCTGCTGCCACCGGTGACGATCAGATTGGCGGTGTTGGAGGTCAGTTGATGGGGCACGATCAGGGCCACCCAATGGTTCCAGAGCGTCGGCGTCACCTCATCCTCGCTCCGCCAGGTCTGCGAATCCATGTTGAGAAAATAGGCGTCGAAACCGTTACCAGGCAGTTGCCCGACCACCCGGTAGGCATAGGTAGGGTCGTCTTCATAGACATACGCCTTGAGCGGCCCTGGCTCCTGCGCATAAATCAGGCCGGTAAAGAACAGCAGTAAAAAACCGAATGGATGAATTCGTTTGAAGCATCTCCAATTCATCAGTAACTCCTTGAAACACTATCTGTTTGTTTATTGAAAAGCCCTCTCTATTCCAAAATCACACAAACAGATACCCCGCATGCCTGCAACTTTATTATCGCGGGACAGTACTGTGAACAACCGGGATTTCGTAGAGATCTTCGGCAGAGGGATCGAGAAATTGCAGTTCCCTGACAAAACGTTGGCCTCCTTGTGGAGAGAAGACGCTAGCATAAGCTGGCGCATACTGGCAAGCCGTCCGAGGTCAATCAACTGTTTAGGAAAAAGATTCTTGATCAAGTGGGTAAGGGGATAGCGTATGAATAAGCCCCCTCTGGGGGCTATGTCAGGACTAATTCGAGGATTTTGTGATTGAAAATCGTTCGAAGATTGCCTGAAGAGAGGCGTGAGACTGGATAATTTATTTGCATGGTTAGATAAATTCGTGGGTATCCTTGAATGATAAATACCACTAACCTATTGAAATATATCCATAATGCTGGGTTTATTAGGCGCATTTTTTTCGAGGGTCAGTTCTGAATACAGGACGCCGCCTGAATAACAGACCCATTGATATCGTGTGACTACGTCATTCCGGCGAACGGTCACCTCGGACTTGATCCGGGGCGGAATCCAGAGAATATGGCAGGGAGGCAGAATGGAACAACAGCCGTGCGTGTACCTATTAGCCAGCAAACGAAATGGAAGGAAAGGACGATTGAGGCGCTGAACCCACGCTGGCGAGATTTGTATCCGGAGCTAATCTAATGAGAAGGTTTTTTTTGCATGACAAACGGTCGATAATCACGGAGCATCTGGATTCCATCCTTAGGTCCGTAAACGGTGCATCCATGCACCACTTCTCCGGCATCCGCCGGAATGACGGGATCAGGGAAGTTTACCCACGAATTTTCCAGAAGAGCCATTTATTTTTTCGCGGCCCTTAACACGGTGCGGCAAGAAGACATTGCCCGAGGACCCTTTGCGTGCTTGGCATACTCACCGGTCTGGATATGATAACGACCTAATCCGTCAAGATCCCGAATGATTCTATTTCCGACCTGCTCATGTAGTAGATATCATCGGCAGGGGCGGCATGGATTGTGAAAAAATAGAAGTCTTTTCCGACTGGCTCGCCCAACATTTCATTGAAATAGGCAATCTGGGCATTATGCAGTGGGCTGTCAACCGGAAGGCTTCCTGCTTCGATGCCTTCTCCGTCAGACCAGGAATGCACACCGAATGCCGCTCCATCCTCCATGGTGCGTTGATTGCCTGAACAAAATAGATCCACCGCACCTGATGCGATATCACTGGTGCCTAACAGGTGCGTGGACAAACCTGACTTTCTTATCAACCTACCGGTCTGCATGTTAATGTCGTCATGAATCGAGCCGGAGATACTCCCTTCGACAATTATCGTCACCTCGGGGTGGTTCTTCACCAAGTCAAAAACCTGATTGTAGGCCCTGGTGCCCAAACCTCCTGAAAGGCGTAGATCCTCATCGAGTTGAAACTCCGTATCGAGATACGCTTTATCATCAACTATTTCAATACGGCTTGTTCCTGCAGTCAGCATGGATTGGGTGATTTTCATGCGAACATTCTTTGTTAATCCGGCATTCTCTCCACTGCCGGCACAGTTCTGCCCGACAACAGAGAAGACTACCGCATCCTTGATAACTGTTGATGTCATCTCCTCACTGCTGATTTGGTCACAATAATAGCCGTTTTCAACATCGTGCAGGTTAACGGCAATCTCCTGAAAATCAGGAAGGAAACCATTTTCCGTTGACATAACAAGGATAGGTGACTGGTCATCTTCTCCGAAGGCCGCCAGTGCAAAAGCCTGGTATTCCTGCTGCGGATCTGCCTGGATCAGAAGCTGGCCTGTGTAGGCGAGTGCGATGCTTACTCCGTCAACCGTGACACTGCCATTTTCATAATTGGCCTTTTGTTCCAGAGAAACGAATTCTTGGACCCTGTTATTATCCGTGTCACTGTTACAACCGACTATCATCATCAATGCGGATAGTGATACAAGTATTGCTGTTTTTTTCGCGTACATGATTGTGTCTCCGTTTGTGGTGCGATCTAACCGACAACCCGGTGGCCACGCTGCTTCATGCATTCGATAACAATCCGCTTACGCTCCTCCCGGGTTTCCCAGGCACGCCCGCCGCCACCCAACACACCGCCAACGATCGCACCGCCAAGGGCGCCATCCGAGCCATCATCAATAGCGCCCGCCACGGCGCCTACCGCAGCACCCAGCAAGGCTTCGGATTTGACATCGTCATTGGTGTATCTTCTCTCCCTGGAGAGACTGCTACAGGTGACCAAGTCAACTTCATAGTGCGAATGTTTGTCACCATCCACGATCGGACGATACTGACTACCGGTCGTTCCACATGCGCTCAACAGGGCTGCGACTGAGGCTGAAACAATAACTTTTGAAAAAAAACACATGGCTTATTCCTCTGTCATTTGGTAAATCGATGCTGACAGTATCTTTTTCCTGTGTCTCTTTGTCTGTCGCAAAAAGGTCTGCGTATGTAAGGATTTGTAAGGGGTAAATTTCTGAGATGAGATGAGTGGGATACAACCCCCCAGAACGGCGGTTGTCAGAAGAGAGGTGACTGGGGCTATGACTCTTTTCTGTTTACACCTGGCCAGCGCAATTCAACACATAAACCACCTAACTCGATATTCCTGGCTACCGCCACACCCTTGTGCTGCCGCATAATCAATTGCACAAAAGCCAGCCCCAATCCAATGCCGCCTGTTTCCCGACTCCTGCTTTTGTCTATCCGGGAAAACACCAGGAACACATCTTCCAGTTTGTCAGCCGGAATACCCACCCCATCATCCTCCACCTGTATCACGATATCGTCATTTTCCATCAATACACGGATAGTAATCCTTGTCTCAGTGAAACGTACCGCATTCTGCATCAGGTTGTGCATGGCTCTTCGTATCAGGCCTTCATTGCCGTAAGCTGCCGATTCACCCTGACAGCCAACATCGATCGCAATACCGGCATCCATATAGCTGTCAGCAACGGAATTTGCGATTTTGCCTACATCGATCTCATCACTGACCGATGCCTTACCGCTTTGCAGGCGCGTCAGCTCCAACACATCCTCCACCGCACAGTCCAGGTCGTCCACATAGGCATCGATTTGTTCGATCTGCCGCTGCAGCGCCTCAAATGACTGCTTACCGCGTGACAGGTCCAGGGCGAAACGGATACGGCTCAGGGGCGTTCGCAATTCATGCGGAATAGCGCCGATCATCAGCTGCTGTTCACGGATCTTGTCTTCAAGCTGGGCCGCCATGGTATTAAAGCTCTGCGCCAACAGCTCTACCGGCGGTCTGGGCTTGTCCATCCTGGCGCTAAATCCCCCCTTGCCGAATAAAAGCGCGGTTTCCGACAACTCCCTGACAGGTTTCGATATGGAACGAATAATCAGGATTGTGCCGAACGCCTGAGACAATGAAATAAGCAGTATCGGCAGGATCAGCCAGATAACATTGTCTGCCGTAATATCATTCAGTGGGGAGCCATCCTCCGAGATTTTCAGAACTCTTTCGCTGTCCGGCAAGGTGAACAGGCCATACCAGATATCCAGCGAGAAATCACTCAGGTATCGCCTTGGTCCCTCCCCTGCAAGCGCCAGGCGCTCGACTGAATCAAGTGATTCTTGTTCAACCAATTCCGGCACCATGCCGAACACAGGCTGATAATCGGCAACGGCCAGCTCCCATTGATCTTGCGGTGTCTGATCCAACCTGAGCATGAGCAGTTGATGATCCACAACCAGTTCCTGCTTGAAGTCTTTCCAGTCGCTTTTCAGCAATACCGAATCAAAGATCACGAACACGGTGAGAAAAAACACCGCCACGGAAAAGATAATAACGGCAAGATAGTTTTTGAGAAAAAACAAGCTCATGGCCGGTCCGGTATCGACAGTCCTAACATCCTGTAAGTATGCGCCCGGACAGGCAAACAGAACAGTCCCTGTCTGTCATGCTTTTGTAAGCGTCTGTATGCACTGGTGAATGTAATCCACTGAACCCATACCGGAGGGCAGACTATCTTTTCGACATCAGATAACCCTTACCACGGACCGTTTTAATATAGCGATAGGGCGGATTTTCATCATTCAGTTTCCTGCGCAAGGTTGAGATGCGTAAATCCATGGAGCGGTCCAGACCGTCGTATTCGATGCCCCTGGTGAGCTTGTACAGCATGTCCCGACTGACCGGCACACCGGCATTCTCCATCAGCACCGCCAGCAGTTCGAACTCACCCGAGGTCAGATCGAGCAACGCCTCTCTGAGTGTCACACACAGGGATTCACGGTCCAGGGTGATATCCTGCACCACCAGGTGTGAAGGGTTTTCCGGCTTAGCGGATATCGAGCTTCGCCGTAACGCCGCCTGGACATGCGCCAGCAGTACATGGGGCCTGATCGGTTTGTTCAGATAATTATCCACGCCCTGCTGGAGTGACGCCACTTCAACCAGGTCGTCATCCTTTGCCGTCAGCATGACTATCGGGTTGATAAATTCCGTACGGATGCGCCGGCATATTTCAATACCGTCAATCCCAGGTAACATCAGGTCCAGGATCACAAGATCAGGATTTTCCGCAATGATCATATCGACTGCGTCATTGCCGTTGAAAACCGATGTAACCAGATACCCTTCCTCACGCAAAAAACCCGACATCATCTGGTTGAGTTCCAGATCGTCTTCCACCAGGACGATAGTGTGTTTACCGATCACGTCGTTTTCAGCTCACTGTTAATCGGATTTAATCTTCATTCCAGCATGCAGTCAGACAGCTTAATCGGCAGACTCCAGAATAGTGATGCGCTCTTCAACAAATTCATCATCAGTAGCAGTTACTAACCCGAAGGGTTAGTACATGCGTCAAAGGGCGGGAGTTTCCGGTGCTCAGTTTTTCGACTTATCGACGATCTTCTTGATCCAGGGCATCATGCCGCGCAGTCGTTCACCCACCTGCTCGATGGGATGGGCCGCATTGAGCCGGCGATAGGCTGTCATCGACGGATAGCCGAGAGCGCCTTCGGAGACGAACTGCTTGGCGTACTCGCCGGTCTGGATATCGTGCAGCGCCTGTTTCATGGCCCGGCGGCTCTCTTCATTGATCACCTTCGGTCCGGTCACGTATTCGCCATACTCGGCATTGTTGGAGATGGAGTAGTTCATGTTGGCGATGCCGCCCTCGTACATCAGGTCGACGATCAGCTTCAGTTCGTGCAGACACTCGAAGTAGGCCATCTCAGGGGCGTAACCCGCTTCGGTCAGGGTTTCGAAACCGGCCTTCACCAGTTCCACGGCGCCGCCGCAGAGCACGGCCTGCTCGCCGAACAGATCGGTCTCGGTCTCATCCTTGAAGCTGGTCTCGATAATGCCGGTGCGGCCGCCGCCGATGGCCGAGGCATAGGAGAGCGCGGTATCCATGGCGGCGCCGGTGGCGTCCTGATAGACCGCCACCAGGTCGGGAATGCCGCCGCCTTTGACATATTCGTTGCGCACCGTATGGCCGGGGGCCTTAGGCGCGATCATAATTACATCCAAGTCTTCACGGGGCACGATCTGATTGTAGTGAATCGCAAAACCGTGGGCAAAGGCCAGCGCCGCGGACTCCTTGATGTTGGGTTCGATCTGTTCACGATAGAGTGTCGCCTGAAACTCATCGGGGGCCAGGATCATCACCAGATCAGCGGCCTTCACCGCCTCCTCGATCGGCGCTACCGTTAGACCGGCGTTGCCCGCCTTGATCGCCGAGGGGGAGCCTTCACGCAGACCCACGATGACATCGACACCGGATTCCCGCAGGTTGTTGGCATGGGCATGACCCTGAGAGCCGTAACCGATGATGGAGACTGTCTTGCCCTTGATGATGTTGAGGTCGCAGTCTTTGTCGTAATAAACGTTGATGGCCATGGTGGTTCCTTCGGAAAATTTTGAATGTTGAATTTTGAATTGTTTGGTCGGGAGAGAATCTTTCCTATCGATTAACCCGGCAACCTACTGGATTCCGGCCTTCGCCGGAATGACGATCGTTGTAGCTTCAGGACAGACACTATCTCACCACCCCGGCATGCGACAGGCGTCATCAGAGACCCAGACCTTTCGGTCCGCGACCGATCCCCGAAGGGCCGGTGCGCACCACCTCGACGATCAATTCATCGTTCACGGCCTCGATAAAGGCGTTCAGCTTACTCGCCGCGCCCGTCAACTCGACCGTGTAACTGGTATCGGTGACGTCAATAATCTTGCCGCGAAAGATATCGACCAGACGCTTGATCTCCTCCCGCTGAGTACGTTCGGCGCGCAGCTTGATCAGCATCATCTCGCGCTCGAGATGGCCGCCCTCGGTTAGGTCGACCAGCTTCACCACATCGATCAGCTTGTTCAGTTGTTTGGTGATCTGCTCAATGATCTCATCGCTGCCGCTGGTCACCAGGGTCATGCGTGACAGGCTCCGGTCCTCCGTCGGCGCCACGGTCAATGATTCGATGTTGTAACCGCGTGCGGTGAACAGGTTGGCCACCCGGGCAAGCGCACCGGATTCGTTCTCCATCAGAATAGATATGATATGCCTCATCAGACCAACTCGCTCCCTGGTGACAGATACATCTCGTGATGCCCCTTGCCCGCCGCTATCATCGGATAGACGTTCTCCGTAGGATCAACCACCACATCCAGGAACACCAGCCGATCCTTGTAGGTGAAGGCCTCCTTCATCGCGCCCTCCAAGTCCTTCGACTTGTCGACACGCATACCCACATGACCGTAGGACTCGGTCAATTTGACGAAGTCCGGGGTGACACTCATCCCCGACTGGGAGTAGCGGCTTTCGTAGAAGAACTCCTGCCACTGACGCACCATGCCCATGTAGCCGTTGTTGAGCAGAATGATCTTGATCGGCAACTCATATTGCAGACAGGTGGCCAGTTCCTGGATACACATCTGGATACTCGACTCGCCGGTAACCACCGCCACTTCCGCTTTCGGGAAGGCCATCTGAACACCCATCGCCGCCGGCAAGCCAAAGCCCATCGTGCCGAGCCCGCCCGAATTGATCCAGCGGCGCGGCTTGTCGAAGCGATAGAACTGGGCCGCGAACATTTGATGCTGCCCCACGTCGGAAGTGACGAAGGCATCCCCCTTGGTCACCTTGTGCAGCATCTCGACAGCGTGCTGCGGTTTGATGAGCTTGCTTTTTTGGTCGTACTTCAGGCAATCCATGGAACGCCATTTCTCGATCTGCTCCCACCACTGCTTCAGGGCCTGCTTGTTGGGCTTTATCTCACCCTCGTTGACCACCTTCAGCATATCCCTCAGGACCTGTCTGACCGGACCGACGATCGGCACGTCGACGCGCACATTCTTGGAAATGGAGGACGGGTCGATATCGATATGGATGATCGTCGCATCCGGGCAGAACTGCTTGACGTGGCCAGTGACCCGGTCATCGAAGCGGGCGCCGACGGCGATCAACACATCCGTCTCGTGCATCGCCATGTTCGCCTCGTAGGTGCCGTGCATGCCCAGCATGCCGAGAAAATGCTTGCCGCTGCCGGGATAGGCGCCCAGCCCCATCAGGGTCTGGGTAATCGGAAACTCGAGGGTGTCCACGAGTTCGGTCAAGCTCTTGGCGGCATCGTCCAGCACCACCCCGCCACCGGTATAGAAGACGGGACGCTCCGCCTCCATCATGATCTTGACCGCCTTCTTGATCTGCCCGAGATGGCCTTTGACCACCGGGTTATAGGAGCGCATCTTGACCCTGCCGGGATAGCTGTAGGGGATCTTGATCCCGGGATCGGTGATGTCCTTGGGAATATCCACCACCACCGGGCCGGGCCGTCCGGTAGTGGCGATGTAAAAGGCCTTCTTGATGGTCAGCGCCAGGTCCTCCAGACGCTTGACCAGAAAGTTGTGCTTCACGCAGGGCCGGGTGATGCCGACGGTGTCGACCTCCTGAAACGCATCACTGCCGATCACCGGTGTCGGCACCTGGCCGGTCAGTATGACCACCGGAATAGAGTCCATGTAGGCGGTGGCGATGCCCGTCACCGCATTGGTCGCTCCGGGACCGGAGGTCACCAGCACCACCCCTGGCTTACCCGTGGCGCGGGCGTACCCGTCGGCCGCATGCGCGGCCGCCTGCTCGTGGCGAACCAATATATGCTTTACGTCCTGCTGCTTGAAGATCGCGTCATAGATATGCAGCACGGCGCCGCCCGGATAGCCGAACACGTGCTCCACACCCTCGTCCTTCAAACATTGAACGATGATATCGCCACCGCTGAGTTCCACCTTAATGCCTCCAATTGCGCCGATGCTCTCATCGGACACTAAACAATATCGAAACAGTGCAAAATACTAAATACTGCCTTTACAGGTCAAGCACATATCTCCCTTTACTAACCCTAACCCTGACAAAAAGGAGGGTTGGGCGCCCTTTTTGGCTCTGCGCCCCGTCACCGCTTGCCATTCACGTCTCATGCTCCATAATGATCCTGAACCGGTAAACCACGACCCACAGGGATCCATCCGTGAAACAGCGCCTCCTCTTCGCTCTTTTAGTGCTTTTTTTCAATCCGGCATCGGCTGAAACCTATCGATGGGTAAGCGAGGACGGTGTCGTCACCTATTCACAGACACCCCCCCCTGACGTCAAGGCCGAGACGGTAAAAATCAAAAGCGCCCCCTCCAGCGACGCCGAGGTCTCGAAAGAAAGACTCCAGAATCTGCGCCAGCGGCTGGCGGACAGCGAAGAGGACCGGGCGCTGAAAAAGTCCGAGGAAAAGGAGCAGGCGGAAGAACAAGCGACCAACAAAAAGAACTGCGGCGCGGCGCGGAAAAACCTGCAACAATTGACCGCCCTGGGCAACCGGCTCTATAAAACAGGCGATGAGTATGTGCGCCTTACCGAAGAGAATCGCCAAAAACGGATGCAACAGGCCAGAGATCAGATCAAGGAATATTGCAAGAGTTATTAACCCATGCCGTTACTCAAAATCACCACCAACCGGGAGATGGATCAGAACGATCCAGCCGGCTTTATCGAACAGGCCTCCGCAACGGTCGCCGATATGCTGGGGAAGCCTGAAGGGTATGTCATGGTCAGCTACGAGTTCAATCCCGATATGCTGTTTGCGGGAACATCGGCGAGTTCGGCTTACCTCGAACTGAAAAGCATCGGCCTGCCCGGCGAGAGGACGGGTGAATTCTCCCAGGTTCTGTGCGATCTCATACAGCGGCAATTGCAGATCCCCAAGGAGAGGGTCTATATCGAGTTCAGCAACGCCGAACGCCACCTTTGGGGCTGGAATGGCGGAACATTTTAGCCCGTAACGCCTTGGGCCGGTTTTCAACACCCATAGCGGATAAAAGGCAAACCCCGAGCTGATCGCCTTGCTGCACACCGCCGCCGCTATTCTGATGGGGACATTCGTGATCATCCATATCTACATGACCACCACGGGAAAAACGGCGGTCCACTATATCAAGACGATGATCACCGGTTACGACAACATCGAACTGACGGATGCCGAAATCGCTTATATCGAAGAGACCCATGCCGTCTCGATGAAGGATTGATGCGCTGTCCGGGGATCGCTGACCCACAACTCGATTCGAGTCTTCAGTTTGACATTGCCTCCTACCGGGTTATGCTTGGTAGCTATCGGAACAGGAGTCAGTTCCGATGACATGGAATCTTAATGATCTACATCTGTTATGTAATAACGATAAGGAGATTGATGTATGGAAGACCCAACACTCAGAATCGAAAAGGAAGCGCTACACGCCAACGTGGTGCGAGTCACCATTCCCGCCAAAGTCGCTTTCGATCTCAAGCAAATGCAAAAGATCACCGAGTCCGTCCTGGATCAGTTGGGCTGCGCCAATTGCCACTCGGGCCATGACATCCGCTTTGATATCGAAAAGCGGTTCATCGTCGACACCAAGCTCAAAGTCCACAGCCAAGCCGAATTGATCGGACGTTGAAACCAGCAGATCTCGGTATCGGTCTAGTCTATATCCCGGGACTCGAACCTCTGTTCGAGTCCCGGGATGGAAACGTTCAGGTTTTGGAGCTGGAGCCACAGGCGTTGTGGCGCTATTTCTCCCGGCGATCCCAGCCCTATGTCAACCAATTGGACCTGCTCGAGCGTCTGAATGCCCTGCCGCAAAAAAAGATCGTACACGGCGTCGGCTTTCCGGTCGGCGGCTCACGCATCCCCGACCCTCGCCATCTCGAACCGTTCCGCGAAGCGATTGAGGCCATCGATGCAGCTTGGGCCAGCGAGCACCTGGTGTTCAATGAAGCGCAAGATCCTGATGGGGAGGTCTATCAGACAGGGTTCTTTCTCCCTCCTCTCGCCACTCCCGCCGGCGTCGAAGCCGCGACACGAACCATTCGCAGCGTGTCCCAGTCGCTGCCAGTACCGTTTGCCGTGGAGACCCCGACCAATTACCTGAAATCGAGGCATGGACAGATGAGCGACGGCGCCTTCACCGCCGCCGTGGTCGAGCGTGCCGATTGCGGTATTCTGCTCGATCTGCACAACATCTGGACGAATGAACGCAATGGACGCCAGGGGGTAGAGGCGTTTCTGAGTGAGATACCGTTGGAGCGTGTTTGGGAAATTCATCTGGCGGGTGGCGTGAAATATGGCGACTACTGGCTTGACGCCCACTCGGGGGAGATTCCCAGGCCGGTTATCACGTGGGCGCATCGACTCATTCCCCATCTCCCTAACCTTGGGGCCGTTATCTTCGAGCTACTACCGGCCTATCTGCCTAAGTTCGGGCTAGACGGCGTGCGCCGGGCCGTCGACGAACTGAACGAACTCTGGGCGCTGCGATGCTCGCCGCCGCAACCAGACGATTCGATTCGACGTTCATCGCCCCCGGTCCTGGAAATGGATGACACCGCTTCCCCCACTGAGTGGGAGAATGCCCTGGCCAACGCAATCTTATCAGATGACCTCCCGACCACCCCGCTGGGAAAACAACTGGCCCAGGACCCGGCGGTCCCGTTGATCAGAACCCTCAACCATAAATTCAGGTTGAGCGCCGTGGTTGCCAATCTTCGCATGAGCATCAGACTGTTATTGCTGAACCTCCATGAAGAGGCTTTCGATCAATTGGTGACCGACTACTGCCTTACCATCAAACCACAGCGATTCGCCGCTGCAGAGGCCAGAAATTTCGCCGATTACATCAACTCGCTCGAACTGGATATCCCCTATCTTGACGAACTGTTGAACTATGAAATCACCGCCATTGACGTTATTGCAGACGGCCGATCGAGGCGAGTCTCTTTCTCGGTGGACCCGAATAAACTGCTGGATGCCCTGGCGCGGGGAGACCTGCCTGAAAATCTCACCCCTGCCGACTATGAAGCCGAAATCACACCGCCGATCGACAAATCCTTCGAAACACAACCACTCTACCATTGAAGCGGAACTCACCTGGCCGCCGACCGGGGACCAAGACAGCATCGGGCTGGTAAAAAAATCAAACATAAATTTAAGTCCGCAAATGAACGCGAATAAACGCAAATTAATACAATATTGTTAAATCAACGCCTGCGATGGTGAGACACTAGTGTGGTGTAACGTATAAACTGTACCAATCAGAGGCCCGTCAATGCCTCAAGACCAGGCGCAGCGCGCAGGCAATGGCAGCGCCCTTGTCAAGCGCTGCAACGCAGGATTGAGGCATTGACGGGCCTCCCTTCGGGCGAGACGCTAAGCCGTCATCTGCGTTGTTGCGTGGCTTGGAAAGGGCGCGCCATTCCCGGCGCAACGCGCCTAGCAGCTAACGGCTTAGCGTCTCGCTGATTGGTACAGTTTATACGTTACACCACACTAGGAGGATTTTCATCGTGCCACCCGCTCTGAGATTAGCAGGCGACTTGTAGCGCCATGACCGCGGTATGAAGTGGTGGCGTAAAAAACGAGATAAACCCATTTGCGTTAATTCGCGTTTATTTGCGGACTCATTACGGATCGATAAACATCTTATCCGTGACCCATGGGACGATGCGGGATAGAATTACGCTTTTTCGCTAATCAGGTTGCTTTATCGCCATGCGTACTTCCCAGTTCCCGCTTCACACCGTTAAGGAAACCCCTGCCGACGCCGAGATCGCCAGCCACAAGCTGATGCTGCGCGCCGGTATGATCCGTAAACTGGCCGCCGGTCTCTACACTTGGTTGCCTCTCGGCCTGCGGGTATTGCGTAAAGTGGAGACTATCGTACGCGAGGAGATGGACCGGGCAGGCGCGCTGGAACTCTTGATGCCCACCGTGCAACCCGCCGAGCTATGGCAGGAATCGGGCCGCTGGAGCCAATACGGTCCGGCCCTGTTGAGCTTCCACGATCGACATAACCGGGAGTTCTGTTACGGCCCCACCCACGAAGAGATCATTACCGATCTGGCGCGCAACGAACTGCGCAGCTACAAGCAACTGCCGGTCAATTTCTACCAGATCCAGAGCAAATTCCGCGACGAGGTGCGGCCCCGTTTCGGCATCATGCGGGCGCGTGAATTCCTGATGAAAGACGCCTACTCTTTCCATCTCGACCAGGCATCGCTGCAACAGACCTACGCTGCCATGCATCAGGCCTACTCGCGCATCTTCTCCCGCTGCGGTCTCGATTTCCGCCCGGTGGCCGCGGACACCGGCAGCATCGGCGGCAGCGCCTCCCATGAGTTTCATGTCCTGGCCGAGGCCGGCGAGGATGCCATCGCCTTCTCCACCGAGAGCGACTATGCCGCCAATGTGGAACTGGCCGAGGCCGTCGCCCAGACCGCTGATCGCCCGGCTCCCGGCGACGACATGACGCTGGTCGATACCCCGAATGCCAAGACCATCCAGGAGCTGGTGGAGCAGTTCGATCAACCGATCGAGCAAACCGTCAAGACCCTGGTGGTGAAGTCCGCCGGGGATTCGGATTCCGGCCTAGTTGCCCTGCTGGTGCGGGGTGACCATGAACTGAATGAGATCAAGGCCGAAAAGCTGCCCCAGGTCGCCACCCCCCTCTGTTTTGCCAGCGAGGAGGAGATCCGCGCCGCTGTGGGCGCCGGGCCCGGCTCCCTCGGGCCGGTGAACCTGCCCCTCCCGTTCATCGTCGACCGCAGCGTAGCGTCAATGGCCGATTTCAGCGCCGGCGCCAACCAGGATGGAAAACACTACTTCTCGATCAACTGGGGCAGGGATCTGGCAGAGCCTGCACAGATCGCCGATCTGCGTAACGTCCGCGAGGGCGATCCCAGCCCGGACGGGAAAGGGGTCCTGACCATCGCTCGCGGTATCGAAGTAGGCCACATCTTCCAGTTGGGCAAAAAATACAGCGAGGCCCTGAACGCCACAGTGTTGGATGAGAACGGCAAGGCAGTGGTGATGACCATGGGCTGTTACGGCATCGGCGTGACCCGGATCGTCGCTGCAGCCATTGAACAGCACCATGATGAAAAGGGCATCACCTGGCCTGTCGCCCTGGCCCCTTTCCAGGTCGCCCTCTGCCCGATGAAGATGGGAAAATCCGAACGGGTCAAGAAGACGGTGGAAAACCTCTACGCGGCATTCAAAGCGGCGGGCATCGAGGTGCTCCTCGACGACCGTGACGTACGGCCCGGTTTCATGTTCGCCGACATGGAGCTGATCGGCATCCCCCATCGCATCGTGGTGGGAGAGAAGTCGCTGGATGAGGGCAAGGTGGAGTATCGTGGGCGCAAGGAATCGGAAAACAGCTATATCCCATTGCCTGATGTCGTCGAACACATCGCCTCCCTGACTTGATTCTAGTGTAGTGTCCTACACTAATGTCTCACCAGGCGGACCGGTAAATTGATTTGACACAACCCAGTAAGAACGAGGAAACTACCCCGTTTTTCCGCCCCGAGCGGATGCTGCAGGCAAAGAGGCGCAACCAGCATGACCAAACAGAGTTCTTTTACCCGCGATGAGCTGTTGCGTTGCGGCAATGGCGATATGTTTGGCCCCGGCAATGCCCAATTGCCCACCCCCAACATGCTGATGATCGACCGCGTCAGCAAGATTGCCGACCAAGGCGGCGCATTCGGCAAGGGGGAGATCATGGCAGAGTTGGACATAGACCCCACGCTATGGTTCTTCGACTGCCACTTTCCCGGCGACCCGGTGATGCCCGGCTGTCTGGGACTGGACGCCATGTGGCAACTGGTAGGCTTCTTCCTCGCCTGGATCGGCAATCCCGGTCATGGACGAGCCCTTGGCGTCGGTGAGGTCAAATTCACCGGACAGGTGCTGCCGAAGGCCAAGCTGGTCACCTACCACATCGATATCAAACGCGTCATCACCCGCAGACTGGTGCTCGGTGTGGCCGATGGCGTGATGAAAGTGGATGGGCGGGATATCTACAGCGCCAAGAATCTGCGTGTCGGCCTGTTCACCTCCACCGATAATTTTGACCCTACATGAAAAGCCTTTGGAGCAAAGCCGAAGCCGGTCTCTGTCAAAGCGAGCTGGACCTTCGCGTCTACAGCTCCCGCCTGTTGGGTTCCGATCCGTCCCTGGTCCTGCACGGCGGCGGCAATACCTCAGTGAAGCTCCATGAGTCGAACCTGTTCGGCGAAGAGGAGGAGATCCTTTACGTCAAGGGCAGCGGTTGGGACCTGGCAACCATCGAAACAGCCGGATTCACCCCGCTTCGTATGGCCCATCTGCTGAGACTGGCCGAGCTGGAGAGCCTCAGCGACAGTGAGATGGTCAACCAGTTGAAGACCCATCAGACGGTGGCGGCGGCGCCCACCGCCTCGGTGGAGGCGATCCTGCACGCCCTGCTCCCGTTCAAGTACGTGGACCATACCCATGCAGACGCCATCATCACCCTGACCAATAGTCCGCAGGGAGAGCAACGCATCCGCGAACTCTATGGCGACCGCCTGGTTGTCATACCCTATGTGATGCCGGGTTTCGATCTGGCGCGATCGGTCGCGGAACGATTCTCCCACGAGGCCCATCAGGGCACCCTCGGCATGGTGTTGATGAATCATGGCCTGTTCACTTTCGCTGAGAACGCCGAACTCTCTTATGAGCGCATGATCCAACTGGTCGATGAAGCCGAACGCTATTTGCAGCAGTCGGGGGCCTGGGATCCGCCAACCGACGTTAAGGACCGAGGTTGTCAGCCGCAGACCCTGGCGGAGCTGCGTAAAGAGATCTCAAACGTCGCCGGATTTCCGGTCATCCTGCAGAGTCATCGCAGCGACCTCGAACTGAGTTTCTGCCAACGACAAGACCTTGAAGAGATCTCACAACGAGGGCCGGCAACGCCCGACCATGTTATCCGCACCAAGCAGCGCCCCATGATCGGCACCGAGGTCATCGAATTCGTGGCCGATTATCAGCGCTATTTCGAACAGCACGCCCCCTCCTCTCGCGCACCGGTGGAGATGCTGGACCCGGCCCCCAGGGTGGTTCTGGACCCCCAACTCGGCATGCTCAGCATCGGCAAAAGCAACCGCGAAGCGGGTATCGTGGCCGATATCTATCGTCACACCATGGCGATCATCCAGCGGGCCGAAATGCTGGGCGGATGGCAGGCCCTCCCCACCCAGGCGATTTTCGACGTAGAGTATTGGGAGCTGGAACAGGCCAAGCTGCGCAACACCCATAACCCCCCGCCCTTCCAGGGCGAGGTGGCCCTGATCACCGGCGCTGCGTCAGGCATCGGCAAGGCCTGCGCCGAATCGATGTTCAAGCGAGGCGCTGCCGTGGTGGGATTGGATAGAGAGGCTTCCATCGCCTATCAACACCCCGATGCAGACTTTGTCGGCATAAGCTGCAACGTCACCGACCCTGAGGCGGTGCAGGAGGCTCTGGAACAGACAATCCTGCGCTTCGGCGGGCTGGACATGCTGGTTTTGAATGCCGGCATCTTTCCCGGCGGCTGCCCAGTCGCCGAGCTGAAAGACGATACCTGGCGGCATGTCATGCAGGTCAACCTGGATGCCAACCTGAGACTGCTGCGCGAATGCCACCCCTATCTCAAGCTGTCGCCCCGCGCCGGCCGGGTGGTGGTAATCGGCTCCAAAAACGTCCCCGCGCCCGGCCAGGGGGCCGCCGCCTATTCAGCCTCTAAGGCAGCGCTCATACAATTGGCGCGCATCGTTGCCCTGGAGTGGGCCAGCGACGGCATCCGCATCAACACACTCCATCCCGACGCTGTCTTCGACACCGGTATCTGGACACGGGAGGTCCTCGAAGCCCGCGCCAAACATTATGGCATGAGTGTCGGGGACTATAAGAGACGCAATCTGCTCGGCAGCGAAATCACCAGCAGGGACGTTGCCGAGCTGGCGATGGAACTCTGCGACCGGCGATTCAGCAAAACAACCGGCGCACAGATACCGGTGGATGGCGGGAATGACCGGGTGATCTAGTGTGGTGTAACGTATAAACTATACCAATCAGCGAGACGCTAAGCCGTCAGCTGCTAGGCGCGTTGCGCCGGGAATGGCTCGCCCTTTCCAAGCAACGCAACAACGCAGATGACGGCTTAGCGTCTCGCCCGAAGGGAGGCCCGTCAATGCCTCAATCCTGCGTTGCAGCACTTGACAAGGGCGCTGCCATTGCCTGCGCGCTGCGCCTGGTCTTGAGGCATTGACGGGCCTCTGATTGGTACAGTTTATACGTTACACCACACTAGCCCGCATTTCTAACACCTTATCGACTGCGACGGCCCAATGGCACGCGCTGAGCGGCTTTCGCTCTGTCGGGGTGCTCAACAGCGTGTCAACGATGCCTGCGCGCCCCTCGGTCGCGAAAGCCGCTCATCACCCACCCTTGAGCCGTCTCGTTACGATCAGGTGTGAGAAATGCGGACTAACCCACAGCCATTTCGACCTGGGCCTTTTCATCCACCAAGGTCACGCCGTTGAGATTGCAGGCGCGGATCGACTCCCACAGCAGGGCTATGGCCCGTGGGCGGGGAAAGCTCTTGCGCCAGGCCAATGCGACTCGACGCTGAGGAGATTCGAGGGCGAGCGGTCGGGTGGTGAGCAGATCCCAGCGCAGGTAATCCACCCCGATGGCCGTGTCAGGCAGCACTGTGATGCCGATACCGCTGGCCACCATATAGCGAATGGTCTCCAACGAACCGCCCTCCAGGTTTTTCTGGAGATTGCTGTCGCTACTGCTCTTCAACAGACAGCCGGGACAGATCTGCTTCACCTGCTCGCGAAAACAGTGGCCCTCGCCAAGCAACAGCACGTCTTCATCCCGCAGTTGTTGAACCGTCACGCTCTCAAACACTGTCAGTGGGTGCCTGACCGGCATCAGTACAGAGAAAGACTCGTCATAGAGCGACCGGGTGATAATACCCGGCTCTTCGTAGGGATATGAGATGATGATGACATCCAGATCCCCCTGCTTGAGCTGCTCGGTCAGCACGCCGGTAAAATTTTCCCGGATCACCAGCGGCATCTCGCCGGCCTGCCGATTGAGCACCGGCACCAGGTGTGGAAACAGATAGGGCCCCACGGTATGGATCGCGCCGACGCGAAGCGGCCCGACCAACTGGTCCACGCTCTGACTGGCAAGTTGGCGGATCATCCCCGCCTCTTCCAAGACCCGTTGCGCCTGGGTCACTATGCGTTCACCCGCAACGGTCAGACTGACTTCACCCTGCCCCCGCTCGAATAGTCCGACACCCAGCTCCTCCTCCAGTTTCTTTACCGCCACACTGAGGGTGGGCTGACTGACATAGCAGGCCTCGGCCGCGTGTCCAAAATGCCGTTTCTGAGCCACTGCAACGATATAACGGAGTTCATTGAGTGTCATAACCTATAGTGTAGTCGAGAGGATAGAAAAAACTAATTGACCGAAAAAATGTTAACGCTTCGGCAGAAATCGAAGAAGAATCTGGAATAATTTCTAACCTTAGGGCAAAGAAGCAAAATATCGGTTTTTTCTTTAGTGAATCCTGATCTACTATTATGTCAATATGAAAATCAACCTGATGAGGCCCGGAGAACCAAATTGCTCGTCAGCCTGAAAAACAGCAAGATGAACCGCTCTATGGGTAGCAGTCCTGACAACAAGCCGACGACCTTTCAGCGCCTTCCCGCCGAAAGTCTGAACGTGCTGCAGCTGACGGACAGCCATCTCTATGCGGATCCGTCTCGCTGCCTTCTAGGCATCAATACCCTGGAGACCTTCGATCAGGTGCTTGCCCAGGCGCTGCTGGAGAGCGGCAGGCCGGATCTGTTGCTGGCTACCGGCGACCTGGTGCATGACGCCTCCGACACCGGCTACAAACGGCTGATGGGTAGATTTAAATTGGCCGAGATACCGACCTACTG
The DNA here is from genome assembly GCA_025656455.1 of Candidatus Thiodiazotropha sp. (ex Epidulcina cf. delphinae). Taxonomy (GTDB): domain Bacteria; phylum Pseudomonadota; class Gammaproteobacteria; order Chromatiales; family Chromatiaceae; genus Thiodiazotropha. Next base: position 23,663 of record JAHXHS010000030.1, on the reverse strand, counting down.
CCTACCCGGCAACCACGATCTGCCGGGCAAGATGAAGCAGTTGATGAACCAGGACAATGTGCACTGCCTGCCCAGTGTACAGGCGAAAGGCTGGTCGCTGATATTCCTCGACTCCACCATACCCGACAACGACGGGGGGAGTATCGATGCCCGGCAAATGTCGCTGCTCAAGGTACTGCTCGAGGCCCACCCCGAGAAGCACACCCTGATCTGCATGCACCACCATCCCCTGCCTGTCGGCAGTCGCTGGATGGACACCATGGCGCTCAACAATCCCGGTGTTTTTTTCGGCCTGCTCAGGCATCACCCCCAGGTCAAGGCCATCCTTTGCGGGCATATCCATCAAGCGTTCGAGAGCCGCCACAACGGTGTCAGACTGATCGGTTCGCCCTCGACCTGTGTGCAATTCACGGCCGGCGAAGACGATTTTTCCATCGACCCGACGCCGCCAGGCTACAGATGGATCGGGCTGCAGCCCAATGGCGAGGTGTTGACCGGTATCGGCTCCCTACCGAAAATCCCCTCCGGCCTCGACCTCGCCTCCATGGGTTATTGAGAACCACCGGCTTCGCCTCACTCAATCCAACACCACCGGCACTTCACCCACCACCCGCATCGAGCTTTCTCGGTGCTCGATACGAACGCCAACGAGCTCCACGCCCGACTCATGCACGACACGGCGCAGGGTCTCGCCATAAGCCCGATCGATCTCATCGGCCGGCCGAAAACAGTCGCCTTCCGGGCGATTCAGGGCATACACCATAATACCCCTGAGACCTTGCCGGCAGGCCTCGGCAAGGGCTTCCAGATGTTTGCGTCCCCGCACTGTCACCGCATCGGGGAAACTTAGCCCGTCGTTCAGCAACAGGGTCACATTCTTCACCTCGACCCAGGCATCAGCGGCCTTTCCCTGAGAGAGGAAGAAGTCGAACCTGGATCGCTCGCCGGCTATCAGCGAGAACGGAACCTCCCGTGCTATTGAATGGTAGCCGCGAAGCGGGGCCAAGACCCCAGCATGCAGCGCCTCCTCCACCACGGGATTGGTGCGGCCGGTGTGGACTCCGACCCAACCCCTGCCCATGTCCACCCGCTCCAGGGTCCAGGCCAGCTTGCGGCGTGGGTTGTCGCTGTGACTGATCTGCACCGGGGCCCCCGGTTCCCAGCATCCGCGCATACTGCCGGTATTCGGACAGTGAACCGTGACCACCTCGCCGCCGGGTAACTCCACATCGGCGAGAAAACGCTTATAGCGGTTGAGGATCCGGCCGTCGGTAAGCGGAGGTAGTTGCATTAACGCTGATATTACCAATCAATTTGAGACACTACACTAGTGTGGTGTAACGTATAAACTGTACCAATCAGCGAGACGCTAAGCCGTTAGCTGCTAGGCGCGTTGCGCCGGGAATGGCGCGCCCTTTCCAAGCAACGCAACAACGCAGATGACGGCTTAGCGTCTCGCCCGAAGGGAGGCCCGTCAATGCCTCAATCCTGCGTTGCAGCGCTTAACAAGGGCGCTGCCATTGTCTGCGCGCTGCGCCTGGTCTTGAGGCATTGACGGGCCTCTGATTGGTACAGTTTATACGTTACACCACACTAGTACTCCTTCAACATGATAATGATGGGTTCAGCGCTCCTGTGGTGTTTCGCGGCAAGGCGCAGTGCGCAGGCAATGGCCTGAGTCCTTGTCAAGCACTGCAACGCCGCCGCGGGACACCACAGGCGCGCCCGAAGGGTTGCTCTGTCAGCGTCCATGACCGCGTTGCGCCTCTTGTAAAGGACTCAGATTCACCGCGAGGCGCGCCTTGTCCTGAACGCTGACAGACCAACTGAACCCATCATTATCATGTTGAAGGAGTACTCGTGTAATATCGGGTTATCAGTAGAATAAAATGACCACCCTTCAGAGGAATCCCATCATGACGCGCACGGTATGGCCTATTTTCTGCGGTTCGATTCTTATCACCGCCCATCTCCACGCCGCCGAGCCGACCTACGCCTCTCCAAACTATGAAAACAGGCGGTTCGGCGTCAACCCGGGCAACATGATGGGTGGAATGATGAATCCGATGCATAACCTGTTCGGCAATTCCGCAAACCGCGGCGGATACAACGACTACCGATATGCCTACCCGGCGCCCCCGGGATACCCGCCAGGCTACGCCTATCCGGGAGTCCCCTATGGGCAACCGCCGGTGTACGATTACGGCGGCGCGGCGCCTGCCCCCGCCTATTCTTCAACCCCATACCAGTATCGACCTCAGACACCGCCAGCCGCACCCGCGCCGAGCAATCCGGTGCCGGCCGGCAGTGACAACAACAGGTCGAACACACCCGAGCCTCTCAGCGTCACGCCCGGTTACCACTCCTCCCTTCAGAAGCGGTATCGTTTTCGTCCGTTGGACAACACCCAACCAACCCCAGCGGCCTCGCCAATGACTGAAACACCACCTCGACCGATGGCGGACGAAACATCGGTGCCCTCGCCGGTAACCCAGGCGCCACCCCTCCCCGCGAGCAATCCCACCGACGCCGAATATTTTCAAAGGACTCAGCCGCCCATGAGCTACCCCGGCCAACCACCGGTAACCCGTTATGCACCGCAAACCGGAACTGACGCCGGCATGCCACAAGAACAAACCATGAAATTCAGACCCTGGGACAAACCGGGCTACTCCCAATAACTAGTATCCGTCTAGAAACAAGACAATTTCTCTCGCAAAGACGCAAAGATCGCCAAGGAAAAATAAATACAATAAAAAAACAATAAGTTATAACTTTGCGATCTTGGCGCCTTTGCGAGAGTTTTTCTTTCCGGACGGACACTAACTAGCCCGCAATTTCAATCATGGGGTTTAGTCTTTTTTCGACGTCTGCGTTCCACGATGGCGGTAAGCACCAAGGCGCCGAACAGGGCATAATAGATCGCCTCGTTTCGATCGACTCCGAAAAATATCGCACCATAACCGCCGATCGCCGCCCCCATCCCGCCAAACGCCAGGCCCCGCATGACCCGGCATAGGGTGCAGTTTGAAGCATCGACCGGAGCCATCAGCCGACCAACCGCTTGATACATTGAAGATAGGCCTGCTCGTCGGGCATCCGCCCGGCCGATTGAGCCTCCCACAACATCCGCCCCAGGCACTCCATCAGTTGATGTTCCGCCTGATGCTCATCGCCCAGACGCCGACAGAGACGCTGGTAGTGCCCGGCGATGCCTGACGGGCGATCCGTGGTGACCTGTTCCAACAGACTGATATGCATCGCCATGTGCAGATAGGGATTGTTCTCCCCGCCCTCGGGCAGGAAATCCTGCTGAAGGGCCTTTTCCCGGTCGCTCAGCATGGCATGGTACTCAGGATGCTTTACCACCACGCCTGAGACCATCGCTTCCAAGGGTTCCATCGTTTCACCGGCCCGATGTTTTCGCCAGGCCTCGAAGAAAACCTGACGTAACTGAGTGCGATCGCCACTGATCATTTTTGAATCTTCAGGGCTGGGTGGCCGCGCGGGAGAATTTTGCCAGCGCCCCGGTGATCTTCGCTTTCACCGGCGCCCTGTCATCGATGGCAAAGCGTCCGAAAAGGTGGTCCGTGCTGTTATAGCTCAACCAGACCTGACCTTCCGCGTCACGCCATGCCAACGCCTTCAGCGGCAGATCGATACCGATACGCTGATCACTGGTCAGCAATGCCGTACCGACCTTGGGACTGCCGAAGATAATCAATTGGGTCGGCCGCAGGGAGACCTCCACCTTTGCCGCACCCGCCGCATGGTCGATACGGCTGAACACCTTCAATCCAGCCTTCTCCACGGCAGCGGCAAATCGGTCGGCGGTCTCCTGCACACTGAACTGACTGGCCACATTGATCAACCCGGTCTCCGCCTGGAGACTGGTCACAGCCAGCAATAAAAAGAGTGCTATCAGGGGGGGCATTATTTTCATCTCCATCTCCTCCGGCATTAATTGATGACTATACCGCTTTATCTTTGTATTCACACAGATCTTCGATCACGCAGCTCTCGCATCTCGGCTTGCGAGCGATGCAGGTATAACGGCCATGCAGGATCAGCCAGTGATGGGCATCCTGCAAAAACGTTGGCGGGGTAAAGCGCAGCAGCTTCTTCTCCACCTCCAGCGGATTCTTGCCCGGCGCCAGCCGGGTGCGATTGGCCACCCGGAAGATATGCGTGTCCACTGCCATTGTGGGATGGCCGAATGCAGTATTCAAGACGACATTGGCCGTCTTGCGTCCCACCCCGGGCAGCGCCTCCAGGGCGCCACGCTCCTCAGGTACGGCGCCGCCATGCTCCTCGATCAGGATACGGCAGGTTTTGATAATGTTGTCGGCCTTGGTGTTAAACAACCCGATGCTCTTGATATATTGCTTCAACCCTTTCACACCCAGGTCCTGAATCGCCGCCGGTGTGTTCGCCACCGGGAAAAGCTTATCGGTCACCTTGTTCACCCCCTTGTCCGTCGCCTGGGCAGAGAGTATCACTGCCACCAGCAGCTCAAAGGGGGTTTTATAGCGGAGTTCGGTGGTGGGATTGGGATCGGCCGCTTGCAGGCGCTCGAAGATTGCCTGGCGTTTTTCTTTGTTCATAAAAAAGTTGGGAATAATTTTGAATTTTGAATGTTGAATTGCGGTGCTCGCTTCGCTCGCGGTTTTTTTACTAGCCTGAGTCTAGTGTAGTGTCCTATACTGTTTGACGTTTTCAGAGGCCCACAAATGACTCGAGTCAAGGCGCAGCCCGCAGTCAATGGTTGTTCCATTAACAAGGGCTGCAACGCAGGATCGAGTCATTTGTGGGCCTCCCTTCGGGCGCGACGAGAAGCCATCATCCGCGTTGTTGCGTTCCTTGGAAAGGGCGCGCCATTCCCTGCGCAACGCGCCTAGCGGCTAATGGCTTCTCGTCACGCTGAAAACGTCAAACAGTATAGGACACTACACTAGTGTGGTGTATTCTTGGGGTGCGCGCCGGGAATGGCTCACCCTTTCCAAGAACCTCTTCGTGCCTCACTGCCTGAGGCGATGATTTACCGACATTGAGTTAACTGACCTCCGACAAGACCGGAGGCATATTAGGTTACGCCCTCAACAGGCTTTGCTTTATGCCCAAGGCGCTTACATTCCTACAAAATAACCCCGTTCCCAAAAGTTCTCACCATTGAGATTCCGCTGCTTTCCTCTAAACATCCGCGTTCTTAGAACGCGGACTTGCCCTAAGCCCCCTAAAAGGGGGCACACAAAGCCAGCCTTCTGAGAAGGCTGGCCGATGAGTTGTCCCAGTTCTCACTATTTCCTGAAATCTATCTCTTGTTGGCGAAGTTCATGCTTCTCTTGATACTTCACATACTTACGTATGATCTCCGCATCAACACCAACCGTATCCACGCAGTATCCTTTTGCCCAGAAACGATTTCCCCAGTATGGCCTCTTCCGCAGGTACGGAAATCTCGTGAATAACCTCAGGGCTGTTCGTCATTTGACTACCCCCATCAGCTTCGAGACCGAGACCTTCGGCGGTATCCTCACCAATAGATGCACAGGGTCAGGCTGCACGCTCAACTCCACAATACGGCACTGTAACTGGCTACAGAACACCTCGATACTGTTGTGAACCTCCTGACCAATAACTCCCTTCAACACCCGATACCGATACTTCGGAACCCATACAATGTGATATTGGCAATGCCACAGGACATGCGTTAACTTCTCAAATCTGCTCATGTTATTACCTTCGTTGATGTTGTGGGGACAACTCAACGTCGGTTTTAACATGAGCGGACCATCATGACAGGCCGAGCCAGTCATTCATGACCACGCCCATAGGACGTGGGTTTCTATGCCGCACTAAATTTCCGAGCTATAACAATAGCACTCTTACCTTTGATATACCCTACCGTATTGGATACCGAATATTTCGGGGGTATGCTGATGCACATCTATACATGATCTATCATCATGTGGCCTTCCACGATTTCCGCACCTCGCCTCTTGGCCAGCTCGCGAAATATTTCTCCCAGATATTTCCGCAACTTACCGTAGATCCGCTTTTGACGTCTCTTGGTATAAATACCACATGATATCTGCAGTCCCCCCTCGTGTGGATCAGACTTTGATAGTCTGGCATAGACTTCTCCCTCACAGTTCTTGGTCTCGGTAAAACCTATGCGAGCCCCCCCGGCATAGCCGGGGGTTTACCCATGCCAAATTAATAAAGCCGCGAGCGAAGCGAGCACCGAAATTCAAAATTCAACATTCACAATTCATAATTAAATTGCCGTTGAAATCATCCCACCTTCGGCGCTGCCTCCTTCACATCCCCAGTCACCTGATCGGCAAACTTCTTGAAGTTGTCACGGAACATGCCGGCTAGCTTGCGGGCCTGGGCATCATAGGCCGTCTGATCCTTCCAGGTATCCCGTGGGAAGAGCAGCTCAGCAGGGACACCCGGCACCTGGGTCGGGATCTCTAAACCGAAAATGGGATCCAGGCGCATGGACACATCATCGAGCTTACCATCAAGCACGGCATTCACCATCGCCCGGGTATGGGGGATCGGCATCCGATTGCCCACCCCATAAGGCCCCCCTGTCCAGCCGGTATTCACCAGCCAGACCTTCGAACCGTGTTCCTCGATGCGTCGGCCCAACAGTTCCGCATAGCGCTGTGGATGCAGCGGCATGAAGGGTGCGCCATAACAGGCGCTGAATACCGGCGACGGCTCTGTCACGCCCTTTTCGGTGCCGGCGACCCGCGCCGTATAGCCGGAGATGAAATGGTACATCGCCTGGGCGGCGCTGAGCCGGGAGACCGGGGGCAATACCCCGAAGGCATCCGCGGTGAGCATAATGATGGTTGCCGGATGATCGCCGACGCCCTCCAGGGTGGCGTTGGGAATCGCGCTGATATGATAGGCGCCACGAGTATTCTCCGTCATCGAGCCGTCATCGAGATCGAGGCGTCTGGAATTGGCCTCCATGGTCACGTTCTCCAGGATGGTGCCGAAACGCATGCTGGTGCCGTATATCTCCGGTTCGTTCTCCTGTGACAGTTTGATCATCTTGGCATAGCAGCCCCCTTCGAAATTGAAGATGCCGCGATCGCTCCAACCATGCTCGTCATCGCCGATCAGGGTGCGGTTGGCATCCGCCGACAGGGTGGTCTTGCCGGTGCCGCTGAGACCGAAGAAGAGGGCCGACCTGCCGTCGGGTCCGATATTCGCCGAACAGTGCATCGGCAACACTTCCCGATGCGGCATCAGGTAGTTCATCACGCTGAAGATCGATTTTTTAATCTCGCCGGCATAGCTGGTGCCGCCGATCAGCACCAGCTTCTTGGCGAAGTTGACAATAATGAACGTCTCGCTACGGGTGCCGTCCACCTCGGGTATGGCATGAAACCGGGGCACGTCGATCACGGTAAAGCTGGGCACGTGATCGACCAGTTCCTCCCGCTCGCCCTGAATGAAGACATTCCGGGCAAAGATGTTGTGCCAGGCATTCTCAGTGATGACCCGCACCGGCAGGCGGTAGTCGGCATCGGCCCCGGCATAACAGTCCTGCACATAGACATCCTTGTTCTGCAGATAGGAGGCCAGGCGCTTGTGCAGATTATCAAAGGCCTCCTCGGAGATCGGCCGGTTGATATCGCCCCACCAGATATCCTTGCTGACCGAGGGCTCGTCGACGATAAACTTATCGTTGGCCGAGCGGCCGGTGTGATGTCCCGTCCTGACCACCAAGGGACCGAGATGTGAGAGTTGCCCCTCGCGTCTGAATATCGCCTGCTCCATCAGACTCGGCGTCGGCAGGTTCCAATAGATATCGTTCAAGTTGTACAGGCCGTGATTTTCCAGGCCGTATTTACTATGGGTTACTCCGGCGGATTCGCGCATCGTCCTCGTCTCCCCTTTCGCTGCTTGTACGGAATTACCGACTATAGCAAGCGAGCCCTCGATTGTTCCAGTCTCCTAGTGTGGTGTAACGTATAAACTGTACCAATCAGAGGCCCGTCAATGCCTCAAGACCAGGCGCAACGCGCCTAGCACCCCAAGGGCACTTCCTGCGGGGCGTTCCGGCGTATTTGGGTGGCTCTGAATATTACAGTATCCATGACAAGGTACACGAGTCTCATCGAATGAATGACCGCTCCGAACACGCATTCAGCATACGCCGACTGAACCCTTTCAACGGTGTGCTGCAGGTATTTCTCAGCGAAAAGGCCCGAGCGCTCAGCAGTAACGGCCTCTCCTGGGAGATCCAGGTGCTCAGCGACAGGCCCCAGGGCTTGTGGGCCAATATGCCGTTCAGCGGACAGCAGTTCTACACGTTCGGGCGTTGGTCTGAGCAACACGGACTCAAACAGGTGCCGGTCAATCCTCTGTTCAATGTCCGCGACATGATCGATTCCACGGACAAGTTGCTTGAGGGCTTGCGGCCCGCCCTGGCTGAATTGCCGTTCCCCTTGGCGGACCATTTTGAGCAGTGGTTACTGGATGAACAGTGCCTGCAACCGGTCGCCCTGCTGAGAAGCTGCCGCACTGAATCTGAAATAGAGGCCTTTGGCGCCATCAAGTGGATTGCCGCTGAACGGGGAGACTTCACATTCACCTCAGCGCATTTACTGGAGAGAGGCGTGCCCGGCAATGACGGTTACAATCCGCGGGTGCATGCCTCGGTTATGGAGGCGCTGGTTCGGACAAGGAGTGGTCAACACCAGCGCAGCGGCTGGTTCCATCGCCGCCGAAACGGTACAGTCACGCCTTGCCGGGCATCAGATAAGGGACCTGAACCAGGGCGCTTTCCCGAACTGCCGCTGACAGAAGATTGGAAAGATGAGGAGGATCGGCAACTGATCGCAGACTATATCGCCTGGAAAGCCCCACAGATGCTGCTGCTCCAACTCAGCGACACCACCCGGGCACGCCTGGAGAGGTTGGCGGTGGGACAGGCAGAGGCCGTGGATCGACTTTGGCGTCTCTATCCTGAGATAGATAACAAAGCGCTGTTGAATCGTGCCCGCATAGAGGCAAAAATCCGTACAGCCAACCGGAAATGAGTGCATGAAATATATCGACCAGTCAGACCAGCTCAAGCAACCCGATGGAGGGCTTGGCATCCTGCTAGTCAACCTGGGAACGCCCGATAACCCGACCACACCAGCGGTCAGACGCTATCTGGCGGAGTTTCTCAGCGATCCGAGGGTCGTGTCACTGCCGAGGATACTCTGGCTGCTCATTCTCCACGGCATGGTATTGCGGGTCAGGCCGAAACGTTCGGCCCAGGCGTATGGTAAAATCTGGACCGACCAAGGCTCTCCCCTGTTGGTGATCTCCCACCAGCAACTCGACGCCTTGACAGCGGCGTTGCAACCCCGCCTCAACGGACAGACCCATTTCGCCCTGGCCATGCGCTACGGCAATCCGTCCATAGCCAGCGCCCTGGAGGCGTTGCGCCGCCAGAATATCCAGCGCCTGCTGGTCTTTCCCCTCTATCCCCAATACTCCGCCACCACCACCGCATCGATCTTCGACGCAGTCACGTCGGAGCTGCAGCGTTGGCGGCGGATTCCCGAGTGCCGGTTTATTCATCGCTACTATCAGGATGCGGACTATACCGCCGCCCTGAGCGAGAGCATCCGCGCCTTCCGCGAGCAGGAAGGCGAAGCAGAAAAACTGCTGTTTTCGTTTCACGGCATCCCCAGGGACTACTATGAATCCGGCGATCCCTATCCGGACGAGTGCCGTTCCACCGCTGCCCAGGTGGCGAAATCCCTGGGACTGCATGACCATCAGTGGCAGGTCTCTTTCCAGTCCCGCTTCGGCAACCAGGAGTGGGTCAAACCCTATACCGACGAGACCCTGAAACGCTGGGGAAGCGAAGGTGTCGAAAGCGTTCAGGTGGTCTGCCCCGCCTTCTCCGCCGATTGCCTGGAGACCCTCGAGGAGATCAGCGAGGAGAACCGGGGGTATTTCCTGCAGGCCGGCGGTAAGCGCTATGCCTATATTCCGGCAATGAATGCCCACCCAAGCCATATCGCACTGTTCGCCGACCTGATCGTCCAACATACCTGCGGCTGGCCCGAGGCCGAAACATCCCCTGGAGAGACAAGCTGATGGCAGACAAACCCCATCCTGTCGAAATCAAGGTGCATCAGCAGAGCCGATTCCTCGATATCGCCTTTGACGACGGCGCTCATTTCGCCCTGCCCTGTGAGTATCTACGTGTCTACTCGCCTTCCGCGGAAACGAGAGGCCACAGCCCGGCGACGGCGAAACTGGAGAAGGGCAAGGAGAGGGTCACCATTACCCGGATAGAACCGGTCGGCCAATATGCGATCAAGATCTTCTTTGACGACGGCCACGATTCCGGCCTCTACGATTGGCAGTATCTCTACAATCTGGGCAAACACCAAGACCAGCTTTGGCAGGCCTACCTGGATAAGCTCAAGGCCGCCGGCTACCAACGCAAGGAGCCCGATCTGTCGCCCGACGGCGGCGCATGGCAAACACCGCTATGATCGAGGCAACAGACAACCGCATCCGTTATCCGACGACCCGCCTCGACCCTTTCGATCGATAATCCGTCTCAATCGCTTTTTCCCGATTCAAATCAAACATTCGCCGGTCAGATTGGCTACACTATTTGTGTACTGCCGGAGCAGCGAACAGCTTGTCCGGATACAGGTCCTCAGAAATAACAAACGAGCCAAGCAAACACTGGGGGGTAATCGGTTTTTATGGAAGAGTCACTACAGCGACTGCTGGATGCCGAAACAAAGGCGCAACAGATCCACAGCAAGGCCGAAACGTTGCGTGAGCGCATGATCCAGGAGGCCCTGCAGGAAGCGAAAACGAAACAGGAACATTTCGAGGCGCGCATACCCGAACTGCACCAGGGATTTATGGAGAAGGCCGATACCCGCGCCGAACAGACCATTGCCGAATTGAAAAAGCGCTTCGATGAGCGCCACGCGCAACTGCGTGAATATGCGGAAGTCAGGGAGGAGAACGCATTGGACGCCGCGTTCGCCGTACTGATCGACCCCAAGGCAGACGAAGACTAGGGCCTGTTAACACGATGCGGATACCCATCGACGTCGGCCATTTTTTTGCAGGACAAGGCGCACCGTGCGCCGTGTGCCTGCCATACATCAGCGAAAGTGCAACGCGGTCATGGGAAAAAATGGCCTCGTCCCGAAGGGTCGGCACTCCCATGAGGCCATACGGCGTTGCGCCTCGCTTATTTGGAACCACCAAACCGCGCTCTGCGCGCCTTGTCTGGCCTCATGGGAGCGCCAACGCTGGGCATCCGCACCGTGCTAACAGGCCCTAAACGATAGTAATGAGCTCACACCGGGATCAGGCCTACCTCAAAACCCGTGTCGCTGTCTTGTCGGCCCGCCTCTTGTCGCCACCAGAGATCGAGCGCCTGAAGGGGTTGTCGCTCAATCAGCTTGGCGAGACCTTCGATCTGCTACCCATCTTCGAAGAGGCTATCGACACCCGACAAAAGAGCCGGCTGGTGGAACAGGCCCTGCTGCACCGGTTGATGCGCGAGCTGTCGGTGCTGCTGCGACCGCTCAGCGGACGCTCCCGGGGGCTGCTGCTCTACTGGCCGAGAAAGTTCGAACTCTATAACCTGAAAACCCTGATCCGCGGTAAGTTGAGCCATCTCGGGATGGAAGAGATCCGCGACAATCTGTATGAACTACCGGAAAATATCCGTCTGCCCCATGAATCGCTGGTGCAGGCGGAGAATGTATTGGAGATGCTGCGCCAGCTCGACCAGGGCCCCTACGCCCTGATCGCCAGACAGGCGCGCAATGTCTTCGAAGAGCAGCATGAGATCTTCTCTCTTGACGCCGCCATCGATCGCCTCTACTACACCGGCATGCTGCGCCACGCCAACATCACCGACAGTATCGACAAACGCGGCCTGAAGCAGGTGATCGGCATCATGATCGACCGGCAGAACATCCTCTGGTTGCTGCGCTACCGGCTGGCCTATCACTTCGCGCCCAGCGAGGCCTACTATCTGTTGATTCCCTACGGCGGCCGTATCCAGCGAGACAACCTGATGGAACTCGCCAATCTGGACGGACTGGAAACCATCATCGACCACCTGCCCGCCCCGTTCCGGACCCTGCTTTCGGGCGCGGAGAACACGACCCAGGTGCGGCAGCGGCTTGACCGGACCGTCTCCGTCGAACTGCAAAAACTGATGCGCTACAGCCCCGATGCAGTGGTCTCCGCCCTCAGCTACCTGATCATCCGCGACATGGACCTGATACGGCTCTACGCCATCATCCAGGGCAAACTGCTGCAGATGGATCAAGCCATGCTCGACGAAGCCGTACCCGGAGATGCCATGGATGCCGCAACACCGGAGGCCGTTGCCTGATGCAGATGTTCACCCCCCTGTCGATGAAACACATCAGCATCCAGGTCATCACCAGCGACTTGCCCAGCGCCTCGGTGATCCTCGCCGCACTCAACAATTTCAGTCCTGACACCCGCCCCTATGCGGAGCAGGCGCTCCCCGAGGTCCCGGGCCGGCGATTTCGTGAAACCTACACCCAGGCAAAGACGCGGCTCGACAAGATCGCTTCGGAAGTCGGTTTCGCGCCGGCCTCCCTGCCCGAAGGGGTGACACCGATCTCAGAGAGCGAACTCGATCAGGCGAACCAGTGGTTAGGCATCGCCTGGGAGACCTGCTCCGGTTTCGAAGAGACCCGTCGCCGCCAGCATGAAGAGCGTGTCAACATCGATCAGCTCGAGACCACCCTGGCCAACTTCCGCAACCTACATATCGATCTGGGCCAGCTCCAGGGCGACAAGCGTTTCCTCGAGACCCACATCGGCATGCTTCCCCGCGCCCAGGTCGACCAGTTGAGGGACGCCCTGGGACTCGACCGTTATCTGCTGTTCCCTTTCATGGAGAGTGAAAACGAGGCCCACGTGATCATCGTCGGCGCGAATGATCGTGAAGCCTCGAAACTGCAGTCGGTGCTCGATACCGCCGGTTTCCGTCCGCTGGAGATTCCGTCCGAACTGCATGCCGAACCGGACGCCGCCAAGACCCGGCTGATGCAACGCAGGGAGACGGTAAAGCAGGCCGCGCAGGCGCTCGAACAAGCGATCAGCGCCTGGAGCGCCGAATCCCGGCAAGCGCTGGAGAGAGCCGCCCATATCCTCCATCTGGCTTCGCCCTATGTGGCGCTGGGCGAAGCCGCGCGCCATCGCGGCGATCTGTCACGGTTACAGGGTTGGGTCCCCGCTGACGATCTCCCTGCCGTCGAACTCGCCCTGAGCGAAAGGCTGCCCAGCGCCTTCGTCCTGGAGGCGCGGGATCCGACAGCCGAGGAGCGACCGTTGGTGCCCTCCGTGATGCGCCACAGCCCTTTGCTCAAGCCCTTTTCCGCCCTGGTCATGCAATACGGCGTTCCCCGTTACGGGGAGGTCAATCCCACCCAACTGTTCGCCCTCACCTACATCCTCATGTTCGGCATGATGTTCGGCGATGTCGGCCACGGCGCGGTGATCCTCGGCGCCGCCCTGTTGTTGCATCGTAAACTCGGCAGTTTCACCGCCTTCGGCATCGCCGCCGGTCTCTCGTCAATGCTGTTCGGTTTTCTCTACGGCAGTATCTTCGGCTTCGAACACATCCTGCATGCGTTATGGATCGCGCCACTCACCGATCCCCTCTATATGCTCACCGTGGCGCTGCTGTGGGGCATCGGCTTCATCACCCTGGTGACCCTGCTAAATATCTTCAATCACTTGGTGCAGGGAGACCGTCTCGGCGCCCTGTTCGGCGACAACGGCCTGCTCTCGCTGCTGCTCTACGCCGGCCTGCTGGGCACCGGTTACAGTTTCTACGCCGACGGCAGCGTCGGCGCCTTTTGGGCCACCCTCGCCGTTCTCACCCTGATCGGTATCTTCGCCCACAAGCTGATCGAACAGGAGGCCTCGATCGGCGAGCGTATCCTGGTCGCCTTTATCGAGACCTTCGAGACCATTACCGGCTATGCCTCCAACACCCTCTCCTTCCTGCGTGTCGCCGCCTTCAGTCTTAACCATGTGGCATTAGCGATCGCCGTCTTCACCCTGGCCAACATGATGGGCGACACCGGCCACTGGATCACGGTAGTGTTGGGCAATGTCTTCATCCTGGTCCTGGAGGGTCTGATCGTCGCCATCCAGGTATTGCGTCTCGAGTTTTATGAGGGCTTTTCCCGGTTCTATTCCGGGGATGGGAGGGCTTTTAAACCACTGACTTTGTAATTTTGAATTTTGAATTATGAATTTTGAATTAATGTGCTCGCTTCGCTCGCAACCTTGTTTGATATCGTTTTAAAACAAACAGTGCGCGAAGCGCACACATCAATTCAAAATTCATAATTCAAAATTCACAATTAAACAAAGAGGAGCACGTTATGTACTGGCTTATCGCAGTAATGACTCTGGGTCTCGCCGGTCTCATCATCACTGGCGTTATCATGGAGATGCAGCCTGCCAAGGCTGCCAGGCCTTGGTTCAAACCTACCATCGGCATCAATCTGGTGGTCTTTGTCGCTGCCCAGGCGACGCTGATCTTCATGGGGGTCGGGGAGGTGATGGCCGCGCCCGCGGTTGCCGAAGCAGGGGGCGAGATCTCCATCGGTCTCGGTCTGGGCATCATCGGCGTCGGCATCCCCACCGCCCTCAGCACCATCGGCGCCGGTATCGCGGTGGGACCCATCGGCGCCGCTTCCCTGGCGGTGTTGGCGGAAAAACCGGAGATCTTCGGGCGGACCTTGATCTATCTGGGTCTGGCGGAAGGTATCGCCATCTACGGCCTGGTAATGAGTATTCTGTTGCTGGACAAGATCTGAAACGTGTCGGAAACCGCAACACACAGCGTCAGAAAGATCTTCGTCGGTAGCCACGCCTTGACCGATGGCTTCCGGCTGATCGGTTTCGAGACCCTCACCGAACCCGATGGCGGCAGACTGGATGCGCTGCTTTCCGGATTGTTGAAGGATAACCAGCGGGCTCTGCTGATCATCGAGCAGTCGGTCAATCAGGTCGGCTCCAAACTGCTGGAGCAGATCCGTAGCGAAGGCGGGCGCATTGTCCTGTCGGAGGTCCCTTCACTGCACGATCCCGACAACTTTCAATCGGATCTGGACGGGCAACTGAAAAAACTGACCGGTGGTTAATACTGAGGAGAGAGACATTGAATCAGGTTGAAGCGCTTGAAAAAGCGATCCTTGAACGGGCCGAACTGATGGCCGATGAGTGTCGAAGCCGGGCCGAGGCGGGACGCAAGAATATCCTCCGTGAAGCCAGCGAACGGCTCCATCTGCGCGAGGAGAAAGAGACCCTGCTGGCCAAGTCGCTGGCGGACCGGGCCTACCTGCGCAAGGTCCAGGCAGACGAGTTGAAACTCCACAGCAAAATGGATCACATGCGCTGGAATCTGGTGCAGGTGGTGGTCGACCGGCTGCAACAGCGCATGCAGACCCTATGCCAGGACGAGGCAAGCTATTTCGAGCTGTTGCAGGCGTTCCTGCAACAGGCCGCCGCACAGATAGAACAGCAACGGCTGCTGGTCTCGGTCAATGCCAACGACCTGCGGCGCCTGAAACCCCAGTGGCAAGCCCTGACCGCCGACCTGGCGCCGGGCAAACAGTTCGAGCTGATGGAAGAGAGCATCGATACCCTGGGCGGCTGCCTGATCGCCACAGCCGACAAACGGGTACAGATCGATCATACCTTTGAAGGCCGTCTCACCCGCCTGGAGCGCAAGGTGCACCAAGCGCTGGTGGAACGGCTGCTGCCCCCCATCGGTGACGGACAGGCGTTATAACCATGAAACAAACAGAGAAAAAAGGCACCATCCAGGACATCAACGGTCCCATCGTCACCATCAAGCTCCCCGGCGTGCAGAATGGGGAACAGGTGCGCATCGGCAGCCTCGGCCTCTACGGCGAAGTGATCTCCCTGGAGGGCGAAGAGGCGCTGGCCCAGATCTACGAATCCACCGAAATGGTGCGCCCCGGCGAACCGGCGGAGGGTCTGGGACATCCCCTCTCCGTGGAGCTCGGACCCGGTCTCATCGGCGGTATCTTCGATGGCGTACAACGGCCGCTGGAGGAGATGTTCCTCAAGGCGGGCGACCAGATCCCCCGCGGACTCAGCCCCCTGCCCCTGGACCGGGAGAAACTGTGGCGCTTCGTCCCCAGCGAAACCCTAGAACCGAACATGCCGATCATCGGCGGCGCCCGCCTCGGCGTGGTGCAGGAGACCGAGACCGTCGAGCACCGCATCATCGTACCGCCGGATATCGAAGGCGAGCTGATCGAACTGGCCCCCGAGGGGGACTACAATCTGGAAGAGACCATCGGCCAGGTGCGTGACCGTCGCGGCCAGGTGCGCCACCTCAAGCTCTACCACCGCTGGCCGGTGCGCAAGCCCCGTCCCTATCAAAGCCGCGACAACGGCGTCGAACCGCTGATCACCGGACAGCGCATCCTCGACACCTTCTTCCCGCTGCTGAAAGGGAGCAAATGCGCCGTACCCGGCCCCTTCGGCGCCGGCAAGACCGTGGTGCAGCATCAGGTCGCCCGCTGGGCCAACGCCGATATCGTCATCTATGTGGGTTGCGGCGAACGCGGCAACGAGCTGGTCGATGTACTCGACAGCTTTCCCAAACTCAAGGACCCCTACACCGACCGTCCCCTGATGGACCGCACCCTGCTGATCGCCAACACCTCCAACATGCCGGTGGTGGCCCGCGAGGCCTCGATCTATGTCGGCATCACCATTGCCGAGTACTACCGCGACCAGGGCTACGACGTGGTGATGCTGGCCGACTCCACCAGCCGCTGGGCGGAAGCCCTGCGCGAGGTCTCCGGCCGCCTCGGTCAGATGCCCGTGGAAGAGGGCTACCCCGCCTATCTCGCCTCCCGCCTCGCCGCCTTCTACGAACGCGCCGGCCGGGTCGAGACCATGGACTGCGGCAAGGGCTCGATCACCCTGATCGGCGCCGTCTCGCCGCCGGGAGGCGATTTCTCGGAGCCGGTCACCAGCCACACCAAGGAGATCATCCAGACCTTCTGGGCGCTCTCCAAGGAGCTGGCGGACGCCCGCCACTACCCGGCCATCGACTGGGTCGACAGCTTCTCCGCCGATGTGGGCACCGCCGCCGAATGGTGGCACGAAAGCATCGACCGCGGCTGGGAGAAACGCCGCGCCCAGGCCCTGGGGATGCTGGCGCGGGACGCCGAGCTGTCGCGCATCGTCAACCTGGTGGGCCCCGAAGCCCTCTCCTCCGCCCAACGCTGGGTGCTGGAAGGCGCCACTCTGATCAAGGAGGGGGTGCTGCAACAGAGCGCCCTCGATCCGGTGGACACCTTCTCCTCCCCGGAAAAGCAGTTCATGCTGCTCGATCTGATCCTCTCGGTGTATGACGAAGGGGCCGCCCTGATCGAACTCGGGGTGCCGGTGCAGGAGCTCGCCGAGATGCCGGTTCTGGCCCGTCTGCGCCGTTGCAAGGAGCTCTACGACTCATCCCAGACCGACCAGCTCAAGGCCTTCCGTAACGAGGCCCTGAAAGACTTCAAGGAGATCCATTCCGAATACGCGCAACGGGGGGAACAGACAGCATGAGCGCCAAGGAGTACCGTACCGCATCCGCCGCCAGGGGCGGCCTGCTGACCGTCGCCGATGTGCCTAACATTGCCTTCGGCGACCGGGTGCGCATCCGCGACCAGCAGGGCAACACCCGCAACGGCCAAGTGATCCGCAGCTCCAACGAGGAGGTGCTGGTCCAGGTCTTCGAAGGCACCGCCGAACTCGACCTGGAGAGCACCTGGGTGCGCTTTCTCGACGAGCCGGTGGAGATCGCCCTCTCCCCGGAGATCCTCGGGCGCGTCTTCAACGGCCTGGGTGAGCCAAGGGACTACCGGCCGCCCATCGTCTCCAACCTGCGCCGCAGCATCAGCGCCGCCGCCTTCAACCCGGCGGCCCGCACCTATCCCAAGGAGTTCATCCAGACCGGCGTCTCCACCATCGACGGCCTCAACTCCCTGGTGCGCGGCCAGAAGCTGCCGATCTTCTCCGCCTCCGGCCTGCCCCACAACCGTCTGGCCGCGCAGATCGTACGCCAGGCCAAGCTCCCCGACGACGACAGCCGCTTTTCGGTGGTCTTCGCCGCGATGGGCGTCTCATACTCCGACGCCCGCTTCTTCCAGGAGGAGTTCGCCTCCTCCGGCGTATTGGGCAATGTGGTGATGTTCGTCAACATGGCCGACGACCCACCGGTGGAGCGCCTCACCCTGCCCCGCATGGCGCTGACCGCCGCCGAGTATCTCGCCTTCGATCTCGACCGCCACGTGCTGGTGGTGATGACCGACATGACCCACTATGCCGAGGCCCTGCGCGAAGTGGCCACCGCCAAGGGCGACGTACCGGCGCGTAAAGGTTATCCCGGCTATCTCTACTCCGATCTGGCGGAGATCTACGAGCGCTCCGGGCGCATCAAGGACCGCCACGGCTCCATCACCCTGGTGCCGGTGCTGAGCATGCCCAGTGACGACATCACCCATCCGATCCCCGACCTCACCGGTTACATCACCGAAGGACAGATCGTGCTCAGCCGCGAGTTGAACAACCAGGGCATCTATCCGCCGGTGCACATCTCCCCCTCCCTGTCGCGCCTGATGAAGGACGGCATCGGCAAGGACTTCACCCGCGAGGACCACCCCCACGTCTCCAACCAGCTCTACGCCCTCTACGCCCGGGCCCTGGAGACCCGCAACCTCGCCTCGATCATCGGCGCCGACGAACTCTCCGCCCGGGACCGCCGCTATCTCGAATTCGCCGACGCCTTCGAGTCACGCTTCGTGCGCCAGGGCGAAGACGAAGACCGCAGCATCGAAGAGACCCTCAACCTGGCCTGGGACCTGCTCTCCGCCTTCCCGCCCCAGGCGCTCACCCGGGTCAACGAAACCGAAATCGCCAAATACCATCGGCAGAGCGAATGACCGGCAAACGCATCAAGGCAGCGCCGACCAAGAACACCCTGCTGAATCTCAAGCGGCAGCTCAATTTTCTTGAAGAGGGGCATAGCCTGTTAGAGCGCAAACGCGAGTTGCTGACCCGTCTGGTCTACCAGCGCATCGGCGAATACCGCAAGATCCGCGACCAAGCCCACGAAGCGATCAAGCGCGCCTATCACTGGCTCAGCATGTTGCAGTTGCGGATGGGTGTGCGCGCCGTCAATCAAGCTACGCTCGGGGTGCAGCCCGTGCTCGATTTAAAGATCCTGCCACGGCGCAATCTAGGGGTGGAGTTTCCCTCGGTCAGCGGCGAGCTGAAGCCGCTCAACCCGGTAGCCCTGCTCGGCACCGATCCCAGTTTCGACGAGACCCGCCAGCACTTTGCCGAGGCCTCGCTGCTGCTTGCCAAGATGGGGGAAGTGTCGATGAGTCTGAACCGATTGATCGCCGAGCAGCGCAAGGCGCAGAAGCGGGTCAATGCATTGCGGTATAATATTATTCCGCAGTATCGGAATACGATTCGGTTTATTGAGAACGCGTTGGAGGAAGAGGAGCGGAATGCGTTGTTTCAGGTGAAGGTGTTGCGGGATCAGAAGCGGATTTGAACGGTCAGCCAGCTACTCATGAGTCTGGCTTTTGTGCATTTGGGGAGACTGGCTTTTTTGTTTCGGAGTTCAAATTTAACGCGTTCCCATGTTCTACGTGGGACCGCACAACGTGAACAGGGCGTAGGGTGCGGCCCTGCCGCACCATGCTGGGTTGCGCGCCTGTTTGCTATGACGGATTTCTTCACTTCGCAGCCCCCTGACCCAATACCTTGGGTTCCAGGGCTTCAAGTTACGGTGCGGCAGGGCCGCACCCTACGAAACTCGTAGAACATGGGAACAAGATGAACTCCGAAACTTGAGTTATTAAGACTTATCGGAATTTAGACAGACATCCACCCAAAATCCTCTAAATTTGAAGGAATTTGAATGGGTGTCCGGGTAAGAACTAATTTATAATTATGTTTGAAAAACAGGAATATGGTCTATGGGATACATCAAAGAACTAAAAGTAACGTATGAGCGGAAGCGCGTAGAAGACGATCTTCTTAACACGCCCGTGGAGAGTTCCAGGCATGTCTACGAACTGTTCGGTTACATGCAGGATAAAGGAAGCAAAAGAGAAGGTCGTTGTGCTTCATCTGAACGGAAGACTGGAGGTTCTTTCATACGAAGTCTCTTCAATAGGCAACGCACACAGGGCGTTGATAGATGTTGTGGAAATATATAGAAATGCCATGTTGGCGAGAGCGAGCAGCATTATCGTCATCCACAACCACCCTTCCGGTGATCCTTCACCCTCGGGTGCGGATGTAGCATCCGCGAAGAAACTGAAAGAGCTTGGCGATATTCATGAAATGAGGCTTCAAGACTTTGTCATAATTGGAGAAGGTGAATATTATAGTTTTCGTGATGCTGATAAGCTGTAGCAATCTAAAGAATAGAATTCAGACGGACACCCACCAAAAACCACCCAAAAGGGATGCCCGTATAAACACTGCTTTTGCCACAAACATGCTGCATTATGGTGAAAAGGGATAAGCAATGAATATATTAATCGCGGAAGATAGCCAAATCATTCAAGTGATTCACCGCGAACTCATGCGCCATTGGGGATATGGCTTTGATATCGCATCAAACGGCAAAGAGGCTGTGGATTTTGCGCAGAGCAATGATGACAAATATGATCTTTGCCTGATGGATATTGAAATGCCAACCATGAATGGTATTGAGGCAACAAAGATAATCCGAAAAACCGTCAAATATTTTCCAATCATGGCGCTCACATCCAATGGTGATTACGAAAAAGAGTGCTATGAAGCAGGCATGGATGGTTTTGCCATCAAACCGTGCCCTCATGAAGATTTATTGGCGAGAATCAAAAGACTGACAGTAAAAATATACAAACTCATAATGAAGCCGGGCGGTTTCAATGTAACAGAGGTGATGCCAGTGGACAAACAACATGCGCAAGAACTACAAAACCTGAAAAAGCAGGGCCTCATAAAAATGAGGTTGGACGGACCTGATGAGCGTGAGGTCATTGCTCACAAAAACACGCCTAATAAGATTTCTCATGACTTCAATGTCATGAAACAGTCAATGACTGAGTTTCTTAATCGAGATCCAGACCGCCCGACGGTATGTGATCTGTATCGGGGTTCAAAAAACTGTATTATTGAAACATTTATTGATGAGGGGGATTATAATGAAAGATTAAGGGTAGAAAATGAAAAGATGGAAACGCATCTGACTAAACATTATGGCTTGGATGAAGAATAAAATCACAGTACTAGGCAGACACTCACTCAAAATCACTCTAAATTTGAAAAAGTCAATCACTAAGCAGTGTGGAATAGCAGGCAATTTGCACGAATTAACGCATGAGCGAGAAGTTGAAAATTTACCTGGGGGTGTTTATAAGGCTGGTAAGATTCTGAAAATTAGGTAAAAATAAACAAACAGGGAGGCCGAAGTCAGGCGAATCCTCTTCTCCCACAGTGAAGATAGCAGGCAACCTGCACGATTTAATTCGGGTAACTTGCCTTTGATCCAACGGAATATGACGTAATAGAAGGCAATTTGAACGCTGAAGCCCAGAGATAGTCGTGTTTAAAGGCAAATTGCACACTACTCAATGATATGCATAAAATATGAAAGGAATTTATACAAACATAATCTGGTATGTGTTTATAGTTTTTGGATTACTCAGTGCAGGCTTTAGACGGCACACATCTCTGGAATGGGCAAATATGGCAGATGTTCGCATTAAATATGATATTGTATTTGGCTCACTAGTGATTCTTCTTATTGTTTGTATCATTGGGCTAATTTATAGAAAAAAGTGGGCTTACAGCTTAGCAGTTTCTGCTAATGCAACACTTACATTAATACCAATTACAGTTTTATTAGTTTCTCTAGCCATGACACATCAAGAGCTCGGGATTATAAATGTTATAGAAATCAATGCAGTGAACTTATCTATTGGCTTGGTAAGCCTTTGTTTTTGGGTATGGATGGTAAAATCGAATGTACGGAATATTTTTGTTTAAAATTGCATATCAATGGGCTGCAGTGGATGCTCGCTATCGCTCGCCCCACTGAGCCCAGCCGTTAGCCTAGTAAAGAAAACACATGACAGATCTAGCAACTATCGCCCAGGCCGTAGCAATTGTTTCAGCATGCTGGGCAATTATTTCTGGTGTTGGTGCATGGAAAAGAGAGTTCATTGGAAAAAGAAAAATCGAATTGGCTGAAGAAACACTTGCTGCATTCTTTGAATTGAAAGATGCTGTAGCATTTATTAGAAATCCTTGGTCAAGTGGTGAAGAAGGAAAAACACGAAATCGTGCCGATTACGAAACAAAAGAAGAATCACAATTGCTAGATCGTGGGTACACAAAGACAAAGGGGTCAAGTCTGTACTTATAGTAATTAAATATGTGTAGTCCGTCTTTTAGGACATCCGTTTATAGTCAGTGTCCGCCCATAAACTACAGTGCTCGTCATTCCGGCGCATGCCGGAATCCAGTCAGTCGTTGAATTCCCTGGATCCCGGCATGCGCCGGGATGACGTGGCTTTAAAAAGTGTGCGTTTCTGGACGTACACTAGTGTAAAAATGGTGCCATTAAGTAGAAAAAAGTAATTTATCTATTTTTTCCTGAAATTAGGATCATGTTCTGTGCGCAAGATTTCATCAATTTCTCCATCATCAATGTTGTCATAAATGCTCTTCAGGTGTTGATAACCAAAGGAAATCAAGTCATCTGCAACCTTGGTCATCGGCTTACCAACGGCACGGGATATTCGATAGATTTTAGGCGTGTGCTTGGTTATTTTTGGGCTGTACATAATAAATAACACCATTGCTCTGCAATCGGAGCAATATTGACAGCATTTTTTGTCAAAATTAAGCTCCGATTTCGGAACAATTTTGCACATGAATGTAATTGGCCCTCAAGTCAAGCGCCTGCGCGAACAAAGTCACATGGCCCAGGAGGAATTGGCTGCTCAGTGCAATCTTCTTGGTTGGAATATCAGTCGTGGCACGTTAGCAAAAATCGAGTCTCAGGTTAGGCGTGTAACTGATTTTGAAGTGGCATTAATGGCTGAGGTATTGAAAGTTGAGATTGCTGAGTTATACGAAGACGCTGAGTGACCTAAGAATTTAGACGGACACCCACCAAAAATCACCCAAAAAGGGGCACCCGTATAAACACTGCTTTTGCCACAAACATGCGCTACATAATGCTGAATAAGGAATAAGCAATGAATATATTAATCGCGGAAGATAGCCAATTCATTCAAGTGATTCACCGCGAACTCATGCGCCATTGGGGATATTGTTTTGATATTGTATCAAACGGCAAAGAGGCTGTAGATTTTGCGCAGAACAATGGTGGCAAATATGATCTCTGATCTGGCTAGACTATCCCGGACACACAACCTCAAGTAATCTTGAGACCTAACCGGAGAGTGTGTACCGATGAGTAATCAGAAGAAACAGAACCCCTATACATCAGAGTTTAAAGAGTCAGCGGTCAAACTGGCAATAGAGAGCGATCA
>JAHXHS010000029.1 GCA_025656455.1 Candidatus Thiodiazotropha sp. (ex Epidulcina cf. delphinae) | reverse complement strand
AAACAGGCCGGATATACGGAAGCAATCCTGTCCCTATCATCGACTGCACAAAGGCTTGCAAAATGGGAGGAGACCATATACGGGTTAATATCATGATGCGCGATCTCAATGGCGCATGAATCTGTAGACGCTATTTGGTGCGGCAAGGCCGCACCCTACCGCTTATCTGCGAGACCGCTTGCGAATACACAAAACCATTTGTGCAGATTTGCGGTCCCGATATTATCTCTGTCCGGAAGGAGTGTCGCCATTGGCAGGGTCGCGCTGACAGGCAGGCTGCTCCTGAGTTGAGAGCTGGGATTCAGGTTGAGGTTGCTTTGAAGGGCGGCTTGCCGATCTTCTCACGGCCTGGGTATACTTCGAGGAATAGGGGGGAAAAGGGCGTTTATGCTGCCCATACTCCTGGCGTTAGCAGTAGATGGCTTTTACATTTCAGATAGGGAGTTCAAGACAATGAAGTATATTCTTATTTTGTGGAACATCATTTTTTTGTTGAGTTCAAGCGCAGCGAGTATGGCAGACGAATACAACTCCGTCTTCCCGTCATTCTTGGATCTAACGCTTAACGAAGGCGAAATGGCTATTGAGCAGGTGTCGTTGACCATCCACCCGTTCTGTATCAGGCCTGTCTATGTCGATGTCATTGCCTCAGATCCAAGCGCATTGGCGAAAAATCTCACCGGCGTGGTCGTCAACGGCTGCGGTGGCGACACCTCGACCTTCGACATCGAGTTTACCGGTGCGGCCAGCCCCCAGCATTTCGAATTGCAATTCGTGGACTCAGAATTTGGGGGAGTGCTTGCGGCAATTCCGGTCAGCATCAGTCCCATGCCGAAACCCGAGCCGCTGTTGGGTGTGCTGTTTCGTAAATATGGCATAGTATTTCAGGTGGCATCGAGCGGTTGCACGCAGAAAAGTGACTTCAGGGTTGAAGTGATGGAATCATTTCCGTTGCAGCTTCGTTTGATCCGGGTTCAACAGGATCCCTGCGATGCCTTCGTGCCCCTAGGCGAACGAATCCACTTTAGCTATCGCGAACTTGGTATTGTTCCTGGTGATGAACTGCGAGTTCTAAATCCACTAGGTACAGTAGTCGTGCCTTTTTAGGAGCACAAGACTCTGCTGGCAGTGACTCACCTCCAGGTTTGGGGTGAGTCACGCCTTGTTCTGGCGCATTCATGAGTTGAGAGGAGGGATTCAGGTTGAGATTGCCGTGAAGGGGCGTCTTGCCGGTTGTCTGACGGTCTAGGTATACTTGAAGGATAGGGGCAAAAGGGAGGTTATGCTGCCTATATTCAAATCCAACAAGAATAAATAGATCCATGATCCCACAACAGATAAAAATCACCATCATTACATTTATTTTCATCCTACTCTTTTCAGCCTGCAACAAAACAGATAGCGGCAACAACGATACCTCGACGAACAATGGCTTTAGTGTGGTGTAACGTATAAACTGCACCCATCAGCGAGACGCTAAGCCGTTAGCTGCTAGGCGCGTTGCGCCGGGAATGGCGCGCCCTTTCCAAGCAACGCAACAACGCAGATGACGGCTTAGCGTCTCGCCCGAAGGGAGGCCCGTCAATGCCTCAATCCTGCGTTGCAGCGCTTGACAAGGGCGCTGCCATTGCCTGCGCGCTGCGCCTGGCACCCCAAGGGCACTTCCTGCGGGGCGTCTTGAGGCATTGACGGGCCTCTGATTGGTACAGTTTATACGTTACACCACACTAGCAACGGCGCGCCGACAGCGAACTCACAAAACGTTTCCAGCGATGAAGATACGCCGCTTGCGATTCTACTGACGGGCAGCGATCCGGATAGTGGCGACAGCCTGACCTTTACGCTTCTGTCATCTCCCGTAAATGGTCTACTCAGCGGCAGCGCCCCCAATCTGACCTATACACCGAATCAGCATTTCAACGGTAGCGACAGCTTTACTTTCAAGGTGAGTGACGGCTCTCTGGACAGTGCTGCCGCAACGGTTTCGATTACGCTGAATGAAGTTTACAACTGGGCCAATATCGGTCCCCAGGGTGGTTATGTTTCAAGCGTAACATTTCATCCAACCGTCAGTGGCGAGATTTGGATTTCCGGTGATGATTCCAGCGGGTTTTATCGGTCCACGGATGGGGGCGATAACTGGAGTTTGATGACAACGCCTCCGGCCGATCAGGCGACCTATGCCATCGATAGTTTTGCAACAGTCGCCACAAGCCTTGGACTGGCAGCCGTTGCGCCGGGGAAATTTTTCGCTTCCGCCGCCTTCGATCCGGCGAATCCAGCAACGCTGCTTGTTGGCTCCGGTACTGGAGAGCTCTACGCAACCCACAACTACCGTCCCGATGGCGTGGGCGTTACCTGGCGTGAACTCACCTCACCTGCCCAAAGCGTTCAGATTAATGATATTCTCATTGTGAATGACGGCACTACTTCTTCTTGGTATGCCAACGGTTGGGTCGGTGATTTAACCATTCAGCCCGATTCGACACCCGGTTTGATGAGTAGGTTGAGAGATTTGCGTTCATTAGCGGTGATTGGCCTCCATTGGCGGCCTATTCATGCGCTGTCTGTTTCTGTTAGACGTAGTGATAAACTGAACCGGTATAAGCAAGGCAGCGGTTTGCGGATGTCACGATTGAGCAGAGGGGCTATAAAGCGCATGAACCGCACTTGGGATGATGATCAGATTACCGCCTTTGTTAGGCAGACCCTTGGCTGCAACTGCCCGGACGAGGTGTTTGAGAGGGTCCTTGTCAGCAATCAGGAGATCAGTGAATTCGCCGGTCCGGTGACAAGAATCGATATCGGCGGAAGGCTGCTGGTCTATCTGATGCCGATCGCATCGACAGGGGTAGAAGCCGCGGCCGTTGAGCGGGCGGTGGTTGCGGGAAGAACGGACCGGGATAGCCGAGGCTTCAACCGTTTTCGTCTTGTGGTGGCGGATAGCTCGGATGCCGGGCAGCAGCGTCGTGTGATGCAGATGTTTTCCCGGGTGGCCGGTAGGGATGAAAAGCTGCACCTTCATTTCGTACAGCCCGGCCTGCTGGAGGGTATCGCGCCCAAGGCCCCTAACTGATTGATATAAAAAAGACAGGCCGCCGTGTGCCAGCCTACAGACAGCGTTATCAAAACTTGCTGTAGGCTGACACGGCGACTGAACACGACATATTGGGTTGCCGGGTAAATACCAACTTGAGGAGTGACCATGGCCTATCTCTATCTTGCGATCGCGGTCATTGATCGGCATGGGATTGATTGTGGCGGGTGTGTTGGTTATCAATCTCTTCTCCAAAACCGTTCAGCATTAACCAGAGGGTGAATGGCCGATCATGAAGCGTGCATTCATCACCGGTACCAGTTCCGGCCTGGGGCGCGGCCTGGCGGAGTACCTCAGCGGCAGTGGATGGCAGGTCTACGGCTGCAGCCGCCGGGGTTGCGATCTGCCCGATGTCCGGGACCGGATCTGCGACCTGACCGATTACGATGCCCTGCCCGTTGCGCTCGACGGCTTGCTGGGGGATCTGGAGGGCCTGGAGCTGGTGCTCCTGAATGCCGGTATCCTCGGCGAGATCAATGAGCTGCACCGCACCTCGCTGGAGGATCTGAAGGGGATTATGGAGGTGAATCTCTGGGTCAACAAGGCGGTGATGGACTGGCTGCATGGTTGGGGGCGGCCCATCGGCCAGGTAGTGATGATCTCCTCGGGTGCCGCGGTTCTGGGCAACAAGGGGTGGGGCGGTTATGCTCTATCCAAGGCGGCGCTCAACATGCTCGCCAGGCTCTATGGCCACGAATTCCCCGATACCCATATCACCGCCCTGGCGCCGGGCATCATCGACACGACGATGATGGATCATCTCTGCGAGGAGGCGGACGCGGAGCGCTTCCCGGCGCTGGCGCGCCTGCGTCAGGCGCGGGGCACCGAGGCGATGCCCGGGCCCCTGGGCGCCGCGGCGAAGCTGGTCTCCGTGCTTCCCAATCTGCGTGACTGGCCAAGCGGCAGTTTCGTGGATATCCGGGAGATCCTGGATCCGGATGGCTATGCCCGGCTGTTTGGACAGCGGCCGCCGAGGCGTTAGGTATACGGTTTGAGATGATTTTTTTAAATCAATACTGAACATTTCTTAGGCAAGACACCCAACATACAACTTTATGCAATCAACACATTATTATGTCTTTTTCCCCGGGCTTCTCACTTTTATCACCAAATAGTGCTGTCTGCGTTTTTCCTTTATATGGTCGATCGATTATTTCGACACTTTTATCTGGAAACACTGTTTTAAGTACATCTAAGGTAGTATCAAATGTGAATTGGCGCGCATCGGTACGCACCACAATTCTAGAGTCCCTGACCATGTATTTTGCCGCTTTTGAAAATACACTTTTTAATAAATACCTATAATCCTCCATACCATGGAAGCGGTTCTCCCATCTGCCAGCAGAATTGATAGGATTAGGTGGGCCATCCAACATCCATCTCCTAATCCATTGGTCGTAGTTATAATTTGTCACATTGTAATAAGGTGGTGAAGTAAGCAACAATTTAAAAGGTGCTAATTTCTGGACTTTATATAACATTGATGCACTATCGCCCTTCAAAACATTCGATTTTGACTCAAAATTAGGCACGCCATATCTATATCTCCACTCTATCTTTTTTTCTAAGATAGAAATTGGGTCTTTTTCCTTAGGACGCATGCCACGAGCTTTCCACCAATTAACTGAATAATCGGGTGCCATAGCTTTCGTCTGCCGCATTTGATTACTTAAACTATTACTTTCCTTTCCATGTAGATCAACCAAGATAATTGCCATTAAAGTTCTATCAACTTGACTATAACGCCAGTTAAGCTTGTCCTTTGCCACCAATAAAAAACGGAGAACTTCTTTATCAAATGCCCAGTGAAAAAAATCCTGCATTCTTACTAGTTTCTTCTCTTCACACAACCAAGCAAGATCATATAGCCGAGCAAGCACTTTGTTTTTATACGCTGGATTAATCTTAGTTTTTGCGTACACCCAAGCGACAGGATTAATCTCCATCCCTGCTGCATTACGCCCCAACGCCGCCGCAGCAACTACGGTAGAACCTCTTCCCATAAATGGGTCTAAAATTGCGTCGCCCGGAGCAGTATTATTAGCAATCTCCTCATATGCAAATTCTAGAGGGAACATCGCATACCAAGGCCCCAAACGAATCCACCGCCCCTCCGCGCTACTTAGACCTGGCAACTCTAGATCCAGTCTAGCAAGAGGCTTCTCTGCACTATAATTTATAGCCATGAAATCGCTTTCACTTTAACCACCTTTCCCCATAAGCTCTTTTGCTAATTTCTCCAAAACACGGGTTCCAAGCCTCATTGGTATAGCAGCCTCTGCATTAGCTTCCACCAACGGTACTACTGCATTCGGATACCTAGATGAGACCAGCTTATCAAGCAATGATAATGCATCTGAAAGCCGGGGAAACTGTGATACATTTTTCTTATTGAGTCGGCTATGCTCATCATCGTAAAAAGGAGTCATCCCAACAATCAATGCACCAGTTTTTGTTTTATAGAAAAACTTCCTCCCAAAATAGGTTTGATCCCCATACCATCTTTCACTTTCAGAAAATATAATATTTCGTTTTATATATCCATCGTCGAGAAGCATCACGGTCCCCGGTTCTATACGACCTGGGCTACCATCCTTGTTAATATCCAGTGCAATCAGGTGATCAGCGAATGCTCCCGTTTTCTCTATCCCCAGAATAAACAGGTCTTCATCATTTGTCTCTCGTGCTAGCTTATTTATTCTTTGTAATTCTTTAGCAATTGCATCTTTTAGCCATGCAGGATGGCCAAAGACCGCCAGCGGTCCGTCTATAACAAACACTATTTTCTTTAAACTGCTAAGCCAACCCTTGTTTTCTAGAGTATGTAAAATATGAATCAACCATATCCTCTCCATCACTTGGCGAACCTCACTAAACATAGCCCCATTGCTTCCCCCCGGCTCCATACCTTCGTGAATACGTAACGCGTCAGTAGAATATAGTGACCTCAACAACCTGCAATCGCACTTGTATTCGCCATCACCACGTTTATAGGTAGCCCCAAGCTTTTCACAATCGTCATAAGGACAATTTTGCGGACGTTCCTCAGATTTGTATTTTAGTAATGCCTGATAAGTATCCAATATGCTTTCACCATCGGCAGACAAGTGACCTTCTTCCATCACCTCTTTTAATTGGCGTCGCAATGATGCCTGAGATGATATCTCTCCTTCTATATTTACATTACAACCTGGAAATACGTTTGCATCCGCATCTGTACTCTGAATCTTACGAAAAGCAGCTGGATCTACAGGGCGCTCTGCATCAAGCTTTTGAAGCAATTCAACATCGATCATTACTGAAGCGATTGATATATAAGACACTTCGGCGCCTGGAAATCCATTTTCAACGGGTATCTCTTGATTCCCACCATCAATGGCGATAATCCATTTTGGCAACCACTCAGCTCTTGCTAAATTGGTGGGGGATGATGGTAACTCGAACTCGCTGTGGGCTGAATCATTTATTTTGCATCGATTAAGAAAGTTTTTTACTTGGTCGCTCTCTGCGATGCGGCGAATCACATGATATTTAGCAAGTTCGTTGTCGTAAGGCACGGCGCTACCCTACTCTAAAAAGATCTATTTGGGCTGGTACGACATAGAGGTTTGAAAGTGTTTTTATTCTTAAAAATCCTCGATCCTGAGCTCGCCTAATTGAGCGCTCAAAGTCTTCAAAATCATAATATTTCCTCAATTCCCTCGTTTCATCAGTATTATTTAGATGCCCAATAAACCAATTCGAAGTGTTTTTTAAAATATTCTTTTGAACACTACTAACTTCCTGAGTTGCGTATGACAAACCAATCTTTAACTTAGCCCCTTCCTTAGCCACTCTTGGCCAAATGGTCGTAGGATCATAGTCAGTTCCCTGAGGAAGAAGATTGTGAGCTTCTTCGATGTAAACAAGAATCTCTGGAATATCCTTTGAGTGCGAAAACAAAAACTGATGCCGTTTAAATATTGCTTCCATAATCCGGTCTGCAACAATCTGATTTAGGCGTTCATTACCTAGAGATTGATCGACGATAACTAACCTACCCGAATGTAAATCATCTAATATTTGTTCGGTATATTCCTGTTTGACCCCAGGATCATGTCTTTCGGCCACACGCCTTACCCGAGAAGGACCGTTACCTTGCCCGAGCATACCTAAAATGCTCCTCAGAGAATCATCCGCCCACGATTCTCCAGACGAGCTGGTCTCCATATATGTATCATTAAACTCTTTCCATCCTGATTTCTTTGTTGTCATAAATTCATATAAAGTAGCGAAGGCGTTTGAGAGCTGATCCCAACTTATTTGTTTGTCGTTATGTAACTTACTCAAAACATTAGCTGCATGCTTAAATATCACTGCACTTTCATGCTCACTATTGTGCATAGCTTTCGTCAAGCTTGGATTAAACAAGTTCTTTCCTTTCGGAATGGTCATATTCGCTGGCAATGGAAAACTAGACCTTGAAAGTAATGCTCGATACGCAAGCAAGCACCTTCGATATCGAGTACCTTCCGAACTAAATAGGTTTTCCGGCACTTCTTCAAAACTTACGTTTCTAAAATTTCTTACAAATTCCGCTTTATCGTCGGACAACTCATCGTCAATAATTTGTTTCCCGAGGGGGAGCATTTCATCAGCATAAAAGTTTAATTTTAATAAACGGCGATTAGCATCATTCCTATGCGGCTCAGTACCATACGTTACGACGTCCGCCTCATTACCGTCATCATTGAACTCCCAAATCCTTTTCAATGCCCCTTTGTCTTGAATATTTTCGTTGGCGTATTCACCGTTGTAATCAAATATAATTTGACCAATACGCCCATTAGTCTCGTCTTTATACCTAAGTTCAAACACTGATTTAGCAATAATCTTCGTTGTATTCGATTTCCCTGTGCGGGTCATACCAAAAAGGGCGGTCTTCATATTGAGTAAATCGGCGGGGGCGATATTGATACGAACATCATCAACCCCTTGCTCCTGTCTATTTGTAGATGCATACCTAACGGAACCAACCACTACACAGAACTGACCTAAAGGATGATCTTTTATACTATCCAAATCACGATAATTTACGATTTGACCTAGAGCACTTGTATTTGGTTTATATACACTTAGCGCGTGATTGGAGTAGTAATTCGAGATATCGCTACCAAAACGTAAACGCAACCTGTCGGAATTGGGAGCCTGCTCAGCATAAAATGTTCCAATGATGCGACATCGCAGTCCAGCAAAACCAAGCAGATTAGCCGTATAAGCATCCATTACCCCTGGTTCATCCCAGTGACGACCCTCGCCAGCTATACGCTGTGCTGCTTCTACTCTCAGCCGCTCAGCTTCCGATGCATTAGGCAACGGTGAAGAATCAAGGACACGAAGTAAAATAACCGACGCATCCTCATCATTAGCGGCAAGATTGTCGTTCTTTTTCTTTCTCGTAGCAATAAGGAAACACAATCCAGGAATGCCGCCTGCATCCATTCTGTAACGATCATGGATTTGCACCAGAGCGCTGTCATAACTCATTGAGTAGACATCGCCAACATACTGGTCTTCCTGGATTAAACCACTTAGGAGTGTGTCGGTTTCGTTTGTAGAGGAAAGTTTACGATCCTCTTCTATATCACTAATAATCTCAGACATTTGACTCCCCCCCAAACTGTAGTGATGTGCTACTTCTCATGCGCCCATTTGAAGCGCACTTTCAAATCATTACAATGTGTGTACGGCAATCTGCCACAGTGCTGTAATTGACCAATAACTATTCCTGGTGCCACCCCAATTTCCTTCGCAAAATTTCTTATAGCGACTTTACTGTAGAGCCCTTTCCGAGCAAATTGATTAAAACTACTTATTGGGATAAGAGTATTACTGGCAAATTCGTTGGCTTCCTTTTCTCTTTCATCTTCAGAACCGTCTTCTTCCTCTATAAAAAGGTCTTTTTTCCCATGTTTAAGAATATGCCCTGCTTCATGAAAAAAAGTAAACCACAGATGATCATCGCTTTTATGCCGCAGACTCAATTGAATAACAGCCTTATCTTTGCTTAACCACCGAGTCGCTCCACTTAAATGGGTATTAGGCAATTCAGGAACAAACACTACTGCCACGCCAGATCTAGCGCACAATGAAGCAAGTTTAGGAATGAATACCACCGGATCTGATTCTTTAGTTAATTCACGAACCTCAACTAAAGTTTTTTTAAAACTCGCTGCGTCAAAGGACAGGCATTCGATAGTTTGCGCTTTGAGTTCTCCTTGTCTTAGCCAAACAGAAATAGCTTCCTTTTGTGCATCAAAGGTAGGGGATCTACGATACGCAACATCAAGGCGTTCCCAGACAATCTCCCACTGTTCGACAGACGCGATACCAAAAAAACTTAATATTTCATTAAGCTGGTCTGCTTTATCAGAAAACTTCCGAACCCAGCCAAACTTCACCATTTGGCGAATAGGAAGTTTGTCTAACCATTCACTATTTCTCTCGAGCTGCCGCCTCTCTTCGAGACGAGCACAAGCTTCCTGATAATTCTTTTCCAGACTTAACCAGTAATCGGCAGGTAAGCGAAACACGCGTTCAAACTTTAAGGCGCTTTCTGGTGTAATAGGCCCTTTCGCTTTAATAATTTCATTAATAGTCTTCTTAGCCAGCCCTGTGCGTTGAGCTAACTCTGCCTGAGACATCCCCCTACTTTCCAATTCTTCTTCCAGAATCTCACCAGGAGGGACTACATAATTCGGCTTAAACTGATTATCAATCATACTACTCATGGGTATCCTCCACTCCGAGGATCTCTATCGCTGTCACCTGGCCCCAATCAATTCCCTCTTCCTCTTGCTGTGGTACAGGATCGTGATAGGGTCTAAATAACAAACGATATGGGTGATCTAAATCTACTGAAAATATTCCTCTTTTATTTCCCTTTAGTTCATGGCATCTGGCTGGTCCACTGTATGGAGGAGCAAGCACCATCAAACAACTTGCAGCATGTAGTTGTGTCAAACGCCGCATAATAAGCTTCGCCCTCTTTTCGCCATGCCGACGAACCAAGCTTTGCTTATCGTTGTGCTCTTTCTTGAGCTTCCTATCTAAAAACATAATATCCATGCTAACACATTCGATAATATTAATTAACCTGTCAGGTTAATACTTTTTTGAAGAATATCAAGCTCAAGAAGCACAGATAGATATAAATTTTTTCCTTGTTTCCCTCATACATAGCTGGAGCATGATCACATAGTGAAAAACCAGATGGTCGCAAAAAGCACGTAACCTATTGAATTTATTAGAAGTAGGTAGTAAAAAAGAAATACTCTAGCTAGAATGAAGCGTGGTAATTACTCCTGATAAGCTCTAACTCATTGATTTAAGGAGGTAGGAAAACGATACACACCTAAAATTTAGACGCGTTTTGGGAGCTGTGTCCGGCAAAAGTTCGGCAATCGAATAAGGAAGGATCTGAGCGGCTAAAAGATGACTCATAACTGCTCGATTCCTATGTGAAAAATGGCGCGCCCGGCACGATTCGAACGTGCGACCGTCTGGTTCGTAGCCAGGTGTTCGCGGCCTCCGGCTGCGGCGCCCACTAGCGGAGGTTGCGGGCTTCCACGGTATTCCTGCCGCTACGGTGAAAGCCTCCCACCGGTCGCTGCCGGATTGGTAGGGTGCGGCCCTGCCGCACCGAAAAGCATCTACCTATCCATGCTCCATTGAGATAGCACACGACCATATAACCATCTTGCTGTTTGGTCCGACACGCTCAATGGTGCGGCAGGGCCGCACCCTACCACTCAAGGACATTAATCCATTAGCGTAGATTCGCGTTCATTTGCGGACTCATTATGTTCCGTCCGCAAAGACTGAATCTCAGATCGTTACCGCACCCTGTCAACCCATCGCCTCCTACTGCGTTAATCCAGGTAAGACGGCGCGAAATGCCGTCGCAATCGGCAACAACCTAAACAAAGGATGACGACATGAAAAAAGTGATTTCACAATTTGCAATAGCGAGCCTTTTGGTAATGACCTCTCTGGCCCTCGCCGCCGATCCGGCTCAGGTGGGCGGTAAAGGCTGGGTCAAGGGCGCTGGCGCGGCCCAGGGAACCGGGGTTTTCCGCGGCCAGGGTAAAGCCAGCGGGACAGGGGTTGTGATTTACCGGGATGGGCAGGGTAGAATCCGTCACAAGCAGGGCACAGGCACGGTTTCAGGAAAGGGGGTCGCCATCGGTAGGGGCACGCTGGTCGGCAGAGGGGCCGCCTACGGCAAAGGGCGGGCCGCCGGATCCGGTAAGGCGGGCAATCGGTAGAAGGCCTAGCTACACTAGCGACAGGCTGCCGGGGGGGCGGTTGATGCCAACCGCTGGTGATCGCCAGCGGGGCGGTGCTGAAGGGCCTGTTAACACGCATCGGATTGTCACTGCCAGGAGCCATTTTTTACCCGGCAAGGCAGAACGAGCGTGGTGTAGCCCGGCTACATGAGTGAGTGATAACGCCGCTGGGTGAAAAATGGCACCTGGCCCTTCGGGTTGCGCCTGAAAAAGCCCCACTCGGCGTTGCTCGTCGCTTATTTGGAGCGACCAAACCGCGCTCCTCGCGCCTTGATTGGGGCTTTTTCAGGCACAACAGTGGCAATCCGATGCGTGTTAACAGGCCCTAGGGGGAGTAGAAGCTGGAGAGCAATCAGGCATTGGAGCGCTTCCTGTCGGGTGTCGAACGCCGTGCCCTGCGCATGGCCGGCATCTCAACGGGCAGCGTCGATGACGCCCTCGACATCGTCCAGGATGCAATGATGAAGCTGGCCGGCCGCTACGCAAACCGTAATGAGAGCGAATGGGGCGGACTGTTTCAGCGTATTCTGCAGAACAGCATCGCCGACTGGCATCGCCGGCATCGGGTGCGCAACCGCTGGCGGGTCTTTTTCACCAGGGACGATCGGGAGAGCGAAACAGCGGATCCCCTGGGATCGCTGGCCGATCCGGCGAATCCGGAGCCGGCTAAACAGCTCCACGAACAGGATGCCATGGAACGGCTTGAGTCGGCGATCCATGATCTATCGCTACGCCAGCAGCAGGCCTTCATGTTGCGCCTCTGGGAAGGCCTCAGCGTCGCGGATACGGCTCGGGCAATGGGCTGCTCTCAAGGAAGCGTAAAGACCCACTATTCCCGGGCGGTGAACAGTTTGAGGAGAGCGCTTGAAGGGTATTGGCCATGAAACATGAACAATCCGAAGCAGCCTTTCTTGCCGCGATCAAGGAGCGGCTGGAGAAAAGCACGGAGGAACTGGACGAACTGACCCTGGCCCGTCTGGGCGCCGCCCGTCGGCGCGCCGTGGAGGCCGGGAGCAACAAGCGCCTCTGGTCGTTGGGTGATCTGCTGGCTGCCGGCGTTGCCGGGCAGCGCAACCTCTGGATCGCTCTGACACTGGTTGTTGCTATTGCCCTGGCCTGGTTGGCGCTGGTGAACCCCATCGGCCAGGGTTTCAATCCAACGCCACTGATGGAGGACCTCGAGATACTGGGGGCGCCGGAAGCGTTGGAATTTTACCGAGACATGGATTTCTACTTGTGGGCCTCCGGTGATCCGGTATCCGGTTGAACGGCTATGCCTCCTGCTGTTATGGGCCGGACCCGCTTTGCTGCCGGCGGATGAACGGTCGGCAAGCGCGAAAGAGCTTCCGGAGATGGAGCTTCTGGAATTCCTGGGTGGCTGGAACACCCCGCAAGGCGACTGGTTCGATCCGCTGCAGCTGGCAGATGAGGCGCCGCAACACCGAGATTCGATGGTGCCTGACAATGACGATTAACCGCGCCCTGTTCATCCTACTGCTGACCCTATTTCTCGGTTGTGCCTGGGGTGGAGACCAGCGGCCGTCCATCCCCTGGGATTCACTGACTGTCTATCAGCAGAAGATCATGGCAAAGCTCACCGATCACTGGGACAGGCTGCCGGCTGAGCGCCAGCACCGGTTGCTCAAAGGCCTGGAGCGTTGGCAACAGATGGATCCGGAGGAGAAGGCCTGGGTAAAACGCCGCTTCAAGCAATGGAAGGCGCTCCCTGCCGAACAGCGCAAGGCGATACGCCAGCGCTTTGAAAAGTACATGACCCTCTCAGCGGATGAGCGCGCCTGGGTCAAGGAGCGGTACAAGCGTTTCAAACAGCTCTCCCCAGAGCGTCGCAAGGCGCTGCGCCGCCAATGGCAGGGCATGTCGAAAGCGCAACGCCAGCAGGCGTTGGGCAAGCTGAAAGGCCTGGAACAGATCTCCCCAGGGGAGCGGGACAGGCTGCTGGAAAAGCTGGTCCAATAACCTGGTCCGGGCATCGTCAACACCCTGTCGAGCACCCCGGCAGCGTGAAAGCCGCTTAGTGTAGTGTCCGTCAGGAAAGAAAAACTCTCGCAAAGACGCCAAGATCGCAAAGTTATAACTTATTGTTTTTTTGGCTCTTCCCCTGATCGGGTGGGTAGATCATACAAATCACAACAATTCTCAGGGTTGATTACCCGCGAATAAACGCAAATCAACGCGAATGCGAATTTCCCATCCTGCACGACGCCTTGATGGTTTTCAATCACTGGCCAGGCATGCACTATTTCTCTCACCAAGCTCGCTAAGTACGCCAAGAAGGCATTGTCTGGGAATCCTTTGCGGGCTTTGCGATCTTTGCGAGAGTCTCTTTTCGTCGTAGGGTCTCAGCGAGGTATCAGTATCGAGCTCCCCGCCTGGACCGGCCACCCGGCTGTACGCCGGCACGCCGCCAAAGGCGGTGATTGACGGGTTCAGCGCCACTCAGTAGAGCGTCCCTCTCATCACCCATTCAAATCCCAGGTAATTTTGAGTGGATGTCTGTTTAGATGTTTAGAAACCCGTAGGTCACGTTGCGCAGCTACGTGACACCCCCCTTGAGTCAGGTAGCCGCTCCGCGTCAACCTGACCTACGACTTTTTTCACCCACTCGAATTGGGGAAGAGCCGTTTTTTTATTGTATTTATTTTTCCTTGGCGATCTTTGCGTCTTTGCGAGAGAAATTGTCTTGTTTCTGGACGGACACTACACTAGCTCGCATTTCTCACCAGGCGGACCGGCTGAATCCAACATATTAGGTCGCCGGGTTAATAAGACTTTTCGACGCTATAACGTGAGCCCACCCAAACAGTAACAATCAGCCATTTTATCTTTACTATCTTGGCTGCTTGGGACGATTGCTCTTGTCGGGAATCGAAGGCTTGCGCTTAGTTGTTGGTCGAGGGGGACGGTTGCTTTTATCGGGAACCGGGGGCTTGGACTTGCTTGTGCTGGTGGGGTGGTTGCCTTCGTCGGGAGTCAGGGGCTTGAGCACAAGTCCGGGAGGAAGCGGCGATATATAGGAGACTTCACACTCGCCGCCTGATTGGGCGTGAAGTAGCACGATTTTATTTGCAACGGCAAGGTGTGGCGTATCAAGCAAGAGATGGGGGCGAATGGAATGTATCGCTGCTTCCAGTTTTACTGGGTGCAGGACTTTTCCTATCGCGCGGTAGGGCGTCAGGTCAAGCGTAAACGTACGGATGGGACGGCCTTTCCCTTGTCCTTTGACGTTTTTGTCCAGCGACATTGAGACCCAGAAAGGATCGGTGTGGTTTTCGCCTGCATATTTAATTAAGCTGGACAAGTCGAATAGGTTCTTCCTCAGACCGGGCGTATAGATGTTCCGCTTTATGTAGTCTGGGACAGAAGCGTCTCTCTCATCTTCGGCCCCGATCAGGTATTTGATCATGTGCCGGGTCTGGTCGTGGGTAACTGGCCGCCATGCCCCATGGGCCTTTTCTGATTTTTGGGCTCTATAAAAGACTATCTGCATAGGTTCCATCACTCCCACCGCTATCGGAAAGTAAGTTGGCGGCAACGATACGGATGGCCGGCAGTGCCGTACGGCGCCCTTGGACCAGGACCTTCTACCCCTACCCCATCCCAAGAACAGGAATTTCAGAACCGTTCACCTGAACATGCTGAAGCCTTGCGGGATGCTTGTCAATGGCATTTGTTTTAGGGCGCAAGAGAAGCCAGCAAAAAATCCTCCATGTGGGGAGCCCTGCAATGCCTGGCGAAAATGGTGTGCCTGAAGGTGTGCTCGACTGAAGCTCGGCATGGCAAGCTTTGGCCCGTGGGCCAGTATGTGCCATGATACATTCTAAAGAGGCGGCCTGACTTTGCGCTTCTCCGGTGTACTCCTCTCTGTTTCCCATGGTCGCTTACGGATCGGCATCAACAAAACAGCATCAGCGAATATTCGCGGTATATTCTTCATGACAGCTATTTCTTAGTGTAATGCCGTGTCCGCACTCGTCATCAATAACCTGTACAAGACCTACCGCAACGGCTTCGAGGCCCTGAAGGGGATCAGTCTGACGGTGGAACAAGGGGATTTCTTCGCCCTGCTCGGACCGAACGGGGCCGGCAAGTCCACGGCGATCAGCATTATTGCTTCGTTGGTCAACAAGAGCGCTGGCGAGGTCTCGGTCTACGGCCATGATCTCGATCGGGAAAAGGAGCAGGCCAAATGCCTGATCGGCCTGGTCCCGCAGGAGTTCAACTTCAATATGTGGGAGCCGGTGGTGGAGATCCTGGTCAACCAGGCGGGTTATTACGGCATTCCCAGAAAAGAGGCCTTCAGACGCGCCGAGGAGACGCTGAAACGGCTCGATCTGTGGGATAAGCGTCACACCCAGGCGCGTTGGCTCTCCGGCGGCATGAAACGCCGTCTGATGATCGCCAGGGCGCTGGTGCACCGGCCTCGGTTGTTGATCCTGGATGAGCCGACGGCGGGGGTCGATATCGAAATCCGTCGATCCATGTGGCGCTTCATGCGTGAAATCAACCGGCACGGGACTACCATCATTCTCACCACCCACTATCTGGAGGAGGCGGAGCGTTTGTGCCGCAACATCGCCATCATCGATCATGGGCGTATCGTTGAACAAACCGGCATGTCCAGGTTGTTGAGTCGGCTCAATACCGAGGTCTTCGTGCTCAACCTGAAATCGTCGATCACGGATCCCCCGACGTTGCCCGGTTATCAGGTAAGCTTGGTCGACGCAGAGACCCTGGAGGTGGAGGTGTTGCGTGAACAGAGTATGAACGGCCTGTTCGATCTCCTATCTCAACAAGGGATAGAGGTGATCAGCATGCGCAATAAGCAGAATCGTCTGGAGCAGATGTTTATCGATCTGGTTGATCGGTCCAAACGACAGGGGGCGGCAACATGACGTCATGGGGGATCTATCGGGTCGCATTTCAGACGATCGTCACCAAGGAGGTGTTGCGCTTCATGCGTATCTGGATGCAGACCATTC
Source organism: Candidatus Thiodiazotropha sp. (ex Epidulcina cf. delphinae) (assembly GCA_025656455.1). GTDB lineage: Bacteria > Pseudomonadota > Gammaproteobacteria > Chromatiales > Chromatiaceae > Thiodiazotropha. The sequence goes on along the minus strand of JAHXHS010000029.1, from coordinate 51,363 downwards.
TGCCGCCGGCGATCACCACAACCCTCTATTTCATCATCTTCGGCAAACTGATCGGCGAGCGTATCGGTGAGATGGACGGTTATCGCTATATCGACTTCATCGTGCCGGGGCTGATCCTGATGTCGGTGATTCAGAACTCCTATGCCAACGTGGTTTCGTCCTTCTTCGGCACCAAACTGCAACACTATATCGAGGAGTTGTTGATCGCCCCCGTACCCAACTGGGTGGTGTTGGGCGGCTATGTGGTAGGGGGCGTGACGCGCGGCACCCTGGTTGGGATCGTGGTGACCGTGATCGCACTCTTTTTTACCGATCTGCGGGTCAACAGTTATGGTCTGACCCTGCTGGTTTTCATCCTCACCTCGATACTGTTCGCCCTGGCCGGATTCATTAATGCGGTATATGCCAAGAGTTTCGACGATATCTCCATCGTGCCGACCTTTGTGCTGACGCCTTTGACCTATCTGGGCGGTGTGTTTTATTCGATACAATTGCTGCCGAACTTCTGGCAACAGGTCTCGCTGGCCAACCCGGTCCTGTATATGGTCAACACCTTCCGTTTTGGCATCCTCGGCGTGTCGGATATCGATGTCCGCATTGCGTTGGTGATTATTCTTGGATTTATCACAATTTTGACCGCTTACAGTCTGAGATTGCTTTCGCGGGGGGTGGGGATTAAAGACTGAATTTCCGTTGCACTGCGCCGACAAGCTTTCAGCATTGTTCCCAGGGTAAGCCATGGTAGCGCCAACCACCCTGGCTGCTCCGGTGGTGATCTTCGTCCAAGTCGCCTTCAAACCCTTCGTCGATGTGAAAGACACGAACAAATCCTGCTTCGATTAACGCCTTCCCCGCTTCAAGGGAGCGTTTTCCGCTACGGCAGACGAGGATAACGGGGGCGCAACCTTCATCGATGGTGCAGATGCTGCCGCCAAGCAGTAGTTTACGTATGTCGGTCACGAAATGGGGGTTGACCGTCCAGTCGGGCTCGTCGATCCAGGGAACGTGTACGGCGCCCTTGGGGTGTCCCACGAACAGGAATTCCATACTGGAGCGGATATCCACCAGCACGCTGCGTGGATCCTCCTGCATCATGTTCCATGCCTGTTGGGGGGTGAGATTGTGGAGATGTTTTTCACTCATCGGGCGATCCTTATCGTAAGCTGATTCAGTCTGTGCCCATCATGGTAGATGGTTTGGCTCTGAAAGCAATGCGTGGGGGTTTCTGGTGAGCGGCAGAGGCAGGGATGAAGCAGCGTTTTTGTGTACAATCACTCCCATGCTGACCCGACTCGCTTTCAAACTCTGGCGCTTGCTCAGTCATTTGCCGCTCGCTTGGTTGCATGCGTTAGGTCGCTTCATCGGTCGTCTCTATATCTGGTTTCCCAACCGTGAGCGACGAATTGCCGGGATCAACCTGCGTCTCTGCTATCCCGAGCTGGCGGGAGAGGATATTACCATTTTACGCGACCGAGCGATTGAACAGATGGGTTGCACCTTCACGGAAATGGCCGCCATCTGGTTTCGTCCGGTGAGTGAGGTGGTCGGTCTGGTCAGGCAAATCAGTGGTGAGGAACAGTTGGAGAGGACGGACGGGCAGGGTTTGATCATCCTCTTGCCTCACCTTGGGTGTTGGGAGATTATCGGATTGGAGTTGCCGTTCCATGAACAGGTGACTTCTCTCTACCGTCCTCCGAGAAAGGGGGCATACGAGGCGGTCGTGCGGCATGCCAGGGAGCGTAGCGGGGCTGAACTCGTGCCCACCGATAATTCAGGCGTGAAACGTATTTATCAGGCGCTGATGAATGGTGGCGTTACCTGCATTCTGCCTGACCAACAGCCGAAGTCTGACAAGGGGGCCGTGTTTGCGCCTTTCTTCGATATTCCGGCGCTGACCATGTTGTTGGTCAACCGGTTGGCCAGGAAGACCGGCGCGAAGGTGGTTTTCGCCTATGCTGAGCGGCTTGCCGGGGGCAGGGGGTACCATATCCATTATCTGGACGCGCCCAAGGAGATTGCCGATGAGGACCCGATAAAGGCTGCAACGGCCTTGAATCTAGGTGTCGAATCCCTGATCCGTTTGCTGCCGACCCAGTATCAGTGGTCCTATAAACGTTTCCATGCCCAGCCTGAGGGCGAAGCATCGCCCTATCGCTTCAAGCGGAATTAGTCCTCAAATGAACGCAAATTTGCCACGAATGGCTTCATGCCGTGGTCGTGGCGCCGCTCATCCATCGTTCATCCAGGCACGCCATCTCGGAGCTGAATGAAGCTACCTTTCAACCACCTATACTTGCTCACGGAGCCTTGGGAATTAAAGAGCTATCGATGTCAGCCGATAACCGGGTGAGGAGATTTCTCCGGTTAACCGATATTGGCTCTTACAAATGCACAGTTGGGATTACCTAGGAATGAGCAAAGGAAAGGTCAGGATAGTTCTCATGTTTCTGTGGATGACGCTGATCTGGAGCGGCCCGCTACTGGGGGCGGATGAGAGGGCGGATGCGCGCATCCTCATCGATGTCTCGGGGAGTATGAAAAAGAACGATCCGAAAAACCTCCGGCGCCCTGCGTTGCGTCTGTTGGTCGGACTGCTCTCTTCCCAGACCCGTGCCGGGGTCTGGACCTTTGGCCAGTATGTCAATATGCAGATTCCCTTGGGGCAGGTCGATAACGCCTGGAAGGCGAGCGCGCGCAAGCGTTCCAAGTCGATCGGATCCCCCGGCCAGTTCACCAATATCGAGGATGCCTTGCGGCGCTCAACCGAAGACTGGAGCGGGCCGCCGGGACCCTATCGTCGTAGCGTCATCCTGTTGACTGACGGGATGGTGGATATATCCAAGGACAGGGCCAAGAATACGGCATCGAAACAACGCATCCTGAAAAAGATCCTGCCGCGCCTGAAGAGACAAGACGTGACGGTTTACACCATTGCGCTGTCAAAAAACGCCGATCACGAGCTGATGCATGAGTTGGCGGCAACCACGGACGGTTGGTACGAGCAGGTGGAAAATGCCGATCAACTGCAGAAGGTCTTTCTACGGATTTTCGAAAAGGTGGGCAAACCGGATGCGGTGCCTCTGAAAGATAACAAGTTCAGCATCGATAAGAGCATCACCGAAGCCACTTTGCTAGTATTTCGCAAGTCGGGTGCACAGCCGACAGAGATCGTCCCGCCGCAGGGAGCGGCCTTCAACGCCGACAGCGCCCCCGCCGGGGTGAGTTGGCACAGGGATGACGGTTACGACATGCTCACAATTGCCGATCCCCGCGCGGGTGAGTGGAAGGTTCGAGCGGAGTTGGATCCCGACAACCGGGTGATGGTTGTCACCGATCTGAAAATGCCGGTGACCGAACTGCCGAATCGTCTGGTACAGGGGCAGTCGCTCCCGATAGTTGCCGGCTTTACCGATCACGGCAAGCCGATTCGCAAGCAGGAATTTCTGCAGATGGTCAATGTCTCGGCCACCCGGAAGGATGCCGCGGGCGAGTCTGAAGCGAGGCCTCTGTTGGACAATGGCCGTGAATCGGATGCGGCCGCCGGCGATGGCCGGTTTTCCATGGCTTTCGGTGGTGAATCGTTGAACAGCGGTATCGGCGAGCTGGTGATCAGTGCCACGGGGCCAACCTTTGTCCGGGAAAAGAGGATCACTTTTGAAGTCGTGCCGCCTGTCGTTCTGGAGGTGTCGCCGAAAGGTGATGGAGGTCTATTGAGTGTCAAGATCACCCCGGATACGCAACTTATCGATCCGGCAAGTTTGCGGGTCGATGCCTGGTTGGAAGATGCCGAGGGGGGAGTGTTCCCGCTGAATCTGGAAACAGGGACAGGCATCCCCGGCACTCATGGAGAGATCGATCTCATGGGGTTTGCCGGTAAACGTAAGATTACCGTTAAGGCTGTCGCCGACTCCCTGAGCGGGGGTGACATCGCCTATCTCGATGATCCGGTTGAGGTAGAGGGCATGAAGTTGCCTGATCCTGAACCGGTTGTTGTACCGCCGCCCGAGAAATCCCCTCCTGTAGACGCGGAACCCGCACCCGCACCGGAACCCCCGCCGGCCGAACCAAATTCAGCGGATAAAGAGGAGGAGGGATCTGGTTGGATCACTGCAACAATCTGGTTCGGCGTGCTCAATCTTGTATTGATCTCGGCTGTGGTCGGCGCCATCTGGTGGGTGCGTAGGCGGAATCAGCGAAACCAAATCAACTTGATCGATGAAGCAGCGTCGACGCCCGATTCAAACGATGAGGAGAAAGGTGAATGATTGAAATCAGCTCCTTGACGGCCCTCATCGTTAGTGAATTGTTGATTGGGTTGAGTATCCTCAGTGCGTTACTGGTGGGGTTTACCTTGTTGCGAAAAAGGCGCATCCGCCAGGCGGCGAGCCACTTGGCGGAACGGGTTCAGAGTGATAAACCGAAACGCACTGAAAGACTCAAGAAGCTTCTCGAGGAGCGATATGGATATCAAGATGAGATACTCGATCAGTCTTTGCATAACATCATGCAGACAGAGATGTTGCTGTTTCAGAATGTCATCAACGGCTTCCTCAAGGATGATCAAGTGCATCTGCAACAAATGGATGTGGATGTGGAAAATCTGGTGCTCAGCTACCAGAACCTGGAGTTGTCTGAAGGGGCGGCGGCTGCCGTTGAGGCGCCATCGAGCGATGATGAGGAGGTTAACCATTTAAGGACGGAAAATGAGAGGCTTTCGGATGAATTGCGTGTAACCATGGATACCATGGGACGGATGCTTAATGAGTACTCATCGATGTTTTCAGGCGGCATCGATAACATGGGAGGCGCAAAATCGCAGCCCGCTGCAGCGCCTGCCATGGAGGCGGCGGATGAAGCGGAAACCTCCGATTCCGCCATCGAAAGCGATCAGGCCGGGGAGCAACAGCCGATCGAGACGGACGCTGAAGCAACTCCCTTGGCGGAAGAGGAATTGTTAACTGACGAGAACACATCGCAACTTGACGATGACACCGTGATCCCGGACATGACGGCAGAAGAGTTGCAGGACTCTCCATACCTTGAAGAGGAATCTGACCGCACGCTGGAAGGGGACTTGGACCAGCAAGAAGCACCATCGACTGCGCCGTCCAACCTGGATGAGAGTGCTGAGGAGGTGGATGAAGAGGTTTCCGAGATCATTGATGAGGTGATGGAGATTGCGGATGAAATGATCCAGGATGCCGAGCCGGCGCCGACCAGCGAACAACAGCCTGAGTCATCGGGTGAGTCACTGGTTGACGATCTGGAGAAGATCGATATCGAGATCCCCGACGTGGAACAGACCCCCTCGGAGGAGCCTGAATTCGAAGCGGGTTCATTGGAAGAGGAGTGGGCAAAACTACTTGAAGAGGAGTCCTCGGCCGCCGATGAGGAAAAGCACGAGGAAAAAGACCCATAGCACGATGGGTTTTAATCCTCTCCCCTATTCGAGTGGAAAAAAATCAAGCGCATCAAGCCATATCAAGCGGGATTTGTCCGCAAATGAACGCAAATTCGCTATGAATTATTCTTATTCGCGTTAATTTGCGTTCATTCGCGGACAATCAACCCAGCTACTTTATGGTGCTGGTCATGCTGTCGCTCTTATCTTTGTTGTCTTTCCAAGTGAGTTCCAGTTCATCGCCTTTAGCGCCGCCGCTGAACTTGAAGGAGATATAGGGGTTCTTTGAAATACCGCCGCTCCACTGCGCAGTCATAACAGTATTGCCCTTATGCTGACAGGTTACTTCCTGAATGAAGTGCGCCGGGATCAATTTGCCGGTCTTGGAGTCTTTGCGGGCGCCGGTCTCCATGGGGTGAGACATCAGGGCCTTGACGGTAGTGATGCCGCCGCTCTCTTTGGCGCGGATCTTGATCGATTTAGCCATTGTGTTTTCCTCGTATTCGGTTTAGTGGGATTGGTTTATGACCGGATCAACCGCCACAACCACCGATGGTGACTTTGACCTCTTTTTTGGCGCTGTAGAGTTTGCCGCCGGCCTTTACCACGCCGATGACATCGCCGGTCTTACCCATCTTGATACGGGTGGATACAAAACCGGTGGCGCCCGGGCCCATGATGAAGTGTGCAACCAGAGGCACCGGGTTATTCGATGCTACAACCGCAATTGACTCAACCCCGTCCATGCCGGCGTCTATGGTGACAGGCACCACCGCGCCGTTCTCCGCGATATCAGGAGCCTTGACGGTTATGTCCGCAGACTCCGCCATGGCGGAACTGCCCATCAGTGCGTCCAGCGCACCCGAGAGTTCCTTTGCTTCGAAAGCGGCTTTGTTCCAGGCTGCAAGAACCTGCTGGGGCGCCAGCAGACCGGTAGCGGCAGCAACGCCTACCGCTCCTGCTGCGAATGATCTTTTGAGGAAGATCCTGCGTTTCATTTCAGTGCTCATTCATTCTCTCCAGACTGAGAAAGGTTAGTGATTGACGATTTTTCATGAAACTGAAGTTGGTTGGTCAATTTCATCTCCCTGGTTCCATTGTCATCGATATGCCGTCCGATCTGTATCAGAGCAGCGTTGCACAATGGCTATCAGGGTTGAGTGCAATATTTTCAGCAGTCGTCTTATAGATTTGCATCTGTCTGATTAAATCGCGGAAGAACAACAAACGGACCCGCTGCACGCCTAATGCGCGTGATGCTATCAGGATGTGGGAACCAAGTGTTTTTTTATGCGACATCTGACGTTTTAGAACAACTTTTTTCAGAAAAAGTTGCGACTGCTCGCACTAAGTCCTCCATTATCAAGTTGCTGTAAGGCAAGACCGGATCGGTAGTTCTTTTGAAGTTAGGTCTGCCGGTTGGTGAATTATACCTCTACAACTAGCTCGTAAGAATACCTAAACAATCGGCGATATCAAGTGAAAAATGTCGAAATATTAGTGATTTGTGATTTTCAGGAAGTGTCTTCCGCATGCCGGACTTGGGTTTGTCGCGTGCTCGGTTAGGGTTAACCTGAATGGGCGCGCCGGAAAAGGGGCTTGGCGGGAGCTATCTTTTGTCACTCTTCTCCTGCGTCTTCAATACGTCGCGCAGCTTGCTCAGGCGAGATTCGATTCTGGATGTCTGGTAGAAGTCGGATTTGCCCACTGCCTTCAGGGCTATTTCCAGTTGCCGCACGGCAGGATGATACTCGCCGTTGGCGACAAAGGCCTCGGCCAACATGCGGTGGGATTCTGCCTGGTTACCGCTGAGCTCTTCAATTTTGCTAAGCATGCGATAGAGTCTGGGCTCGCTATTGCGTAGCGCGATCGTCTGCTGGGTGATCCGGCGTGCCTTGCCGAGATGGTTCGCGGCAGTGAGCGCTTCGATATAGGCGATCGCAAGCGGGTAGCTTTCGGGTATCAGGCCGTAATATGTCTCCAGGGTGTCAAGCAGCTTTTCCCTTTTGCCGCGTTTTCCCGCGATCGCTGCGGAGGCCAGGATATACTCGACCTGACTCGGGTTGCGCTGCAGCAGATTTTCGATAATTCTCCCGGCTTCCTTGTGCTGCTTATTGGCGGAAAGGGCCAGGGCATAGCCGTACTCGTGGGCCTCCTGGTTGAGATGGCGTCCGTCGTCGAGGCCGCTGGAAAAGTGCTTGATGGCCTTTTCGGAGTCATTGAACTCCCTGACCCGCAATGCTTCCCGGGTCAAGTAGTAGCTCTGATTCCCCTGGTAGTGGCGGTAGCTATACTTTTCCGACCGTCCCAGCGCATCCGCGATACGGTTGGTGGTGACCGGATGGGTGCGCAGTATCTCGGGTATGCCCGATTCATAGAGTCGGCTGGCATGGGTCAGTCGCTCGAAAAAAACCGGCATCGCTCGGGGATCGAAATCCGATTTGGCGAGGATTTCGATGCCGACGGTATCGGCCTCCTCCTCGTTGCTGCGGGTGAAATTGATCTGCTCTTGAATAGCGCTGGCTTGAACGCCCGTTGCCATGGCAACGCCTGCATCAGGCGAACCGGCCACCCCGACCAGGATGGAGGCGAGAAGCAGGGCAGCGGTCTTGCCGCTCATCCGGTTGGCCGCGTCGAAGGCGCGCAGCAGATGTTTCTGGGTGACATGGGCGATTTCATGGGCGATCACCGACGCCAGTTCGCTTTCACTCTGGGTGGCCAGGATCAGCCCGCTGTAGATCCCGATATGCCCCCCGGGACCGGCAAAGGCATTGATTTCCGGCTTATCGATGACAAAAAAGGTGAACTTCTGTCCGATCGCCTCACTCTGTTTCAGGAGCTTGTCGCCCAATTGCTGGATATATTCGGTGATCAGCGGGTCGTCCAGCACCGATCCGCTTTTCCTCACGCTGAGCATGAAATCCCTGCCGAGCCTGGCTTCATCACCGGGGGTCAGGTATTGATCTGACGGAGAGCCGAGTTCCGGCAGCCTGATGGTTTCACCCTCTAGAGCCCACGCCGCAGTGGCGATCAGCCAAGCGGCCGCTAGGAGAAGGATGAATTGGACGGGTTGCTGCTTGATAGTCATGCTGTTAACTGATTTCCTGCCTGGGTGGATAGTTCCTGGACAGATCTACACCAGCCTAACGGGTTGGTCAGGCGGGATCAATTTGTTTACTCTATGGCATTCACGACCAACCGGCCGATTTTTCCGGACCATCTCTGACTGACAAACGACGGAGTTCCACTAAATGAATAAAAGCACTGGCGTTTTGCTGATAGCTATGTTGACAGCCGGTACCGCCTGGGCCGATGACGGGGTCCAGGCCCATATCGAAGAGGGCAAGGGCGTTATCAAGGCCTTTTTTGGCGCTCTGAAGGGTGAATTAGTGAAGGGTATGAAGGAGCATGGCCCGGTGAATACAATTGCGACATGCAGCAAGGTGGCGCCCAGCCTGGCTGCGGGCCATTCCCAAATGAGTGGTTGGGAGGTGGCGAGAACCAGCTTGAAGCTGCGCAATCCCGACAATGCAGCGGATGCCTGGGAGACGGCGGTACTGCATGAGTTCGAGAGCCGAAAGGCCGCTGGTGAGGATCCGATGAAACTGGTCAAGGCCGAGGTGGTCGAGGAGAAAGGGCGCAAGGTCTTTCGCATGATGAAGGCGATCCCCACGGCGGAGGTCTGTACAAAATGTCATGGTGAAGCCATTGCCGACCCGGTGACCGCCAAGCTGGATGAGTTCTACCCGCAGGACAAGGCGCGAGGTTACAAGGTGGGTGATTTGCGTGGCGCCTTTACGCTTAAAAAGTCGTTGTAGCATTGAGCCAGGGCCACACCTCGCCGGTGATTCGTGCGTAGGGTGCGGCCCTGCCGCACCTATGCTCAGTTGAGCTGGATACGCTGACCCCAGGGCGTCTTCTGTTTTCCTTTTACCAGCCAGATCACCGGGTAGTGGGGTTCCTGTCTGGGGAATACCCCTTCCGCGTCGGTGAAATAGAGCAGTAGATCGGGCCTCATGCCTTGCTGCGTCACCCATTCGAAGACCGGCTCGAAACGGGTGCCGCCGCCACCGGTGATGTTGGTGGGTAATTGGAACTCCTCCCACGCCTCATAGACCCAAGGCGTCCCCTCCGCGATGGCTGAGTCGCAAGCCAGCAGGGTGACCCGCGCCCGCATTTGCCCTTTCAAGGCATTGATTTCAGACAAAAATTCAGCCATTTCGTGATCATGGATGGAGCCGCTGCTATCGAGTGCGACCAGCAGTTCGACTTGATTGCTGCGCAGGCTGGGAAGCATAAAGTCGCCTTCACGGCGCGAGGGGCGCATATAGCTGAAGTCGTCCCGGGCGATGGCGGTCATATAGCGGGCCAGGAGCAGGCGCCAGGGGAGTTGCGGTTGCAGCAGGTGATCCACCATGCGCGCCATGGCGCCATCCAGTTTGCCGACTTGCATGGCCTGTTGCGCGGCGCCGGCCAGGCGCTGCTGCCACTGAATGTTCAAGGTCTCCGCCTCGTCAGGCGAGAGGGGAGGGGGTTGGGACGAGGCTGAGCCCGAACCGCTCTGTTGGTTGTCGTTCTCTTCGCCCTTGTTCTCTGTCTCAGTCGGTTGGTTTTTCGACGAGGTCTTTTTCTCTGCCTTGCCGCTGCCGGAGCCCCTGGTGTTGTCCTGGTCGTAGACATGATTGTCCAGCGGCGTCTGGTCATTTTTCTCGTCCAGGCAGGGGTAGATTTCCTCGGCGGTCATGCCTTTGAACTGGGGTAGAAACAGGGATCCGGGGGGTGGCTTCAGCCCATCTTCCAGCAACAGTGGATTGATGGCGTAGTCGCAGGCCATATCCCAATGCGGTTTGCCGCGGTGCTGACGTCTGGCGAAGTGTGAAAGTGCGCAGTGCAGGGCCTCATGGGCCAGCATGAACTGAGTTTCGTCCAGACTCAACTGATCGATAAAATCGGGGTTGTAGTAGAATTTTCTGGCATCGGTGGCAGTCGCCGGGCACCAATCCGGATTGGCCTCCCGCATGGGCAGGCGCATCACCAGGGCGCCGAGGAAAGGCTTGTCCAGGATCAGCTTGGTGCGGGCCGCCGCCAGCTTGGTTTCGATCCGGTCCGAGGCCATTCGATTTTATTGTCCGTTCGCGTTCATTCGCGGACTCCTTCTTCGTCATTCGTACAGCATCACATCGGAGATCGCCTGGGCCCAGGCGCTGAACTGGGGCAGGGCGAAGATGGCCTCACCGATGGCGCGGTGCATGTCTGAGACCAGCATCACCCCCATCTCCCGCTGGGGGAACTGCCGGGCATAGTCCAGAATATGGCCATGCACCTCGGCGCCGTCGCCGGCTTCATGGGCGCGGACGGCGCGGCCGACCAAGGCGGCGGCCACGGCGTACTGCAGATCGATCTCATGCGGCGCCGGCACTTTCTCGCCGGCAAGAATGGCATCGAGATCGGGCATCTTGTCGAGACTGTTGATGAAGGCGTTTAACTCCACCCCGGCGGCGGGTCCCACGCAGGCCTGCAAGCTGCCCTGTAGTAGTTGAGGGTGACGGGCGAATTTCTGCAACGCTCGGTGGGCGAACTCCCAGGATCGTGGAGAGGGGAAGGCCACAGGGTTATGCGCCGGATCGAAGTCGAACAGCAACTCTGGACGAAAACGCAAAAAGCCGATGATGCGTTCGTCGATGTTATGGCGATAGGCCCAGGCCACCCAGTCATCCAGGTTGGTCTCCACTTCGAAATGGGAGAAACGGTTGGCCAATGGCGCCGGCATACTGTAGGTAACGCCACGGTCGCCCTGTCGATTGCCGGCGGCGAAGATCGCCCAGCCCTCGGGCACCTGGTATTCCCCCAGGCGGCGGTCGAGGATGAGCTGGTAGGCGGCGGCGGAGACGGTGGGCGGCGCCGAGGTGATTTCGTCAAGAAACAGGATGCCCTCCCGGCCATGGCGTTCACCATCCGGGAGGATCGAAGGAATGGCCCAATCGACGGTGCCATTGACACGAAAGGGGATGCCCCGCAGATCACTGGGCTCCATCTGCGAGAGTCGAATGTCGATGACCGGGGCCTGGTGGGTGAGGGCAACCTCCCGCACCATGTCCGATTTGCCGACCCCGGGCGGTCCCCAGAGCATGACCGGTGTATGGTGACCGGCGCGGGTGCTGATGAACTCTTGTTCCAGGATGGTGAGTAGCTGAATGGGACGCATAATCTCGGCAAGCCCTAATCGAATAGATTTCTGACCGCGCGGGCCAGCTGTTTGTAGACTTCGGGACCATCCACATCCATCACTTGGTCGATGACCCAACGGTTTTGTTGTGTCTCGCTGCCCATGACCTGCTGAATTTCGAATCCGAGATGGCGCAGAAAGGGGTAACTCGGCCCTGCGTCATCGAAGTTGAACTCGGCATATTCGCCCGAACGCTCATTGAACAGGGCGATGAACCGGTCGGCATGGTCGCCGGGGCCGAGCAGGTCGGCAGCATTGTCCCGGTAGTGGTCAGCCAGTTTCATCACCAGAGCGGTAATGATCGCGTCCCTGGTTTCGCTGTCGACCATGTCGTGGATCAGGCGGTCGGCGATTTGCGCCTGGTAGGCCAGATATTCAGCGATGACCGCCAGACGCTGGTTGTCGTCTTGATAGACAAAGTGCTTGCCGTGCAAGGTGATGGCCTTGTTCAGCGCGATGCGCCAAGCGATAAAGGCGATGGCCCCGCCGATCTCGTCCGGCGAGCGTGAGGCATTCTCGTCATGCCACTGACTTTTGATTCTGATAGCCAATGCGGATCTCCTGTATTTCATCTATCAGCCTGAGGAGGCTGGAAAGCGGTCAGGTCGTTTCAGGGAATCGCCGGCGGACGTCGTGGGAGCACGTACTGCAGGCTCAATAACCAAGCATTTTACTTGGGTTAAGCTGAATTTCAATGATTCTGTGATAAATGCTAACCCGCATTTCTCACCAGGATTTGGATTTTTGGGGCAACCAGGCCGAAGCAGGTTGGACGATCGGGCGCAGAAGCATAGCCGGGCCTATGGTTCAAGCCCGATCGTTCAAGATGCTCGGCCTGGTTGATCCAAAAACCAAATAGGACAGACTGTCCGATGGATGCCATATCGTGAGAGATGCTAACCTGTTCAACTTTCATAAGTTTTCCTGTTAGTACGGTCCGCCTGGTGAGAAATGCGGGTTAATCATCTGCCGGAAAGGGACCGAGATAACCGGTGATAGCCGGACCTTCAGCGGGATGTTGAATGGCGCACATGAGGTATCCCCAGCCGTTGATGTCCGGGTAGTAGTAGCTGCCGGTAACCTCAGCACCCAAGGGGGCGGTCAGGAGCCGGGTCAGCCGCTTCTCGCGGAAGTGGTAGGACCACAACATATTGTTGAGATGCCCTGTAGCGGAGTCTTCGGCGATGATCAGCCTCTCCTGGCCGGTGAGAAAGGTCAGGTTGTCGGGGTTGGCAATGGTCTCTGTCGAGCAATGGTTATCCGGGTCGTCATCGACCTGTCGTCCGTTGAGTAGGGCCTGCATCGCCACAGCCACATACTCCTCGTTCAACCCGAGTTGATAGACGGCGCCGCAGGGGTTGTTGGGAAGCCGGATATGGTTGGGTCCTCCTTGATCGAAGTTTGGCACCGCCGTTCCTTTGTGCTGCCGATCCTCCATGCCCCGGTCGATTTTCGAGATCGCCACAAACAGTCGTCGGGTCGCTGGGTCAAAGCTCAATCCCTCCATTTTACGGAACTCCGTGGTAGCGCCGAGGATGGCGGCATAGCGGCGGCTTTCCAGGCGGGAGGCCAGGGTCTCCATGCCTGGCTTGAGCTGCAGGCACTCGCTGCCGAAGCGGGTGTTGATAGGGGTGAAACCGATAGGGCAGGCCCCATCCTCTATCGGAGGTTTGTGTTTGAACAACTCGCCGAAATGCGGCTTTTTTTGCATGGCGAGCTGAATATCTTGCTCGGTTGCATGCCCTAAATCTATCCAGTCCAGTTTTGCATAACCCCCCTGTTCGTCACTGACCTGCCGCCATTTTGCAGCGTACAAAACGCCGCTGGAGAGATCGCCGGGTCGATCGGCGACAAAGCGGAACAGGGCCGTGTTATGGGCGTCATCGGTGATGTAGACGGTCTTTCGGTCCGGCATAACCAGTCCCACTTCATGGGAGAGGCGGCCCATGGCAAAACGCTTGCTGACCGCTACCCGTTCGAAATCCTCAACCACAATCTCCAGTTGCCAGCCATAGTCGTAAGGGTAGAGTTGCGCCGGATCGCCACCGGCATAGGCGGACATCGCCTGATAGTGGTGGTCGATGGCGCCGGTGCCTGGCTTGCGCGCGGCGGCATCGGGTTCGTACTCCTCAGTGCCGAGATGGGTCTGCCAGGGCGTAACGCTGCCGGCGCAATGGTTCCAGCCGCCCCCTATGGCGGAGAGGTCGAGGGGTCGAAACCGCACTACCTCCAGATGACCGTTACGGGGATCCTGCCGCAATTGGGAGAGATAGATGGCACCGGGTATCTCCTCGAAGTGGGTCAGCATGTAGAGTGAGCCATCGCGCTGGAGTAGCGAGGAGAAGTCGTTCTTACGCGAAATTCGCGGGTTGCCGTCCGCATCGCGGATCGGCTTGCCTTGTCTGTCGTACAACAGGCCGAAGCGTTGTCCGGCGCGTGGTTCACCGCTGCGAATCAGGGTCTGGTATTTCAACGGGTATTGTCTGTCCAGGTGTTGAAATGAGTGACTGCTGCGGACACTGAACGTCTCTTCGAGGGATGTCGGCAGCGAGAGCGATTCGAATGCCAGGGCAAATGCCTGATGCGTCAACGCCAACAGGATCAGCAGTGAGAGAGGTCGATTCATCCGCGGTCCCTTTTTCTCGGATTGCGCAGCAGGACATAGGCGGCGCCAGTGCCGCCGTCCCGACGGGTGGCGGAAGTGAAGGCCAGGACCTCGTCCCGTTGTCTCAGCCAAAGATTGAGCTTCTGCTTGAGAATGGGTTGTTGACCTTCAGAGCGGTAACCTTTGCCATGGATAATGCGTACACAGCGGATATTCCGCTCTTGGCACGCCTTGATGAACCGGTTGAGTTCTTCCCGGGCATGGCGAACGGTCAAGCCGTGCAGATCCAGTTCGGCGTCGATCTCCAGATAACCTCTACGCAGGTCATGCACCACCCGTTGCTGAATGCCGGGGCGGGCAAAGTAGAGTTCATCCGTGGTTTCGATCTCCTGGTCGGAATAGAGATCGCGCTCTTGTTCGTCCTCGTCGCCGACCGGAAGATTCAAGGGTCTGGGCGGCAACCGGCGACGATAGGGTTCGGCGCGTTTCTCTTGCAACGGCTCAACATCGTTGAGTGTTTCGTAAAACACCATTTTTTCATCGGTTTTTTTTCGTTCGTCGCTCATTTTCTGCTTGCTCGCCGGTTATCTGTCAGCATGTTAGGAGCTGTCGAAAGGAATCTCAATCTCAGTCCTGCATCGAGGGGCATGCGAGGGATGAGAAGGCCGCGCATTTCCAGTATATTGTGCCCGGTATGAAAATCCTCCTTAGCAACGACGACGGCTACCAGGCGCCGGGCCTGCAGATGTTGGCCGAACGGCTGTCGGCGGTTGGCGATATCGTGGTAGTGGCGCCTGATCAGGACCGCAGCGGCGCCAGTAACTCCCTGACGTTGGTCAATCCGCTGCGGGCCCGCACCATGGAAAACGGCTTCATTCGGGTAGACGGCACACCGACCGATTGTGTTCACCTGGCGATCACCGGCCTGTTGGACGAGGAGCCTGACCTGGTGGTCTCCGGGATCAACGCAGGTCCCAACATGGGTGACGATGTACTCTATTCGGGGACGGTCGCGGCGGCTACCGAAGGTCGTTTTTTGGGTTTTCCCGCATTAGCGATCTCCATGAATTCCCATCATCCGGAGCATTTCGACACCGGCGCCCGAGTTGCCGCGGAGTTGGTGGGACGTTTGATCCGCTCTCCTTTATCGGAAAACGTGATTCTCAATATCAATGTCCCCGATCTTCCTTATGAGCGGTTGTCGGGCATCCGCTCCACCCGTCTCGGGCATCGCCACAAAGCCGAACCGGTGGTAAAGGCCAGGGATCCGCGGGGAAGAACGATCTACTGGGTGGGGCCGGCCGGGGCCGAGCAGGATGCGGGGGAGGGTACGGATTTCTTTGCCGTGCGCCAGGGTTATGTTTCCGTCACGCCACTGCAGGTGGATCTGACCCGGCATAGCGCCCTGCAAGCGGTGGACGAGTGGCTCAATCTAGGATGATGCGTCCCGAACACCAAGGTATAGGCATGACCTCCCGGCGCACCAGGGAGCGGTTGGTTCAGCGTCTGCGCGCTAAGGGAATACGCAACCCGGCTGTGTTGGAGGCCCTGCGCAGCATCCCTCGGCATCTCTTCGTCGATGAGGCCTTGGCCAGTCGCGCCTATGAAGAGACCGCGCTGCCGATTGGCCATGGTCAGACCATCTCTCAGCCCTATACCGTGGCGCGAATGACAGAGGCCCTGTTGGAGGGAGGCGTAGCGGATACGGTTTTGGAAATAGGCACTGGTTCGGGTTACCAATGCGCTATCCTGGCTCAATTGGTGCGGCGTGTTTACAGTGTCGAACGCATTGCGGCGCTGCTCGACCAGGCAAGGGCCAGATTCAGGGAACTCGGTGTACGGAATATCCGTCTCAAACATAGCGACGGCGGGATCGGTTTGCCGGAGTATGCACCTTTCGACGGCATACTCGTGACGGCAGCGCCCGCCGGACTGCCGCAAAGTCTCCTGGAGCAGCTGGCAGTGGGAGGTAGGCTGATCCTGCCGATCCAAAATGATAAAGGACAGGTCATGGTGAGGGTTACTCGGACAGCGGACGGTTTTCACCAGGAGTCTCTGGAATCGGCAAACTTTGTGCCCTTGGTCGGTGGGATGATCTGATGCGTCTGTTTTCCTCCCTCTATGCCCGCGCCATGCAGTGGTCGCGTCATCCCCATGCCCCGCGCTATCTGGCGGGATTGAGCTTTGCCGAATCCTCTTTCTTTCCGATACCTCCCGATGTGATGTTGGCGCCGATGAGCCTGGCGACCCCGAAACGGGCCTGGTTCTTTGCTGGACTGACAACCCTGGCCTCTGTATTAGGCGGGATGCTTGGCTACCTGATCGGCCTCTTCGCCTTCGACCTGGTGGAACCCTGGTTGCACGATTGGGGCTACTGGGAGGGCTATCTGGAAGCCAAGGCCTGGTTTGGTCGATGGGGGTTCTGGGCGGTATTCCTTGCCGGCTTTTCCCCCATCCCTTATAAGGTCTTTACCATCACAGCCGGTGTCATCGCGATGGCGTTCGTACCCTTTATCGTCGCTTCCGCCATCGGCCGGGGAGCACGCTTTTTTCTGGTGGCGGCGCTGATGGCATGGGGTGGCGAGCGTATGGAGCGTGCCCTGCATCGCTATGTGGATCGTCTCGGCTGGCTGTTGGTCATTGCATTTTTGCTCTTAATCTTTTTGCTAAAGTAACGGGTCTGCCTGTTGAGAAATACAGGTTAGGGGGTCAGGTATTTTCTGTCTGCTTGACGATCATCGACGACGTCGTGCCTTGATGCTGGGATCGGTCGGTCTCACGCTGCTGTTGGGCCTGCTGATCAACATGACCGGGTGCTCATCCCGGGGCAGTGCCCCTGTGTATACCCGCAATACGACTCAGTCCCCCTCGAAAGGCGTCGAACAGTCGCCTGTCCGGCGCAAGTCCTCGCTGACTTACTACCTGGTGCAGCCGGGAGACACGCTCTACTCCATTGCCTGGCGCCACTACCTTGAGTACGAATTGCTCGCTGCATGGAACGGGATTCGTGGAACGGACTATCAGATCTTTCCCGGACAACGGTTGCGTCTCAAACCGCCTGTGACCAGGCAGCGTAAGGCGTCAGCGGGTCAAGCGGTTGAGGGCCGGTTATCAACGGATGGGAAGCAGCAGACCACTCTCGCCAAGCGTTCGGCCACACCCCTGCGTCCGGCAAAGGCGAATTCCCGACAGCAGACAGCGCCGGCAAGGCCGACGCAACAAAGAAAATCTAAAAAGAGTATCAAGTTAGACTGGGCCTGGCCGACCAAGGGTAGAGTGGTGCGGACCTTTTCGGCCTCTGATCAAAATCGCAAAGGGATTTGGATCGGTGGTCATCCAGGGCAAGCCATCGCGGCCGCGGAGGCGGGAAAAGTGGTCTATGCCGGGGGTGGATTGGTGGGATATGGAAACCTTATTATCATAAAACACGACCAGCAGTTTTTAAGTGCCTATGGATACAATCGGAAACTACTGGTAAAAGAGGGTGATAAACTGGCCAAGGGAGATATAGTGGCGCATATGGGGACGCCGAACAGTGGAGGACAGCCAGTGCTCCATTTTGAAATCAGGAAACAGGGCAAGCCGGTCAATCCGCTGCCCCTGCTTCCCCGAAAATAGAAAAACCATACCGAACTGAGAGGTGACTGAGGCATGCCATGTATCCTAATCCAGGTGCGCGAATGTGCGGTGTTCCTGAAAATTTGCCAAGCATGACCTTGCCGATGGAGATCGTGAGATGAGTAAATGTCCTGTTGAGCCTGTTGAGCCTGAAGAGCCTGAAGAAGCTCCCCTCATTGACGATCTCGAGGATGGCGAAGTCATCCTGTCGGTTGAAGATGAGGAGGACCAGGACCAGAACGGGGAACAGACGGTGGAGAGTAAATCCGAGAGTGACGTCAGTGATGTGCTGAAGATAAAGGCGACCGAACCGGGTGATGCGCAGATGGATGCAACCCGGCTCTATCTCAACGAGATAGGTATCTCCAAGCTGTTGACGGCCGAGGAAGAGGTCTATTTCGCGCGGCTGGCGCAGAAGGGCGATCAGGCGGCCAGGCAGCGCATGATCGAGAGCAACCTGCGACTGGTGGTGAAGATCGCCCGACGCTACATGAATCGCGGCTTGGCGCTCCTGGACCTCATCGAGGAAGGGAATCTGGGCCTGATCCGGGCCGTGGAAAAGTTCGACCCTGAGCGGGGTTTCCGTTTTTCGACCTATGCCACCTGGTGGATTCGCCAGACCATTGAACGGGCGATCATGAACCAGACCCGCACCATTCGCCTGCCCATCCATGTGGTGAAGGAGATCAATGTCTATCTGCGTGCGGCGCGGAAACTGGCGCAAACCCTTGATCACGAACCCAGTTCGGAGGAGATCGCGGATCTGCTTGACAAGCCCATCGATGAGGTCAAGCGTATGCTAGGGCTCAATGAGAGGGTGACATCCGTGGATACCCCTTTCGGAAAGGATGCGGATAAACCCCTGCTCGATACGATTGCGGACGAGAAAAGCATGGACCCGACGGTGGGCATCCAGAATGACGGTCTGAACGCCAATCTCGATCGTTGGCTGAGCAAGTTGAATGACAAGCAGCGAGAAGTGGTGGAGCGTCGTTTCGGCCTGCATGGGTATGAGAATTCGACACTCGAGCAGGTGGCGAATGAGCTGGGTGTCACCCGTGAGCGGGTCAGGCAGATACAGATGGACGCCCTGAGGCGTCTGAGGGATATCCTTGAAAGGGATGGCTTCTCGGTCGACTCGATATTCAAGTGAGCCGGGTTTCGCCCGTGTCATTTGACGGGTCCTGAGCGAAGCGTGGCCGGCAAATCCATTCAAGAGGTTGCGTGCCGCGAATGCGGTCTCGATCCAATGTGTCAGATTCTCGACTATTCAGAGCGAGGAAGCGGCGTTCCCCCAGGAGTTCTGTCGAGAAGGCAACCTGTACAGAAGGGCGAAATGCTGTTCTCGGCCGACCACCCCTTTGAAGCGATGTATGCGGTTAAATCCGGGTCGTTCAAGGCGATGGTATCCGATGCCGTACGAGGTGAACGGGTGGTCGGCTTCTTCCTGGCGGGCGACTTGATCGGCGCCGAAGGCATAGCCAATCAGCGCTACTCGTATGGCGTGCGCGCCCTGGAGCAGGGGAGTGTCTGTATTCTGCAGATGGACCGGCTCGACGAGACGGGCCGCTCCACCGAGGTGCTTCAAAGGGCGCTCATTGAGATGCTGGGTCACGAGGTGGCATTGAATCATCGGGTCACGTCATCGCTGATACAGCAGAATGCGGAGCAGCGTTTGGCTGCATTCATCATCTCCCTCTCCGGTCGCATGGCAGCCCGGGGCCTGGCAAGCGATCGCCTTTGGTTGAGCATGTCCCGAAGTGATATCGCCAGTTATCTCGGATTGGCGCGTGAGACCGTGAGCCGGATGCTGACAAGATTTCAAAACGCCGGCTTGATCGGGTTGCGCAAACAGTATCTCAAGGTGCTCAACCGCCAGGGACTGGAGCGCGCGGCGTTTGCCCGGTGGCTTCCGTTGCGACAGTAAAAAGTGCGGGCTGGGAGGTGCGCGTCCCATGCGGATGAGATGCGTTCTCAATTATAAAAGCTGATTTTTTTCCCCGTCGAATGACCGTATACGGTCAATTGTGCTAAATCACTCCTCCACCTAATCCAGTAACCTGACTGCCTTTCAAGGGTGAAATCGTATTTTTTTTTAGTTTCGTTGATCTATGTCAATTAGTCTAATGTCTGTATAAATTGTATTTGGCATCAAAGTGTTAGGTCATTCTGAGATGGACAGTGTTTAGACAAGGTCGTATTGACATCTGATCGATTTAAGAGTGATATATGTCACGCTGCAATTGTGGCATTTCGCACAATTGGGGCTGTTTGGGGTTTTCCGAACAAATATTTCTAAATTCCGTTCAATAATTTGTTTTTAAATAGAGGGGGGTTCATGGACGCCGCAGCCGAGCAGAAATACAACTTCGATGTTGTACGCTGGTTTACCGTCATGGCCGTAGTCTACCTAGTCGTAGGCGCGCTGATAGGTGTGTATATCGCCGCCGAACTGGCATGGCCGATTCTAAATCTCGATATTCCATATATCACTTTCGGGCGTCTTCGTCCGCTCCACACCAATGCGGTTATCTTCGCCTTCGGCGGATGCGCATTGATGGCAACATCGTACTACAGCGTCCAACGCACCTGTGGCGTCAGACTCTGGAGTGACAAACTCGCTTGGTTTGTTTTCATCGGCTGGAACCTGATCGTTGTTTCCGCCGTAATCACGCTCCCACTGGGTCTGACTTCCGGTAAAGAGTATGCAGAACTGGAGTGGCCGATCGACTTGCTCATCGCTGTCGTCTGGCTCGCCTACTCGTTCAATTTCATCATGACCCTGGCGATTCGCAAGTCGTCCCACATCTATGTCTCGAACTGGTTTTTTCTGGGCATGATGGTCATGATCACCTACCTCCACGTGGTCAACAGTCTGGCGATACCGGTTAGCCTGTTCAGGTCCTACTCGGTCTTCTCCGGTGTCCAGGATGCCATGATCCAGTGGTGGTGGGGACACAACGCCGTGGGCTTCTACCTGACCGCGGGTTTCCTCGGCATTATGTACTACTTCGTGCCCAAGCAGGCCGGACGCCCCGTCTATTCCTATAGTCTGTCGGTGATTCATTTCTGGGCCCTGATGTTCGGTTATGTCTGGCTGGGCGCCCACCATCTGCAATATACCGCACTGCCCGATTGGACCGGTTCCCTGGGCGCGGCGGTTTCCCTGGCGATGATCATCCCGTCCTGGGGCGGCGCGGTGAACGGCATGATGACCCTCTCCGGCGCTTGGGACAAGCTGCGCACCGACTATGTGCTGCGTTTCATGATCATGTCCCTGGCCTTCTACGCCATGTCCACCTTCGAAGGGCCGGTGATGTCGCTTAAGACCGTCAATGCCCTCTCCCACTACACCGACTGGACCGTGGGTCACGTCCACTCCGGCGCCCTGGGTTGGGTGGCGATGGTCGCCATCGGTGCCATCTACCATATGATGACGCGCACCTTCCACACCGAGATGTGGTCTTTGAAGCTGATCAACGCGCACTTCTGGACCGCCACCATCGGCGCTGTTATCTACGTCGTTGCGATGTGGGTGTCGGGTATCATGCAGGGCCTGATGTGGCGCGCCTATGACGAGTACGGCACCCTGGCCTACACATTCGCGGAGTCTGTTGAAGCCATGCACCCATACTACGCAATGCGCGCGGTGGGTGGTGCGATCTTCCTGCTCGGTGCAGTGATGATGCTCATCAACGTCTTGATGACTGTGACCAAAGCATCCAGTGAAGGTAGTCTGCAGCAAGCCCGCACCGCCGCGGCTACTGCTTAATTCAAAGGGGGTTTCGCAAAATGGCGAATGAAAACCAATCTGTAAGTATTCAGGAGAAGACGGAGAAAAACGTCTGGTTTCTCCTGATTCTCCTGGCTTTGGCTCTCTCCGTGGGCGGTCTTGTCGAGATTGTTCCGCTCTTCACCATGAAGAACACCATGGAGTATAACGCCGCACCCGAGTTGCTCTGGCAGCGTCAGGCCGGCCAGACCCTGAATGACCACAAACCCGGTGACGGCATGCGTCCGTATACCGCGCTTGAGTTGGCGGGTCGGGATATCTACCTGCGGGAGGGGTGCTATACCTGCCACTCTCAAATGGTCCGTCCCTTCCGCGACGAGAAAGAGCGTTACGGCCACTATTCCCTGGCATCGGAGTCGATGTACGACCATCCCTTCCAGTGGGGCTCCAAGCGCACCGGTCCTGACTTTGCCAGGCTCGGCGGCAAATACTCGGACGACTGGCACCGCAAGCACTTGCGGGCTCCTCGTTCCGTGGTGCCTGAGTCTGTCATGCCCAACTATCCCTGGCTGAAAGACAACTCGGTCGAGGGTAAGGATATGGAGGCGCGCTTCTCGGTCATGAGACTGGTCGGCGTACCCTACACCGACGAGGATATCGCCAGCGCAAACGCCGAGTTGGCGGGCAAGACCGAAGAGGACGCGATGGTGGCCTATCTGCAGGTCTTGGGAACCATGGCCAAGCTCGACGAAAACAAGGTCTATCGTGAATAGTTTGAAAGAGTATTTTCATACTGACTGGGGGGCGATGACCACCAACGACTGGGTCGGTCTGGTGATGACGGTGGTCACCTTCCTCCTCATGATAGGCGTCTATTTCTACGCCTTACGTCCGAAAAACCGGGAGAAACTGGAAAAGAACCGGTTCATCCCGATGGATGATGAAGCAATTGATAGCGGAGACAAAAATGGCGGATAACAATCCTTTTCCGGGTGAAAACAATACCGGACATATATGGGACGACAACCTCCGGGAACTCAGCAACCCACCCCCACGCTGGTGGATGATAGCCTTCTGGGCCTCGGTGATCTGGTGGGTTGTCTATGGTGTCCTCTATCCCATGTGGCCTGTCGGTCAGCAACCGACTCAGGGCATCATGGGCTGGAGCCAGATGGATGAGTACAAACAGGGTCTGGACGAGGTTGAAGCGGTGCGTGCCGAATTCGAGACCCAGATCAAGGGCATGACGGCCAAGGAGATCCTGGCGGCGCCGGGTCTGTCACAATACACCGTGGCGTCAGCCAAGGTGTTGTTTGGCGACAACTGCGCGGCCTGTCACGGTGGTGGCGGGCAGGGAGGTCCCGGATTTCCCGTGCTGGCAGACGATGACTGGCTGTATGGCGGGGCCATCGAAAATATCCAACAGACCATCACCATGGGTCGTAAAGGCATCATGACCGCACATGGCAAGCTCCTGTCGGATGCGGAGATCGACAGCTTGGCGAATGCCATCCTTGCAGGCAATCCCACCTCAGACCCCAACTTCGCTCAAAAGGGGTGTATCGCTTGTCATGGCATGGACGGGAAGGGTATGGTGGTGCTCGGTTCCGCTAACCTGACCGATGGTATCTATCGTTTCGCTCCTGCTGAAGGTGAATCGCAGCTGGATACCATCAAATACACCATTAAGCATGGTGTGAACGATGTCACTGAACCTAAGACACGCGAAGCTGTTATGCCATCTTTTTCAGGACGACTGTCTGAAGATGACATCAAAAAGCTTGCTGTCTACGTTTATAAGTTCGGCGGTGGGCAATAAGTACACCTAACCGATAGGCATTTTTTCCATCATTGCCGTGTGGGGCGGGATGTCTCACACGGTCGCATTATAAGGTGATTGCTATGAACGGAGATGCAGTATTTTGGGGTTCGATGGCTACAGTCGCTATTGCTGTGGTGATCGTTGTCTTCCTCGCCTTTAAGGTCAATAAGCTGATCAAGAGTGATGCAGAGAAGCATAACAACTAAGTGAGCGATACTTGCTTTACAATTGAAGGGGGGTAATATACCCCCCTTTTTTGTGCTTTATGGTATGTGATTTCCTCTTAATGTCCGGGCTGGAAAATGGTTCTGTATGATTGTTTAATTGATTCTAACTTATTGATAAATCGCATTGGCTTGAAAATATGCTGGCATATATGATTTCTCTAATATTTTCGTTGCCGATTCCATAGGAGTTGAGCTATTGAGTGGAAAAGAGAGCACCGCATCCAAACAATCTGTAGTGGATGACCTATATGCAGAGTCCGCACATTGGAATCTGAACGCGGGTGAGGAGACCATTCACGCTAAACGAATGGGTGGTTATTGGCGTAAAGTCAAATGGTTGGCTGCATTTTCCTGGATCATTTTCTTCATCGGGCCCTATTTTCAGTGGGGGGACAGGCAGGCCATCCTGTTTGACATTCCGCATCGCCAGTTCCATATCCTGGGTGCGACCATCCTGCCGCAGGATTTTTGGATGTTGTCCCTGACGTTACTCTTTTTCGCGTTATTGTTGGCAGTGGCCACTGCGCTGGCAGGACGTGTTTTCTGTGGCTTTTTTTGTTTTCAGACCATATGGACGGACGTGTTTACCTGGTTGGAAGAGAATCTCGAGGGCAAGCCGCAGAAACGCCGCAGGTTGGACAAGGCGCCATTGAGTTTGTCTAAAATCACAGCTAAGACCACCAAACATCTGATTTGGCTTTTGATCTCTGTATTAACCGGCATTAGTTTCGTTGCTTGGTTCTATGATGTCTTTGATCTCTGGCGTGACCTGTTTCTCTTACAGGCAGGCTCTGTCGCCTATGGCACTATCGCGCTGTTTACGGCAGGCACCTATGTTCTGGCCGGCTATATGCGCGAACAAGTCTGTTTCTGGCTCTGTCCCTATGCTCGTATACAGGGTGTCATGATCGACAAGACAACCGTTGTGCCTTCTTACGATTTCCACCGTGGCGAGCCCCGGGGCAGGCTCAGGAAGGGACAATCCGAAGAGGAAAGAACAACCGGTGACTGCGTTGACTGCAAGCAGTGTATCGCTGTCTGCCCCACCGGGGTTGACATACGTCACGGCCAACAGGAGGGTTGTATCATGTGCGCCCTTTGCATCGATGCCTGTGATGAGGTGATGGGGAAGATCGGTCGGCCGAAGGGCTTGATTCGTTTCGAATCCTATGAAGCCCTGGAGGCGAACAAAAAGCCTCAGCCGCTCTACAAACGTGCCCGTGTATGGGTCTACTCTGCCATCATGTCATTGGCTCTGTTCGGCATTGCCTACGGTTTCACTGCATTGGCGCCGTTGGAACTCAAGGTTATCCACGACAGGCAGCCGCTGTTTGTGTTGCAGAGCGATGGGAGTATTCAAAACAAATATACCTTGAAGATACTCAACAAGATGACCACGGATATTACCGTTACCGTCCGCGCCGAGGGACCTGAAGGGTTGGTGTTGGTGGACGAAGATCTGGTAACCACCGCGCGTCGAGGCAAGGTAACGGCGCGCACGGTGTTTGTTCGCGTGCCGAAGCCGATGTTGAGCGCGGAGACCACGCCGATTGTATTCAGTGTTCAAGGCGAGCATGACAATCAAATGTTGCAAGGCAGTCGGCAGAGTGTCTTTATCGGCCCAAAACGTTAAAATCCCCGAATCCGTAAATTTAAGGAGGGCGGGCAGAGATGTTCGCCCTTTTTCAATCGCCCCATCAATAGATATAATCCGCTGTCATGACAGAGAAAAAATCAGCTTGGCGTAGTCCCTGGGTTATTGCCTGGGTAACGATGGTGGTGATTTTCTTCACCATGAATATGATCATGATCTATCTGGCGGTAGATAATAATCCGGGTCTGGTGGTGGACGATTTTTATGACCGCGGACAGGATTACGAGAAGAACATGCTCAAGCGACAGGCGCGAAATCCCGGTTGGACGATGCGGGTGGAGCTGCCGCGCAGGATAGAGATCGATCAGCCGGTGTTATGCCGTTTTTCGGTGGTGGATAGGGATGGCGCTCCGGTCTCCCGGGACGAGGTGACCTTCTATGCTTATCGCCCATCCGATGCCGACCAGGACTTCTCCGCACCCATGAAGCAGGTTGAGCCGGGGCTCTATGAGGCTCAGGTGAGTTTTCCGCTCAAGGGAGCCTGGGATACCCTGGTCAGTATCCGCAACGGCGAGGATGAGTACAACACCCCCAAGCGGATCGGCGTTGGAATCGATTGGATCCCTTGAATAGCTTGCCACAGTCAGATACTTCAGCCTTTTGTTTTCACTGCAGCCTGCCCGTTCTGCCGGAAGAGGAAATCGTTGCCGAAATAGAGGGTGAACCCCGGCAATTCTGTTGTGGCGGTTGCAAGGCGGTATGTGAAGCGATCTATGAGGCAGGACTGGATGGCTTCTACCAGCGCACACCGGAAGGTGCCTGTTTGGCGCCGCCGCCTGAAATCCCGAAGGAGCTGGCCCTCTATGATCTGGACGATGTACAAGAGGAGTTCATCGGTGAGTTGGCTGAGGAGAGGGAGATCCATCTGCTGATCGAAGGCATCCACTGCGCCGCCTGCGTCTGGCTTATTGAACGTACCTTGAATGCCTTGCCGGGGGTGTCATCGGCACAAGTCAATCTATCCGGCAAGCGCCTGCATGTGAAATGGCATAACAGCGCCATCACGCTGTCACGGATCATCCAGCGTCTGGGCCGGATCGGCTATGCAGCGGTGCCCTATGATCCTGAAGTCGCTGAAGGGGCGCTGAAAAAGCACAACCGCCACCTGCTCTACCGGATGGCGTTTGCCGCATTCGGCATGATGAATTTGCTGTGGATCTCGATTGCGCTCTATTCGGGTGCGAGTGAGGGTGAATTCCGTAGCCTGTTTCATTGGGTCGGCTTTGCCCTGGCAACCCCCGTGCTGCTCTATTCCGGCTACCCTTTCTTCAAAGGGGCCTGGTCCGGTTTGCGTAATCTGCACCTGGGCATGGATCTGCCCATCGCCATCGGCGCCTCGATCACCTATCTCTACTCCGTCTATGTCACCGTGACCGGGACTATCGTGGGAGAGGTCTACTACGACACAGTGGTCAACTTTCTGTTTGTCATTCTGGTCGGACGCTATCTGGAGGCGATGTCCAAGCGTCAGGCCGTTGCCGCCACCCAGCGTCTCCTGGACCTGCAACCGCGCGTTGCCACCCGGCTGGAGAGTGGCGATGAGAAGATCGTACCCATTCGCGCCGTCAATATTGACGATGTCGTACTGGTAAAACCCGGTGAGAGGATTCCGGTGGATGGTGTCATTGTCGAAGGGGGGAGCGCGATCGACGAGGCCATGCTCACGGGTGAATCCCAGACGGTAATGAAGGCCGTCGATGACAGGGTTTCCGCCGGCACCATCAATGGCAATGGTGTGCTGAAGATCTTGGTAAAGGGGTCGCTGAAGCATACCGCGCTTGGCCGCATCATCAGCTTGGTGGAGGAGGCGCAGGGGTCTAAGGCGCCGATTCAGTGTTTGGCGGATCAGATTGTGCCATGGTTCGTGGCTGTGACATTGCTCCTTGGGATATCGACATTCCTCTTCTGGGTGAGCAGTTCCTTTGAGGTCGCTTTGCTGGCAGCGACATCGGTGCTGATTATCACCTGTCCCTGTGCATTCGGTCTCGCAACACCGATGTCAATCGCCGTGGCCTCCGGTCTTGGGGCGAAATACGGTATCCTGGTGAAGAATGGCGAGGTGCTGGAGACGCTCTCGTCGATCGATCAAGTGATCTTTGATAAGACGGGTACCCTCACCGAAGGGGGAATGTCGGTGGTCGGCATCTATACGAGAGAGGCACGGTGGCATGAGAACCTGGATGACACGCCATCCCAGGAAGTCGCTGATTTAATGCTGAAACTTGCCGCGGTAGAGCGCTTTTCGGAGCACCCCACGGCTCAGGCGGTCACTGGCTGGGTTGAGGCCTTTGCCAAGGAAACGCCCAAGCTGGATGCCAGTGAATTCGATTATCAACCCGGTCTGGGAGTGGCTGCGACGGTAGCCGGCGAGCGGGTCCTGGCAGGGACTGAAGCATTGATGGCAAGTCAGGGTATCGACCGGTCGGATCACTTTGACCAAATAGCAAAGTCTCTGGATGAGCAGGGAATCGGGTCATTTCGGGTGGCGGTGAACACTGGCCAGCTAGGATTGATTGCCGTCGAAGACAGGATCCGCAAGGATGCCAAGGGATTGATAAACACACTCAAGGCGGAGGGTTTGCAACTGACCCTGCTTAGCGGCGATCGCCGACAGGCTGCGCAAGCCATCGCCAAGCGGCTTGGCGGGCTGGATGTGATCGCCGAGGTATTGCCGGAGGAGAAGGATCAGGTGGTGAGGCGGTTGCAGGAGCAGGGGCAGCGGGTGGCCATGGTGGGTGATGGGGTGAATGATGCCCCGGCGCTGGTGAGAGCCGATGTCGGCATTGCCATGGGTTCGGGAACCGATGTCTCCATCGCCAGCGCGGATATCGTGCTGATGAGCAGCGAATTGGTGAAGGTGAGGCTTGCTATCGGCCTTTCCAGGCGGACGCTGCTGACGATTCGCCAAAATATCGGAATCTCCATCGCCTACAATTTGATTATGGTGCCGTTGGCGATGGCGGCTATCGTAACGCCCTTGATCGCTGCGATCTCGATGCCGTTGAGTTCCCTGGCGGTGATCGGCAACTCATCACGTATCCGTACCCTGTTCAAAGGTGTTAAAATGAAGCGTTGATGTGTCGAGCGAGGTAGTGGGATGGATGTTATCTATGGTCTGATTCCAGGTATGATCCTGCTGGGGCTTGCAGCCGTGGCAGTGCTGTTTTGGGCTGCGAGAAGCGGTCAGTTCGATGATCTGGAGGGGGAGGCCCACCGTATTCTGATGGATGAAGACCTCGCCCCGGCAAAAAAGAAAAAGATGCCGAAACAGATGATGCCGGATGCCGAGGATCAGGACTAATACAACTAGCCCTGATTAGACTCGTGTAACCTATTGTTTTCTCTGATACGGTCGATAAACGGTTCGATCTTTTCCAAAGGCATGTACTGTAGTAGTTCTCTGCCCTCCGGACTGATCCCGATACTCAAGCCTTTCTCCGAGTAGATCCAGTGTGTCATGCCGGTCTCGGTCTCGGTAATCTTCTCAGGCGCCTCGCCAAACCGGCTGATGATCAGGGACTCATCCAGATTGGCGGCCGGGATATAGTTGATCGACTCGATTGGGAGGTTTGCCGCCAAAAGTTGGTCTTCGCTGTTGAGTTCCACCTTGCGAGTGGTGTCGGTGGATCGACTGATACGGCTGCCCCGGTCATATAAGGCCGATAGCAGATCATCTTCTGCATTGAGAACCAGAATAATGTCCGCCCTCAATCCACTCAGAAAGACCCGTTCGAAATAGACCTCCAGCGCAGGGTGACCGCTGCTGGTGGTGAACATGTTCAACTTTCCCTGTTGCTGAAAGACCTGCCGGGCATCGGCAAGCAGGCTCTTGTTCAGGGTTAAGTCGAAAACCTCGATTTCGCGATAGGCATTGACGCTGATATCCCAGGGAAGCCTTGGGTGAGTGTCGACCTTGCGTCCACCCGGGAGAAGTATGGCAAGCGCCACCGCTACCAGAGAGAGTGAGATGACCCAAAAGATGATTTTCTTTTCCATTTGTCCGGACCTGGTTTTGATATTTTTTCGCCTAACCCGTCATTTGCCTAGCGCCGTTCCCTGGCAAGGGCATGCTCGGCCAAAGATTGCATCGGTTGCAGGCGTTTGTTGGTGAGGATTCTACAATGACGAGCGGCCTTGTGGCATAACAATTCTCAAGGCATCGTCAGGGACAGGCATGGTGTAGGATATCTTGCTGTTTTTCTAGCTATTTGAATTAAAAAATGAGCCTGCCGGAGACCCATGTCCGGTGGCGATGTGGGGTGAATCCCTGTCCGTGACCGGCGGTGTTTCTTCCGTGCAGAGGGTGCATTAAGGCGCTGCTAGTGGTAACCTACTGTTTTTAATGCCCTTTGGACTTGGCGAGGCCTGATGATATTCGAGATTTCCGATGACTTGGTGCATAAGGCCAAGATACCCCATGATATCTTTCTTACCAATCTGATCGGTAATCATATCCTCTGGTTCGTTGCCGCGCTGGGCCTGGTGCGCTCCTTCTGGCAGCCGCTGGCCCTGGTGCCGGTCGTCTCGTTCGGATTGCTTTTCTATACGCTGTGGCGCGCCAGGCAATCGAAACAGCGAGATCCCTGGTATGTCTGGGTCCACTGGCAGATCGCCGCGGAGCGCAGCCGGCTCTTCATCTATATGTTGTTGGCGGTCCTCTGTGTGTGTCTGTTGGGCTGGATCGGCTATTCCTACATGGGGATGATGAAAGTGGCGGTATTGGCGATGCTCGGCGGTGTCGCAATACTGCCTATCATGGTCACCGTGCTGGTGCTGATCCTGATGGAGTCCGATGCCTTGCATCAGGCCGCGTTGCGTAAGCTCAGCAGGAAGGTTGTGGAAAAGT
This sequence comes from Candidatus Thiodiazotropha sp. (ex Epidulcina cf. delphinae), assembly GCA_025656455.1. Taxonomy (GTDB): domain Bacteria; phylum Pseudomonadota; class Gammaproteobacteria; order Chromatiales; family Chromatiaceae; genus Thiodiazotropha. The sequence goes on along the minus strand of JAHXHS010000029.1, from coordinate 21,231 downwards.
ACCCTTATCCCGATGATGTGGTCGTTCTCGAAGATGATTCAGAGGAGGGGGGTGATATATCCGATGCGGAGATCAAATCATAATCAAGGCGGCAGCGACGCGCCGCCCTTCTGACATCAGGATGTTGTAGGTGCGACAGGCCGCCGCGGTGTCCATGACCTCCAGACCGATTCGGGATTCAATCAGCGGTTGTGTCAAGGCGGGCTGGGGAAACCGCTGCTTGGCGCCTGTACCCAGAACAACGATCTCCGGCGTGAGTTCCGCCAGCCGGGAAAAATCGTCTTGTAGCAGCTCCTGATATGATCCGGGCCGCCATTCGGCGATGATCCGGTTCGGGAGTATCACCAAACTCTGCCGGTAGATGACATCGTTTATAACGATCTCACCCTCGCCATAGCGCTGAATGGCATGGCCGGCGTCGGCGTCATCGAGTATGAATTTCATTGTTTGACCTTACCCTAATCCGATGTTGGAAAAAAGTCAGTGAATGGCTCGTTTAATTCAATGTAGGTAAACCACCGCCTCAGGCGGTGAGGCACGAAGAGGCTCTGCGGTGCCGGCGTGCAGTGGGGTGGCAGGTTCAGGCAGGGAGGTCGAAACCGAACCCTCGCTGAGATCATAGGACGAAAAGAAACTCTCGCAAAGATCGCAAAGCCCGCAAAGGAACCTCAGACAATGTCTTCTTGGCGTACTTTGCGAGCTTAGCGAGAGAAATTTTGAGTACCTGGCCAGTTGAGGAGAACCAGGATGGCAGAGTGCAAGCACGGAAACGTGAGATGTGGCTAACATAGCACACTTTGGGGGCTTTCATCATACTACCCGCTCTGCGGATAGTAGATGATTGATCTTTGATAGTGGGTCAGTTAACTTTATCTCTTTTGGCCCGATAAAAAAGCAGAGGTATCCGTGTCCACGCCTGAGATGGAAGAGTTCCGCAGAATCAAGCGATTGCCGCCCTATGTGTTCGCCATTGTCAATGAACTCAAGGCAGCGGCGCGAGCGCGGGGCGAGGATATTATCGACTTCGGCATGGGGAATCCCGATCAACCGACCCCCCAGCACATCGTGGATAAGCTCTGTGAGGTCGCCAACCGCAAGGATACCCACCGCTATTCCATGTCGAAAGGCATTCCCCGGCTGCGTCGGGCCATGAGTAACTGGTATAAGTCTCGTTACGATGTCAGCCTGGACCCTGAGACGCAGGTTATCGCAACAATCGGCTCGAAAGAGGGATTGGCGCACCTCGCGCTGGCCTGCATGGGGCCTGGAGATTCGGTCCTGGTGCCCAATCCCGCCTATCCGATACACCCTTACGGATTCATCATTTCCGGCGCAGACGTCCGTCATGTGCCGATGGTGCCCGGGATCGACTTTTTCGACGAGTTGGTCAGGTCGATCAAGGACTCCTGGCCCCGGCCCAAGATGCTTGTGCTCAATTTTCCGGGCAATCCGACCACCCAGTGTGTGGAGCTGGAGTTCTTCGAGAAGGTGGTCGAGATCGCCAAGGCGTACAATATTTGGGTCGTACACGATCTTGCGTATGCGGATATCGTATTCGACGGCTATGTGGCTCCCTCGATTCTCCAGGTTCCCGGCGCGGATGAGATCGCGGTAGAGTTTTTCTCCCTGTCCAAGAGCTACAACATGCCAGGTTGGCGGGTTGGTTTCATGTCGGGGAACAAGACCCTTGTCGCCGCCCTGGCGCGGATAAAGTCGTACCTGGACTATGGCACCTTTACCCCCATACAAGTGGCGGCCATCGCCGCATTGGAGGGGCCCCAGGATGTGGTGAAGGATATCTGCAGCATGTATCAAAGCCGCCGGGATGTACTCTGCGAGGGGCTGAACAATATCGGTTGGCATGTGGAGAAACCCAAGGCAACGATGTTTGTCTGGGCGCCCATGCCCGATGCCTACAAATCGTTGGGTTCACTGGAATTTTCCAAGAAACTTCTGCATGAGGCCAAGGTGGCGGTATCTCCCGGGGTCGGTTTTGGCGAGCACGGCGACGACCACGTGCGGTTCGGGCTTATCGAAAATGAGCATCGCACCCGCCAGGCGGTGCGGGGTATACGTGACATGTTTCGCCATGATGGCCTTATCGGTTCTTAGGATATAGCGCAATTAACAGCAGGAGAATTTTACCTTGAATCCAGTCAAAGTTGGTCTGTTGGGACTCGGCACCGTGGGTGGCGGTACACTCAATGTCTTGACCCGCAACGCCGATGAAATCGCGCGCAGGGCAGGGCGCGGCATCCAGATTGCCCAGGCGGCGGCCAAGGCTTACGATCCGGGCAGCCTCAGCGGGCTCGAACGTGTCGAGGTCACGGATGACGCATTCTCTGTAGTGGAGAATCCCGACCTCGAGATCATCATCGAGCTGATCGGCGGATACTCACCGGCCCGCGAGCTGGTTTTGAAAGCCATCGACAACGGCAAGCATGTGGTGACCGCCAACAAGGCGTTGATCGCCATGCATGGCAACGAGATATTCGCCGCGGCGCAGAAGAGAGGTGTGATGGTCGCCTTTGAGGCCGCGGTGGCAGGGGGCATCCCGATCATCAAAGCAGTGCGCGAGGGGTTGGCGGCCAACCGCATTGAGTGGATCGCAGGCATTATCAATGGAACCGGTAATTTCATTCTCTCCGAAATGCGTGACAAGGGGCGAGAGTTTGGCGATGTTCTGAAAGAGGCTCAGGCGTTGGGCTATGCCGAAGCAGATCCCACATTCGATGTCGAAGGCATAGACGCGGCCCACAAACTGACCATTCTCGGTTCAATCGCATTTGGTATGCCCCTGCAGTTTGAAAAGACCTACACCGAAGGCATTACCAAGATAGAGCCGCAGGATGTTGAGTATGCGGACCAGTTCGGTTATCGCATCAAACACCTCGGCATAACCAGGAAGACGAATGCCGGTATTGAAATGCGTGTGCACCCAACCATGATTCCCTACCGGCGTCTGATTGCCAATGTGGACGGGGTGATGAATGCCGTATTGGTGAAAGGGGATGCGGTAGGTCAGACTTTGTATTATGGCGCGGGGGCCGGTTCCGAGCCTACCGCATCCGCTGTGCTGGCGGATGTGGTCGATGTGGTGCGCACCCTTACCACCGATCCTGAAAACAGGGTGCCTCATCTGGCCTTCCAGCCGGGAGAGCTGGACGATATCGCGATTCTCCCGATTGAAGAGGTCGAGTCGGCCTTCTATCTGCGCATGCAGGTTGTGGATAAACCGGGCGTGGTTGCAAGAATAGCCAGTATCCTGGCCGATTCAGGGATCAGTATTGAAGCGATTCAACAAAAAGAGCCTGCCGAGGGCGACAGTTCCTTGCCACTGGTCATGCTTACCCAAAAGGTAATGGAGAAACAGCTCAATGTGGCGATTGCCGCGATTGAGCAGTTGGATAGCGTTTACGGACAGGTGATGCGCATACGTGTTGAACGCCTTGACGGCTGATCGACTCACTGTTCACGCATCCGTGTCGCATATATTGTGTCTGTTACAGGCACGCTGAAATAAGTTTATTCGAGGTTTTTTACGATGCCATTCCGACCCCGCTACACAGGATTGATCGACCGTTACCGTGACAGGCTTCCCGTGCACGATGACACTCGCGTCATCAGTCTTGGTGAGGGCAACACCCCGCTGATACGACTGCATAATATCCCAAGGCAACTCGGTAAGGATGTCGACATCTATGTGAAATACGAGGGCCTGAATCCGACCGGTTCATTCAAGGACCGCGGTATGACCGTGGCTGTCACCAAGGCCGTGGAAGCGGGCAGCAAGGCGATTATCTGTGCATCCACGGGCAATACATCCGCTGCAGCGGCGGCCTATGCGGCCAGGGCGGGAATTACAGCGTTCGTGGTCATACCGGATGGTAAGATAGCGATGGGGAAACTCGCTCAGGCAATGATGTATGGCGCAATCACTATCCAGATAAAAGGCAACTTTGACGATGGCATGCAGTTGGTGAAAGATGTAGCCGAGCATGCCCCGGTCACCATTGTCAACTCGATCAACCCCTACCGCCTTCAAGGGCAAAAGACGGCGGCCTTCGAGATCGTCGAGGAGTTGGGTCATGCGCCGGACTACCATTGCCTCCCGGTGGGCAATGCAGGGAATATCACCGCACATTGGATCGGTTACTGTGAATATACATGCTCCACCAATGATCATGTGACCGAGGCCTGCGCCTATTGTGGTGGTAAGTGCAAATTCGCCGGCGGAGCGATTACCGGCAAACGGCCGAAAATGGTGGGATATCAGGCATCGGGTTCAGCCCCTTTTATGCGTGGTGGCCCGGTCAAAGAGCCGGATACGCTGGCAACCGCGATCCGTATCGGCAACCCCCAGTCATGGACACAGGCCTGGAGAGTGCAAGAAGAATCCTCAGGGTGGTTTGACGAATGTACGGACGAAGTGATTCTGGCCGCGCAAAAGTTGCTTGCGCAGAGCGAGGGAATCTTTTGTGAGCCGGCATCCGCCGCTTCCCTGGCCGGCGCCATGCAAGACATAAACTCCGGCAAGATCCCGGAAGGGTCAAGCATCGTATGCACCCTGACTGGAAATGGGCTGAAGGATCCCGATACGGCAATACAACAATCAACATCACCTGTCATTACAATAAATGCCGAGCTTGAAGCGGTGAAACGTTCCATCCTTGATAACATGACGGCGAATTGATGCGATGTAAAAGCGCTATCGTCCCCCATGGCCGGTAGGCGCAGGCTACATCTGCTCCTGCCGAGTCTGTTTTGGCCTGTAGCTACAAAGCAATTCGACGACGGCGCAATTCGGCCAAAGGTTTTGGCGAAGGTTTTAGCCAGAGCGGATCGTGAAACCTTTCATGGGATCGGTCTGGCAGAGACATTGCTCCACCTTTTTGGCATAACAACGGATGCTCATCAGGATCTGCCGGTAGGGGCGGTTTCATACTATGGAGCGGGAGGTGATCCCGGTGAATCGTGCTGGGCGTCCGCCACCCCCGCGCATCTATTGGCGGATAGGGACAGGTTGCTGTTAGCTAGGTTGGATCGCTCTGCTGTTCAACAAGCCGAGGCGGAGCAATTGGCTGCGCTTTTTAATACTCATTTTAAGGATGAGGGACTTTTTCTCGTCACAAAGTCGCCAACGGAATGGTATTTGAGGCTTGCGAAATGTCCTGATTTAAAAAAAACATTCAGTATCGAGTCAGCGATCGGCCGACATATCGAAGAGTACTTACCCGATGGTGTCGATGGAAAAATATGGCGTAGTATACTAACTGAGATACAAATGCTTTTTTTTCAAAGTGATATCAACCAGCGAAGAGACCTGGCAGGTGAAATTGCGATAAATTGCCTCTGGATATCCGGTTTTGGCTGTCTGCCGCGTGTACAGGGTGTCTATGACGCAATCTATTCCGAGCAATCGCTTGCAAAAGGCCTGGCAAGGCTTGCGAGTATTCCCAGTGCCCACCCGCCATCCACGTTAGCGGATATTGTCGATTTCGGCAGAGATATCATAGTGGTGATTTCTCACTTTATTGAATCAGAACTGGACGTTGATCATGCCAAATGGAAAGAAGCGTTGATTTCGATTGATGAAAATCTAGCGTGTCTGTTAAAAGAAGATAAAGGGCATGGAAAAGGAGAAATTATCATCTATCCTTGTGATGGCACTAGATTTTATCTGACCAAGGAGATGCTGATCAGGCGATTTTGGAAAAGGAGCAGGAGTCTGAATTGTTATACATAGACAACTTCCAATGCTTAGGCCCTAGTAAAATGAATGAAAATCCCTGATCCCAGCCCTTTCTATATTATTGACTGATGTCTTGGTTTATCTATGAAAGCCATTAAGAAACTACTTTCATCAAAAGCTTCGGGCAGCATAATTGATAGGGTAATAAAAAATTCATCCATTATTCTTGCGGGAAATTCGACCGCCTCTGCACTGAACCTGATTTCCTTTACGCTGATGGCCAACCAGATTGGGCCAGAGTTTTTGGCGATTCTTGTGCTATGTCAAACTTATGCTCTGATATATAACGATTTATTCAACATTCAGACATGGGAGTCGATGATAAAATATGGAAATACGCAAAATAAATCATTTACCGTCAAGGATATTATTTTTACAAATATGTTTCTTGATGTAGCAAGTGCGATTATCGCATTTTCATTGGCATACTCGTTGGCATTGTCAACAGCACAGTTGTTTGACTGGGACAATTCATATGTTGAATATATCGCTTTATACAGCGTGACAATACTATTCAATATTACAACTTTTACTATAGGCATACCGAGGTTTTTTAATAAATTTTCCGTTGTTTCAAAAGTATTTGTTGCCACGGCGCTGTTGAAGTTGATTGCCATATTGATCGCAAGGGGTACAGATCAGGCCTTTGTAACCTATATCTACATTTATCTGGTAGTCGAAGTGATAACCAATGTTAGTTTGGTGCTGTATAGCTTGAAACTCTTGGCTAACAAATATGGAGGGGACTGGTGGATCAGAAAATTAAAGATTAATAAGGACCAAATCCGTTTTCTTTGGTGGACTAATCTACGAACCATTATACGAATACCGGTTCGGCACTTTGATATGATCGTCATAAGCGCGGTAATGCCAATGGCGACGCTCGGCGTTTATAAAGTATATAAGGAATTTGCCGGACTAATAACCCGTATTGGCGAACCTGTCAATCAAGCACTTTACCCTGAGTTTACCAAGCTTATCGGTAGCAGTAATAGTGAAGAGAGTATCGATATCACCAAGAGAGCCATGAGGTTGTTGTCATTGGTAGGCCTTGCGATGGGCGTGGTTTTTATGCTTGCATCGAATAGCGTAATTGAGCATTTTTTTGGAGCTGAGTATACGTCATCAATCGCAGCCCTATATCTTATGATTGTACTTTATATCCTGAGTTTTATTACAGTGCCCATAAACTCATTGTTCATAGCGGCTGGGTTTGCAAAGTATAGTGTTTATCTCTTACTTTTCACGAATTCAATCTATTTGCTTTCAGCATTCGGGTTCGGCCAGCTTTATGGCATCTATGGCGTGATCATCGCTTTTGCAATCCAGCTTTTTTTCAATAAAGGCCTGAAAGTGTTTCTGATGATGAAACACTCGAAAGACTGGGATACGGTAGTAAGATAATTTTTCCATAGCCAATCAACAGCGCTGATGCTGACCGATAAACAGTTCGGTGCTAAGAGAGGAAAGTCATCGTGTATGCTGAATTTTTAGGGCTTCCAGGCGTTGGAAAGACAACACTCAGAAATGATCTGGTAAAACATCTTAAGCGGATCGATGAAAAAATGTATCTGTCTTATGAGGATGCATTTCATAGTGTTTCAAAACTAAAGATGGACAGGATATTACGGCTGCCTCTGGCACTGTTGCCGAACGGGCTGTCAAAAAAACTATGCAAAAAATTCGTGAACAGATCACTCATGCAATTCGATGCGCAGAATGAATTTATAGCCCATGGCGCAAACATCATCAACGCCTTTATATCTTCATCTGTGTTTGCAAATATGCCTGAGGCGGATAGGAAAATCATGATTGCCAGCGTACTCGAGCTCGGTGCTATCTGGACAAGTATTGATGGCCTTCCGTCATCCAGGTCATTGATTATTTTTGAAGAGGGTTTTGTGCAGAAGTCGTTTATGTTCGTTAATACTGAATTCGAGTCGGAAGTGGATCATGGGCATATCAAGTTGTACATGGAGAGTATACCGCTCCCTGAACTATTGATTTATATCAAGGCTGATATTGATGCATGCTATCAGCGAATGCTCTCTAGACCCGATGGATTAACGTCCCGTTTGAAGAATGCAAAATCGGACAAAATTCTTGATTTTTTAAACAGGCTTGAGCAGCATGTTTTATATATCGTGGATTGGCTGGCAACAAATAGTCAGTGTAAATTAATAACTGTCAATAATAGCGGTAACTACAGGGAGACACTCGACGCGCTTACCGGTGAAATCACAAAATTGGCATTAAAGGAAAATATCAATACACTTGCCGAATAATGTCCATATACAGCAAATCCCAGCCACACGGCTGGGATTTGCTGTCACACTGCCAGGTTCAAGGTGTGGCTATTCGGGAATGGTTGGCGGAGAGGGGGCCGCTGTGTTACATGTGCCTGTTGTCTCCGGATAACCGGCTAGGGAATGGAGATACTCCTCGATATTGGTATAGCCGTCACAATCCTTGTCCAGGGATGCATCATTCAGCGAGGTCTTAAGACCTTTTCCAGTTTCCCAACTATCCGCCATGCCATCGTTGTCGGCATCGGTTGCCTTCTGGTTATTTGGATAAGTAGGGTAATCGCCAGGATATGAGACATTGTCGATAATGGCGCCGGTCGTGTTTATAAAATCACTGACAAGCGTTGAGTCGATATTGTCACGACTAGGTTTTGTGGCGCCTACGTCGGCAAGTACCTGCACGGCATAAGTGTGCGACATTTGAGTAGTGGAAACGCCATTCGAGACCGCTGAGGGAGTGGTTCTCCTCCAAGTTGTCGGCAGTGCTTCGTTCATCCAGTGATGGCCGACATTCCAATGGGGATCTGATTGTGAAAGCCTGGTGGATCCAATGTTACCTTCTACATAAAGGTAGCCGGCCGGCGTGGTACTCGTGATCTGGGTAACCTCGTAAGAATATGCATTTGAACTGGCGCCCTGCTTAGCGTAGTTGTGCACCCAGTTGATCCGGGTTGCTCCATCTCCAAGTGGGGAAAGACCACCCTTCCAGTTGTAGACTACATTATTCGTCATGTCCACCAGCATATCGGTACCGCTGGGAGAGCTGATTAGCGGATTGCGGTCGGTATTGTGTGCAATGTAATTGTGGTGAACGGACACACTGGTGGGTAACTGCTCTCCGGCAATAAACAGGCCTTTGCTGTGTTCGCCTTTTGGATGGCCGGCGCGGCTTAAACCCTGTGCAACAATTGACCACTGGACGGTTGTATTTGTGACCCCGCCGGTGAGACTCATATTTTCATCGATCCCCCAACCGATTGAGCAGTGATCGAAAATGATGTTATAGGCATCGTTTGGCGCCCAGTCCCTACCCAGCACCTGGATGGTATCGTGCCTTTCCGCATCCGCGACATTATGTGAGCCTACACGAAATCTCATGTGTTGTATGATGACGTCATGCGTATTGATGGTTGTCGTTCTACCTGTCACTAAGATCCCGCCAGGCGATGTCTGGCCTGCAATCGTAATGTAAGGGTCACTGATTGTCAGATTCGATCCTAGGTTGATGATGCCTGAAACATCGAAGACGACGATGCGCGGGCCACTCGTTGTGACGGCTTCCCTGAAGCTGCCGGGACCGCTATCGTTGAGATTGGTTACTTTGATAACCGCTCCTCCCCTGCCCCCCACGCTATATGCCCCCATTCCTTCAGCACCGGGGAATGCCGGGAGGTTTGCGCCAACAGCATGGCCTAACATCATGCTCAGTGCGAGCATTACAAGCACCTTAATTAAATTTGACATCATCATAGACCTAGTTTATATGCGGATAGCGTTACTCTATCCGTATGGTTGTGAGTTTTCTTTATAATCCGTATTGTAGACTGAATGTATCTATCCATATTGTAGACTGAATCTATATATAGCTTATTCTCTTCAGGAGGCCAGTGATTCTTGTCACAAATTGATTTGTCCCGGCTGGGTCTATTGTGCTGCTAAGGCATGGCATGGTTGACGCTATCCTAGTCTGCTAAATGTAACAGGATTAATGGCAAGGTACACTATATATAAAGATACTAGCTGTTGACGAATTTTGTGCAGATTTCCAGAAAATGATCGGCTTTTATTTCCCATGACTCGGATTTAAGGAAATCGGCGCGATTTTGAGCCCTGTCGTCAGAGCCGCCACGTAAAATTTTTTGAATGCCCACTCTCCATTGATCAGGCGTTTCGGCAAGGTAAACATATTCTTTTAAAGCTTTCACTTCCTTTATCGGCGTGCTTATTACAGGCTTGCCTGAGGCTAAATATTCTTTAATTTTCAATGGTTGTATTGCATTTGTAAGCTCATTTATTTTATATGGCAACATACATATATCCCAACTGCTGATTAATTGAGGTAATTCCTTATAGGGTACGCTCCCGGTAAGATAAATATTACTAATTAATCTGAGATCTCGAATATCTGTATCTACACTGCCGGTTATAATGAAGGAGACGTCAGGCATTTGCAGTGATAGTGACTTTATTAATTCTTTGTCGCTTCTGTCGTCAAATAAGCCGAAATATCCCACCTGTGGTCGAGGGACGCCATTTAATAATTTATGGGCCGGCTGATCCTTTTTTGCGTAGAATTCCAAATCCACGCCATGGGTCAGCAATTGCACATCCTTGTTTTTATTGGAAATTTTGTTATATAATAGATCGGAAGTCGCAACAAATATGTTACACTTCCGGATCAGCTCGGATTCCATTTTTATGACTTCTTTTTTATTTAATCCCGGCCATTCCGAGTAGTCATCGACACAATAATATACCGAACATTTTTCACCGAAACTTCCTATATACTCATGGGCATTAGGCGCCGTAATAACCATTATAGGGTTATTTATTCCATTTTTTTTCATGCTATCGCTAACGGCTTTTTTTATACTGTATTTATTAAATAATTTTATTCCCGGTAATGAGAAAAAAGGGAGCATGATGGGTTGAATGACTGTCAGATTATTGTCGTTACGGGCATTTTCGGTACGCCTCGGGAAAAGCATTTTTTTTACTTTTATCAATGCCTTCTTGAGGTCGTAAATAGTGAACTTTGGATTGCGGGTACCGATGGTATTTACCCAGAGGGCCGGATGTTTTTTAATTATTTGTTTGAAAATATGTTGGCAACTCGACGGATGTTCTCCCCAATCGTCTGAAAATACTAGAAAAGAAAGGTCATTATTATGGCGACGTTTCCGGATATCTGCTATTCTGACAGCTTGTTTCATTTTTACCTCATTAAGAAATGAGCGGAATATTGCTTCCTGTCCTTCCCGAAACGATGAATGATGGTGCGGCTTGGGGGATTTGCCGCGGTTTTCGAAAGCAATAAACCCTCGAAAACAGAGGAGTCGAAAAATGCATTTTCGATTCCGTTCCCGAAACCGCGCACGGGGTGGGTGCTTCAGGCTGCTAATTGCTCAGTAGCAAGGTAAGCTTCTATATCTAATGGCTTATAGTATCACAAAGGCTGACCCGGAAGATAACAAAGACGCTGTAATCGCTCTTTGTACGAAGAATCTCTCTCCATTATCAGGAGATAGATTCAATTGGAAATATATTAAAAATCCTGATGGGAAGGCGGATGTCTGGCTGACTCATGTTGATAATGATGAGGTTCCTGTTGGAGCACTATCTGTTTTTCCTAGAAAAATATCTGTGCTCGGTCAGGATTCGCTTGGCGGGATTCTTGGCGATTATTCACTCAGTAAGGAGCATAGGACGCTAGGGCCTGCGCTGTCACTACAAAAAGAAGTTATCGAGTCATTCTCCGGTCTGAAATATAACTTTCTCTATACCATACCTAATGATAAATCACGCCTGGTCATGAGGCGTGCCGGATATGCTTTGATCGGCCAAAATATTTGGCTGACAAAACCTTTAAAATCAATCAGTTTCGTTCAGCAGCGAGTCGGCAACAGTCTCCTGGCGAAAGTCATCTCCTACCCGCTGGATATACTGCTTAAAATTAAATCAAAACAGCTGATTCGCTATACTCCAAAAGGCTGCAAATTTGAAAAATTGACTCAATTTGATGAGAGGTTCGATCTCTTTTGGGAGAAAATAAGATCGCAATTTCCAGTTATAGAAAATAGAGGGTCAGAGTACATGAACTGGAGATATATCGAGAATCCGAATAGGCAATACAATATTTTGGCATTAACGACGAGTGATAGAAAAGAAATACTCGCATATATTGTTTCCTATGATAGAGAGAATAGAACCTATATAGCCGATTTTTTATTTACAGGACCTGACAAAAATATGAGCAATATACTCAGAGAGTTCACTTTTTGTCTAAATAAGGAAATTGAGGCGATTTCACTCGTTTATTTCGGCAGCGCTAAAATTGTGGCTCTCTTAAAGAGCCATAATTTCTTGATAACTAACGATAAAGCGCATTTATTAGGATATATAGATGATGGTGCAGTGGTTGCAGAGACAATTAGGGACAGGGAAAATTGGCACTTTATTGAAAATGACGAAGACGTGTGATCTGTGCCTGTAATGCCTAGCCCGGATATTTCACCCGGCCGCTGATAATGTGAATTAAGCTTTTGATTTAAAATGTAATGTTTAGAATATTAGCAAAGTGCAGAGTGTTACCAGGCAACGCTGAACGCGCCCTCGTACCGATCTCGTCGTCCAGGGACGGTATTTCCTCATTCATCAATAGCTTAGGCTATTGACTCAATCGGAAATCCGCCCCTGAACGACGAGCTCTGCACGATCATCACGTTCCCGGGTGAAACATCCGGGCTAGCGCTCTAAAAATATGATTAAAAATGCTGTAAAAAAAGCGATTGTCAGGTTGTTTTTGTTAACTGGTAACTATGATCAGCGGTCGTTTGTGCTTAATTATCACAATATTGCGCCAGAGACGGATATTACTCCGGAATATTTTGAATATCAGATCAACTATTTTTTGGATAAAGGGTATGTATTTGCCTCTGGTGTAGAGGATTTGGCCTCCGATAAGAGGATATTGTTGACATTTGATGATGCATTTGTCTCTTTCATCGAATACGTAGTCGATATCCTCATTAAATACAGTATACCCTGCCTGCTCTTTGTGCCGACAAAGTATTTGGGAGGTAAATTATCTGATAAAATCTCCTCAAGGTCCTACCAGGAAAATAGTGTCATGACGATGGATGATTTGTCGAGGGTGTTTAGTACAGGTCTTGTCACGCTTGGCAGCCACACCCATGGGCATCTCAATATGTGCGATAGGAGTCAGGACTACTTAAAAGAGGATATCAATAAGTCTCTCGATATCATCAAATCTATTACGGGAGGGGGAGTGGAAAATTTCGCCTATCCACAGGGAAGGTCAGACCGGGTGGCGCAAGATGTGGTGAGAGAGGCCGGTTTTAAATACGCATTTACTACTGAAAATAAATCATTCGACAAATGTAAAGACTATCTGTCTATCCCAAGATATCCGGGGGACTATTTTTTAACGGACATATATTTGGAGCTTAGTAGGAATTCGAGTTGTAATGCATATATGAAAGTGTTTTTTAACTAATTAATTCGCTTGAGAATTAACTGAAAAAACAGAATATATTGAATTATGATCAGAAATTACCTCACAATTGATGTCGAAGATTATTATCAAGTATCGGCTTTTGAAGACCTGATTAAGAGAAATGACTGGACTAATTATGAATCCAGAGTGGTGAAAAATACGAGAATTATACTTGATCTATTGGAGAAATATGATACGAAAGCGACATTTTTCGTAGTTGGCTGGCTCGCTGAAAAGCACCCTGAACTGGTTCAGATGATCTTCAGCTGTGGGCATGAAGTAGCTTGCCATAGCTATCTTCACCGGTTGGTTTACAATCTCAATCCAGAAGAGTTCTATGATGACACCAAAACAGCGAAGGATATACTTGAGCAAATAACGGGCAAAGCCATAGCAGGTTATCGGGCGCCGAGTTACTCAATCGATAACAACTCGTTATGGGCGTTTGATATTTTGCGGGAGCTAGGTTTTACGTATGATTCAAGCATATTTCCAATAAGTCATGATCGGTACGGCAATATCGATTCTCCCCGTTTTATGTATAAGATGAAAGACACGGATTTAATTGAATTCCCAATATCGACCGCACTGGTTGGGGGGATGAAGATACCGGTATCGGGTGGAGGCTATTTTCGATTCTTTCCCTATTCCATCACTGAGAAGCTATTAAGCAGAATAAACAGTAAAGAGAAGCAGTCATTTGTATTTTACGTGCATCCTTGGGAGTTCGACCCTGATCAGCCGACTATACATGGGGCAAATAAGCTATCTAAGTTTAGGCACTATTTGAATTTACATAAAACTGAAGGTCGCTTTGAGAATTTACTGAAAACCTTCAGATTTACCACGCTGAATAGCGCAATATAAACAGACTGATGGAGATAAAGATCGCCAACGATGATGATTGGGGGATATGGGACGAATTTATTATCAATAATCCCGATGCATCACCATACCTCTTGTTTGGCTGGAAAAAAGCGCTTGAAGAGGCATACGGACATCAAACCTATTATCTGTTTGCCCTGGAAAATAAGAAAATAGTCGGGGCTTTGCCGCTGGCATTGATAAGAATCCCTTTTTTTGGCAGTAATCTCGTGTCTTTGCCATTCTGTGATTATGGGGGCGTTGTCTCAGGTGAGGAGCGGGCCAGGGTGTTGCTGCTAGAGGAGGCAGTCAGGCTTGGAGGCGAGCTGAAAGTAAACAAAGTGGAAATAAGATCGATATTTAAATATCACCAATTAGAATCCAGTAAATACCCTGTTAATGTGATTACTGATAAGGTCAGAATGATGCTTCCGCTGAGTGAAGACTCCCAAAAGACCTGGGGTGGATTTAAATCTAAATTACGCAGTCAAATCAGGAAAGCGGAAAAGAATAATTTAACCTTCATTTGGGGGGAAAAGAGAGATATAGAGGAATTTTACCGAGTTTGGAGTATTAATATGCGGGATTTGGGCTCACCCGCGCACTCGAAGAAGTGGTTTCATGATATTATTAATGGGTATGGCGATAGTGCTAAAATTGCATTAGTCAAAAATGATTATGGGGAAACTGTTGCCTCGGCAATAATACTATTAACTGATCATGTTGTTTGTATTCCATGGGCGTCAACTATAAGAAAATATAATAAGCTGTCTCCAAATATGCTGCTATATTGGAATATTTTGAAATATTGCAGTGACCATGGGTACAATTTTTTCGATTTCGGCAGGTGCAGCCCGCAGGGTGGTACTTACAAATTCAAGGAGCAGTGGGGGGCAGCCCGACAAGAGCTGTTTTGGCATGAAATAAGCTTGAAGAATGGGCGCTACGATACTTCATCAGGTATTAACTCCCGGAAGAGAGAGTTTGTTGAAAGAATATGGTCTCGTCTACCTGTCGCTTTTACAAATATCGCCGGGCCGCTGATTAGAAAATACATTAGTCTATAGAATCAGGTGTCTATATGGATCTGAGCTTCATAATTTTAACCTGGAATTCAGAAAAGTACATTTCTGAATGCTTGACATCAATTATCAATTGTCTTGAAAACAGCGAAATCGAATACGAAGTTTACATAATAGATAATGGCTCAACAGATAAGACAAATGAAATTATCGCGGAATACCAAAATAATTACCCATCTCAAATAAAATATATTGGCTTTGATAAGAATACCGGGACCACATACTCGAGAAATTGCGGTTTAAGAGAGGCTTCTGGAAAGTTTATCTGTGTAATGGATTCCGATGTTGTCTTGAAGGATGGAGTCATCCAGCGGTTAATATCCGTGCTTGAGTCTGACGAAACCGCAGGCTTGGTTGTGCCGAGATTAGTTTACGGAAGTGGTAGCTTTCAAAAATCGACAGATAATTTTCCCACGCTTATTTCGAAAATTTCCCGATATTTTTTCCTCAAATTAATAGATAAAGAGTTGCCGGATGACGGTGGTGATGATTACAGGGCAGTGGACTATGCTATATCCGCCTTCTGGTTGTTTAGAAGCCAACTGCTCGATGAGGTCGGTTATTTGGATGAAAGAATCTTTTATGCGCCTGAGGATGTCGATTACTGCTTGAGAATTTGGAAATATGGGTATCGTATCTATTATGTCAATGATGTTACAGCGGTTCACGATGCCCAGGAAATTTCACGTAACTTTAAATTCAATAAAGCCACATACGAGCATATAAAGGGGCTTCTTTACTACTTTAAAAAGCATAAATACTTGATAAACAAGCCGATTTTTAATGATAACTGACCCAGGCCATATGTGTTCAGCTAACAAGAAGAAGATAAGAGTGCTCCAGCTCGGGAGTTCCAATGGCCTTTTTGGCGCAGAGCGATGGATATTGGCATTGGTGAATCATTTGGAGAAAGAGGTGGTAGAATCGCTTGTCGCCTCAATTCGTGATGCCTCAGATTCGGAGATTCCGCTATGTATTGAGGCGGAAAAAAGAAAAATGAAGTCATACGTCATTGACTCGTCCGGCCTATTAGGTGTTTCAGCTGTTAAACAATTGAGAAAAATAATTGTCGAGGCAGATGTCGACATACTTCATACACATGGGTATAAAACGGATATTATAGGGCTTCTTGCCATTAGCGGGACTCACTGCAAGATCATTACGACACCGCATGGCTGGACAAAGAATCCTGATTTCAAGCTTTTTGTATATGAAGTGGTCGATAGGCTGGTATTTTACTTTTTCGATCGAGTTGTGATCCTCTCCGATACGATGAAAAGATCGCTTGAAAAGATGCCGCTGCTGAGTAAAAAACTGGATGTGATCAATAACGGTGTTGATATAGAAGAACTCGATCAAGACAATGTTTTATCTGATGAGTTATTGACATGGAAGGAAAACTGCTTCCTTATCGGTTACATTGGGCGGCTTGTGGAGGGCAAGGGCCTGGCTACGCTGCTGAAAGCGGTGGCTAGCCATGCCACTGCGGATTGGAAAGTCGCGGTAGTCGGTGTGGGCGATAAAAGGGATGAGCTGATTGCGCTTGCGGCAGACCTTGAAATCGAAGATCGGGTGAGGTTCTTTGGTTATAGAGAGGACAGAGTATCCCTTCTGAGGCTGTTCGATGTATTTGTACTACCCTCTAGGTCTGAAGGCACTCCGAGATGCGTCATGGAGTCGATGGCGGCCATGGTTCCTGTGATTGCGAGCGACATAGCCGGGTGCAGAAAATTAATATCAGACAAGGTAACCGGCTCTCTTGTGCAAGTGGACAACCATAAGGATTTGGCTGATAAGATAGTAGAGCTTCAGAGCGACCCGGAATTGGTCAATAGATATAAGCGCAATGGCAGGGCGTTTATTGAAGAGCACTATTCAGCAGTTAAAATGGCTGAAAACTATACAAAACTGTATAAAAAGATAGTTTAATCCTATCCGACAAAAAAATATAAGAGACACAAAGTGATTATTTTAACTGCGGCAAACAAAGACATTTCAAAAGATGATCGTGGAAAAGTCTATAAGAATTTCAGTTTTAGGCGGGTCATAGAAAATACCATTAATCAGGCGACAAAATTCGGTTATAAGCCTGTCGTATATGACCTCGGAACCTTGGGTATAGGCAGGCCTTTCTCGGTTACCGATGAGAATTTCTCGACCAAAGGCTATTATTCCAATGAGCCCATAAAGGGGTACAAGTCTAAATCCTTATTTAAACCTGAGATGGTGAAGGATAGTATGCTGCAGGATAGAGAGTTGACTGTCTACCTTGACGGAGACGCGACCTTGAACGACAGTATTGATGAAATAGAAAGCGATGATTATGATTTGGGTGTTACCTTAAGAAAAAAATCTGAAATGGAAGGCGAATGGTACGAGGAACACAAGGATATAGTAAGGTATGTTAACGCGGGCGTTATCTTTTTTAATCCGACTGATGCGACATTTGATTTTCTTGATAAATGGATAGAGGTGACAGATAAACTGGGAAATGACCAAATGGCTTTAAATAGTCTGGTTTGCCCAAATGAATTGCCGGAAGAGTACAGTGTTATTGACAGGGGCGGTGTTCGAATCAAATTCTTCCCTGGGGAAATTTATAATTACTATTATTTTGATGAGGGATTCAATGGCAATATAAAGATATTTCATTTTAAGGGGCCGGTTCGAAAGTATTTTCCGTTTACTAAATCCAAACGTTTCGTTTGTGAATATATACTGCCTGTCCGTAATCGTTTGGTGCGATTGATTAAACATTAAGCAATTGTTCTCGTGGCCACTATCAATATTTACTGAAGTCATTATCAATGCTAAAAATTTGCAATGATCTGTTTGTGCGGTTGAATAAACAGGAAATTACATACTGTCATTGGAAAAGTAACTCGCATCTGGATAAGGCGCTTTCAGGAAAGACGGACCTGGATTTGCTGGTGGAGAGAGATCATGATCCAGAGTTTAAGGAAATACTGCGGGAGTTCGATTTTAAGGAGATCCTGTCGCCTGTCGATAAGAGATTTCCTGGATTGCATGACTATTTGGGATTTGATCGGGAAACAGGCCGATTAGTACATCTCCATGTCCACTACAATTTGGTGCTTGGTCAGAAGTATATAAAAAACCACCATCTTCCGATAGAGAAATATTTCCTAGCCAATACTAGGTTAAGACATGGTGTATATATACCCAACGCAGAACTGGAGCTGGCCTTTCTGGTGATAAGGGCACATATGAAGGTTGATTTATTATCACTGATAAAGCATTTCATAAGGAATCTTCAGGGAAAGGCATATACACCGTTTCCGGCTGACATAGAGAATGAGTTTTCCGAGTTAATAGAGGAGAGCGATCCGGCGATATTGGATGAGGTTATAAAAGATATGGGAGTGCCAATCGATCCCGGTATGTTTAATGATTTCATCAACAAATTCGCTGAAAACAGGTTATCGGTTTTCGCCGTCATAAACTATCGTAATGCGATTATCAGCGCGCTAAAGGGGTATAGAAGAGAAACCGGTTTGAAGCCAGTTATTAAATATAATAAACATGCATTTATGGAAATCCGGTTTTTGAGATATATTCTCCCGGCCAAAAGAAAGACAATGCCGGAAGTCGGGATATCCATTGCTCTTGTCGGTGCTGATGGATCAGGCAAGTCAAGCCATGTAAAAGATCTGACGAAATGGTTGTCATGGAAATTATCGGTGAAGAAATATTATTATGGGATCCCAAAATCAAATCTCCTGGCGGCCTATTCTTATCTTATCCGGCTTGTGAGAAAGCTGCGCCTGGACTCTTTGGCTGTGTATTTTCAGAACATGCTATGGCTCTATCTTTCATGGTCTAGGTACAAATTGTCTAGAACGATCCATAATGAAAAAGCCCGGGGGAATGTGGTAATATCAGATCGCTTTCCGTTGGAGTCTTTTTATTCCATGTCCGAGCCGATGGATGGGCCTAGAATAAAGCACGAAGATGTTGGTATTAATAAGTACATGGCAGACTTGGAAAAGAAAAATTACAATAGAATTATCAAGCCGGATCTGATTTTCGTTCTTAAAGTCACATTGGATGAGTTGCGCAAGCGTAAAAAGGATCTGGATTACGAGACGCATAAGAAGAAAGCCGAGGCGGTAAACTCAATAGTTGAAACGGATAAGATGGAAATCATTGATGCGAATTTGCCTTATGATGAAATACAATTAATTCTGAAATCTAAAATATGGGCAAGTTTGTGAGCGGGCTAGGCTAGCGTAAGCTGTCCACGGCAGCATTTATATTGCTTTCATACGCCTCAAGAAAAGTCATTAACGAATCTCTTGATGCCTTGGTGTCGCTATTATAAAGGCTGGAGATCGAGATAATTGCACTTCCTTTGTTTTCTGTGATGATATCCCATGCCCGTAGTAATTTTGCCGATAAATGGCTGTCTGTTGTGCGACCGGCTATTCTGTACCAGTGCCAAACGATACGGGACTTATTGTCAGCTGATTTAATGACTGTCTCGATAATGGGTGCGCCATTGGTCTTCGGTTGAATTTCATCGATATACACCCGATGCCAATTTTTACCATCAACGATATCGTTGTTGATATTAATCAGTTCTTTGTTCTGATTCTCAGTAAAATAATAGCCAATATACAATGAGACAGGAGTAAACTGGCTGGATCTGTATGCTTTTATGGCCTCTAGGTCTGCGCCAATCATTTTGGGCCGCCAGTTATCCACTGCTGGATAGGGTCCGGCCCACGCGCCGCTGATGATTGGCAACTCAAGGCTGGCTGGCGTGTTGGATGAAGCCGCTAAATCGGCATCCTCTACAATCAGTAATAAAGGAGCGAAGAGCAGACAAAGTATAACTATCAGAGCCACTATATGTTTGAACTTTCCGACGGTAGTGTGTTGTTTTAGACTCATGGTTGATTATGGAAGTGCTGGTCAGGCGCTATCTTGCCTGTTCTGCATATCGGAATACCTCGATGCAATATAGATCAAAGGTGTAATGATGATTGCGAATATGAACCAGCCAAGGTTCTGGTGTGAGTGCACTAAATGGTGCTGCATATCAGTAAGATAACCAAAAACAACAACGCTAAAAACCCGTAAAATATTAGCTGTAATGGCTAATAAGATGGAAATCGTAAGAACAATAAGCTTTTTGGCGTTGGACCGGTAGTAGATGAATGCAAGCAGGAAGCCAATATATAGCGCCACTAGGAAATATCTTAATCCACTGCATCCCGGGGCTACCTCAAAGGTGCCGTTCGGAAGGTTTAGAAAATATCCGCTCTTGTAAACCGGGATATCAGCGACTGATAATAAAAAGTGCACGGCATGAGTGGTAAGGGTTTGTAGTGGGTATTGCAGCGGAAACCAAACGGGCAATGCAAAGATCAATAAAAAAAATTGATAAAATATAAGGCGAAAAACAGGCGTTCCGAGTAATGCCCAGGATATTGCCGCCAATGTGAACAATAGGCTTAGAATTTGAATAAGCAAGACATCTACGAGTGTGGCCGCAAACCACATTGTGTGTGAAAATATTAGAATTACAAGGGCGAAATAGTTGGTCGAAGGTATTTCTCTTCTAATCGATTTTCGCTGTTCCCAAATCAGATACATTGAAACCAATAAGACCAATAGCCCATGTGAATACTCGCCTGTCGGCCAATCTGTCCATAATCCTAAAAGATGGAGCGTGCACTCTGAATAAATAAAGAACGCAGCAATATATGCCAAGCATAAGTACGCAAGTGGTAAATGCCAATAGTGGTTTCGATTAATAATGGTTTGTATTGACCGCATTTCCAATCCGGAAAATTAAGCGCTACTCGATTTTTAGCCAATCATGGCAGCATAACAGATAACAGCATGGAAAGTAGACAGTATAAGCTTCAAACCTGTTTCGAGCCTGTAAATAATTCTGTGTAACTGCCATTGTTTAAACGAAGTCCGCCAGGCGGTCTTCGAACTCAATCATAAAACGGTTCAAGG
>JAHXHS010000028.1 GCA_025656455.1 Candidatus Thiodiazotropha sp. (ex Epidulcina cf. delphinae) | reverse complement strand
AAGGGCGCTGCCATTGCCTGCGCGCTGCGCCTGGTCTTGAGGCATTGACGGGCCTCTGATTGGTACAGTTTATACGTTACACCACACTAGATTCCGGCATCCGCCGAAATGACGGGGTTAAAGCCGTGTCTTGGCGAGTCAAACAACGTTGATCATTGCTCCTGGGGCTAACAGAGATTCAGCCGCCATCGTGATGATGGATCAGATTCTTGCTCCGGTCATACTGTGCTGGCTCCACCTCGAACAGACCCAACAGGGTGTGAAGATGTTGTCATGGGAGAACCTGCCATCGAGCTTCGATAACAACGAGCCCACGCTGACGCCATCCTCCTCAAAATTATTACTGAACCATACAGACAGGGGTTTTTTTCCTGCGTCTTGTAACTCTCGTTGGGCACCCTAAGCGCCACGCCCTTGGAGTCTGAGTTGTTGTCGAGCCAAAGTACGCTGACGCCTGTGCGCTGCAGGACATCAAGGATATTCTCCGTCTGCGATGCCTTCTCCTTGCTGTAATCGGAGCGGTCGTAGATGGAAAACATACAGGGCACGGAAACTGCCGAATGCGAGAATCATCGTAATCGCCAGGGTGATTGAAATGCCAATGAGTTTCAATCTGGAGACGATCGCTTGCCTGGAAGTCAAGCGTAGGATTTCCGTCTTTAAGATGAGTAGAGACGGTAGCACGCCGAGCAGCAGCAGATAGAGAAGCAGCTTGAAACTGAGCGGGTCGATGGATGGTGATCGACGAGGTACGTTAGTACTCCTTCAACCTGATAATGATGGGTTCAGCGCTCCTGTGGTGTTTCGCACCAAGGCGCAGTGCGCAGGCAGGAGTGGCACATGGATGTGCCGTTTACGGACCGAAGGATGGAATGGCCTGAGTCCTTGTCAAGCACTGCAACGCCGCCGCGGGACACCACAGGAGCGCCCGAAGGGTTGCTCTGTCAGCATCCATGACCGCGTTGCGCCTCTTGTAAAGGACTCAGGCCATTCACGGCGAGGCGCGCCTTGTCCTGGACGCTGACAGACCAACTGAACCCAACATTATCATGTTGAAGGAGTACTAGCGTTTGTGACAGAGTAATGTAAAAGTGTAGCGATACCCCTTCAGGGCCATCGCTTCACCCTCCATCCCTGTAGGATTCTGATCGGCCATCAAAAAACCCGCGCTAGGCGGGCTCTTGACTGTGTTGGCTGGGGATGGAGGATTCGAACCTCCACATACGGAGTCAGAGTCCGTTGTCCTGCCGTTAGACGAATCCCCAGTTGTAGGCTCCACGCCGGCAGTAGTCTGGCGGCGATGGGCAAGCCAGACTTAACGTTTGGAGAACTGTGGCCGCTTGCGGGCCTTGTGCAGTCCCACTTTCTTCCGTTCAACGGCGCGCGCGTCCCGGGTCAGGAAGCCGGCCTTGCGCAGGGTGCCGTGCAGCGACTCGTCATAAGCGTCGAGGGCGCGGGAGATGCCGTGGCGAATCGCGCCGGCCTGTCCGGTGGTACCGCCGCCGCTGACCGTGACCTTGATGTCGACCTTGTTGCCGGTTTCGGTGGCGTCCAGGGGCTGGCGGACCACCATCCGGGCGGTCTCGCGGCCGAAGTATTCGTCGAGCGGGCGGTTGTTGACCACGATGTTGCCGCTGCCGGAAGTCAGGAAGACGCGAGCCGTGGAGCTTTTACGGCGTCCGGTTGTGATGTGCTTATCTGCCATGTTGTTAACTCTGGGGGTTTTAGTCAGATGTCCAGCGGCTGGGGCTGCTGGGCCTGATGGGTGTGCTCCGGACCGGCGAAGACACGCAGTTTCTTGAACATCGCCCGGCCCAGGGGGTTTTTCGGCATCATGCCCTTGACTGCGTGCTGAATGACCCGCTCCGGCGCCTTCTGTAACAGCTTGTCGAGGTTGATGGACTTCAAGTTGCCGATGTATCCGGTATGATGGTGGTACATCTTGTCGGCCAGTTTGTTGCCGGTGACGCGGATCTTTTCGGCGTTCACAACAACGATATAGTCGCCGGTATCGACGTGTGGGGTATATTCCGGTTTATGCTTGCCGCGCAGGCGACGGGCGATTTCAGTGGACAGCCGGCCCAGGGTCTTGTCCGTGGCGTCCACGAGATACCAGTTGCGGCGTACCTCAGCCGGCTTTGCGCTTACAGTAGTCATCCGATGTCGCTCCGAGGGAGAACTATTTTGCTTCGAAAAAGACGGCGAATAATACATGATCCGAGAAATCGGCACAAGACCTAATCCATCCCTGGTTTGAAGCTGATCCCAACCATATCTGGTTGAATTTCGATGGGTGCTTGTGGGTTAGACGGAAAAACGCGACCGACGAATATTGCACTGGCGGGTTAATAATATGCTGAAATGTTTATCAAGCCACTCCCGACAGCTTTCTGCTATTATCTTTGCCCTTTATTCCACCGGTGATCGACCGATCGGCTGAGTGTAAACCGGCAGGGGTTGGGGTGCTTGCTCTGTCAGTAGCTAACTTATTGACTGTATTGAATTTATTTAATGATCCTCCATAGTTTTGCCATCCTCGCCGGGCTTGTGATCCTTGTCTGGAGCGCTGATCGTTTCATCAGCGGCGCGGCGGCGCTGGCCGATAACCTGGGCGTCTCTCCGATGCTTATCGGTCTCACCGTGGTCGGTTTCGGCACTTCGGCGCCGGAGGTGCTGGTTTCCGCGATGGCGGTGACAAATGGCAATCCAGGGCTGGCGATCGGCAACGCCATCGGTTCCAATATCGCCAATATCGGGCTGATTCTCGGTTTCACGGCGCTGGTGATTCCCCTGTCGGTGCATTCGAGTGTGCTCAAGCGGGAATATCCGCTACTGCTTTCGGTCAGCGCCATCTGTCTATTGATGATGTGGAACGGCGAACTGGGACGTCTCGACGGCCTGGCGTTGGCCTTCACCCTGATCGCTGTCCTCGGCTGGATGATCCATACCGCCAAGACCGGCGCCTCTGATCCCATTGCCGGGGAGTTCGATGCGGAGATCCCCCACGATACCCCGACCCGCAAGGCGGTGACGCAGTTGCTGGTCGGGCTGATTTTTCTGCTGATCAGTTCCCGCCTGCTGGTATGGGGGGCGGTCAATGTGGCTGCCGCCCTGGGTGTCGGCGATGTGATTATCGGTTTGACCATCGTCGCCATCGGCACCAGTCTGCCAGAGCTGGCTGCCAGTATCACCAGCGCAATGAAGGGCGAGGATGATATCGCCATCGGCAATGTCATCGGCTCCAACCTCTATAATATGCTGGCCGTGTTGGCGATTCCGGCGCTCGTCGCCCCGGGGCCCTTCTCTCCCGAGGTCCTCACCCGCGATCTGCCGGTGATGCTGGTATTGACCCTGTTTCTGTTTCTGATGGGGTATGGCTTTGGAAAACAGGGTCGCATCAGTCGCCTGGAGGGGTTGGCGCTGCTGATCGCCTTTGTGGGCTATCAGTCTCTGTTATTCTTCACGCTGGCGACGGCCTGATGCCCCGCTGAGGTAGATAACCTGCGCCCTGGCGCATCCGCACCATAATCGAGATCTTTGGTAAATGACGAAACCCGTTACACCACCGAAAAAGGAGATGGCCCAGATGATAGAACTGGGCCGGGCGGTGCTAGAGACTGAAGCAGAAGCCGTTTCCGCTCTCATCCCCCGCCTGGGCAAGGCGTTCGCCCAGGCCTGCCACTACCTGCTCCACTGTGAGGGGCGCATTGTGGTGATCGGGATGGGCAAGTCGGGCCACATCGGCAATAAGATTGCCGCGACCCTGGCGAGCACCGGCAGTCCAGCCTTTTTCGTGCATCCGGGGGAGGCGAGTCATGGTGACCTGGGCATGATCACCTCCCAGGATGTGGTGCTTGCCCTGTCCAACTCAGGCGAGACTGGTGAGTTGCTGGTCATCCTGCCATTGCTCAAGCGTCTGGGCGCGCCCCTGATAGCCATGACCGGTAAACCGCGGTCGACCCTGGCGAGGGAGTCTGAGGTCCATATCGATGTCAGCGTGGAGAAAGAGGCTTGTCCATTGGGTCTGGCGCCGACATCCAGTACCACGGCAGCGCTGGTGATGGGCGATGCCATGGCTGTGGCGCTGCTGCAGGCCCGCGGCTTTACCGCGCAGGATTTTGCCTTGTCCCACCCAGGCGGCGCACTGGGCAGGCGCCTGTTGTTGCATGTCGGTGATATCATGCACACAGGAGAGACTCTGCCCAGGGTGGGTCTTGAGGCAACGCTTCATGAAGCGTTGGCGGTGATGTCTGGCAAGGGACTCGGGATGACCGCCATCGTCGACCGGGAAGATCGTGCGGTCGGCGTCTATACCGACGGGGACTTGCGGCGCACGCTCAATAAACCGATCGATATTCACCATGTGCGGGTGAGTGAGGTGATGACGGCAAGCTGCATTACCGCGTCACCCGAGATGCTTGCCGCTGAGGCGCTGCAGCTGATGGATGAGAAAAAGATAAACGGCCTGCTGGTGGTGGATGGCGAGCAGCGGCTGATCGGGGCGTTCAATATGCACGATCTTTTGCGAGCCGGGGTAATGTAGGAGGTTCAGGTGCAGGATATTTATACTAAGGCCAGTGGCGTCAGGCTGGTGATTTTCGATGTCGACGGGGTGCTCACAGACGGCAGCCTGTTTCTGGGTGACGACGGTCAGGAGTACAAGGCCTTCAACTCCAGGGACGGCCATGGCATGAAGATGCTGCAGAAATCGGGCGTCCTGATCGGCATCATCACCGGCCGCACCTCGGAAGTGGTGCGCATTCGCATGGAGAGTCTGGGTATCGAGCATGTCTATCAAGGCAAGCAGGATAAACTCCCAGCCTACGAGGAGCTGCGTGACAAGCTGGGGCTGGAGGACGGTCAGGTGGCCTATGTGGGAGACGATGTGGTGGACCTGCCGATCATGCGCCGGGTAGGTCTGGCCATTGCAGTGAACGACGCCCATCCCTTTGTCGTGCAACATGCCCACTGGCAGACGCCGCACGCCGGCGGCCGTGGGGCCGGCCGGGATGTCTGTGAAATGGTGCTGGAGGCTCAAGGGAACCTTCAGGCTGAGTTGGAAAGCTATCTTTGAAGCGCCGGCTGCTCGGTATCCTGCTAATGCTTGCTGGGTTGCTGAGCCTGGGCTGGTGGATGAATGAAATAGGCCGTTCCCCCGAGAAGCCGCCGCGTGCCGCCGGGACCTCTCCTGATGCCTATGCCGAAGGTCTGGTGGTGTGGACCTATGACGAAAACGGCCTGCTGAAGCGGAAGATGGTGACGCCTGGGATGCGGCATTTTGAACAGCCAGGGATCACTGAGCTGCAACGCCCGCTTCTGATGCAATTCAATCCGGCGTCGCCGCCCTGGACGATGCGGGCGGAGGAGGGGATCGCAAGGAGCGGTGATGAGACGCTCTTTTTTCCCGGTAACGTCACCCTAGAGCGTCCCGGTAATGCCGATCTAGCGCCTTACCGTGTCACCACCCGGGATCTGACCGTGGCGTTGCGCACCGAGTTCGCTTCCACCCCGCGGGCGGTTCGCATCGAAAGCGATGGCCAGTGGGTGACGGCGCAGGGTATGGAGGCATGGCTGGATCGACCAATGCGCCTGAAGCTGTTGCGCCAAGTACGGGGATACCATGATTTTGAGTAGAAAAATCATTAGCTTGATCGTCTCATCGCTGATGCTTTGCCTATCGCCGCAGGTCTTGGCGCTGGGCGGTGATAGCGATCAGCCCATGCAGTTGGAAGCGGACAGCCTCTCTATCGATGAGTCGACGGGGGTGATTCTCTACGAGGGGAACGTGGAGATCTCCCAGGGCAGCCTGGAGCTGTGGGCCGATCGGCTGTGGATTCACCGCCGTCAAGGCAAGATGGAGAAGATTATCTGTGAAGGAGAGCCTAGCCGTTTCCGTCGTCCGGCGGAGGGTGATGCAGAGGAGATCCGGGGCGAAGCCAGGCGGATGGAGCTGTATGCCGAGCGTGATGAAATCGTGCTGATCGACGAGGCCGTCCTTGAACAAGGGGGGAGCCGCTTCAAAAGCGACCGGATTATCTACAATCGCACCAACGCCACGGTCAGAGCGGGCGCCAGCGCGGAAGGCAAACAGCGTATACAGGTGGTCATCGAACCCGAGCGGAAAACCGCCCCATGAGCCTGCTGCAAGCCGAGGCACTGCAAAAGCAGTATCGCAAGCGAAAGGTGGTTGACGGCGTCTCCCTAACCGTCAACAGCGGTGAAGTAGTGGGTTTGTTAGGCCCGAACGGGGCAGGTAAAACCACCAGTTTCTATATGATCGTGGGGTTGATCCAGGCGGATCAGGGACGGATATTCCTCGATGGCGAGGAACTGACGGACCTGGCGATGCATAAACGTGCCCGCTTCGGCATTGGGTATCTGGCCCAGGAGCCCTCTATTTTCCGGCGCTTGAGCGTGGAGCAGAATATTCTGGCGATTCTGGAAACCCGCCGGGATCTGGATGGCGCCGGTCGCCGGGAGAGGTGCGACCAGCTATTGACGGAGTTCGGTATTGTCCACTTACGCGAGAGCTTGGCGATGAGTCTCTCAGGTGGTGAGCGCAGGCGGTTGGAGATAGCTCGCGCCCTCTCCATGCAACCCCGATTCATTCTGCTGGACGAACCCTTTGCCGGCGTGGACCCGATCGCGGTCATCGAAATCAAGAAAATCATTCAACATCTCAAGGCGTTAGGGATAGGCGTGCTGATCACGGACCACAATGTCAGAGAGACCCTCGATATTTGCGACCGGGCCTACATCATCAGCAACGGCCGGGTGCTGGCCGAGGGCGACACTGATGAGATCCTGGCCAACAAGGAGGTTCGCACCGTCTATCTTGGCGAGAATTTTTCCATGTAGTGTTTTATCGTGTCTGTAGCATGGTTAGTGTAGTGTCCATCCGGAAACGCAGAAAAATATAACGCAAAGATCGCTATGAAACGCAAAGGACACAAAGAATTTAGATAAATCAATCTATTAGCTTTGCGTTCATGGCTTTTCTCTGCGTGCTTTGCGTTATAAAGACCTGTTTCTGGCTTATATGTAAATTGAACCGACTAAAGGTGAGAATGAGTCCCCGCGAGCAAGATTCTGTTACGTAGCCGGTTTTTTTTGGCTAGAATGAAGTTAAAGACATACAAATAACATACCAGGTCCAAAGATATCTCTGCGATGAAGCAGGCGCTGCAACTCCGACTCGGACAACATCTTACCATGACCCCACAGTTGCAGCAGGCAATACGCCTGCTGCAGCTCTCCGCGCTCGACCTCAGCCAGGAGGTGCAGGAGGTGCTGGAGACCAATCCCATGCTGGAGGGCGAGGAGGATTTCAGCCAGCGCGGCTCAACGACAGAGGCTGAGTCCCGTGAGCGTGGGAGTTCGGAGCAGGCGTCCGGCAACGAAGTCAAGGCGAACGATATCAACAATGAAAGCGAGGTTCAGACCGATGCCCCGCAACTATCGGAAGAGCTACCTGTCGATAGTGAATGGACCGATATCTATGATAGCTACCTGCCCGGCTCCGGCGGTGGCGGTGAAGCGGGCGATAACGACTATCTGATGCATCGCGGCGGCTCGCTGACCCTGCGTGACCACCTGATATGGCAAATGAACCTGACCCCTTTCTCGCCATTGGATATGCTCATCGCCACCACCCTGATCGACAGCATCAACGAGGATGGCTATTTCACCGGCAGTCTGGAGGAGATCCACCAATCCCTGGGGGGGGAGGAGGTGACCCTGGAAGATGTGGAGGCCGTATTGCACCGGATCCAAGCCTTCGATCCCCCCGGCGTGGGTGCTCAGGGTCCGCGGGATTGCCTGCTTATCCAGTTGCGCCAGCTCCCGGAGACGACACCTGATGTGGAAATGGCGATCAGGCTCTGCCGGGACCATTTCAACCTCCTGGTCGGGCAAGGCCAGCATCAGATCATGCGTCGCCTGAAGATCGATGAGGCAGCGCTCGCGGCCGTGATGCGACTGATTCGCACCCTCAATCCCCACCCTGGCACCCTGATCGCCAACAGTGAGCCTGAATATGTCATCCCGGATGTGTTTGTCAGCAAACGCAATGGCCGCTGGCTGGTGGAGCTGAATGGCGAGGTCACCCCCAAGCTGAGGGTCAATAATGACTATGCGAACCTGATCAGGCGGGCGGATCAGAGCGAGGACAACACCTTTCTGAAGAATCACTTGCAGGAGGCGCGTTGGTTCATCAAAAGCCTGATGAGCAGAAACGAGACTATTTTGCGGGTGGCGAGTAAAATCGTCGAATATCAACGCGGTTTTTTTGAACATGGAGCGGAGGCGATGAAACCCCTGGTATTGCGGGATATCGCCGAGGCGCTGGAGATGCATGAATCGACCATATCGCGGGTCACTACCCAGAAATACATGCATACCCCGCGAGGCACGCTGGAGTTCAAGTATTTTTTCTCCAGCCACGTCGCCACCAGCGCCGGCGGTGAGTGCTCCTCAACCGCCATCCGCGCATTGATAAAGAAACTGATTGCCGCCGAGAAGCCCAACAAGCCTCTCAGTGACAACAAAATTGCCGCTATATTGTCTGATCAGGGTATCAAAGTGGCCCGCCGGACAGTGGCGAAATACCGCGAGTCGATGGGCATTCCGCCATCGAACGAGCGTAAGCGTCTGATATAGGAGAAAATGGCGATTCAGATCGATAAGTTGTCAACCGTCAAGCCGCTTGCGGATGCAGCAATGCACGAGGCAAACCCGGATCTTGAGACAGCTTGCGCTGAAGTTGGCATATCCCCTGTACCGTTTTCTTATGTCAGGCAGGGTGATGAGTAACCTCATCTAAGTAAAGGAGAAAATTATGCAAATAAGCGTGACCGGTCATCATGTGGATGTATCTAATGCCTTGAAGAGCTATGTTGACAATAAGTTCGAGCGTCTTGAGCGCCATTTCGATAATGTGATCAATGTGCACGTTATCCTGAGCGTGGAGAAAATGAGACAAAAGGCAGAAGCCACCATGCAAGTGAACGGTGCCAGTGTTTTCGCCGATTCCGTCCAGGAAGATATGTATGCAGCCATTGATGTGCTTACCGATAAATTGGACAGACAGGTGCTCAAGCACAAGGAAAAGATGAAAAGTCACCGTGCCGGTAGCGGTGCGAAGTACGCGACCGAATAATAACGGACGATAGAACTGGCGAGGTCTCCATGTTTCCCGAAGGATATCTTCTTGAAGAACGGATCGGCTGCGGCGTGGAGGCAGCCAGTAAGAAACGCGTATTGGAACAGCTCGGCCAGCGCTTGGCCGAGTCTGTTCCGAATCTCAGCCAGGACCAGGTATTCGATGCCCTCCTGGAGCGTGAGCGGCTCGGCAGCACGGGTCTGGGTAAGGGGATCGCCCTGCCCCATGCCCGCATGCCCCAGATATCCCAGGCGGTGGCCGCCTTTGTTCAGCTACCCCAGGGCATAGACTTCGACGCCATCGACAATCAGCCGGTTGATCTCGCTTTCGCCATGTTGGTCCCCGAAGAGGCTACCGATGAACACCTGCAGTTGCTTGCCAAATTGGCCAGGATGTTTGATGACGGTGATTTCTGCGCCACTTTGCGCGAGGCGGAAACGGTCCATGACCTGCTTCTTTTGATAGAGCAGCGAGAAGCCGTAATCTCAGCTTGATGAAGTCATTCTATACTATCCAGGTCCTCTACGATGAGCTGGTCACTGAGCTTTCACTGAAATGGAACGGCGAGGGAGGGGGCGCCCGTGTCTATTTCAATCCGCAAAAGCAGGGAGGCAAGCAACCCGCCGGACCGCTGAATTTGATACGTCCCAGCCAGATACAGGTGATCGGGCCGCCGGAGAGGGAACATCTGCTGAGCGGGGATGCGAATGGCTATCAGGAACGTCTGGGGGCGTTGTTTAACACATCGCCGGTCGCCCTCATCTTTACCGATGGCCTGGAGCCATTGCCGGAGTGCCAGGAGTGGGCGATAAAGAATGGCACCGCCTTGTTTCACACCCAGCAATCCGACAACCATGTTATCAACCGCTTACTGGAGCGCTTCAGTCAGCCGATGGAGGAGAAGCTGTTGGTGCACGGGGTCTACATGGAGGTCCTGGGCAAAGGGGTGCTGCTCAGCGGAAATCCCGCGATCGGTAAAAGCGAGCTTGCCTTGGACCTGATCTCCCGTGGTCACCGGCTGATAGCCGATGACGCCACCGAACTCTACAAGACCGGCAGCAGCACCGTAAATGGTCGTTGTCCGAAAGTGCTACAGGATTTCCTTGAAGTACGGGGATTGGGGTTGATCAACATTCGCGCGATGTTCGGAAACAGTGCCATCAAACCGAATAAGCAGCTACACTTGATCATTGATTTACTTCACTTTGACGATAAGAAACTACACGACATGGACCGTCTCGAAGGCTGTCACTCATATCGCACTCTGCTTGGCGTCGAGGTGCCGCAGACGAGTCTCCCGGTGGCCGCGGGTAGAAACCTGGCGATCCTGGTCGAAACGGCAGTGCGACAACACCTGCTGATGCTCGACGGTTATAACGCGACCAGCGATTTTATCGATCGCCAGCAGATCTATATCGATCAGGAATAGCCCTAATCATGGTAACGGGAATCAAACTGCAGATCGTGACGGGGCTGTCCGGATCCGGTAAGACCATAGCCCTGCATACCCTGGAGGACATGGGTTACTATTGCATCGACAATCTGCCGGTCTCCCTGTTGATCTCTGTCGCCGATCATCTGACTGGCGAGCCGGAAGCCATATTCAACAAGACCGCGGTGGGTATAGATGCCCGCAGCCAACCCAACCGGATCTCCGATCTGCCGGCCATGGTCGATGATATTCGTCGACATGGCCTTGACTGCAACATCTTGTTTCTCGACGCCCAGGCCGATACGCTGATCAAACGTTTCAGCGAGACCCGGCGGAAACATCCGCTGACGGATAATCAGCGATCCCTCGCGGAGGCCATCCAGCTTGAGCGTGGGCTGTTGGAGCCCTTGAGCGCAAGCGCCGATCTGCGTATCGATACCACCCATTCCAATCTTCACGAACTGCGTGACCTGATCCGCAACCGCATCGGGGAGGAAGGTGGGAAACTATCGATACTGTTCGAATCGTTCGGTTTTAAACATGGCTTGCCGAGAGACGTGGATTTCGTCTTTGACGCCCGCTGCCTGCCGAATCCCTACTGGCAGGCGGAGCTCCGGCCCTACACCGGGCTGGAGAAACCGGTCGCGGATTTTCTGTCGTCCCTCGACGAGGTCAGCGGGATGCTTGCGGATTTGACCGGCTTTCTGGGCCGGTGGATACCCGCGTTTGAAGCCGATGGACGCAGTTATCTCACCATTGCCATCGGCTGCACCGGCGGCCAACACCGCTCCGTCTATCTCGTGGACCGGTTGGCGAAACACTTCGCAGAGGCCGGCCTGCATGTCATGAGCCGGCACCGGGAGCTGTCATGACCATCGGTCTACTGCTCATTACCCACAGCAGAATCGGAGACGCGCTGCTGGAGACCGCTGGCAAAATGCTTGACGGGACGTCGCTTCCCGCCACCGAAACCCTGTCGGTGAGCATCGAGAGTAATCCGGACCAACTGCGCGAACTGGCCTCGGAGATGGTTTCGAGACTCGATCAAGGCGATGGAGTTCTGGTCTTCACCGATATGTATGGCGCCACACCGAGCAACATCGCCTATGGACTGGCGGAGAGAGGGCGGGTGAACGTTATCTCGGGGATCAATCTGCCGATGCTGATCCGCACCCTCAATTATCAGACTCTTGACCTGATCTCCCTGACCGAAAAGGCGGTCAGCGGCGGCAAGGAGGGCATTCTTTGCTGTGAAACTCAACACAAATGAATCTTGATCATGTTAGATAAAGAGGTGGAAATCATTAATAAACTCGGCCTGCACGCCCGTGCGGCGGCCAAGTTGGTGAGCTGTGCCAGCAGTTTCAGCAGCGACGTCTATCTGCATCGCAACGGCCAGCGGGTGAACGGCAAGAGTATCATGGGCGTGATGATGCTTGCCGCCAATCAAGGTTCGGTTTTGAAACTCGAAATCGACGGCAGGGATGAGCGGGATGCCCTGGATGCCCTGATCTCACTCATTAACAACCGGTTCGGAGAAGAGCAATGACCCTTTCCTGTCAGGGGATAGGCATCAACACCTCCCGAGAGGTGGCCATCGGCGACGCCTATCTGTTGCAGCAAGGCGTCCCTGAGGTCAGTCATCGTGAAATCACCGAGGATTTGATCCAGGTTGAAATCGAACGCTTCGAAAACGCCCTGCACGCCACCGCCAGTCATCTGCGCTCAGTGCGTGAACAGATTCCCGCCGACACGGCCTCGGATATCCGTGAATTCATCGATACCCATCTGCTGATGCTGGAAGATTATGCCATCAGCCAAGCCACCATCAATCTTATCAAGGAGAACCTCTACAGCGCCGAGTGGGCCTTGCAGATACGCAGGGACGAACTGGTACGGGTGTTCGATGAGATGGATGATCCCTATCTGCGCACCCGCAAGGATGATGTGGACCACGTCGTCAGCCAGGTGCAGTTCGTCCTGGCTGGCGGTCAGCCGGAACAGCAGGGCGACCTGCGCGGGCGGGTGGTCGTGGCCAGGGATCTGACCCCGGCCGAGACCATCATGATGAAGAACCAGGGAATCACCGCCTTTGTCACCGAGTTCGGCGGTCCCCTGTCGCACACCGCGATTCTAGCCCGCAGCCTGGGAATTCCAGCGGTTATCGGGATTCATCAGGCGACCTCCCTGTTTCGTCAGGGAGAGCTCCTGGTGGTGGATGGCGCCCAGGGGGTGGTTCTGGCCAATCCCACGGCGCGGATTCTGGAGCACTACCGGCAACGCATCGAGGCCAGGCGATCCAGAGAGGAGGAACTGCGTCGCCATGTCGATCTGCCGGCGATGACCACCGACGGCGAACAGATCTATCTGCAAGCGAATATCGAACTGCCTGAGGATATCGGCATAACGCTGAATAATCGGGCCGATGGCGTGGGTTTGTTCCGCACCGAGTTTCTGTATATGAACCGTTCCACTCCACCAACCGAAGAGGAGCAGTTGGAGGCCTATCTCTCCGCGGTCAGGGGGCTTAACGGTATACCCATCACCATTCGCACACTTGATCTGGGGGTGGACAAGACCACCGGGAACATCTCCGAATCGGGTTGCATGCCCGCCATCAATCCTGCCTTGGGGTTACGTGCGATACGTCTTTGTCTGAAGGAGCCCGAGCTGTTCACGCCGCAACTCAGGGCCATTCTGCGCGCCTCTGCCGAAGGTCCGGTCAGGTTGATGATACCGATGCTATCCGGAATCCAGGAGTTGAGGCAGGTGATTCAGATGATCGATAGGACCAAAGAGGAGCTGTCCAGGCAGGGCGTGCCCTTCGATCCCGAGATGCCTGTCGGCGGTATGATCGAAGTGCCCGCGGCGGCGCTTGCCGCCGATAGTTTTGCGCGCCATCTCGACTTTCTCTCTATCGGCACCAATGATCTGATCCAGTACACCCTGGCTGTGGATCGCATGGATGAAGAGGTGAATTTCCTGTTCGATCCCCTGCATCCCGCCGTACTCCATCTGATTCAGCATACCATCGATGCCGCGGGCAGGGTGGGCATCCCGGTCAGCATGTGTGGCGAGATGGCGGGCGAGCCGCGCTATACTCGATTGCTGATCGGCATGGGCTTGCGCGAGTTGAGCATGCAGCCCAGCGCATTACTTGAAACCAGAGAGTTGATCAGGCGATCGAATCTGTCTGAACTTAAGCAACACACCAAGGCCTTCTTCAATGAGCTGGAGGCGACCGGAGAGAGTCAGCTGTTCGATACTTTGTTTGACTGATCTTTTCCAGGTTCAAGCCCTATGTAGGGCGCCAAGGTAATATTAACTCGACATATTTAGGCCACAGCGGTAGATATAGATCATATACTCTATTCGTGAATGCATGATTAAACGCCAATGGGCGTCAATAAAGATCTTGCATGGCTGCGAAGCCTGAAGGGCACGGATCAATACATTAGCTTTTCGGGGATATCAGTGCACATGACAACCCAAGGCCATCTTGTTCTCGAAGACGGTTCGGCGTTCCCCGGCGCTCTTTTCGGCGCCGGGCAGGCCGTAGCCGGTGAGGTCGTTTTCAATACCGGCATGGTTGGTTATCCTGAATATCTCACCGACCCCTCATTCGCCGGTCAGATCGTCGTTGCCACCTATCCGCTGGTGGGAAACTATGGCGTACCGGGAAATACCCGGGACGAGAACGATCTGCCTGTGGGCTTTGAGTCGGAAAGGATCCAGGTCAGCGGATTTGTCGTTTCGACCCTGGCGTCTGATACTTCCCACTGGACGGCCCAACGTTCGCTGCATGAATGGATGAGGGATTCTGGCATACCCGGCATTCAGGGGGTGGATACGCGCGCATTGGCCAAGCGTATTCGTGAGAAGGGGGTGATGCTGGGAAAACTGGTTCCCGACGGCGAGGATATCGGATTTATCAACCCCAACCTGACCAACCTGGCCGCCGGGGTGAGCATCCGCGAGCCCAAATGGTATGGAAAGGAAAACAGCGGCCCGCGTGTCGTCCTGGTCGATACCGGGACCAAGGCGAATATCGTTCGCAGCCTGGTGCAGACGGGCGCCCGGGTGTTGCGCGTGCCCTGGGACTACGATTTCTTTATCGAGGAGTTCGACGGTCTCTTTCTCAGCAATGGCCCGGGAGATCCCAAAATGGCCGACATCACCGTGCGCAACGTGAAACGCGCCGTCGACGATGGGAATATCCCCATCTTCGGTATATGCCTGGGAAACCAGTTGCTGGCATTGGCTGCCGGGGCCGACACCTATAAGCTCAAGTTCGGCCATCGCGCCCAGAATCAGCCCTGTCTGGAGGTCGGCACGCCTCGCTGTTTCATTACCTCGCAGAACCACGGTTATGCGGTAAACGGGACGACCCTTCCCGAAGGTTGGCGGGAGTGGTTCACCAATGCCAATGACGGATCCAATGAAGGGATCCGGCATGAGTGGAAACCGATGCGCAGCGTCCAGTTTCATCCGGAAGCGACGCCCGGCCCGGTGGATACCGTCGGGTTGTTCAAGCGCTTCCTGGAGATGATCCGATGAATCCACAGCCGTGGAGCGATCAGCCGTCGCTGCCTGAAAAAGTGCTCATACTCGGCAGTTCCGCCCTTAAGATCGGTGAAGCCGGCGAATTTGACTACTCGGGCTCCCAGGCCATCAAGGCATTGCAGGAAGAGGGGATACAGACGATCCTGGTGAATCCCAATATCGCCACCATTCAGACCTCGGAGCACTTGGCTGATCACATCTATTTTCTCCCCGTCACGCCGCACTATGTGGAGCAGGTCATTATCAAGGAGCGTCCGGACGGTATCCTGCTGGGATTCGGCGGTCAGACCGCGCTCAATTGCGGTGTGGCCTTGGAGAAGGCGGGGGTCTTCGACAAATATGCCGTCCAGGTCCTGGGTACGTCGGTTCAGACGATCACGGAAACGGAAGACCGCGGATTGTTCAATGCCCGACTAAAAGAGATCGGCGCAAAATACCCGAGAAGCCGCGCCGTGAACAGCGTGGATGAGGCCCTGCAGGCAGCCGAAACAATCGGCTATCCCGTCATGCTGCGCATCGCTTACGCCCTGGGAGGCTTGGGATCGGGGCAATGCGTGGATCCGCAGCAGCTCCGGCAAAGAGCCACCGCGGCCTTCTCTCATACGAGCCAGATCCTGATCGAAGAGTGGCTTGACGGTTGGAAAGAGGTTGAATACGAAGTCGTTCGTGATCGCTATGACAACTGTGTCACCGTATGTAACATGGAAAACCTCGATCCGATGGGTATTCACACCGGAGAATCGATCGTTGTCGCGCCAAGCCAGACCCTGACGAATCACGAATATCACAAGCTGCGCGATGTGGCGATCCGGGTGATCCGGCACCTCGGCGTGATAGGTGAGTGCAACATCCAGTATGCCCTGGATACGCAATCCGACGACTATCGGATCATCGAAGTGAATGCTCGTCTCTCGCGCAGTTCAGCGCTTGCGTCCAAGGCCACCGGCTACCCGCTGGCCTTTGTCGCGGCAAAGCTGGCGCTCGGGCGTTCCCTGGTCGAGATACCGAACAAGGTGACCGGCGTAACACGCGCCTGTTTTGAACCGGCCCTCGATTACATTGTGGTGAAAATCCCCCGTTGGGATCTGAAAAAATTTCGCATGGTCTCTACCCGAATTGGCTCGGGGATGAAGTCGGTAGGCGAGGTGATGGCCATCGGCCGCACCTTCGAGGAGGCCTTTCAGAAGGCGTTGCGCATGCTCGATATCGGCGCCGAGGGCGCTATTCCTGGTGACGGCATCGTTTTCGATGACCTGCGCACGGAGTTGAGCGCGCCCACCGACCGGCGCGCTTTTGCCTTGGCCTGCGCCTTTGACGAAGGTATGGCGGTGGAAGAGGTGCATGCCCTTTCCAATATAGATCCCTGGTTCTTGCAACGGATTCGCGGCTTGACCCGGTTGGCGAAACGACTGAAGCAGAGCCGGGGCGATGTTCTCTCCGCTGAACTGCTTAGGGAGGCGAAGTGCTCCGGGTTTTCCGACAATCAGATCGGGCAGTTCCGCGGGGAGGCGGAAAAGACTATCCGCAAGCGCCGGATGGCATGCGGCCTGCGCCCGGTGGTGAAACAGATCGATACCCTCGCCGCGGAATACCCGGCAAAAACCAACTACCTCTATCTGACCTATAACGGCACAGAGCACGATATTGCCTACACAGACGATTCGCCAGTGCTGGTGTTGGGGTCCGGGGCCTACCGCATCGGCAGTTCCGTGGAGTTTGACTGGTGTTGCGTCAACACGGTGCGCACCTTGCGGGAGCTCGGATACAAGACCTTGATGCTCAACTGTAACCCGGAGACAGTGAGCACGGATTATGACGAGTGCGACCGGCTCTATTTTGACGAGATCACCTTCGAGACCGTGCGGGAGATCTACGAACTGGAACAGGCGCACGGCGTCATCGTCAGCGTCGGCGGCCAAACGCCGAACAGCCTTGCCCCCCTCCTGGACCGGGCAGACATTCGTATTCTGGGCACCCATCCCTCGGATATCGACAGGGCGGAGGATCGGCACAAGTTTTCCGCCCTGTGTGACAGCTTGGAAGTCGACCAGCCGAGCTGGACCGAGGTGACGAGCGCTGATGCCGCGACAGCCTTTGCCGCCGATGTGGGCTACCCGGTGCTGGTGCGACCATCCTACGTCCTCTCCGGCGCCGCCATGGCAGTGGCCGAGAATGAGGAGAGACTCCGGGAGGTGATCGAACGCGCCGCCGAGGTCTCATCCGACTTTCCTACCGTGGTGACCAAATTCATCATCGGCGCCAAAGAGATCGAGATCGATGCGGTGGCGCGCGACGGAGAACTCATTGTCTACGCGATTTCAGAGCATGTGGAGAACGCGGGTGTCCATTCGGGGGACGCCACCCTGGTCCTCCCGCCGCAACGCACCTATCTCGAGACCACCAGGCGGGCGAAAC
This sequence comes from Candidatus Thiodiazotropha sp. (ex Epidulcina cf. delphinae), assembly GCA_025656455.1. Classification (GTDB taxonomy): domain Bacteria; phylum Pseudomonadota; class Gammaproteobacteria; order Chromatiales; family Chromatiaceae; genus Thiodiazotropha. The sequence goes on along the minus strand of JAHXHS010000028.1, from coordinate 50,499 downwards.
AGATCGCGGCAAAGGTGGCGCGGGCGTTGCGTATCAACGGGCCGTTCAACATCCAGTTCATGGCGCGTGATAACGATATCATGGTGATCGAATGCAATCTCAGGGCATCCCGGTCGTTCCCGTTCGCTTCGAAGATCTTCAAGGTGAATTTCATCGACGTCGCCGCGCGCATCATCATGGACCGTCCCGTGCAAAAAGTGGATATGTCCGTTTTCGAGCTCGATTATGTCGGCGTTAAAGCGCCGCAATTTTCCTTTACCCGTCTGGACAAGGCCGATCCCATTCTTGGGGTGGAGATGGCGTCGACCGGTGAAGTCGGTTGTATCGGAGAAGATTTCGAGGACGCCTTCATGAAATCGCTGATCTCAGTGGGCTATCGGTTTCCTGTCAAGCAGGTGTTGCTGAGTACCGGTCCTGTGGCGAACAAAGCGATTTTCATGAAGAGCGCAAGATTGCTCCACAAGGCCGGCGTCTCTTTTCATGCTACCGAAGGCACGGCGCTGTTCATGCAAGAGAATGGCCTGCCTGTCAATCTGGTCCATCGGCCGCTGGAGGAAAAATCACCCAATGCCCTGGAGCTTATTCGAGGCGGAGGCGTGGACCTGGTGATCAATATTCCCAAGGATGCTAGTGACGAGGAGCTGGAAAATGACTATGCTATTCGACGAGCGGCAGTGGATCATGGAATTCCATTAGTTACCAATATTCAGCTAGCCCAGCGTATTACCAATGTAGTTTGCAGAAAACAGAACCAGGCATTGGAAATAAAGAGTTGGGCGGAGTATTGAGCCTATGCCTCACCGAAGCATGGAGGTCGGGCGAGTCGATCAATAGCATTGCTTTGAACCCGCGATGCTGCGGAACCATACAATATTGAGTTTACGATGAAAATCCTAGGAATATCCGCTTATTACCACGATAGCGCAGTTGCACTTCTGGATGACGGCGAGCTGATAGCCGCCTCTCAGGAAGAGCGTTTTTCCCGTAAAAAGCATGATGCGCGTTTTCCGAAGCTTGCTGTTGACTATTGTATCGGCGAAGCCGGTATTCAGCTTCAGGAGCTGGATTACATCGTTTTCTATGATAAGCCGTTGCTGAAGTTCGAAAGACTGCTGGAGACCTATCTCTCCTATGCGCCGGATGGCTTCCGCTCTTTTTTGGCCGCCATGCCGGTATGGCTGAAGGAGAAACTGTTTCTTAAAGACCTGTTGAAGAAGGAGCTGGCGGCGATAGGCCAGTGCGATGTCAAGGAGCTTCCCCAGTTATTGTTTACCGGCCACCACCAGTCCCATGCCGCATCCGCCTTTTTTCCCAGTCCTTACGAAAAGGCCGCCGTGATCTGCATGGACGGAGTGGGTGAATGGGCGACGACTTCGGTATGGCTGGGTGAGGGGAACCGTCTGACACCGCAGTGGGAGATCGATTTTCCCCACTCACTGGGACTGCTCTATTCGGCCTTTACCTATTTCACCGGTTTCAGGGTCAACTCCGGGGAATACAAGCTGATGGGGTTGGCCCCTTACGGTGAGCCGAAATATGTCGATCTTATCCTGGACAAGCTCTTGTCACTCAAGGAGGACGGCACCTTCCGCATGGACATGCGCTATTTCAACTACGCCAGCGGCCTGACCATGACCAACCGCCGGTTCGCCGATCTGTTCGGCGGGCCGGCGCGCAAGCCGGAATCGCCGGTTACCCAGCGGGAGATGGATATCGCCAGTTCCATCCAGGCAGTCACGGAAGAGGTGGTGCTGCGACTCGGGAAGACCGTGCATCAGGAGCTTGGCGTCGATTACCTGTGTCTGGCGGGAGGGGTGGCGCTCAACTGTGTCGCCAATGGGAAGTTGCTGCGGGAAGGACCCTACAAGGATATCTGGATACAGCCCGCCGCCGGCGATGCAGGAGGAGCGGTTGGCGCAGCGCTTGCCGTTTGGCACGAGTATCTGGAGAATCCCCGGCAGACCAATGGCAAAGACAGCATGCGGGGCTCCTATCTGGGACCGCGCTATTCGGACGAGGCGATTCAGGGCTACCTGGACTCTGTGGGAGCCCGATATGAGCGCTACGACGATGCTCAATTGATGCCTCACCTGGCGGATATTCTTCAGCGGGAGCAAGTGGTCGGCTGGTTCCAGGGACGCATGGAATTCGGCCCGCGAGCGCTTGGCGGGCGATCCATTATCGGCGATCCTCGCAGCCAGGCGATGCAATCCGTCATGAATCTCAAGATAAAGTACCGGGAATCGTTCCGTCCGTTTGCGCCATCCGTGCTCGCCGAGCGGGTCTCCGATTATTTCGAGCTGGATAAACCAAGCCCCTATATGCTTTTAGTGGCTCCGGTCAGTGAGCAGATCCGCATTCCGATGACGGATGAGCAACAGCAACTGTTCGGGATCGAGAAACTGAATGTGCCGCGTTCGCAGATTCCCGCGATTACCCATGTCGATTACTCTGCGCGCGTCCAGACCGTTAGCGACGAAACGAATCCACGCTACTACGATCTTCTCAAGCATTTTGAAGCGCGCACCGGCTGTCCGGTCCTTGTCAATACTTCCTTCAATGTGCGTGGCGAGCCGATAGTCTGTACGCCGGAGGATGCCTACCGATGTTTCATGCGTACGGAAATGGACTACCTGGTGCTTGAAAACTATGTGTTGGCCAAGCCTGACCAGCCTGCCCAGGAGAAGGACGAAAGCTGGAAAGATGAATTTGAACTCGATTGACGAGATGTATCATGCACGAGATTGTAGAGCTTGACCGAAAGGGTCTACGGGAATTCGGCCTCGTAACAGGCGCGATTGTCGCGGGATTGTTCGGGTTGTTTTTCCCCTGGTTGCTAGAGATCGGTACTCCGCTATGGCCTTGGGTGGTGGGAGGCGTATTGTCGATATGGGGCCTCGCGGCGCCACTCACCCTCCGGCCGGTCTACCGCCTGTGGATGAAATTCGGTTTGCTGCTCAGCCGGATTACCACGCCGTTGGTGTTGGGCATCCTGTTCTTTGGCATGTTCGTGCCCACGGCCTTGATTATGCGGCTTTTTCAGCGAGATCCCATGGCGCGTAAACTGGACGATGGGACCAAGACATATAGAATAGCTAGCCACAAGGTTGCTAAAGAGACGATGGAGAGGCCATTCTGATGACTGAGCTACTTAAAGATTTATGGCTGTTCATGCGCGAACGCAAGAAATTCTGGCTTGCGCCGATCATCATAGTCAGCCTGTTGCTGGGTGCGTTGATCGTGTTTGCCCAAGGTTCGGCGGTAGCACCATTCATTTACACGCTTTTCTGAGTTGCCTTGTACCGAATGGTGTCGGGAGAAGCCTTTGTCAGTGGGGTGGCGGTTGAGCAAACTGCGCAGGTTTTTTATTTCACTGATAACCCTGACCTTGGGCTTAGTATTTTCCGTTCTTGCTGCGGAGGGCATTCTTCGTTTGCTTGGGACGCCAACGGGAGACTTATACACAGTCAACGAGAGAATATTCCACGAAGTGCCTGGTATATATGAGCCGGGCCAAGAGGTTGTCAGAACAATAAATAGGCGTTTACCGCATAAAGTAAGGATTAACCATCTAGGATATCGAGGACGTGATTTTCCATTAAAAAAAGCAAATGGAATCGTGCGCATTCTTTTAGTGGGGGATTCCTATGTATTCGGGGAGTTCGTGCAAGAGAATGAAACCTTGCCGGCACAGCTGGAGCACTTTCTCCAAGCTAGGTGCGGAGGTATACAAGTCATTAACGCAGGACTTTTAGGCGGAACAATTATCGGCGAGTCCCGCCTGATTGAACGGGGGTTGGAACTAGAGCCAGATCTGGTGGTCCTGGTGTTTCATGAGAACGATATAGAAGACTTGTACTCGCCACTTTGGTTAGGTCTGGCGCGCAATCGGGCTGCCAAGTCCAGGTTTCCCATATCATGGCTATACCCTCTGGTGCGCAACACGGCTATTTGGAATTTTGCCATGCAAATATCTGGAAAGCTACGCGCTGTACGAGCGGCCCAAGCTACGCGAAAGAGTAAGCCAGATGCCACAGAAGGCGCCGTGGTGTCAGCGCATAGCTTTGATAGCGTCGACTTTAGGAAACGGTATGAAAACGAACTACGGCATCTTCGTGACTTCCTCAAGGTGCGCGATGTCGCTTTCACGTTTGTAACCTACCCTGGTCATAATGCCGTAAATGGAAGTGAAAGGCATTCGGATAGCGTGCAGTGGGCAGTGGATATAGCTGCAAAACTGGGCATTCCCACAATCAATCTATTGGGCTACTTACGAAATAACAGAGACCCTGGAGCTGCCTACTTGTTGCCTTGGGACGGTCATCCCTCGGCTAAGGGACACTCTGTAGCGGCAACAGCGGTAATGGAACATCTTCTGGAACAGAAGCAGGTGTTGAGTTCTTGTCATTCCAGGGATTAACAGATACTAACCTACGTTCGGGTTAGTATGTAGCCCGGATATTTCAGTGCGAAAACGCGATGATCGCACAAAGAATGCAGTTCAGGTTTCAAGCGCCTGTTTTTCCACCTTTTCCGAAATGATTTGTTTCGTCATAGAGTGTGCCACCAAGGATATGACGACCTGCCACCAAAAGAATTCATAGTAAACTTGGGATCCAAACATTCCACCCATCAAGGAAACGACAAAGGAAATATTTAAAGCCACGATTAATAAATCAAGGAAAGACCCGGATATTCCCGATTTTTTGATTTGTTTTGCGCTATCTATCAAGAGAAACAGGGTGTAAAAACAAATTATCATATAAACTATCAATCCCAAAACACCCTGCTCCACCAGCACTTGAAGATAGGAATTATGGGCTGCCCGCACGCCGTGTTCCGCGCCTGGGTGGACGGTCAAATTCTCTTCCGGCATATAAAAGCGCGATAGCTCCCTGAAGCCCTCGGGGCCTACGCCGAGCGGATGATCCTTTGCCATTTCAAGACCGTACATCCAGATAGCCACTCTTCCTGTACTTAACTCATTCAGCGCATCTTCCGACTGCGTACTGGAAGTCCAAAGCGATGAAATTCTATTGGCAAAATTTTCATCGGTCAGATAGATGAAAACCGGGATAACGGCGATAGCGGCGATTATGATGTATCTTCTTATTTTTTTATTGGCGACTAGGATGAAGGCATAAAATATTCCAAATATCAATGAGACGAAGGCGCCCCTACTGTTACATAGAATAAAAGCATTCAAGGTGAAAACGAGAGCGATTAGCGAGATTACTCTTTCATACCTCTTGCCCTTGAGCAGATACGGCAGTATTAGCGGGATGATTGATGCCAGGAGAATTCCAAACTCGTTAGAACTGAATGCATCGCCCGGTCCGATGTTCTCAAGGCGGCCGTGTATCTGTTCCCCCTCGGTGTAGGCCTTTATTGAAAGGCTGCCTGCCAGGGCGATTATCACTAACAGAAATAGTCGTAATTGGTCGAAAGTCGCTAATGACTTCAATAGTAAGAAAGCGGTGATGCAGTATGTCTGAAATGTGCGGGTAAGCCATTCCGCTTCCTCAGGGTTTATAGCAAAAAAGTATGCTTCGATCTCTATTAAGACATAGAATGCAAACATCCATTTAAGTGTTCGATACTTGTGTTTGGATAATTTGTCGCGATGAAGGATCACCGATACCACCATAACGACAGCGGTGATCAGGCTCCACCTTAAGTCAGGCAGATAGTTTGCCCACCAGTTTATTTCGGGGTCCGGCGCATTAAAATAGATATTCGCATAGACAATCAGGCCCCAAAACGGGTTTCTGAAAAGAGCGCCAATATAACCCCCGAAAGTTATTATCAGAAATAAAACGGCGGTGATCATTTAAGTGTGCTAAGACGTGATCGAGGTTAGGGTGCTAAAACTTGCATGCCGAGTCAGAATCAACCCTGTTCAATGGCTTGTCTTTTCTGCGCTGATAATGACATCCCAGCACAAAAGCCTGTAGCCGGGAATTTTCAGTAGAACGTCATCTATCTTTCTTAGGGAATTGAAGGATTTCATGAAAACCCCATCATTTTTTGTGGTCATGCGGACAATAAACGCCAATAGGGCCAGCGCATAGAGGTATTTGAAATGGACCCTGTCAAAGTATTCGGAAAATAGTGCAAGATCAGAGGAGAGAAGTGGGTGTTCGTCCGGGGTTCTGTCTTTGGGTGTCAATCTTCGATAGAGTTGAATGACGGGGTTTGTGCCGAGAGGTTCGACAAATGCCACTTTGCCGCCATTTTTCAGAACGTAGTGTATCTTCTCAAGGCTTTTAGCGATATCCAGGTGATGAATTATCGCCCGCCCGAAAACGATATCAAAAGAGTCTTTTTCGAAGGTCAGGTTTTCACAATCCATTTCCAATACGTCACACTTATTTTTGTAATCGTTGTGCGCTATATTTTCCTTGATTCTCTTGACGGCCTCGCTTGAAATGTCTATTGCGGTAACAGAGGCCCCCCTGTCTATGAAATCCTTGATCAGACTGGTCTGATCGCCCACGCCGTAAATGAGCACTTTTTTGTCCCGCAGGTCGCCGAAGACTTCAAAGATATATTCGAATTCCGTGTCTTGGATGTCATTGGAATAGAATATTTCCTGCTTTTTTCTGTAATCAGTCGTACCGGAGAATGCGATGTCATGCATCCTCTTTTCAGTTGCTTTTCTGTCTTCGGATTCCCTCATCTTTGTTCCTCATGGGTTTTCGTATGATGGAGTATTATTAATCCGGCGCACGACGGCTGAACATGGTCTATTAGAGTGCCGGGCTAATAGTGTTATTGTTAGCCTAGACAAAGGGGTAGTGTCAAATGCCATTCAGGCTTTTTTCGGCGCCAACCCTGGGTTAAGTGGAAAATTACCCCTTTTGTTCTGAATGCCTCAGCCGCAGGGCATGAGCGGCCGGAGATCCGGGATATCTGCCCCGGGTTTTATTAACCCGGCACCCTAACAGATTGATTTAATAAAGACAGGCCGCTGTGTGCCAGCCTACAGACTGCGTTATCAAAACTGACTGTAGGCGTGCTACAGCGGCGTTTTGATGCCTTGCTGTAGGCTGGCACACAGCGGCTGAACGCAACCTATTAGGGTGCCGGGTTAATAGCAAGGCTGAAACGGGGCAACAGTATGGTGGTATTGACGCGTACCGGTTGCTGTGGGCGTCAGTCAGGGGTAGCGCAGCCTGGCTGAGGGATTCCCGTGCCGGGCAGTCGATTCAATCTGCCAGGCGTGAGCGGGACCAGGGCGTTCGCGGCTGTCCGGTGTTCTGATTCTGTGCTAGTGTGGTGTAACGTATAAACTGTACCCATCAGAGGCCTGTCAATGCCTCAAGACGCCCCGCAGGAAGTGCCCTTGGGGTGCCAGGCGCAGCGCGCAGGCAATGGCAGCGTCCTTGTCAAGCGCTGCAACGCAGGTTTGAGGCTCTTGACGGGCTTCCCTCCGGGCGAGGCGCCAGGCGACTGATGGTTCACGTCTCCCTGATAGGCGCAGTTTATAGGCCATACCACACTGGGTTATGCCCCGATTGATCGGGTGCAATTGCTTAGCTTCGACTGATATGAAAAAGAACACGGCTGGAAATATTATATTGCTTGTTGTGGTTCTGGTGGTCACGCTGGTGATCACGGAGCTGCTGTTGATGGCCTTGGGGATATCCCACCCCCGTCTGGTCCAAAGAGACGACAATGTTGGAACGGCCTATAGACCGGATATCGAATTTTTTCAGAAGGACGAGGGTGAGGCGTGGATCAAGATAAATGCCGAGGGATTCAGGGATAAGGAGAGAGAGCTAGATAAACCGCGGAATACGATAAGAATCGCAGTCGTTGGAGATTCCTACACGGATGCATTCTCCGTACCGATTGAAACGAGGTATACAGAGATATTAGAGAGTGAGCTCAATAATCATTGTAATGCTTTGGCCGGACGAAAGGTCGAAGTGCTTAATTTCGGTATGTCGGGCTATGGGACCGTACAGGAATTGCAGACATTGCGGCACAAAGTCTGGAAATATTCGCCTGACTGGGTCGTATTGGGCTTCTTGCCTTATAACGATGTCCGAAATAATGTCAGGGCGTTGGAAAAAAATGATGGGATTCCATACTTTTTGTATAAAGACGGAAAATTGGAATTGGATGCCAGCTTTAGAGACTCCCCCTCTCATCATCAGACATGGCAGAAAGTACTCGGATATAAAATTATCGACAACTCGAGACTTGCGCAAGTGCTTTACCGGATAAACATCCTGGTGAAAGACTATTTTCTGGCCCGGGAGCAGGGCCGTGCCAAAAAGAAGGACACACCATTGGAAGTCGGGTTGGATGACAGCATCTTCCATCCTCCGAAAGATGCGGTATGGAAGAATGCGTGGCAGGTGACGGAGGGGGTAATAGCGTTAATGGATAAGGAGGTGTCTGATCATGGCGCCCGTTTTCTACTGGTTACCCTGACCCAGGGGACCGTGGTTCATCCTGATGTGTCGGTCAGGCAGGCGTTCCAGAGCAAGTTAGGGGTGGAGAGTCTGAATTACCCGCAACAAAGGATGTCCGCATTCGCGTCCCGGCAGGGTATCGATATTCTGAATTTACTCGAGTCTTTCCAGAGCTATGCGCGGGATAACCAGGTCTATCTGCATGGATTCGAGAATACTAAATTGGGCAAGGGACATTGGAATGTCGAGGGTAATATACTTGCCGGAAAGATGATCGCCGAAAAGGTCTGTAGCAGGTTTTAGTGAAGAATTTGTTATTTATCAGTCCGCGAATGAACGCAAATGGGAGATTTTCATCCACTACCCGCGTTTGTGGGTAGTGGATGTTGGCGATTATTTGCGGACAATCACTTCTGAGTCGGTGAATCGAATGGTTGTGATGATGGGGTCTACCCGCTTGACCGGGTTAGGTTTTGGTTTTCAGGCGAACCAGGCCGAGGCAGGTCAACCCGATAGCCCAGATTAGGAGAATTGAGGGTTCGGGGACGGCTTCCCTACGGACCAACCAGCTGCCGAAGGTGAACAGGGAGTCGCTCTCGGACCATGTGTCCTGCTCGTAACCGACATAGCTGACACAGACCGGTTCATCGTCACAGCCGACCGGGCCGACATTTCCGGCATGGTAAATATGGCCGTCGACGACGGCGGATTTATATCCCGCGGGTATACTGTAGTACTCAGGGAAATAATGTCCCCTCGATATGCCCGCAGCGAATTTCCGGGTATATCGATCCGGCTCGATTCTTTCGTACGTGGCGCCTAGAAGCTCTATGAATGCCAGATTGTCGGGATGATTTGATGTCAATCCCTGTGGAAGCACCGTGTGGTCCAGCAAAGCGTTTGTCTGTTCCGTGGTTGCCCACTGCCAGCCATTGGCCCAGATCGCCGCGTCGGCCTCGGTGTCCAAGATCGAGTTTCCGACCGTGTAGGTCAGGTCCAGCCACTCCAGTCCGGTGGTTGCGTCATAGGTGACCAAGCCATCGCCGCTCGATAAGTAGTCGCGTTCTGAAAGGTTGATGAGGCTGGCTTGGGAGACTGACGCATAGAATGCTAACGCCAATAGCGCTGGTATGTTTACGTACGTTTTCTTTTCCATGATAAAGAGTCCCTATCTTATCTGTCTGTTAAAAGAGTCCTATAACCGACTGGAGGGCATAGCCATTGAAATCACTAACGAGCCTGCTCCAATCCCTGTGAACGGGCAAGTAATGTGGCTGCATGTAAGGTTCCGTAACGAAGGAAGTGTCATACTGCAACCACGATTTACCTGTTTGATTATACCTTATGTCAGAAAGGTTATAAAAGGCGTTTAAAAAAGTGTCTGGCCGTAAAGGCATATTCTTGGCCCGGGTGAAACATCCGGGGCATGGCCATATCATCCCGCCGCCTGAAGAAATCTATTGAACTCAACGAGTTACTGGCTCCCGACAGGCGCAGGAATGAGGGGGCTGTTGCTTCCTGAGGCATTACCGTGCCACCGGCTCCACATGCCAGACCTTTTCTGCGTACTCTTTGATGGTGCGATCGCTGGAGAAGTAGCCCATGCGGGCGGTGTTGAGGATCGCCATGCGGTTCCAGTCCGTGGGGTTGAGATACCGCTGGTCCGCCTGGTCGCTGATAGCCAGGTAGGCCTGGAAGTCGGCCAGGACCTTGAAGTGGTCGGTGTGGAGCAGGCTGTCGGTGATCATGCGGTAGCGAGCCGGCTCTTCCGGCGAGAAGAAGCCGTTGGCGATCATATCGATGATGCGTTTCAGTAGCGGGTCGGATTCATAGAGGCGCCTTGGGTCATAGCCTTGCCGGTCCAGTCTGTCGATAGCATCGGTGGTGAGGCCGAAAATGAAGATGTTCTCAGCGCCGATATTCTCCAGCATCTCTACGTTCGCGCCGTCCATGGTCCCCATCGTGAGGGCGCCGTTCAGGGCCAGTTTCATGTTTCCCGTCCCCGAGGCCTCCATGCCGGCGGTGGATATCTGCTGAGAGAGCTCAGCGGCGGGGATGATATCGGATGCGGTGGTGACGTCGTAGTTGGGGATGAAGATGATCTTCAGCCGGTCACTGACGGCTGGGTCATTGTCGATGACATCGGCCACGTCATTGATCAGGCGGATGATCAGTTTCGCAATCGTGTAGCCGGGAGCCGCCTTTCCGCCGAACAGGATAGTGCGCGGCACGCAGGGTGCGTGCGGATTGTCCAACAGGCGGTTATAGAGGGCGATGGCGCGGAACAGGTTGAGCAGTTGGCGTTTGTACTCGTGGATCCTTTTGACCTGGACATCGAACAGGGTGTTTGGATCGACCTGTTTGTTCAGATAATACTTTATCAGATCGGCCATGCGGGACTTGTTGGCTTGTTTAATGGCGGAAAACTTGGCCTGAAAGACGGCGTCGTCCGCTAGCGGTTCTAGCTGTTTGATCAGATCCAGGTCGCCGATCCACTCCGGACCTATGGCTTCGCAGATCAGCTTGGAAAGCCCCTTGTTGGATTGATAGAGCCAGCGGCGCGGTGTAATGCCGTTGGTGATGTTGATGATCTTGCCGGGATAGAAACAGTTGAAGTCCTTGAAGGTCGAGTTGCAAAGCAGTTCGCTGTGCAGGGCGGAGACGCCGTTCACCTTGTGGCTGCCGATGATCGCCAGATGGGCCATGCGGATGCGTCTTTCACCGCTTTCGTCGATGATGGAGAGGCGGCGCAGGATATCCATGTCGCCAGGGTATAGATGACCCAGCATGAGCAGAAAGCGGCGGTTGATCTCCAGGGTCAATTGCAGGTGACGCGGCAGCATCTGCTCGAAGATGTGCAGCGGCCAGGTCTCGAGGGCTTCGGGCAGCAGGGTATGGTTGGTGTAGGAGAAGATCCGGGTGGTGGTCTCCCAGGCCGGCTGCCACTCAAGCTGGTGCTTGTCCATCAGCAGGCGCATCATCTCCGGGATGGCGATGGCGGGATGGGTGTCATTGAGTTGAATGGCGACCTTCTCGGGTAGCTCCCGCAGGTCGTCGTGATCGGTGAAGAAGCGCCGCAGGATGTCCTTCAGCGATGCGCAGACAAAGAAGTACTGCTGTTTCAGGCGTAGCAGCTTGTTCATGGTCGAGCTGTCGTTGGGATAGAGCACCTTGGAGATATTCTCCGACAGGGTCTTGCCCACGACCGCTTCCGTGTATTCCCCCTGATTGAACTGGTTGAGGTCGAAGTCTTCGTAGGCCTTGGCGCTCCACAGGCGCAGATTGTTGACCGTGTCGTTCTTGAAGCCGGGTATGGGGGTGTCATAGGCCTGGGCAATGATTACATCGCCCTCGATCCAGTCGAAATGGCGCCGTCCGGTGCTGTCCTGGTACTCCATCACCCGGCCGCCGAAACGGACCCGGTAGGAGACCTCGGGGCGGGGGAACTCCCAAGGGTTGTCATGCACCAGCCAGTTTTCCGGCAGCTCCACTTGGCTGCCGTTTTCGATCTTTTGCCGGAACATGCCGTATTCGAAACGAATGCCGTAGCCGTAGCCGGGGATATTCAAGGAGGCCATGGAATCGAGAAAGCAGGCCGCCAACCGGCCCAGGCCGCCGTTGCCGAGCGCCGCGTCATGCTCCAGATTGCGTAGATTCTCCAACTCGATGCCGAGTTTGTGCAGGGCTTCGGTGCTGGGGTCAAGGATATCCATGTTGAGCAGGCTGTTGACCAGGCTGCGTCCGATGAGAAACTCCATCGACAGGTAGTAGACACGTTTGGCGTCGTGCTTGTAGAAGCTGCGCTGGGTCTCCATCCAACGCTCGATCAAGCGGTCGCGCACCACATGGCTGAAGGCCATCATCCAGTCATGGTCGGTGGCGGTGTAGGGGTCCTTGCCAATGGTGTAGACGAGGTGATTGGAGACGGATCTTTGGATGGCTTTCGGGTCGGAGCCCAGATAGTCATATTTGAATGCGCTGTGTTTGACATCGCTCATGAGCTTCTTGATGCATAAAGTAGGGATTCGGTGGTGTACTTCTGAATGTCACGGTATCCATTGACAGGGTACACAAGCTTAATTGATAGCACTATTCCGGTGGGCTGCCAAGCTGGGAATACGCATCAGCAGCGACAGCAGCAGCGGGTAGCACAGCAGACCCACGGCATCGGCCGCCAGATCCAGGAGTGAGAACATGCGATAGGGCAGAAAACCCTGTACCGCCTCGATGAACAATCCATAGCTCATCAACCACAGGATCTTGGCCCAGTTCCAGCGCGATCCGGGCCAGGAGAAATCGACCAGCACGGCGAGACAGAGGAAGGTCAGGGCGTGGGAGACCTTGTCGTTCAGGCTGCTGTCGAGGTAAATTTCGCTAGGCGTGAAGGCGAGGTAGGAGAAGAGCAGCAGCGCCAGCGCCAAGAGTGCGCGAAATAACAGCGGGCCGGGCAATACGGCGCTGGTTGTTTTGCCGGCTTGTTCTCTGGCAATGGCCCGGTAGCCGATATCCTTTCTGAAGCAGACCCCCTCCCAGTGGATGCTTCGGACAAGATCATAGGCGCCCCGTTGCGCCTGTGTGACCGTCTCACCCAGCGCGGTGGCACAGAGCACCCGCCCGCCAGCGGTCACGACCTGGTCGTTTTCCAGCGCGGTCCCGGCATGGAAGACCTTGCTGGACGGGGTCTCCGATTCCGCCAGTCCGCTGATAGGCTTCCCTTTGTCGTAACGGCCGGGATAGCCGCCGGCGGCCAGGACCACGCCGACGGATGCGCGGGGATCCCAGGCCGTGCTTTCCCGGTCGAGTCTTCCCTCCAGCGCCGCCAGGCAGTGGGCCACCAGATCCGATCGCATCCGCAACATGATCGGTTGGGTCTCCGGGTCGCCGAAACGGCAGTTGTATTCGATCACCTTCGGTGTGCCGTCGGCGGCGATCATCAATCCAGCATAGAGAAAGCCGGTATAGGGCAGGCCTTCTTCAGCCATGCCCCTGACGGTCGGCAGGATCACCTCCTGCATGATGCGCTGGTATACGGCTTCGGTTACTACAGGCGCGGGAGAGTAGGCGCCCATCCCGCCAGTATTGAGACCGGTGTCACCATCCCCGACCCGCTTATGGTCCTGGCTGGTGGCCATGGGCAGCACATGCTCGCCATCGGCCATGACGATAAAGCTGGCCTCCTCGCCCTCCAGGAACGCTTCGATAACCACCCGGTGGCCCGCCTCGCCGAAGGCATTGCCGGCCAGCATGTCACGCACGGCGGACTCAGCGGTGGGCAGATCCATGGCAACGATCACCCCTTTGCCGGCAGCCAGTCCATCGGCCTTGATGACAATGGGGGCGTCGGCCTGATGCAGATAGTCCAGCGCCGGCTGCAGATCGCTGAAAGTCCGGTAGTCGCCGGTGGGTATCCGGTGGCGGGCGAGAAAGTCCTTGGTGAAGGATTTGGAGCCCTCGAGTTGGGCGGCTCCGCGAGTGGGACCGAAACAGCGCAGGCCGGCGGCGCTGAAGACATCGACGATGCCGATCACCAGCGGCGCTTCAGGGCCGACGATTGTCAGGCCGATCTCATGCGCCTTGGCAAAGGCGATCAGCTTGTCGATCGATTCTGCGCCGATTGCCACATTTTCAAGCTTGTCCTCAAGGGCGGTGCCGGCGTTGCCGGGCGCCACATACACCTTGTCGGCCAGAGGCGATTGGGCGGCCTTCCAGGCCAAGGCGTGTTCACGGCCGCCTGAACCGATGACCAGAATGTTCATCAGTGGCGAAAATGGCGCATGCCGGTGAACACCATTGCCATGCCGTGTTCGTCGGCGGCGGCGATGGTCTCTTCATCGCGCATCGAACCGCCGGGCTGGATGACCGCGACAATACCCGCTGCGGCGGCATTGTCGATGCCGTCACGGAAGGGAAAGAAGGCGTCCGACGCCATCACTGAGCCCTTTACCTCCAGCGCCGCGTGTTCCGCCTTGATGGCGGCGATGCGCGCCGAATTGATCCGGCTCATCTGCCCGGCGCCGACGCCGATGGTCATGCCGTCGCGGCCGTAGACGATGGCGTTGGACTTGACGAACTTGGCGACGCGCCAGGTGAACAGCAGGTCGCGCATCTCCTGTTCGGTCGGCTGCCGTCGGCTGACCACTTCGACCGCCTTGGTCAGTTGCAGATCGGCATCCTGAACCAGCAGGCCGCCGTTGACCCGCTTGTATTCGGTGCGATGGATCGCTTCACTGAGCCATTCGCCGCACTCCAGCAGACGCACGTTCTTCTTGCTGCTCACCGCTTCGATAGCGGCGGCGGTGATCTTGGGGGCAATGATCACTTCGACGAACTGGCGTTCGACAATCCGCTTCGCCGTCTCGCCATCCAGCTTGCCGTTGAAGGCGATGATGCCGCCGAACGCCGATTCCGGGTCGGTGCTGTAGGCGCGTTCATAGGCCTCCAGGGGCGTGGCGCCATAGGCTGCGCCACAAGGATTGGCATGTTTGACGATGACGCAGGCCGGGCCCTCGTCAAAGCTCTTGACGCACTCCAGAGCGGCGTCGGTATCGGCGATATTGTTATAGGAGAGCTCCTTGCCTTGAAGCTGCTTGGCGGTGGCGATGCTGGCCTCGTCGATGCTGTGCTCCACGAAGAAGGCCGCCTTCTGGTGAGGATTTTCCCCATAGCGCATGGTCTGGGCCTGCTTGAACTGCAGTGACAGGGTGCGCGGAAAGTTGCTGACGTCCTCCGTGACCCGCACTCCCAGATAGTTGGCGATGGCCGCATCGTAACGGGCAGTGTGCTCGAAGGCCTTCACCGCCAGATCGAAGCGCGTGGCATCGTTCAGGGCGTTGTCGTGCTCGGCCATCTCCCGCAGCACCCGGTCATAGTCCATGGCATCAACCACCACGGTGACGTGTCTGTGGTTCTTCGCCGCCGCACGCAGCATGGTGGGGCCGCCGATATCGATATTTTCGATGGCGGTGGCCAGGTCGCAGTCCGGTTTGGCCACCGTCTCTTCAAAAGGATAGAGGTTGACCACGATGAGATCGATGGCGCCGATGCCGTTCTCCTTCATCACCCCGTCATCGATGCCGCGACGCCCGAGAATGCCGCCGTGAATCTTTGGATGGAGGGTTTTTACCCGGCCATCCATCATTTCCGGATAGCCGGTGTATTCAGAGACTTCGATCACCGGTACGTCATTCTGAGTGAGCAGTTTCGCCGTGCCTCCGGTGGAGAGGATCTCAATTTTGCTTTCCGCCAGGCCGCGGGCGAATTCGACGATGCCGGTCTTGTCTGAGACGCTGATCAGAGCGCGTTTAGTCGATGCCATGGGTGAGGTTTTCCATTCGGTTTGTTGAGTTTCATCATTTTATCAGTTTATCGACGCCGCCTGGCGAGAAAAGCAGGCACAATAGTGGCTATCAGGTTGACGGAGTACTAGTACAGGACGCCACACCAGGATCGCACCATGAATCCGGCGCGATCCAAGGGACAACCCATCGTCTCAGTCCAGATCGTACAGGGAGAGTTTTTTACGCAGGGTGCTGCGGCTGATGCCCAGGATAGTCGCGGCCTGGGTTTGGTTGCCACCGGTATGCTTCATGACGCTCTCGAGCAGCGGGGCTTCCACTTCGTTCATCACCAAGCGATACAGGTTATTGGCGCCATGTCCGTCGAGATTTTTGAAATAGCGTTGCATGGCATCGCTGACGCATTGGCGTAAAGGCTCGGATTTTTTACTGTGGGTGACGGTCAGATACTCCTCACCCTCTTGATTGGATAGAACAGCTTCGATCATCATGCCGCCAGATCCCCTTTTTCTTGCAGGTTTTTAAAATACTCACGGATATTGCGCAGCTGTTGAGCCGCGGATTCCGCGTGATTTATTTTTTCCCTGAATGCCGCGCCGCCCGGGCGCCCTTTGCTGTACCAGGCGATGTGCTTGCGTGCAACGCGTACGCCACGGTACTCTCCATAAAAGTCGTATAGCTGCCTGACATGTTCGATAAGGATGCTGGCAACCCAGTCAATCTTCGCTTCAGGCAGATGTGAGCCGGT
The DNA here is from genome assembly GCA_025656455.1 of Candidatus Thiodiazotropha sp. (ex Epidulcina cf. delphinae). Lineage (GTDB taxonomy): Bacteria > Pseudomonadota > Gammaproteobacteria > Chromatiales > Chromatiaceae > Thiodiazotropha. Next base: position 34,033 of record JAHXHS010000028.1, on the reverse strand, counting down.
TTGAAGATAGTGTTCGATCTCCTTGAAGATCCAAGGGCGTCCTTGCGCGGCGCGGCCTATCATCAAGGCGTCGGCGCCGGTCTGGCGCAACACCGCCGCCGCCTTTTCCGGTGAAGTGATATCGCCGTTTGCGATCACCGGGATCCCGACTGCCTGCTTGATGTCGCGGATGATTTCATATTCGGCGTCACCGGCAAACTTACAGGCCCGGGTGCGGCCGTGGACGGCCAGCGCCTGAATGCCGGCCGCCTCGGCAATCCGTGCAATGCGTACGCCGTTGCGGTTGTCTGGATCTGTGCCGGTGCGGATCTTCAGGGTCACGGGCGCGTCCACTGCATTGACCACAGCATGCAAAATAGCGGCAACAAGAGGCTCATTCTTTAACAGCGCGGATCCTGCGTCGCGCTTACAGACCTTTTTCGCCGGACATCCCATGTTGATATCGATGATCTGCGCGCCCATCGCCACATTGGCGCGGGCTGCATCCGCCATCAAGCGGGGATCGGATCCGAGGATTTGCACGCTGACGGGACCCGTCTCACCCTCGTGATCGAGTCGCTTGACACTCTTTTCAGTGCCCCATAGCGAGGTATCGGCCGTGACCATCTCCGAGATAGCCAAGCCGGCTCCCAGGCGTCTGCAGAGCTGCCGAAACGGCCTGTCAGCGACACCGGCCATGGGGGCCAGCAGCAGATTGTTCTCTATGCCATAGGGTCCAATTTGCATCCAATTCGCCACTCTTCGGGAGGCTGTACACAGGAGAAGGAGGGGTTGGGATACTACCGGTAAAATCGGGCGGAATCAAAGACAAAATGACCTTGAATTGATCTGGGACTATTCGGCCATATGAGCCTACTTGTGAATCGGCTGGAAGGGCGTCTGGTAACCCATTCAATCTTAGGCAGATATGGTCGAATCATGATTCGCCAGGCCAGGAACGGTGGAATTGTAAATTTTTTATTGCGGAATTAAATTCGCTGTCAGCTATAAAAAATCGAACTTGAAACCGGTGACTTCGTTTCCCGGGTCGGCCAACTCCAGCTCCACATGCACCGATTCTTGTCTGGGCATCATCGCATCTGCCTGGTCGTGGGCGGCGTGATACTCATCGGGCGTGAAGGTGCGTCGCGCAATGAGTTTTCCCATGTCGTTGTAGAGGCTCAGTTGCAGTTTCGGATAGGGTTGCCGAAAGGCTGCCGTATTGGCCATTTCAAGCTGCAGCGACAGGACGTTCTCTTTTTCGGGATGTGTGGTTAGGGTGCGTTCACTGATAAGGATCTTTTCAACAGCCCTGCGAATCGGCACGTCACAACCGGCAATCTGGCAGACGCCGCCCAGGAGTTGTCTGCCGATATCGTTGTGAATGAGGCTGTCTCGCAATTGCCAAACGATTTGACCGCTGAGCGGTATGATCAGGAGCAGCGAACCAAGCCCCCAGAAGAGTCTGTTCCGCCGGGGCGGGTCATCATCATATCCCGCTTCGAAGGTGAAAGGCTTCTCCTCTTCCACGACAGCCGCAGAGGCGTAGGCATTATCCCTAGAGGCGGTTGCTGAGGAGACATAGTCCTGGGTGATGCCGTCCTCAGGCGGCGCGCCCTCTTCAGGTTGACCCGTTTCGGGGTCGAGCGCTATCGCTGGGTCGGGTTCCGTTTCACGGACCTCCAACTCGATGACTTCGGCCAGATCCGGTCGATGGCTTTCAGTGCTGAGCAGTAATGAGGCCGAGTCCTGATCCAGCAGCGCTGACATCTGGGATTCAGTATCCGTGGCAAAATAGTCGGGCTCGGTTTCGAGACCGTCATCCTGCTCCAGCAGAAATTGGCTCTGGCTGTGGTTCCCGAGTCCGCTCTCGTTCGCTTCCGAATCGGTGTCCTCTGAAAAGTGGTGCACGCCTGAGTCATCATCCGCCAGGGCGTCCAGGGATCTTATCACTTCACTGTCGTTGACCAGGATGGGGTCTCGATCAGTCGCTTCCATAGCCTCTCCTTCGGCACCCTGCAGGGTGATTGGTCCGGCCGCCGGGTCGCGGCTGGTGTCATTTTTGAAGGAGGCAGGGGATTCCTGCAGGTTCATCAAGGCATTGAAGACACTGCTGCACTGGCAGCAACGCACCTTGCCCTCAGCGGCCTTGAGTTGCCCCGAGGTGATGCGGAACAGGGTCAGACAGTGTGGGCACTGGGTAAACATAGGTCGGGTTGCTGTAACTTCGATCGTTACTCTACGTTAGACCGAAGCTGAACGGCAGGCAACCCCTTTCCGCTGATAAGCACCCATTCCCCGCGCTGTCTGACAGGGGCCAGATCGGCGAATACGCGATAGCGGGACGCCACGTCAGATTGCTGTTCGGCAAGTATCCCGGAGAGGGCGAATCGCCCCCCTGGTCGGATCAGCCGGGCGAGGCGAGGGGCGAGCTGGATCAACGGTCCGGCCAGGATATTCGCCACCAGCAGGTCTACCTGTCGATCGGGTGCGGTTTCAGGCGGGAAGGTGCTGAGGCGGTCGGCCACGCCGTTTTTTTCGGCATTGTCGCGGCTGGCCTGCAAGGCCTGTGGGTCATGATCGACGGCAATGGCGCAACGCGCCCCCAGCTTCAAGGCGGCAATCGCAAGTATGCCCGAGCCACAGCCGTAGTCGATGACGGTTTTTCCCTGTAGATCCTGGGCATCGAGCCATTCCAGGCAGAGTGCCGTGGTGGGATGGGTGCCTGTGCCGAAGGCGAGACCGGGATCGAGCCGGATCACCACGCCTTCCGCTTGTTCAACCGATTCTCCCTCCGGACAGACCCATAGGCGCCGGCCAAAGGACATGGGTTTGAAATGCTCCAGCCAAACCCGCTCCCAGATCCTCTCCTCGATGCGCTCCCAGTGCAATCCATCGACAAGCCGGTCATCGAGAGCGGCCGCCAGTTCGGCGCGTAGTTTCCGTGGATCCCGTTCGCCCTCGAACAGTGCCGTAACCCGGGTGCGATGCCACAGTTGCTCAGATTCCGGCGGTAACTCCAACAGCGGTTGATCCCCCGCATCCCCCAGGGTCATGGAGAGCGCACCGAGGTTTTCGAACAGCAACTCCAACAGGGGCGCCTCGGTTTCGCTGCAGTCGATGGAGAGTTGAAGCCAAGCCATGGTGAATTTTGAATTATGAGTTATGAATTTGGGATCGTGCGAATCCTTGTCATGCCGATCTTCCCTATCCGCCGGTTGCTACCCGGTCGGTAGGGTGCGGCCCAGCCGCACCATAAGCGTGTCGGATTAATAATGCAGTAGATTGTACCTTGCGACGTGGTAGGGCGTTTGGTGCGGCAGGGCCGCACCCTACGTGTGCGTTAATTCATAATTCAAAATTCACAACTCAAAATTCAATCAGAGTCCCAGCTTTTTCTCCAGATAGTGAATATTCGCCCCGCCGGCCTTGAAGGCGCTGTCACGCATGATATCCAGGTGGAGCGGGATGTTTGTCTTGATGCCGCTGATCACCATCTCCTGCAAGGCGATGCGCATGCGCGCGATCGCCGAGTCGCGGGTCTCGCCATGGGCGATCAGTTTGCCGATCATGGAGTCGTAATAGGGCGGGACTCGATAGCCGTTGTAGATGTGCGTGTCGACACGGATGCCCGGTCCGCCGGGTGTGTGGAGTTGGCCGATGGTGCCGGGGCTGGGTAGAAAATTCTCCGGGTCTTCCGCATTGATTCGGCATTCGATCGCGTGGCCCTGCAGCTTGATGTCATGCTGTTGATAGCTCAAGGGCTCGCCTGCCGCGATGAGAATCTGCTCCTTGACGATGTCAATGCCGGTGATCAACTCGGTGACCGGGTGTTCCACCTGGACTCGCGTATTCATCTCAATGAAGTAGAACTCGCCGTTTTCATAGAGGAACTCGAACGTACCGGCGCCGCGATAGCCGATCTGCCTGCAGGCCTCGGCGCAGCGCTCGCCGACCTCGCTGCGTTGCTTATCGCTAATCCCCGGCGCAGGCGCCTCTTCCACCACCTTCTGGTGGCGACGCTGCATGGAGCAGTCCCGCTCGCCCAGGTGGATGGCGTTGCCATGGGTGTCGGAAAGGACCTGAAACTCCACATGGCGCGGGTTTTCGAGAAACTTCTCCATATAGACGGTGCCGTTGCCGAAGGCGGCCTCGGCCTCGGCCTTGGTCATGGCAACCGCGTTCAACAGGGTGGCCTCGGAATGCACTACCCGCATGCCTCTGCCGCCGCCGCCGCCGGCGGCCTTTATGATCACCGGATAACCGATCTCGTTCGCCAGCTCCCTGGTGCGTTTGGCATTGTTGTCGAGGGGGCCGTTCGACCCTGGCACCGTGGGCACATCGGCTTGGCGCATGGCCTCGATGGCGGCTACCTTGTCGCCCATCACGCGAATGGTGTCCGCCATCGGGCCGATGAAGATAAAGCCGCTGTTTTCCACCCGCTCCGCAAAATCGGCATTTTCCGAGAGAAAGCCGTATCCGGGATGGATGGCAACCGAATCGGTAACCTCTGCCGCGCTGATGATGGCGGGGACATTGAGATAACTCTCGGCGGACGGCGCGGGGCCGATACACACCGATTCATCGGCAAGCAGCACATGCTTCAGATCTCGGTCGGCCTCGGAGTGAACGGCCACGGTCTTGATGTCCAGTTCTTTGCAGGCGCGCAGGATACGCAGTGCAATCTCACCACGATTGGCGATTACGATCTTGTCTATCATGGCTTCACTCAATCGATAATGAACAGGGGTTCGTTGTACTCAACGGGTTGGCCGTTTTCGACCAGTATCTTTTTCACGGTGCCGGCCTTGTCCGACTCGATTTGATTGAGGATCTTCATCGCTTCGATGATGCACAGCGTATCCCCGACAGCGACTTGTTGCCCCTCTTCCACGAAGGGCTTGCTGCCGGGCGAGGGAGAACGGTAGAAGGTGCCCACCATGGGGGATCTCACGGCATGCCCCAGAATCTCCTCTGGCGCCTGCGTCTCGTGGGTGGTCGGGGCGGGAGCCGGCACAGGGGCGGGCATGGGGGTGGCAGGCGTCTGGGTCATCATGTTGGGGATGGCCATGGCTGCAGGTAAAGAGCTGTGCCGGCTGATCCTTACCGACTCTTCGCCCTCGTGGATCTCGATCTCGGCGACATCCGACTCCTCCAGCAATTCAATCAGTTTTTTTACTTTGCGAATATCCATGTTGTTCAGTCTCTGTCTGTATTATTTATTGAGCCGCGCAATGGCGGCCTGCAGGGCCAGCTCGTACCCCTGTGCGCCCAGGCCGGTGATGATGCCTTCGGCCTTGTCAGAGAAAAAGGAGTGGCTTCGAAACGCCTCTCTGGCATGCACATTGGAGAGATGGACTTCGATGTAGGGTATGCCTGTTCCCAGCAGCGCGTCCCGCAGGGCGATGCTGGTGTGGGTGAAGGCGGCCGGGTTGATAATGATGAAAGCGACGCCTGATTCATTGGCCTCATGCACCCAACCGATCAGTTCATGCTCCGCGTTGCTTTGACGGAAATCGATCTCATGTCCCGATTGTCTGCCCTGATCCTCGATCTGGCGGCGAATGGCGTCCAGTGTCTCCCTGCCGTAGTGCTTTGGCTCCCGGGCGCCAAGCAGGTTCAGATTCGGACCGTTGAGTACCAGGATGGTAGCCATGTTGCGATTTTCCAGGGCAGTGGACAATGAAAAAAGACCACCTGTTCAGTCGCCGATGTCATCGCATCGGAAGGCATCAAAGTGGTCTGGATATAGAATCGTTGGATTCTGCAAGATAAGCGCGGTTTTGTCCAGTTTCAGTGCAGTACTTATCAAGATCGTTACAACTTTTTAGTAGCTGTCTGGTTAAGGGGAGGTCCGGGCATGCGCTGCGCGGCGTGCAAGTGTGCGGAAGATCCCCTCTGATCGGTTTATCGGATAGCCCGGTTCACATGGGCGGCGAACTCATCCGCCGACATGAAGCCAACGATGCGGTATCTTTCACGCTCCTTGCCGTCGCTGCCGTAGAAGATGATGGCAGGCGGGCCGGGCAGGCCGAAATGTCCCTGCAACAGCGCCTGATCGGTATCGTCGTTGGCTGTCACGTCAGCCTGCAGCAGGCGGGTGTTGGCGAGTGCGGCGATCACCTCTGGATCGGAGAAGGTGTACTTTTCCATCTCCTTGCAGGAGATGCACCAGTCGGCATAGAAGTCCAGCATGACTGATTTTCCCTGACGGCTGGCGTCCGCGACTTCGCGCTGCAGGTCGGCGACGCTCTTGATGCGCTTGAATTGCAGCTCCCGGTGGTCCTGGCCGCCGCCCGAACCGCCGGCAATGGCAATACCCCGTAGTGGCTGCAGGGTATCCTTGCCCCCCGACGCGGCGCCTACCAGCATCAGCGTGCCGTAGACAAGGAACACGAAGCCGAGGCCCTTCCAGAGCTTCTGCCAGCCGCTTGCCTCTATCTCCAAGTGGCGCAACGCACCCATATAGATAGCGGAGACGATGAACAGCACGCCCCACAGCAGCATCACCGCTTCGGCTGGAATTATCCGTTCAAGCATGATGATGGCAACACCCAGTAGAGCGACACCGAATACCGCCTTGACCGCATCCATCCAGCCCCCCGCCCGTGGCAGCAGTTTTCCTGCGGAGGTGCCGATGGCGATCAAGGGCGCCCCCATGCCCATGCTGAGCGCGAACAGGGCGAGCCCGCCAAGCAGGGCGTCTCCGGTTTGGCCGATATAGATCAATGCCCCGGCCAGTGGCGGGGCCACGCAAGGACCGACGATCAGGGCGGAGAGAAAGCCCATGATCGCCACACCGGTCAGAGACCCGCCCTGCTGTCTGTTACTGACTTCAGTGAGTTTGCTTTGCAGGCTGCTGGGGAGTTGCAGGTCGTAAAAGCCGAACATCGACAAGGCCAGCAGGACGAAGATCAGGGCAAAACTGCTGAGTATCCAGGGATTCTGAAAATAGGCCTGCAGGTTCTCGCCGAACATGCCGGCCAGTATTCCGGCAACGGTATAGGTGACGGCCATTGCCAGTACATAGACCAGGGATAGGGTGAAGGCCTTGCGGGTAGTGATCTTATCCCCCTGACCGGCGATGATGCCGGAGAGGATGGGAATCATCGGGAAAACACAAGGGGTGAAGGCGAGGCCGAGACCGAGTAGGAAGAAGACCCCGATAATGACCAGCATCGAGCCGCCCTTGAGGGTATTGGCGATCTCATCCAGTTCGGAAATCGGTTCGTCGGCTATGGCGCCGGACTGGCTGGACTGGTCGGCAGGGAGCTCTCCGGCTTCCGCTTGAGAGATGCCGGGCAAGGAGAGCGTGAAATGCTTGCTCATTGGGGGATAGCAGACGCCTATCTCGGCGCAACCCTGGAATTTCGCCTGCAGGGTGATTTCCCGGGCATCTGTCGTGCCGCGCACCAAGGGGACGGTAAGATCGATCTCGTCGTGGTAGACCGCCACATCGCCGATAGTGCCGTCCGGGCGGATGGAGTCCTGCTTGATCTCGGGTTCAGGCAGGTCGACCCTCCCGAGGGCGATATCCTCTGTCTCCGCCAGGGAGAGTTGGATTTTATCCTGATAGAGGTAGGTGCCCTCGGCAATGCGCCAGTAGAGGCGGAGATGGGTGCCGTCCTCGACCGTGGCGGAGAGCTTGTAGGCCTCCTCAGGATCGAGTAATTCCTCTTCGACGGCATTGTCGAAAAGAGAAGGCGCATCGGTGTCGGCAATTGTCTGCGCCGATTCGGCAACCGTCAGGGGCAGGGCGGCTTCCTGCATCGGCTGTAACGCCAGCCGAATCTCCTGGATGTGCGGCGGGAAACAGATCCCTTGGTCCGCGCAGCCCTGCGAGCGGGCCTTGAGCAGCAGGGTCTCCTGGGATCCCTGCATGCGCTGGAGCGGTATTTGCGCCGTCGCCTTGTTGCGATAGACGGCCACGTCACCGAAGAACTCATCATGCTTGATCTTGGCTTCCGACAGGGTTGGCTGACCCATCTCGATGCCGATGGCATCGGTGTCGAAGTGGATCTTGTCCCGGTACATATAGTAGCCGTCCGCGATGCGCCATTCGACCAACAGCTTGTCGGTCCCGTCGGTGCTCCCGGAGATCCGGAAGGCCTGATCGGGCATCAGCAGGTCTTCCTCGTTCAACACCGCCTGGGCCGGGCTGGCGAGCCCCAGCAGCAGCAGTAACGGAATGATCAGATTTCTTTGTTTGTGCATCGCTCCACCCAGTCGAGGTAGCCATCCAGCCCCTGCTCTACAGGGACTGCGATGATTTCCGGAAGTTCATAGGGATGTAGTGTCCGGAGCGTCGATTCGACTTCCCGGTAGCGTTTTTTGGTTGTTTTGATCAGCAGCAGGATCTCGTCGGACTGCTCGATCTGTTCCTGCCATCGATAGACAGAGGTGACCGGGGCAGTGAGATTGACACAGGCCGCCAGGTCCTGTTCCACCAATGCCCTGGAAAGGCTGAGGGCCGTCTTCCGGTCGGGTGCGGTGCAGAGGATCAAGAGGAGTGGCGTCGACATTGGCGGAAAATACTATATACACGCGAGTACTCCGTCAACCTGATAACTTAGGATGCAGCCAGTCAGGAAGCGGCTAGCGGCTAGGCGTGCGAGCGCAGGACTAGCCGTCGCTAATTCAAGGGAGCACAACAACGCAGATGGCCGCTTCCTGGCTGGCCCAAAGGGTGCGCCCCACATCATCCAATGCGGCGTTGCAGTCCTTGAAAAGGGCATGCCATTCCATCCTTCGGTCCGTAAACGGCACATCCATGTGCCACTTCTCCCTGCGGACTGCGCCCCGGAGGAAGTGCCCTTGGGGTGCGCCTTGCCTTGGATGATGTGGGGCACACTGCATCCTTAGTTATCAGGTTGAAAGAGTACTAGTGTGGTGTAACGTATAAACTGTACCAATCAGAGGCCCGTCAATGCCTCAAGACCAGGCGCAGCGCGCAGGCAATGGCAGCGCCCTTGTCAAGCGCTGCAACGCAGGATTGAGGCATTGACGGGCCTCCCTTCGGGCGAGGCGCTAAGCCGTCATCTGCGTTGTTGCGTTGCTTGGAAAGGGCGCGCCATTCCCGGCGCAACGCGCCTAGCAGCTAACGGCTTAGCGTCTCGCTGATTGGTGCAGTTTATACGTTACACCACACTAGGGTGGCAAAGTCAGCGGGTTTCAACGGGGAATGAAAAAGGCGGCCGGTCTCCCGGCCGCCTTATCGGCGCATGCCGATGCATCACCCAATCAACATTCAGTCACCGACCTTCAGTCGTCCGCCCTTGCCCAGGCCGCCCTTCACGGATTGGGCCTTATAGTTTCTCAGGGCCTTGACCATCTGATTGTAGGAGTCGGCAAAGGCGGCCGTGACGACCTTGCCTTCAGGGGTGTTGGTAAATGCGCCGGCTCCGCCGAATCCACCGCCGCCGAACAGGCCGCCGAAGAGATTGTAATCGAAGTTCTTTGCGTTGCCGACGGACGAGGAGACCTGCACGCCGGAGCGGTTGTCCACCAGCAGCAGGGTGGTGGCCGCCTCGTTGGACTTGAGTCCGCCCGCGAGCGCCCCCGCGGTAGAGCCGAATAGCCCACCCACGATGCCGCCGAGTCCGCCGGTGCCTTTTGCGGAGAACTGGATGCTGGGATTCATGGTGTAGTCCGCGGCCACCATCTGGCCCTTACCGAAATTGCTGCCCTGGCGCATCTCTCCGGATTGCATGAGAGCCCGTTCCTGCATCATATTATTCATGGCCCTGCCACGCTCGACAACCACGAAGCAGTTGGATTGCTGGATCATCATGCGCAGTACGGGGACGGTGGTGCCTAAGGTCGGATAGCGACTCCTGTAGGTGGCCCACCAGGGGGCCCTCTGGTCCTCCACCACCGCCAGGGTGCCGAGTGTTTCGTCGCAATGTTCCAGGGCGGTGTTGGCGCCTTCAGCCGTTTCACCCCCGGCGGCGCCGGTGACGGTATTGCCCGAAGAGCCGCCCATCTTGGGCATGGTGGCTTCACAGCCGCTCAAGCCGATCATCACTGCGGCCGCTATGCCGACAAAGGTCGCAGCGCCCGAGGATTTGTATTTATTTGTCAGATTCGTCATTTTCATCCTATGTCCCCTACAGAGGTTGATCAATCAAGCGGTGGTATATAGCGTCGAGTGCGTCACCATGGCCTGATCAGAACATGAATATTCATGGATTACAATTGCTTCGGTCGTCTGCATCTCACGCCATTGGCAGATATGGCGATAGTCGCCTTGGACAGGCCTCGCAACAAAAAGGGTCGTAGGTAAATTGTAGGTGATGGGTGGACGGTCGGCACAAAAAATAGCTGCCGTTCCGTGGTCTTTGTCTTGTCTGGGGGGATTGCGCGGCGTAAGCTCTCTGCGATGAATCCCCTGCTCATTTTTCTGCTGCTGTTCGTCGGTGTGCCGCTGGTCGAACTCTATTTTCTGATTAAGGTCGGGGCGCAGATCGGCGCCTTCCCCACCATCTTTCTGACGATTTTCACCGCCCTGCTGGGGGGGTGGATGGTGCGCGCCCAGGGCTTTGCCACGCTGTCGCGGGTCCGCGAGGCCATGGATCGCGGTGAAGCGCCTGCCTTTGAAATGATGGAGGGCGCGGTATTGCTGATTTGCGGGCTGTTGCTGCTGTTGCCCGGTTTTGTCACCGATGTGGTGGGTTTTATCTTCCTGGTTCCTCCGCTCAGGCGTTGGCTGCTCACGGTAGGTCTGCAGGGGGGAGGCGTCATGGGTCCGACCGGCTCGAATGGAGAGCGCTCCCCGCCACAGCGCGAGACCCGGGTGATCGAGGGGGAGTTCCGGCGTGAGGATGAGAAGGATTGAAACACCGCGTCGGCCTGAAGCGGACCGGACGCGGAGTGTGAGTCAGGGATAGATATCCGGTACGAAGGTCTGGTCCGAAATCGGCGGACGCACATAGCCCGTGCTGTCCTTGCGATGCGGCAGTTCGATGGGTTCGGGGGTCAAATCCTCGTAGGGGATCATGCTCAGCAGATGAGCGATGCAGTTGAGTCGCGCATGCTTCTTGATGTCGGAGTGGACCACATACCAGGGGGCCTGTTTGATGTCGGTATGGGCGAACATCTCATCCTTGGCCTTGGAGTACTCCACCCAGCGCGAGCGTGACTCCAGATCCATCGGGCTCAGCTTCCAGCGCTTATGCGGCTCCTCCAAACGGCTCTGAAAACGGCGCTCCTGCTCCTCGTCGGAAACAGAGAACCAGTATTTGATCAGAATGATGCCCGATCGCACCAGCATGCGCTCAAACTCGGGACAGGAGCGCAAAAATTCCTGATAATCCTCATCGGTGCAGAAACCCATCACCTTTTCCACTCCGGCGCGGTTGTACCAGCTACGGTCGAACAGCACCATTTCGCCGGCGGCGGGCAAGTGGGGCGCATAGCGCTGAAAATACCATTGGTCCTGTTCGCGCTCAGTGGGCGCCGGCAGGGCGACGACACGACAGATGCGGGGGTTGAGGTGCTGATTGATGCGTTTGATGACACCCCCCTTGCCGGCGGCATCGCGGCCTTCGAAAATGGCGACGACCTTGAGACCTTTATGCTTGATCCACTCCTGCAATTTAACCAACTCGAGTTGCAGCTTGAAAAGCTCTTTCTCATAGGTCTTATTGTCAATTTTTTTTGGCTTTTTGCTCTTCTCTTTTTTTGCTTCTTTTACTTCCGCCATGACTGCCTCCCCGTCTAGGTATTTTTCAAAGTTGCATGATGACTCTGAGGAATTGAGCGCTAGACAATCTCAATCAGCTCCAGGTCGAAATTGAGCGCTTCGCCTGCCAGTGGATGATTGCCGTCGATGGTCGCATTCTCGCCCGTGAGGGCCGTGACGACCACGTTGAAGTTCTCTCCATTGGGACTTTGCGCCTGCAGATGCATGCCCACATGGAGTTCGAGGTCGGCTGGAAAGCTATGCAGAGGAACATCCTCGACCAAGGCGTTGTTGTGCTCGCCATAGGCCTCCTCCGCCGGAATATGGATTTTTTTCTGGTCACCGACCTGCATCCCCGCCACGCCGGACTCGAACCCCGGGATTACCGTATTCTCGCCGAGGGTGAATTCAATGGGATCGCGGTCGGAGGATGAATCAAACTGGGTTCCATCGTCCAGCTTGCCGGTATAATGGATGCGGACGGTATCCCCCTGTTTGGCTTGCCTCATAATTTGGCCTCATTTTCGGTTGGAGTGTCTAAACAATCACTCATTATCACACAAATCGAGGCATGTTGGGGGGCGTGAAGTGAGTTTTAAGGGATAAAAAATCTCTCTCGACAGCCTTGACTAACCGGTTTTTCGCTCTATTATTAGCACTCAGTTCAGGCGAGTGCTAACAGCCTTGTCTGGTTTAAAAAAAACATACGTTTCACAAAACACCATTAATTTAGGAGAAAACAGTCGATGAATATTCGTCCGCTGCACGATCGTGTGATCGTTCGTCGTATGGAAGAAGAGCGCACCAGCCCAGGCGGTATCGTGCTCCCCGATGCCGCCACCGAAAAGCCTGTGCAGGGCGAGGTGCTGGCTGTCGGCAACGGTAAAGTCACCGATAGCGGTGAGGCCCGTCCCCTGGACGTCAAGGTCGGAGACAGGGTGTTGTTCGGTAAATACTCTGGCACAGAGGTGAAGGTGGGTAGTGAGGAGGTCCTCGTCATGCGTGAAGAGGACATCATGGGCGTAATCGAAGGTTAGGCGCCGAATCCCGTGATGACAAGCTGACGCAGGTATCGCCTGGTGACGAATCTCAACATTTACCTAAGGAATTAAGACATGAGTGTAAAAGAAGTAAAATTTAGCGACGACGCCCGTCAACGTATGATCAAAGGCGTCAATGTTCTGGCCAATGCGGTCAAGATAACCCTCGGCCCCAAGGGTCGCAACGTGGTTTTGGAAAAGAGCTTCGGTGCGCCCACCGTGACCAAAGACGGTGTTTCGGTGGCCAAGGAGATCGAACTCTCCGACAAATTCGAAAACATGGGCGCGCAGATGGTGAAAGAGGTCGCCTCTCAGACCTCCGACGTGGCTGGTGACGGCACCACCACCGCAACCGTGCTGGCGCAGGCCATGGTGCGCGAGGGCCTGAAGGCCGTTGCCGCCGGTATGAACCCGATGGACCTCAAGCGCGGCATCGACAAGGCGGTGGCCGTCGCGGTGGAAGAGCTGAAGAAGGTTTCCCGTCCCTGCTCCGATGACAAGGAGATCGCCCAGGTAGGCACCATCTCCGCCAACTCCGACCTCGATATCGGCAATATCATTGCCGAGGCCATGCAGAAGGTCGGCAAAGAGGGGGTTATCACAGTGGAAGAGGGTTCCGCCCTGCAGAACGAACTGGACGTGGTCGAGGGCATGCAGTTCGATCGCGGCTACCTCTCCCCTTATTTCGTGACCAATCAACAGAATCAATCCGCCGAACTGGAGGATCCCTACATTCTGCTGCACGATAAAAAGGTCTCGAACATTCGTGATCTGCTGCCCGTGCTGGAAGGTGTGGCCAAGGCGGGTAAACCGCTGCTGATCATCGCCGAAGATGTGGAAGGTGAAGCGCTGGCCACCCTGGTGGTCAACAACCTGCGCGGCATCGTCAAGGTCACCGCGGTCAAGGCCCCGGGCTTCGGCGATCGACGCAAGGCGATGTTGCAGGATATCGCTATCCTGACCGGTGGCACCGTGATCTCGGAAGAGGTCGGCCTGTCGTTGGAGAAGGCCACCCTGAACGATCTGGGCAACGCCAAGAAGGTGACCATCTCCAAAGAAGAGACGACCATTATCGACGGCGCCGGCGTCGAGGGCGATATCAAGGCCCGTGTCGAGCAGGTTCGTGCCCAGATCGAGGAGACCTCCTCCGATTACGATCGTGAAAAACTGCAGGAGCGCGTGGCCAAGCTGGCAGGCGGTGTCGCCGTGATCAAGGTCGGCGCGGCTACCGAGGTCGAAATGAAAGAGAAGAAGGCCCGTGTGGAGGATGCCCTGCATGCCACCCGCGCGGCGGTGGAAGAGGGTATCGTACCCGGCGGCGGCGTTGCCCTGGTGCGCGCGCTCCAGGCCCTCGAGGGGCTGGCGGGCGATAACCACGATCAGGATGTCGGCATCACGATTGCCCGCCGCTCCATGGAAGAACCGCTGCGCCAGATCGTGGCCAATTCAGGCGGAGAGCCATCGGTTGTGCTCGACAAAGTGCGCGACGGCGAGGGTAACTTCGGTTTCAATGCCAGCAACGACGAGTATGGCGACATGATGGATATGGGCATCCTGGATCCCACCAAGGTGACCCGCTCGGCGCTTCAGAACGCCTCCTCCGTGGCGGGGTTGATGGTCACCACCGAGTGCATGGTGGCCGATGAACCGAAGGATGAGTCCGCTCCGCCGATGGGTGATATGGGCGGCATGGGCGGTATGGGCGGTATGGGTGGCATGATGTAATACCCGACTGTCGGCTTACGTTCCGGCTAAGCCTCAACCCACGTTTGGGTTGACCACAGACCCCGTGTCGCTACAGACACGGGGTTTTTTAATGAGTACCTGTCTGGAAAGAAAAACTCTCGCAAAGACGCCAAGATCGCAAAGCTATAACTTATTGCTTTTTTTGGCTGTATTTATTTTTCCTTGGCGATCTTTGCGTCTTTGCGAGAGAAATTGCCGGGTTAATAAGTTAGGGGTAAACTTTTTTTAATCGGTGCCGTTAGCTCTGTTGGTTGGGAAATTTTCCAGACGAAGGGAGTCGTCGCGTTACGGGGAATAGACAGATGTTCAGGGGTATCACTATCTCACTTCGTTTTGTGACCGCCACGGTTTCGGCGGTCGTTTTGGTTTTCGCCATCACCCTATCGACCACTTTCAACTACATGGGCGGTATTCTGCATACTGCGGAAGAGAGTGAGATGGAAAAAATCTTCGATAATTTGGTTGCCAATGTGGCCTCGGAAGGACGCCTGGCCCGGGCCATGAGCGCCCTGGTGGCCGGGATTCCCGAGGTCCAGGAGCGGTTCGCGGCGCGTGACAGAGATGCCCTTCAGGCGATGTTCGTCCCTGGCTTCAAGGTGTTGAAAAATGAGTATGGCGTACGCCAGTTTCAGTTTCACCTGCCCCCCGCCACATCTTTCCTGAGGGTCCACAAGCCGGCCAAGTTCGGTGACGATCTCTCCTCCTTCCGGCATACCGTGGTGGAGGCTAATCGCAGTAAGACGCAGATCCAGGGGCTGGAAGTGGGCGTGGCCGGATTGGGGGTGCGCGGATTGGTGCCGGTCAATCGTATCGGTCAGCATCAGGGCACGGTGGAGTTCGGCATGTCCTTCGGGCAGGCATTCCTCGACGACTATGCCGGTAACCACGGTGTGGACCTGGCGCTCTATATCAACCGTGACGGCGCCATGGAGCGCTTTGCGACCACCATGGAAGGAGACGATCTGGTCCCCATGGCGAAGCTGATGGAGATCGATAAGGGCCAGCATTTCTATGACGAGGGCGAGTTGGCGGGTGATCCCGTGTCCGTGTATGCGGCATCGGTGGAGAACTACTCTGGGAAACCCATCGGCGTACTGGTTCTAGCCAAGGACCGTTCCGCATTTGCCACCTCTCTCTCCAACCTCTCGTTGCTCGGTATGGGGTTGGGCCTGATCTCCGTTCTGGTTATCGGTGTGTTGGTCTGGCTGATCAGCCGTGGGGTGGTGAAACCGATCCGTGTCGCGGCCAAGGCGATGGAGGGCATCGCCTCGGCCGAGGGCGATCTTACGGTGCGTATGGACGAAACGGGTAAGGACGAGGTTGCGCGTCTCGCCAAGGCCTATAATCGTTTTGCCGAAAAGACCGAAGGGATGATTGAGAAGGTCTCCAGGAGCACCGGGAATCTGAGTCTGAAAATCGGCGAATTCGCCACTCTGGCGGAGCACACCAATGATGGCATAGGCCGTCAGCATGAGCAGACCACCCAGGTTGCGACGGCCATGACGGAGATGTCGGCGACGGTCCATGATGTGGCGCAGAACACCACCCAGACCGCCGAGGCGGCAAAGCAGGCCGATGTGCAGGCGAATGCCGGGCGCGAGGTGGTGAACGGCGTCACCCAGAGTATCGACAGCCTCGCCAGCGAGGTCGGCAGGGCAGTGGAGACGGTGCGGCATGTGGAACAGGATAGCGAGCGTATCGGCTCGGTGCTGGATGTGATTCGCGGGATTGCCGATCAGACCAATCTATTGGCCTTGAACGCCGCCATCGAAGCGGCTCGCGCCGGCGAGCAGGGACGGGGCTTCGCGGTCGTGGCGGATGAAGTCAGGACCCTGGCGAAACGCACCCAGGACTCCACCGAAGAGATACAGGAGATGATCGAGAGCTTGCAGGCCGGGGTGCGGCGGACGGTGACCGTGATGGAGACCAGTCAGCAGCAGGCGGCGGATAGCGTTGAACAGGCCGGCCGGGCGCATGCGTCGCTCAAAGAGATCACCCGAGTGGTCGACACCATTTCCCAGATGAGCACGCAGATCGCCACGGCGGCTGAGCAACAGAGTGCGGTGGCGGAGGATATCAACCGCAATATCGTTGAAATCACCCATGTGGCTGAAGCGACCACCCAAGATTCGGCCAAGAGTTATGAGGCCAGTGAGGCGATGTCAAGGGAGGTCGATCAACTGGGCAAGCTGTTGGGGCAATTCAATACCGGGAACGCTCACGCCAGCCATCTGCAACAGGCGATGGCGGCGCACCTGAGTTGGAAGACCAAGCTGCGCGGTTTTCTTGACGGTAAGGGTTCACTGGATGAGCGGGTCGCCTTCGATCACAAGGCATGCGGATTTGGCAAGTGGTACGAGAACGAAGGGCGCAGGGATTTCTCCCATCTCAGCGAGATCGCACAGATCGAAAAACCGCACAGGGAGCTCCATGAATTGATAAGAGAGATATCCGATCTCAAGAAGCATGGGGATATGGCGGCCGCGGAAGAGGCCTATCAGCGAGTCGGTCCGCTGTCAGAAGAGATCGTCGGCATGATTCAAGCGATACAGGATAAGATCGGTTGAAATAGCGCCCGCGCAGCGCTGTTGTGACACCGGAGAGGTCTTCCTCGGAGGCCTCTCCCCCCTCCATCCCCCTCTGAGAGACCCTGATTCGCTCGCCATCCCCCGGAAGTGTGAATGCACCCTGGTCTTTATTTTTCAGCCTTTATCCCCGCAGTCGATGGCGGCCAGCCCGTCTATCAACACCCGTTTGTTTTCCGCGTAATCCACCGCAACCTCAACCAGGTGGACGCCGCCGTCGCGATAGGCCTGCTCCAGGGTGGGCAGGAGCTGCTCGGTGGCCTCGATGCGGTGCCCGGTGGCGCCATAGGCATTGGCATAGGCGATAAAATCGGGGTTGTTGAAGGTCAACCCCCAGTCGGTGAATCCACCGACAGCCTGTTTCCAGCGGATCATGCCATAGGCGCTGTCGCTGATGACCAACACCACCAGGTTGAGATTCAGCCGCACCGCGGTCTCCATCTCCTGGCTGTTCATCATGAATCCGCCATCGCCGCAGATCGCCATCACCCGGCGGCGGGGATAGATCAGGCTGGCCAGCATGGCCGAGGGCAGACCCGCCCCCATGGTGGCGAGGGCGTTGTCCAGCAGCACCGTATTATGGTGTTGGGAGAGGTAGCCGCGGGCGAACCAGATCTTGTACATGCCGTTATCCAGGGCGATGATGCCGTCTCGCGGCATCACCCGGCGCACATCGGCGACGATGCGCTGGGGGATCGGCGGAAAGGCCGGCTCATCGCTGCCGTAAGAGATCTCACGCCGGATCTTCTTGCTCATCGCCTTGAAATAGCTGAAATCGTGGCTGGAGACCGGTTCAAGCCTTTCCGTCAACTGACGGAAAGTGGAGCCGATATCTCCCACCAGTTCGAGTTGCGGGAAGTAGACCTCATCCACTTCGGCGGCGTTGAAGTTGACATGGATCACCTGCATGCCCCCCGGCTGCATGAAGAAAGGGGGCTTTTCCACCACATCGTGACCGGCATTGATGACAAGGTCCGCCGCATCGATGGCGCAATGGACATAGTCCCCGGCCGAGAGGGCGGCGGTGCCGATGTACTGATCGTGAAAGCCGCCTATCACGCCTTTACCCATCTGGGTGTTGACGAAGGGGATGCCGGTCTTCTCCACGAAGGCCTGCAGGGGTTCGAAGACCTGTTTCCGGTTGGCCCCGGCGCCCACCAGCAGCAGGGGGTGTTTAGCCTGGCGGATCATCTCCGCCGCCTTTTTCAGGGCGCCCGCATCCGCGTCGGGCCGGCACGGGCGGTTGGCGCTGAACAGCATGGTTTCCTCGATGCGCTCAGCGGCGATGTCTTCCGGCAGCTCCAGGTGCACCGCGCCGGGACGCTCCTCCGCCGCCAGGCGGAAGGCCTCCCGCACCTGGCTGGGGATGACGTTCACATTGACGATCTGTTTGGCGTATTTGGTGATCGGTTGCATCATGCCCACCACGTCGATGATCTGGAAACGGGCCTGCTTGCTTTTTTTGATCGGCTTCTGGCCGGTGATCATCAGCATCGGCATCGCCCCGAGTTGGGCGTAAGCCGCGGCCGTGACCAGATTGGTGGCGCCCGGCCCCAGGGTGGCGAGGCAGACGCCGGGCTTGCCGGTCAGGCGTCCATAGGTAGCAGCCATGAAACCGGCGGCCTGTTCGTGACGGGTGAGAATCAGCTTGATGGATGAGCGCCGCAGCGACTCCAGCAGGTCCAGGTTCTCCTCTCCCGGTACCCCGAAGATATACTCCACGCCCTCGTTTTCCAGGGCGGCGACGAACAGATCGGAGGCCTTGATGTTGGTCAGTTTTTTCATGAAGCTTCCGGGGCGGCCTCCTGTTCGGCGGTGGATCGATACGCTGGCAGGGTCTGCAGATAAGGATAGAGCTCGTCCAGCGGAACGGGTTGCGTATTCGCCTGCACGATCTGGCAATGGCTGCGGCGCAGCGCCCGCGGATGGGGCGCGCCGCAGGAGTGGGCGATCAGGCCGCTGCCGTAGTGGATCTTGTCAACGAAGTTTTTGATCCGCACCGCCTTCTGTTTCGGATCGAGTCCCTGTTGCAGGCGTTTGTTATGGGTGGTGATGCCGGTGGGGCAGGTGTTTTTGTTGCATTTCAGCGCCTGGATACAGCCCATGGCAAGCATGAAGCCGCGGGCGGAGGTGACAAAGTCAGCGCCGGCGCATAAGGCCCAGGCCGTCTCCGACGGATTGATCAGCTTGCCCGAAGCGATCACCTTGATGCGCTTGCGCAGGCCGTGGCGCTGCAGGATATCCACCACCCTGGGCAGGGCGGCCTTGATGGGCAGGCCGACGCTGTCCATCAGTGGCATCGGGGCCGCCCCCGTCCCCCCGTCCCCGCCGTCGATGGTGATGAAATCCGGGGCGCAGGCAGTGCCGCACTGATGGATCATTTCGCACATCTCTTCCAGCCAGGCATGGGTGCCGACGGCGATCTTGAACCCCACCGGCTTGCCACTGATGTCACGAATATGGTTGATGAAATTCAACAATTCAGAGAAGTTGGATATCTCCGGGTGGCGGTTGGGGGAGATGGAGTCCCTGCCCGCCTCGATACCGCGAATGGCAGCGATCTCTTCGGTCACTTTCGCGCCGGGCAAGATACCCCCTTTTCCCGGTTTGGCCCCCTGGCTCAATTTGATCTCGAACATCTTCACCTGGGGGATGGCGGCGATCTCCCTGAGCTTCTCCTCACTGAGGCCGCCGTCGGGATTGCGCACGCCATACTTGGCGGTGCCGATCTGAAACACCAACTCGCATCCCCCTTCCAGATGATAGGGAGAGAGCCCTCCCTCGCCGGTATTCAGCCAGCAGCCCGATAATTTAGCGCCGAGGGAGAGGGCGCGCACGGCAGGGATCGAGATCGCGCCATAGCTCATGCCGGAGATGTGAATCAGCGAACCGGCCTCGTAGGGCTCGCGGCAACCCGGGCCGATCAGGACCGGCGGCGTGCTGTAGGCATCCTTGTCCAGGGTAGGGAAAGGGGTATTGATGAACAGCACGGTGCCCGGTGTGTTGAGGGGCTTGGTCGAGCCGAAGGCGATGGTGTTGTCGACACCCGCCGCCGATAGATAGACCCACTCCCGTTCGGCGCGGTTGAAGGGCATCTCCTCCCGGTCCATGGAGAAGAAGTATTGGCGGAAAAATTCGCCGAGATGGCTGAACAGATAGCGGAAACGCCCGATCACCGGAAAGTTATGGCGTATGGCGTCTCTTGTCTGGGTCAGGTCGATGATGAAAAGTATGATGACCAGCAGCACCACCAGCCCGATCAAAAAGATAAACAGCGCGGACAGCAGTGCTACGCCCTGGGTCGAGAAGTCATTCAGCCAGTCCATTTTGGATTCCCGTCAGTCGATGTGATTACAACCTGGAAAAGATACGAATGGCCAGTCTGCTTGGATGCTTGGACAGCCTCAATGAGCCGTGGCGTTCAAGCGCTACGGATGCCGATGAGGGTCCACTTTCTGTCCGGCATGTATCAAGCCGGCGAATTGCTGATAGACTTGACAGTTTACAACGATTGCAAAGCGGTTCAATGAATTTCATTCGCGTTCATTTGCGGACCCCTTGCCTGTTCCGCCCGCGCGATCAGGAGAAGAACCAACCATTGCAACCTGATATGAGTATGTGTGCGGATCTGCAACAACAAACAGAAGCGCAGTGGCGCCAGTGGTGTGAAAAGCTGACGGAAGCGGGCGTGTCCGCGCCGGAAGACGACAGCTTTCGCCAGCGCCTTTTGAAGGTCTGGGAGGCGAGCGACTATGTCGCCCAGACCTCTCAGCGCCATCCGGATCTGCTCCCCGATCTCTACCGGCAAGGGGTGCTCGACAGGCGTCTCGCAGACGGTGAGATGGGCGAGCGCCTGGCCGTCGGGCTGGCCGGTGTCGGTGACGAAGCCGCCCTGTCACAATGCCTGCGCCAGTTCAGGCGTCAGCAGATGGTGCGCATCATCTGGCGGGACATCACAACCCTGGCGCCGCTGGACGAGACCCTGGAAGATCTCTCCGCCCTGGCCGATGCCTGTATCGGTCAGGCCCTGGAGAAACTCTACGCCTGGGCCTGCCATGAGATGGGCGCGCCGCGCAATGCCGAGGGCCAGGCGCAGCCGTTGGTGGTGCTCGGCATGGGTAAGCTGGGCGCCCGGGAGCTCAATCTCTCATCCGATATCGATCTGATCTTCGCCTATCCCGAAAGCGGCCAGACCGACGGCGCCCGGCGGCTGACCAACGAACAGTTTTTTGTCCGCCTCTGCCAACGCCTGGTCCAGGCGCTGGATAACCACACCGGAGAAGGCTTCGTCTTCCGCGTCGATACCCGCTTGCGCCCCTTTGGCAGTGTCGGTCCCCTGGCGATGAGCTTCTCCGCCATGGAGAGCTACTACGGCTCCCAGGGCCGGGAGTGGGAGCGCTACGCCATGATCAAGGCGCGAGTGGTGGCCGGCGACGAGCAGGCCGGTGACGAGCTGATGGCCATGCTGCGCCCGTTCGTCTATCGCCGCTACCTCGATTTCGGCGCTATCGAATCCCTGCGCGAGATGAAGCAACTGATCAGCAACGAACTCTATAAGAAAGGCATGGAGGCCAATATCAAGCTGGGACCCGGCGGCATACGCGAGATCGAGTTCATCGGTCAGGCCTTTCAACTGATTCGCGGCGGCCGCGACAAGGTGTTGCAGATTCGCCCTATTCTGCGTGTCCTGCAGTGCCTCCAGGAGCGGGACCTGATGCCGGAATATGTGGTGCGGGAGTTGAGCGAGGCGTACCGGTTCCTGCGCCTGGTGGAGAACCGCATCCAGGCCTGGCAGGACAAGCAGACCCATCTGTTGCCGGCCGACGATGTAGGCCGGTTGCGCCTGGCCCGCTCCATGGGGTATGCGGCCTGGGATGCCTTTTCCGCCGACCTCGAACTCCACCGCAAGCGGGTCCAGGGACACTTCGATATGGTCTTTGCCGCGCCGCAGGCGGAGGCCAACGAGGAGAGCCAGCCGCTCGCCGGAGTATGGCATGACACCCTTGATCGGGATCAGGCCGTGGCAGCGCTTGAGACCGCCGGATTTCGCCAGGCCGGGACAGCGCTGCAACAGTTGGAGACCTTTCGCGCTGGCCACGCCTGCCGCCGGCTCAGCGCCAAGGGGCGGGAGCGGCTCGCCCAGTTGATGCCGCTGCTGCTTGAGGCGCTCGGTCAATCGGAGTGGGCCAACGCGGCATTGCAAAGGGTGCTGAATCTGCTGGAGGCGATCGTCCAACGCACCGCCTATATCGCCCTGCTGGTGGAGAATCCGCTGGTGCTCTCGCAACTGGTGAAACTGGCCGGTGTCAGCCCCTGGGTCGCCAACATGCTGACCAGCCACCCCATCCTGCTGGACGAACTGCTCGACCCCCGCCGGCTCTACTCGCCCCTCAAGCGGGATCAGCTCAGCGCCGAACTGGCCGAGCAGTTGTCGCCTATCGATGAGGATGACCTGGAGAGCCAGATGGAGCGGCTGCGCCAGTTCGCCCAGAGCAACCGGTTGCGGGTGGCGGCGGCGGATATCGCCGAGCGGATCCCGCTGATGGTGGTCAGCGACTACCTCACCTGGATCGCCGAAAGCGTCATCGACCAGGTGATCCGGCTGACATACCAAGAGATGGTCCGCCGTCACGGCCGCCCCCCCGGACTGGCGGACGGCGAGACCGGCTTCGCAGTGGTCGGTTACGGCAAGCTCGGTGGTATCGAACTCGGTTTCGGCTCCGACCTCGATATGGTCTTCCTGCAGGGTTGTCCCGACAGGAACGCCTTTACCGATGGCGCAAAACCGGTCTCCGTGGATGTCTTCTATGCCCGCATGGCGCAACGCTTCATCCATATCATGACCACCCGCACCCCCTCAGGCATCCTCTACGAGGTCGATATGCGGCTGCGACCCAACGGCAACTCCGGGATGATGGTCAGCTCCCTTGAGACCTTCGAGACCTATCAGCGCAACAGCGCCTGGACCTGGGAGCACCAGGCCCTGGTGCGGGCGCGCGTGGTGGCCGGGGATCGGCGGGTGGAAGCGCGTTTCGAGGCCATTCGCCGTTCGATCATCGGCCAACGGCGCGATACGGATAAACTGCAAGGCGAAGTGGTGGAGATGCGCGAAAAAATGCGCGCCAGCCTGGATAAAAGCGATCCGCATCGATTTGATCTCAAGCAAGGCGTCGGCGGTATCGTCGATATCGAATTTATGGTTCAATACACGGTCCTCCGGTGGGCGCACGACTATCCAGACCTGCTGGTCTGGACAGACAATATCCGCTTGCTGGAAACTCTCTCCGGGCTCGGCCTGCTGAGCGATCATGCAGCGGAGCGGATGATGGGGATCTACAAAGTATTGCGCGCGGCCTACCACCGCAGCGCACTACAGGACCTGCCGGCCGTGGTCGAGGTTGAGAAACTGACCGAAGAGCGGGCGCTGGTGCAGGACATCTGGTCCTGTCTGATGCAGAACAAGAAAGCAGAACGAGAGATGTTCCAATGATATCGACAATGGCAGACCGCGACGGTGTCATCTGGCTGGATGGCGAGATGGTCCCCTGGCGCGAAGCGAAGATCCATGTGTTAACCCATACCCTGCACTACGGCATGGGCGTATTCGAAGGCGTGCGGGCCTACCACGCGGAGCAGGGAACCGCCATCTTTCGACTGCAGGCGCATACCGACCGGCTGTTTCGCTCCGCCCATATCCTGAACATGCCCATGCCCTACGACCGGGACACCCTCAATCAGGCGCAGAAGGCAGCGGTGCGGGAGAATAATCTCGATTCCGCCTATATCCGGCCGATGTGTTTCTACGGCTCCGAGGGGATGGGACTCAGGGCCGACAACCTCAAGGCCCACTGCATGGTGGCGGCCTGGGAGTGGGGCGCCTATCTGGGGGCCGAGAACATGGAGAAGGGCATCCGTATCCGCGTCTCCTCCTTCACCCGCCATCACGTCAACATCACCATGTGCCGGGCCAAGGCCAACGGCAACTACATGAACTCCATGATGGCCCTGCAGGAGGCGATGCACGACGGCTATGACGAAGCCCTGCTGCTGGATGCCGAAGGGTATGTCATGGAAGGCTCCGGCGAGAATGTCTTCATCGTGCGCGACGGGGTGATCTACACCCCCGACCTGACATCGGCCCTGGACGGCATCACCCGCAAGACCGTCATCGAGCTTGCCGAGGAACTGGGCTACCAAGTGATCGAGAAGCGCATCACCCGTGACGAGGTCTACATCGCCGACGAAGCGTTTTTCACCGGCACCGCCGCCGAAGTGACGCCGATCCGCGAAGTGGACAACCGTGCCATCGGCAGCGGCGGCCGCGGTCCCGTTACCGAGCAGTTGCAAAAGCGCTATTTCGATCTGGTGCACGGGCGGGTAGCGTCACACCCGGATTGGCTGGCGTATGTATAACGAGATATCAGGCAGACAACGCACTGATTAGGAGAACTGAGCATGACACAGGCAGAGAGCCAAACCCCACAGCAGGCAATCCACAAGGTCACCCGCAACGATCTGCCCTTGAGTTGCCCCCGCCCCGGCGAGACCTTGGCCGGGTTGCATCCCCGGGTCTATCTGGCGATTGAGAAGACCGGGAGTGTTACTTGTCCCTATTGTGGGGCGCGGTATCAGCTTAGTGAGTGACTGGCCCGGCTATTTCGCCCGGCGGACAGGATAGACTGAGAATATTATGAAATTTGACGGACATAGCCTCGAAAAACACGGGCAGTGCATTTGATTATCACTGGCTGTCGTAGTGCCCGCCAATAGCGAAAATGTAGATATATCGGTTATCGTACTTATAAATCACACGCTCCCGCTGGCTTAAGCGGCGAGACCACAGTCCCGAGAGGTTATGCTTTAACGGTTCAGGTTTGCCCATGCCAGTGGATGGGTCGTCACGGAGCATCTCTTTCAGGACTCGGCATAGGGTTTTGTGCAACTTTTTGTCTTTTTGCCTGAGCGCTTCATAAGCAGCCCAGGTGTCGCCTTCAAACACCAGTGATCTCATCGATCTCCCCGGTAGCAGGCTGATATCCCCCGCCCTGTGCGTGAGAGGCCGTTGACAAAGCAATTTGCTTCATTAAGTCGCTATTCTGTAATACATAGAGTGTTTCCTGCTCACGTTCCCAGTCATCCGCGCTTACTACAACGAAGTCCTCCCCGTTGCGGCGTGTCACCTTTAAAGGCATATGCTGATTAACCACTTGTTCAATAAAGCTTTTCAGGTTTTCTCTGAATTTATTAACGCTGATGCTGTGCATGGGTGGATTCCCGGTCGTGTACGGTAACTCCGTACACAATAGTTGGGAAACCCTGGTAAAGCAAATAATTCGGAGCGCCCAAGATGATGGAGCCGCCGGGTGAAATATCCGGGTTAGTCTTCGTTCAGAGCGCAGATTGTTAAAAACAACGTCATCCCGGCGCATGCCGGGATCCAGGGAATTCAGCGACTGACTGGATGACATCCTTAGGTCCGTAAGCGGGCCATCCATGCTCCACTTTTCCGGTATGCGTCTGATAAAGTGCCTGTATAAAGGCCGGGTTAATAAAAACAGATCCGCTTTGTCCCCTCTCCCTCAGGGAGAGGGTTAGGGTGAGGGGATTAGAAAAACGGCTCTTCCCCTGATCGAGGGGGTATTCATCAAGCGTGAAGAGATAAAATAGTGTTTGCCGTGCCAGCGGAAAGGCCCTTTTTCGCCCGCCTGGGCGAGTGTCTTTTCTTTTCTCGCCAAAAGAAAAGGCACCAAAAGAAAGGGCGCCCGACTGTCGCGCCCCTGCGGGGACCGCTGCGATGCTCGGCGAAACCGGCGGGCCTGAAAACTCGCTTCGCTCAGACACTCAGGCCCGCTTATCGGTTTCGCCTGCGCTTCTCGCTCGCGCCAGGACGGGATTGATAAGAGGGGGGACGACTATCCGCTCTCTCCTGATCCGGGGATGGTAGCCGTAAGCTCCCGTCTATTTGCGATAATTCGCGTTCATTTGCGGATCTGTTACGGCCTATATTGCACGGCCGGCCGGACAACCACTTCATACACCCAGAAATTGGATCTTGTAATAGACATGTGTGTGAGTGTCCGCACAAGACCGCACAAGACCGCACAAGACTCGCACAAGAACTGCATCACCGGGCTCAATCAAGCGTAATCATTGGCGTCCTGGTAAGCGCCAGTGGGGAGCCTTCGGACTCCTCTTTACGGCTTTAGCGGCTAAACAGGCAGCTAAAAGGGGATAGTCAGAATATGGTACTTAGTGCTATACTTTAAGGCATTAAAACAAGGACAAGTCATGCGGATATTTAAGAACAAGGCGTTCAGCAAGTGGGCAGCCAAGGAAGGCTTGGGTGATGATGTCTTGCAGACAGCGGTTAATGATATGGAGCGTGGTCTTATCGATGCAGATCTGGGTGGCCATGTGGTGAAAAAGCGCGTTGCGTTGGCCAGCAGGGGCAAAAGCGGCGGGGCAAGAACCTTGATCGCTTACAAGGTTGGCGACAAGGCCTTCTTCGTCTATGGCTTTGCTAAAAATGCCAAAGCCAATATCAAGGCAAAGGAGCTGGAAGGGTTAAAGGCCTATGCCGCTATCTTGCTGAATTACAGTGAAAAAGAGCTGGGTAAAGCAGTGAAGGCTGGGGTGTTAAACGAGGTAGAGAGCGATGGATAAATCAATCCTGAAAGTGGTGCATGAAGGGGCAAAGGACCTTCATGATGCCGGCTTAATGAATGATGTCACCATGCGCGAGTTCGATGCGCTCTGTCTGCCGCCGGTAAAGGAATATACCGCGACGCAGATCAAGCGCATCAGAACCCGGAACAAGGCCAGTCAAGCGGTGTTCGCGGCCTATCTCAATACGAGCGTATCGACGGTGCAAAAATGGGAGCAAGGCCAGAAACATCCTAACGGCCCATCGTTAAAGCTGCTGAACTTGGTGGCGGAGAAAGGCCTGGAAGTGCTGGGCTAAGAGCGATAAAAAAAATGAAGAAGCCGCTGAGCGAGTTTAGCCGGATACCCACCCAAAATCGCTCGAAAATTTGAATGTCCAGATAAATATAGTGGTACACAAGTGGAGCCGAAAGTGACTGCTGATCGCTATGACACCACCGGCAATCCCGAGGCCCAGTTTGAACCGGGTTCGAACGAATCGGTACTGAAAAACAAGCTTGGTGTCCAGAGTTCTGAACAGATGGATGAGGTGGAACTGGACCTTCTGATCCAGCTCTATGATCTGATTCCCGAGGAGATCGAGACCGACCAGCCGTTAACCGTCATAAACATCCGCGATTGGCATCGCCGCTGGCTGGGGAATGTCTACCCCTGGGCCGGACAGTGCCGGACGGTTAACATGGGAAAGGATGACTTCCACTTTGCCGCCGCCGGACAGATCGACCGATTGATGGGGGAGCTGGACCGGAAGTTTCTCACTCGCTACACGCCCTGCGACAGCATGAGCGACGAGCAACTGGTCGAGGCCATTGCCGTTGTTCATATCGAGCTGATCCTGATCCACCCCTTCCGGGAAGGGAACGGCCGAATCTCCCGCCTGCTGGCAAACGTAATGGCGATGCAGGCAGGCAAGCCGGAGCTGGATTTTACGTTGTGGGATGAGCAGAAGGAGCGCTATTTTTCAGCCATTCAGGCAGGAATGGACGATTACAAGCCGATGAAGGAGCTGGTCAGGCAAGTGTTACCCGACGCTTTGAGGAACGCAGATGAATGATCCGCTCTTCAATCGTCTTGACCTTTTCGCCGGTTTCGATAGCGGTAGAGCTGGCAAGGCTGCGCACGCGCCGGCCAGCCGCTTGCTTGCCGCGAAGATAGGGATTGGTTCTGGAGAGGGATTTCTGTTTCATATCACTGATTATAAAACATTTTCGAGTATAAAACCATGAATGCGGACTCTATCGTCTCCAAAGTCTGGAGCTTCAGTACCACCCTGCGCGATGACGGCGTCAGCTACGGTGATTACCTGGAGCGATAAACGGGGACAAGCGATAAACGGGGACACACATCGTTTGGCAACACCAAAACGGAGTGATCTGAATACAATCGATGGATGTCTTAATTTGTTCTTTGCGTTAATTCGCGTTCTTTTGCGGACCTGTTACGGCCCGGTATTGCATGGGAAGCCGGTTGTGTTTTACTTTTTTCACCCGCCATGTTCAGTGAAAGAGCCAAAATTCAAGGTGTTAGCGCTTCAATATTCAAAGCATTCAACAATGCTGCCTATAGTGTTCATTATCGCAGGCCGGAAATTGAATGCTACTCATAAAGTGTAGACTTAAAGTCATCAATACGAATAATTGCTAGGTATGGCGATTGATCAAGAAAAGGCGCAACAGCGACTCGGTGCGGTGATTCGAAGTCAGCGCAAGGCGCTCGGGTATTCTCAAGAGGCATTCGCTTCTCATTGTGGGGTGCATCGAACCTACATGGGCGCTGTGGAGCGTGGGCAAAGGAATATTTCACTCATGAACATCATTCGGATTGCGAATGCGCTAGTCATGAAACCTTCAGAGCTTCTTGCCTTGGCCAAGCTATGAAGCACTAAGGCTGTAAAGAAGTTCCACACGGATGGCTCCCAGTGTCGCCACTCTTGAGCTTATCGTCATGCAAAGGGAAAAAGGAGTAGGATGTAAACATATTGATTGCAGAAGACAGCCCGGTTATTCAAGTGATTCACCGAGAGTTGATGCGTTGCTGGGGTTATGATTTCGATATCGCGTCAAATGGCATTGAAGCCGTGAGTCTCGCGCAGAAGAATAACGGCAAATATGATTTTTGCTTGATGGATATTCAAATGCCGGAAATGAATGGCATTGAGGCGGCAAGGATCATCAGAAAAACGGTTGAATATTTCCCGATCATGGCGCTTACGTCAAATGATGATTGTGAAACTGACTGCTATGAAGCGGGGATGGATGGTTTTGCACAGAAACCATGCTTCCATGAAGATTTGTTGGAAAAAATCAAAAAACTGTCAGTCAAAATATATAAACTCATAACCAAGCGAAATGGTTTGGATATCATAGAGGTGATGCCGGTGGATAGACAGCATGCTGAAGAGTTGAGGGAGCTTGCGACCAAGAATCTATGCAAAATGATTCTGTTCGAAAGCCCAAGTCGCGTATTAATCGTGCATAAAAATATCATGAATAAAATATCTCATGATTTTAATGTCAAGGGTCAATTACTCACCACATTCATTAACCGGGATGAAGATAAACCAGCGCTATGCCATCTATTCAAAGAGAGCAATAATCTATTGCCTCAAACGCTGATTACAGAGGATGAATACGCCAGTATGCTCGCCAATGAGGATCAGGAATTAGATAATTATCCGGAGCTGTCGCTAAAGGCAGAGGATGTGTAGTTAAGTGATGTAAATGATTGTATGACAAAGTGCTTGTGCTTGTACCCAACAAGACATTGTGAGGAATGCTTTATTGGTCCGGTGAAGCGTTGCGTTACGCCGGTAAATAAAAAGGGCTCTTCAGGAAAATTCGTGGCAAACTTTCCTGATCCCGTCATTCCGGCGGATGCCGAAATCCAGGTGCTCCGCGATTATCGACCGTTTGTCATGCAAAAAAACACGTCTCGTTAGATTAGCTTCGGATACAAATCTCGCCAGCGTGGGTTCAGCGCTTCAATCGTCTTTTCCTTCCATTTCGTTTGCTGGCTAATAGGTACACGTACGGCTGTCGTTCCATACCGCCTCCCTGCCATATTCTCTGGATTCCGCCCCGGATCAAGTCCGGGGTGACCGTTCGCCGGAATGACGTAGTCACACGATATCAATGGGTCTGTTACTCAGGCGGCATGCTGTATTCAGAACTGACCCTCGAAAAATGTCAGCAACCTATTCCTCTCACCGCGTCACGGCAAGATCGGGAAGATGATGTACAAAGATAAAGCTTGCTCCTTACGGCTTATGGATTTGATCATCAATCAACAGCCGTAAGGGTATGCCGTCCAGCATGCTGGATGGTGGTGTGTCAGTGGAGGCTAGAGAAATAATCCGCCTCTGCTGGGGCGGGTTTGGCTTAGTGGTACTAAAAACCCCCTTGACAACCCCGTGGCGTCCATATATGTCCTGTTTATTCTCCTTTTACTGTGGTTGGTCAAGCGGACTAAACACTCCCACTCCAGGGCGATTTAGTACGTGGGTGTATATCATTGTCGTGGAGACGTTGGCATGACCAAGCAGCTCCTGCACAGTGCGAATATCATAATTAGCTTCAAGTAAGTGTGTGGCAAAGCTGTGTCGCAAGGTATGGCAACCAACCCGCTTGTTGATGTGGCATGCTCTTGCCGCACGTTTGATTGCCTTCTGTATAGCACTCTGGTGTAGATGGTGGCGACGAATAGCGCCACCATAGGGATCAATGGCGAGGCGACCAGACGGGAAAAGGAATTGCCATTTGAGTTCGCGGCCAGCATTAGGGTATTTTCGGGCAAGCGCGCCAGGGAGTACCACTTCACCGTAACCGGCAGCAATATCCTCTGTATGTAGATGCTCTACTTCGCGAATCTGTGAATGTAACTCCTCAACAAGAATATTGGGTAAAGGCACATAGCGATCCTTCTTTCCTTTGGCTTGGATGACATGTATCCGTTGATACTCAAAATCAATGTCTTGTACCCTGAGACGAAGCCCCTCAAGCAGGCGCATTCCGGTGCCATAGAGTAGTGACGCGATGAGTTTGTGCTTTCCTTCCATCTGTGCGAGAAGGGCGTTAACCTCGCCTCGACTAAGGACTACGGGGAGGTTGCGAGGACGTTTTGACCTGACAAGCGCCTCCAGCTCTCCCAGTTCACTCCCGAGTACCTGTTTATACAGGAAGACAAGGGCATTCAATGCCTGGTTTTGTGTACTGGCACTGACATTGCGTCGAATCACCAGATAATCTAGAAAAGCTTTGACTTCAGAGGCTCCCAGCGTCTCGGGTGAGGCGTTCTTACAAAATAGAATAAACCGGCAAATCCATTGCTCATAGCTCTGTTCTGTCCGGTAGGCGTACCCTCTACGGCGTATCTCAGTGGTGAAGCGTACCAGGAGGTCATGATGAGATGTCCGAACCTTGCTGAGCGGACCATCACCTTTACGTTCCTTGATATAGCTCATCTCCTCAGGCGTCAGCTGCCTTGCAGTGGTCGGGTGGTCAATTTCAAGCTGTTTGGCTGAATCGAACCAATAGTCCCAGTTATTAACCCGGCACCATAATAGGTTGCGTTCAGCCGCTGTGTGCCAGCCTACAGCAAGGCATCAAAACGCCACTGTAGCACTCCTACAGTAAGTTTTGATAACGCAGTCTGTAGGCTGGCACACAGCGGCCTGTCTTTATTAAATCAATCTGTTAGGGGCTTCAAGAATGCCCTTGCTCGGCGTTGTGGCTCTTGCCAAGGGAATCACCCTTGCCGGCGAGCCACGCCTTGATCAAGGGCATTCTTGAAGCCCTGAACGCAACCTATTATGGTGCCGGGTTAATAGCATCCTGACACGCCTGTATCTTGAGTAAGTCACAATAGAGAATCCGTATAGCATCAATACATTGATGGAATTGCCAGCCAGCGAGATGGTTTTGGCGGCCTATCATCTCGAAATACCGGTCAATATCAGAGCCTGAGAGCCCCTTGATTTTGTGGCCATTTTGCGTCTTAATGAACGCCTCGACACGTTTTACATACCAGCGCCCCTGCTTCTCGGGAATGGATGCATTAATCAGACATTTCAGGTAGTTATCAAAGAAGCGAGAGACAGGGTCAGGGGCGATAGATGAAGTATCAGACATATAAACCTTCCATGTTATCAATACGGGCATCTTGCCCGAATGGTGATGTAGCTTGAATAATACTATGCCGAATCGCTCAATCGCACAATAGGCCGCTTACACACTATTACCAATACTGCGTAAGCGGCCTAATATACTGTTGCACAAATAGAAGGAAGGGAAAGGAGATAACATTACCCATACAGCGGCATGCCAAGATGGATAAGTCAGTAGTCGTAGGAGGATCGCATGGAAGCGACGTTACAGAGTATATTTCGATCAGAGTTTGAAAGCTACCGTAAGAAACATGGATTGAGCATGGACCAGATCAAAGCAGCACAAGCGATCATAGATTGTCAGAGTGAAGCGCTCGGTCATGAAGAGTGGGTGTGCCGTAATGACGGTCATGTGGAGCGACAGAATCACTCCTGTCGTCATCGCAGTTGTCCGCGTTGCAACGGATCCCAAGGCCGTGAATGGCTGGATAGAATCAAATCTAAATTACTGCCCTGCGATCACTATCATGTTGTTTTTACCCTGCCTCATGAACTCAACGAGATCTGGCACTATAACCGAGGTTGGTGTAGCGATAAATTGTTTCAGGCGACTGCAGAAACGCTTCGTGAACTGCTAAGGGACGAACGGTATTTAGGCGCTGAAGTCGGACTGTTGTCATCGCTGCACACCTGGGGACGAACCTATATTTTTCACCCCCCACATGCATGTGCTTGCAACCGGCATAGGATTGCAGGGAGATGAGACGCGTAGATTAGAAAAGGATTTCTTGTTACCGGTTGGTGTTCTCAAGGCGAAGTTTCGTGGTAAATGGCTGAGCTGGCTTAATCAGGGTTATGATAACGGCGAGATCGGATTGCCAGATGGGTGGACGGAGCTTGATTGGCGTCGTGTGTTGAGAAAGGTTGCGCGTAAGTCCTGGAACATATGCATCCAGGGTGCATATAAGCATGGAGATGGTGTTGCGGTCTACCTTTCAAGGTACGTCAGGGGAGGCCCGATCAAGGATAGCAAGATCGTGAGTGCCGATGCCAATCGCGTAATTTTCCGCTACAAGGACCACCATGACGGTGGAAACAAGACCATGGCCTTGCCAACAGAGCACTTTATGACAAGAGTGCTGTGGCATGTCGCTGTAAAAGGGCAGCATCAAGTCAGACATTATGGATTATATGCCAGTGGAGCACGAGAGAAGCGAGATAGCGTAAGAAGTTCGTTGGGGGCAGAGATGGAGAAGGGATTTCAGAAACCGGAGAAAGAGCCGCCGAGTTGCCCTGAATGTGGTCATATTATGTTTCATGCCAAGAGTACCCGCCGTGAAATATCCTATATAAGGAGTACACCTGTGCAACAAAACGTTACAACGGACCGCGAAAGGCCGGAGGTGTCCATAGGGTGGTATATTACCGATCCCTCGCCGCCATTTTTTTGTGTCGTGCGGCGGCCGCTGAACTAAGCGTTTGAACTAAGCGTTGAACTAAGCGTTATGCGCTTAAAAACATGATGGAGATTTACCAATGAATAGTGGTTTTTTAAGCACAACCGTAATATTGCCGGTTAAAAGTGTAAGAGAAACAGCCAGCTTTTATAAAAGTATGCTCGGTTTTGAAATAATTGGTATTTGGGAAGTTTCTGCCAATGGCACTGAATATGGCTCTGTGCAACGTGGAGATGTAATTATTGAGTTTGGGGAAGGAAGAAAAGAATACTCAGGTAGCGGAGTCTGTTTAATTCATGTAGAGAATGCAGACGAAATATACAGTGAGTTTAAGTCTAAAGGTGTTGAGCTTGTTGGAGACTTAGCAGATAGGGATTACGGAAATAGAGATTTTCGAGTTAAAGACAACAATGGCAATATTCTTATTATTAGCCACTCACTAAGCAATCAGAATGAGTTGTTGCAAACTAATAAAGTCGCATAACAAGCGCAGCCACGCGGACAAAATGCTCGCAAGCTCGCATTTTTCCGGTGCTGCGAAACGTTGAACTAAACCGCTTCGCGGTAGCTTCCTTTCTCCAACCCCTTTCAGCATTCCCATCGTCCATGCTTTTAAAAGGCCGCTATCGGTCTTTTATATAGGAGCCAGACGATGACCCCTTTACGTCAGAAGATGATCGACGCCATGCAACGAGCCTGTAAATAATTCTGTGTAACTGCCATTGTTTAAACGAAGTCCTCCAGGCGGTCTTCGAACTCAATCATAAAACGGTTCAAGGCGG
>JAHXHS010000027.1 GCA_025656455.1 Candidatus Thiodiazotropha sp. (ex Epidulcina cf. delphinae) | reverse complement strand
GCCTAGCACCCCAAGGGCACTTCCTTCGGGGCGCAGCTAACGGCTTAGCGTCTCGCTGATTGGTGCAGTTTATACGTTACACCACACTAGGATAGCGGTTAGTCCGCATTTCTCATCAGGATTTGGATTTTTGGAACCATCCGGTTTCGTACCCCAAGGGCACTTCCTGCGGGGCGGATCTTGTGAGTGCTAGTGTGTAAATTTTTCCGACACTTTCACGGAAATAGAATGATTGAGCGGGTTGGCCTTAGGAATGAATCTCCTTATTGTCGGCATATCTTACACTTTAACTATACTAAGCCGGAAATTACATTAAATATTTAACATAACTAATTATTATAAATTGATTTTTTTAAGTTGGCATAGACTCTGCAGATAAATCCCATATCAATTTTATAGTAAAATTTGTGACTTGGATCTCAATTTTTAAAGTGGTTTAAATTGGTTTTTTCGCCTTTCAATTCATTTGGAAATAATCTGCAGGGGCGTTTGTTAATGTCGATGGTCAAAGATAAGTCGGATAAAGAGGGTTTGCCGGATCAATCATTACCCCAACTTTCTTTCTCTTCGCTCTCTTCAAGCGAAGAACAGTTCAGCGCATTGCTCTCCCTGACAGCGAAGGCGAAGTTGGGCCATCCCCATCTTTTAAGCACAATCACAGATCTTCTGTCACATACCCAGACGTCTCAGCGGAGAATGGACTCTGAAGAGGAGGAGAAAAAACGCATCGCACAGGAACTGCATGATGGATTGGGGCAACTGCTGACGACTATGTGCCTGCAAATCCAACACTGCTTGGATGGTTGCGAAGGTGATGCCAAACACCGCCTTCTAGCGGAAGATCATAAGGAATCCCTGCAAGCCCTTTCGTTCATGGTCAAGCAGGCAATGACGGAAGTCAGGACCATCTGTAGCGCCATCCGCCCCGCCATTCTGGATGACCTGGGCGTCATAGCGGCCCTCTCCTGGCAGTGTCGCCAGATAGCCAGGGTCTGTCCCGACATCGATGTCATTACCGATTTCGATGTGGATGAATCGCTGATACCCGAAGCGTACAAGAGCGTCCTCTATCGTATCGTTCAGGAATCACTCAACAACGCCGTCAAGTACTCGAAGGCAACCCGGATAAGGGTAACCCTGTTACGCACCCACGATGCCATCGATTTAAGCATCGTCGACAACGGCCTCGGTTTCGATCCGACCGATATCCAGGGAAAACTGGGATTGGGATTAGTGAGTATGCGCGAGAGGGCCGAGTCGGTTAGTGGAAGCCTACAGGTTGATGCCGGGGTCGATCAAGGTGTCGAGATTTGCGTATCGCTTCCGCTTGAAAAGGTCGTACTCAACGGCTGATAACGCCTTTCTCAAGCGCGTAGGTCGTCAACGCAGAGACACTGTGTAGATCCAGTTTTTTCATCAGATTGGCGCGGTGCTTTTCCACCGTCTTGACACTGATGCAGAGGTAGTCGGCCATGCTCTTGTTGGTGTGTCCCTCTGCAATCAATTTCAAAATCTGCCGCTCTCGTTGGGTGACCGTATCCCAGCGTGTCACCGGTTCCTGATTGACGCTGTTGCTATGCAGATAGCTGTTTACCACCTTTTCGGTAATCTCCGCGCTCAGATAGGTCTTGCCGTCCAACACCCGCTCCGCGGCGACCATCAGCTCATTGTGCGTCGCATCCTTGAGGACATAGCCGTTGGCGCCCGCCTTCAAACTGGCCAGCACATACTCCTCTTCGTTATGAATGGTCAACACCAGCGCCTTGACCTCAGGCATTCGTTCCTTGATTTCACGCACCGCATCCATGCCGTTCAAGCCGGGCATGCTGAGATCCATGATCACCAAATCGGGTTTTAGTTCGACGACACGCCTGATGGCGTCACGGCCGTTATCGGCTTCGCCGATGACTTCAAATTTCGGATTGGAGATTAACAGCGCTTTGAGCCCAGCCCTGAGAATGGTGTGGTCTTCCGCAATAACGATTTTCTTTTTATCCGCGCTCATTATTATCCGTTTGTTGAATATGATTCATGCCGATAGACGCCAGCCGGTGAGAGCTTGGTAATTATGTTTATGTTTACCAGTGTAGTGTCCTATGCTGTTTGACGTTTTCAGCGTGACGAGAAGCCATCAGCCGCGCCCCGCAGGAAGTGCCCTTGGGGTGCTAGGCGCGTTGCGCAGGGAATGGCGCGCCCTTTCCAAGCCACGCAACAACGCGGATGATGGCTTCTCGTCGCGCCCGAAAGGAGGCCCACAAATGACTCAATCCTGCGTTGCAGCCCTTGTTAATGGGGCAGCCATTGACTGCGGGTTGCGCCTTGTCTTGAGTCATTTGTGGGCCTCTGAAAACGTCAAACAGTATAGGACACTACACTAGAGAGTTTAGATACGAATGGCCTCGATGCAACCTGTTCAGGAAACAATCTCACTATTACATTCGAGACTGGCGGAATCCATATCCCTTTCTACAGGGACCCTACCCGCCGGGTAGGGTCTTTCCCTCTTGTCAACTACCCAGTAACCAGCTTGTCGGGGTAGGGAGCCGCCCTTGAAAAAGGCGTAGTACCACGCAAAGACCCTATATAAAAGGCCGCGTAGGCTTAGCAACAAGTACTGGGAATGGAACCGATGTGCTTGCACCGCCCGGCAAGCGTGTTCCGAGAAAGTTTGTTGACCAATAGGGGTCTGGAGAAAAAAACCATGATAAACGAACATCAGGGTTACAAAAACAGAGTTGTGACGCTATTTTTCATGCTGACTCTGTTTTTTATTTCAACTGCTGTAAATGCCGCGCAATTCAGATTGAGTGTGGTGGATGGAGACGGTAATCCGGTGGACGGTTTCCGCTGGCTGATGCAGCAGGACACCACTTTTCCAGTTGACCCAAACAACCCGGCGACCCATCCGGACGACTTGCTCTCTCTGGACTTTCACAGGAGCTTCCATCCGGTGGGTAAAACGCAGGCCAATGCGGATGGTCTGAGCGGCAACACCGACGGTTCCAGCGTGAATATTACGAGTGTTCCACCCGGACGCTACTATGTTTCCGTGCTGTCATATAACGGTTACAGCATCAGCGGTGGTTCGGTGACGGTTTTACCCAATGCGCAAGATCCCGATCAGACATTGGACAATCTGACGGTTACCGTACAGGCGCACCCCATTCCCACGGCACAGATCTCCATCTATCTGTTCCATGACAACCATCCTATCAATGGCGTGCCGGATCTTCCGGAAGAGGCTAACGACGGGAGTGTCGACTGGACCAAGTTCTCCCTGCTTCTCGAGGAACCGGCAGGTCGTTACGGCGCGAACGGCGGCCCGCTCATCCAAGACGCCTTCGGCAATCCGTTGGGTACGGAATATGACCAGACGTGTGACGTGAACGGGAATCCGACAGGCGGTTTCATCGATCGATACTGCTTCGAGCCGGACGGCACTCCCACCATTTTGAATTTGGGTGACGGTACGATGCACCCGGATATCAATGGTTTCTTGAACGTCAAGAATCTGGCCCCGGGAAAATATGGCGTGATCATCATTCCGCCTGCTCCCCTGGAGGCTGAGATCAGGGGTTGGCAGCAGACCAGCACCATCGAAGGCAGCAAGGTGATCGATGCCTGGGTCAAGGCCAATGAATCGCCGCTGTTCGTGGAGTTCGGACTGCCTGGTCCCCATGTCTTCATGGGTTTCGTCAAATCCTCGGCGGACGGCGGCTTCGGCGCCATGCCGCCTCCGGACGCGGGCGAGCAGGTTGCGACCGTCAGCGGGACGGTGACCGACATGCATATGTCCCGTTCACCCAACTTTCAGTTCTTCAGTGGCCGTAACTTTCCCCAATGCTGGATCGGCGTCAATCAAATGAATGCCGGCGGCGCCCTGGGACAAGGCATCTATGCGGGTCCTTGTGACGGCGACAGTAACTTCTCCGTCAGCAATGTGCCGCCCGGTAGCTATCAATTAGCCGTTTGGGATACCAACCTCGATGTCGTTTTTGCCGCAATGCCTTTCACGGTCGACCCGACAGGCGGCACCTGCAATGGCGGCGCTAGCTGCAGCTTCGACAGTGTGCCGGTGTTCAACTGGTTCGCCCGACTCAATACCGGTATCTTTTTCGATGACAACCAGAACGGTTTCTGGGATGGCAACGAAAACGGTATAGGTCCTGAGAGTCAGGATGTTACCTTGCGTTGGCGTGACGGCACCGTCTACCAGAATTTCCCCACCGATGGCGAGGGCCTGGCCCCGTTTGATGAAGTCTTTCCCTTTTTCCATTGGCTGGTGGCTGAAGTCAGCTTTGCCAACAAGAAGGCGACAGGCGCTACCTTTGTCGTGGATGCCGGTGGTGAAGTGAACACCGCCGCCACGGATTTTCCCTCTTATGGCGAAATGGCGCCCCAGCCACAGGTCTGTACTGCAGCGCAATCGCTTAATCCGGATGATGCGGCGTTTGGTTGTGTGGTCGGTGCTGACCTGATTAATCCGAATACACCCGGGTCCAATCTGTCGCGCACTGAAAGCGGTCCGGTCCTGACCCAAGCCTTCCAGGGTTTTCTGGGGCAGACCAGTGTGATGCACTTCGGTAAAACTGACTACATCAATTTTACCGAGCCTGATTTCACCGCATTCCCACCCCAACTACCTCAGTATGTGGGTGAAAACGGTGGTATTTCCGGTATCGTTTTCTATGCAACCACCCGTGCCGAGGACGATCCTGAATTTGCGGCTGCCGAAACCTGGGAACCGGGTGTGCCCCGTGTGCAGTTAGCGCTCTACGCCGATGGCGATATCGACTGTTTTCCTCAGGGCGACTTTCCGGCCAGCGATTGCGATATCGATTGGAACGGAAACGGCGCGTTGGAAGCAGACGATGGGGCAATTGACGATGTAAACCGCAACGGCACGCCGGGAGAGTTGGCAGACGTCGACAACTATCCCTTTGGCTGGAGTGATGCCGCTTGTGTCAATAGCCCGGCTATTCCAGGAAACGAGTGCCTGGTGAGCAATGAAGACGTCGACCATAACGGTAACGGTGCGTTTGAGTTGGGTGATGCCCTGCAGGTTACCTGGACCGATAGCTGGGACGACAGCCTGCCTTCCGGCTGTCAGGGGCAGAATCTGATCGATCTGGATAATGACGGTGCGATTTCTGAAGCGGAGAATTCCCGTTGCTTCGATGGTTTGCGTAACTTCAACCAGGTCCGTCCCGGCGTGTTCGATGGTGGTTTTGCCTTCGAAAACTACGATCTGACGCACATACCGGCTGATATCGCTGCCGATCTGACCAGCTTCTATGCAGGGAGAATCGCTGCCGTGGGTACGACAGCGGATGGTATACAGCGGTTGCCGGATGAGTGGCTGCTACCCGGTGACTACATTGTCGAGACCGCCACCCCTCCTGGTTATGAGTTACTGGAGGAGCAACATAAAAACGTCGATTTCGGCGATGAGTACACCCCTTCGCTGCAGGCTTTTCCCGCCAGTTGTGTCGGGGCGCCGCACTTGGTCCCGCAGTATCTCTCCATGGTCACCAAGGATGGCAGCGGCACCGATCCCGGCGACGGCAGCAACCTGGTCGATACCG
The DNA here is from genome assembly GCA_025656455.1 of Candidatus Thiodiazotropha sp. (ex Epidulcina cf. delphinae). Taxonomy (GTDB): domain Bacteria; phylum Pseudomonadota; class Gammaproteobacteria; order Chromatiales; family Chromatiaceae; genus Thiodiazotropha. Next base: position 63,620 of record JAHXHS010000027.1, on the reverse strand, counting down.
CGCTGCTCAATGACGATAGCGTCCATGCCCCGTTTGCCAACGAGACGCGTCCCTCATGCGATCGTAAACAGGTGCCTCTCTCCGCCGGTCAGAATGCCGCGGCAGAGTTCTTCCTGATGACCCATGTGCCTAAGGCAGGCAATGTCTCGGGTATGATCCTCAATGACCTGGCCAATGAGTTCAATCCCAACTCACCGGCCTTCGGCGAGAAGTTTGCGCCCCCTCATGTGCCGGTCGGTTTCTATGACTGGAACGGCAACCAGGTAAACCGGGTCTATGCCGACAAGTATGGTCGCTATAACCTGATGGTGCCTTCCACCTCTACCGCCAACCTGCCCATCCCCTCCGGGATGTCGCCGAACATGCTGGTCTCCTGCATGAACGACGCCGGCCCGATTCATAATCCAGCCTATCAGACGGCGCTGGATAGCGATAACGACGGGATTGACGATAACGGTCAGGCCGAAATGATCGTCGATCCCTTCTTCGATCCGCAATACAGCCAGTTCTGTTACACCTTCCAGTACATGCCGGGCACTATCACCTATCTGGATACGCCGGTGGTGCCGATTGCCGCGTTTGCCGGTCCGGGGCAGTTCCCGGTGGATTGCGAACGTCCTTCCACGACACCGATGATCGCTTCGGTCAAACGCCCGGGCAGCCTGATCGGACCCTTCGCACTGCCGGGGCAGGTGATTGAAATCAACGCCATGGGCAACAGTGTGCAGGTGCCCAATCCGGAGTGGGACGGTATCGATCTGGCCGACAAGACGATTACCCGTGACTACAGCTTCTCGGTGAATGCCGAGGCATGGATAGAGGATGTGAACGGTGTCCGCGCCCAACTGACTCGTCTGGTGGACAGCGACAGCAACCGGATCGTCGCCGAAGTGCCGCTCAGCCTGGCCGCCGGTGAATACCAGCTGCTGGTGGTCAATGCCGATACCGATGGCGCGGAATCTCCCATTGGCGTGACCCTCACGGTGGGTGTGGATGACAACGGCACCGAGAAGGGCGTGCGCGCCAACGGTCAGTTTTTCGACGTCTGGACCGTACCGGGGGATTTCGACTCGATACAGGAGGCGATAGGCAACCCGTTGTTGGGTCAGGACGGCGTGGCGCCGGGTGACCTCATCCTGGTGGCGCCGGGCATCTACGAAGAGATGGTGATCATGTGGAAGCCGGTCAGGCTGCAGGGCTGGGGCGCAGGCGCCGTCACCCTCAACGCCAGACAGTCCCCGACGGAGAAGATCGCCAATTGGCGCAAATTGGCTGAGCATCTGGTGGACAATACCTTTGTCGATCTATTGCCCGGACAGGAGTTCGCGCCTTTCGGATTCCCGGTTCAGGGTGCGCTGGGCGCGGCCGTGTTCCCGACCGAAGAGGGCGCCGGTATCTTTGTCGCCGGTAAGCGGCGTGGCCTGAACAGGTTCGCCCGTCTGCACAATCGTGGCGCCCGCATCGACGGTTTCACCATCATCGGCGCCAGCACCGGCGGCGGCATCGTCGCCAATGGTTATAACCAATTCCTCAATATTACCAACAACAGAGTGACCGCGAACGCCGGTTTCTTCGGCGGCGGTATTCGGCTGGGACATGCACAACTCACACACACCATTGCCAATGAAAGGGATCCGAGCTATGTGGACGGCGACGACAACCGGCAGGTTGACACTCTGGTATATGACGACGCATTCAACGACCGGATCAATATCCACCACAATCATATCGTCAAGAATGGCGGACTGTTCGGTGATGGCGGTGGCATCTCCCTGCATGCGGGCGCCGATGCCTACCGGGTTAAAAAGAATCTGATCTGCGGTAACTTCACCACGGGCAACGGTGGCGGCATCGCTCACCTAGGGCTCTCTCGCGGCGGCTGGATCGAGGACAACCAGATTATTTTCAATGAGTCCTTCAGCCAGACCCCCGGCAGCGCCCCGGCCGGCGGCGGTGTCTTTGTCGGCGGCCAGTTGGCGCTGACCCCGGAAGCCGAAACCGATCTGATGCTTTCGCCGGGTAGCGGCACCGTGATCATCGACGCCAACCTGATTCGCGGCAACCTGGCGGGCGCCGGTGACGGCGGCGGGATTCGCGTGGCGAGTGTGAACGGTCAGGACATCGGCCAGAATCCCGATAAGAGGGGCCGCTGGTACAATGTCCGGATATACAACAATATGATCGATAACAACGTGGCGGGTGTCGCCGGCGGCGGTATCTCTCTCTCTGATGCCGCAAGGGTGTTTATCCGCAACAACACGGTGGCCAATAACGACGCCACCGCGACCGGTTCTCAGGCCTTCGTCCCCAACTCGCCGAACCAGTCGACGGCCCAACCGGCCGGCATCGTCTCCCGCACTCATAGCGGCGTGATGGCGCAGTTGCTCAATCTGGATGAGGATAACGGTGAAGTGTTCGTCGATGAGGATGTGTTCGGCAACCGCCCGCAAGGCTCGATCTTTTCCGATCCGGTGCTGCGCGACACCATCGTCTACCACAATCGCTCTTTCTTCTGGACCAACTATGACGATCCCGCCACGCCGGTGATCGAGAATGGCTTGGTGCCGGCCACGTGTCTGACGCCGATCGACCCGCTCAACGATCCGACTTGCGATGTGGCCCAGGTAGACGTGGACGACTACTCATCCGACCTGGCAGTGCTGAACGGTATCGTAGTCACCGGCGATCTGCTCAATCCGCGTCGCTCCCTGCTGTTGGCGGGAACGCCCTATCACAGCAGCAACACCTTTATCACCGGTGATCCGGGTTTTGTTAACGGCTATTTCAACACCAGCCGCGAATCCACCCTGTTGTTCCCGGAATTCAAGGTGCTGCAGACGGCGGGAGCCTTTGACGAGGGCGGCAATTTCCTACAGGTGGCCTATGGCCCGCTGACCTTGGTTGAGCCGGGCACCGCAGGCGCCAGCCTCTTCGACTACCACCTGGATGCCCTCTCTGCAGCGGTCGATGCCGGTGGAACCACTCCGTTAAGCGGTCGCTTAAGCGTGGATATCGATGACGATCCCCGTCCGCGTCCCACCGGGGCTTCGGATATCGGTGCTGATGAAGTGGTGGCGCCTTAAATGAAAACGACACAAGCAATACGCATCCCGGCATGCTCATTCCAGGCGTCCGTCAGGGCGGCTGGGATGGGCCTGGGCCACAAGGTTTCTGCTACAGGCGGTTACAAAATCACGAGGAGTAACGCCCAATGAAAAAATTCGCAAACAACGCCCTGGCAGGGGCTATCGCATTCACCTTGTTGGGCTTCATGGATAGCGCAAGCGCGGTGGTGAACGTTCAATGTCCGGGTGACACCAACGGTGATGCCGTTATCGACACACCGGATCCGGCCCATCCCAACGCAAAATGCATGCATTTGATCGCGGGCGACAGCTTTACCGTCATGGCGGATTCCAATCCCATGTATATCTTCGGTTACGCGGACAGGACAGGGGACTTACCGGATGACGTCATCGGCAACGGCATCCTCGACGCCGAGTGGCCGGGCACCACTGTCGAACTGGATGAGGGGGACGAGTTCTTCCTCAGTCTGACCAATGTCGGCACTGTGATTCGCCCCGATCTGTTCGATCCCCACACCGTCCACTTTCACGGTTTTCCGAATGCCGCGGCGGTATTCGACGGCGTACCCGAGGTCTCGATCTCGATCAACATGGGTTCGACCCTGAGCTACTACTACAACATCGTCGAACCGGGCACCTATATCTACCACTGCCATGTGGAAGCGACCGAGCATATGGAGATGGGGATGTTGGCCAATCTCTATGTCCATCCGGCCCAGGATAAGACGGGATGTCTCAGTGGTGGATGCCCGATATCACAGCGGGGCGGTAATACCACAGGACCTGGCGGCTATGTCTATAACGATAACGACGGCACCACTGCTTGGGATGTGGAGAAGGCCTTGCAGGTGGCCAGTTTCGATTCCGACTTCCATGACGCCAGCCTGTTCGTCCAACCGCTACCGTTTGCCCTGATGGAAGGTGACTACCCACAGGTCAACGGCCGCGGATATCCCGACACGATCAACCCGGCAGCGCTGCCGGCCCCGGCGGATAATTCCGTCCCGGTAGCCGGACATCCAGCGGGCAAGGTTACCGGAACGCCCGGTGAGGTTCTCAATAACGGGACCCCGACACAGATCATGGACTCTCTGATCGAGTTGACCCAGGGACAGCGCCTGCTGCTCAGGCTCTCCAATGTGAGTCTGGACCGCTTTTGGACCCTGACCGCGATGGGTCTGAAGATGAAGATTGTCGGCACCGGCGCGCGGCAGATGCGCGGCAGCGACGGTAAGAATCTCTATCGTGAGACGGCCTCACTCAACTTCGGCGGTGGTGAGACCACGGATGTGATCATCGAAACCGCCGATGTCGCCCCGGGTACCTACTTCCTGCACGCCACTGAAGTACATCAGATGAGTAACGCGACGCAGTTGGACGGCGGCATGATTACCGAAATCGTCATCAACTGAGGCCGGCCGAACTAGGAGATGAGACAAATGATAAAACTATTCAAACAACCTCGACGGCTGATGAGCCTGCTACTGCTGGGGTTGGCGGGGGCGCTCCCCTGGTCACTGTCACAGGCTGCTCACGATATCCGTGGCATCACGCCAGTGAGCGGGGAGTTCAACCTCTACGCCTTTCCGTTCAACATGAACCTGCCGGAAGGCACCAGCCTGCATATGTGGGGCTTCGGTGATATGAGCATGGGCGCCGGCGCTACCCACTCCGGGGGCGACGGATATGCACTGCCGCAATATCCCGCACCGACCTTGATCGTCACCGAGGGAGAGGCGGTCACCATCAACTTGATAAATTACGGCGTGCCACAGCCAGTCTCCATTGTTATCACCGGACACAGGTTGGAAGCGAGCGGCGGCGTTCAAGGCTTGGTAACCCATGCCGCCACGGTGGCCACCACCGCCAGTCCGGTGAGTTACACCTTCACCGCCGGCAATCCCGGCACCTATGTCTATCACAGTCTGGACGGCGTCAATCCCGGCCTGCATACGGAGATGGGACTGGTCGGGGTGTTGATCGTGCGTCCGGCTGACGGCAGCCGCAGCGCCTACGGCGCTGACACCGGCACTGACTATGATCAGGAGAATCTCTACCTGATGACCGAAATCGACCCGGATATCCATCTGCAGATGGAGAAGGGCCACTATGCCCATTTCACCAACGCGGATCGCTATGCCAAGGTGTGGTTCATCAATGGCCGGGTTTTCCCGGATCTCTTTCAGGGCGACTACAACAACCTGTTTCCGAATCAGCCCTATGAGGCGCTGGCTCTGACCCATCCGGGGGACAAGGTGCTGGTGCGTAATGTCAATGCCGGCCATGACTCCCATCCCATGCACTACCACGGCGAGAACCTGCGTTTCATCGGCCGCGACGGGCGCATGCTCAGTTCCGATGGCCTGATCGCCGACCTGGGGCGTTCCGACAACACCATCAACTCCGCACCGAAACAGACCGTCGATGCGCTCTGGACCTGGACCGGCGCCAAGTTGGGCTGGGACATCTATGGCCATGACACCAACCATAGCTGTAGTGACACGGACGGAGATGGTTTCGGTGATGCCGGCTCGACCTACCTGTACGAATACTGCGACGACCATGGCAAGCCGATACCCGTGACGCTGCCCGGGGTGGGTGATCTAACCCTCGGCGGATGGTGGAGCGGCAGTCCCTTTCTCGGTGACACCGGCGATCTGCCGCCGGGCGAGGGTGGTCTGAACCCCTTCGGCGGTTATTTCCTGGTCTGGCACTCCCATGCGGAAAAAGAGTTGACCACTTTCGATATCTTTCCCGGCGGCAGCCTGGGCACAGTGGTCGTGTTGCCTCCCGGTACACCCATCAACTGATTGCGGGGGGGAACGAATATGAAAAGGTCTAACACCATGAAGCTAAGCATGAAACCGATCGTTGCCGCCTGCGCCCTGGCACTGGCCGCCGGACAGGCCGGGGCAGTGGATTACTACCTCATTGCCAAGGCGTTCACTAAAAGCCTGCCCGATGGATCGACTGTGACTATGTGGGGTTTCGTGGAAGATGTGGCGGGCGCCTGCTGGAATGTCTCCAACACCCATCCGGCTAACGAGACAAACGCCGCAGCGGCGATGGCTGCGCGCCTGGCGGCGCCGGCCTGTACCGATCCTGTGGCCACCGCGCCGGGGCCACGCCTGATAATAGCGCCCACGGACTCGAATTTGCGGATCATGTTGACTAACCTCCTGCCGGAGCCCACCTCGATCAACGTTCCCGGACAAGAGTTGCCCTGGTCGGAAAACAATAACGGTCCGACCTGGAACGACGGTTGGGTCGGTCCCCGTGGCAATAACCTGGAAAGGCGGGTGCGTTCTTATGGTGTTGAAGCGCCTGCCGACGGCGGCAGCCGTTCTTATCGATGGACGAACTTCAGGGAAAACCCGATCGGAGGTTCCGGCACCTTCGTCTATCACACCGGTACCCATCCCCAGAAGCAACTCTATATGGGGCTTTACGGTACATTGACCAAGGATGCGGCGGCGGGTGAAATCTATACCGGCGTTCCTTACATCAATGACATTACCCTGTTCTACAGCGACATCGATCCTGCGTTTAACGCCGCAGTCGTAGCGGGTACCCTGGGGACGGCTATCGAGCGTCATCCGAGTTGGTTCCTGATCAATGGCGAACCTTACGCGGCCGGGATGCCGGCCATAGCGGCGGGCGCCACCGGAGAACAGACCCTGGTGCGTTTCCTGAGCGCCGCCACCGAGAAGCATGTACCGGTTTTCCAAGGACTCTACGGCACCATCCATGCGGAAGACGGTATTCAATACACCTGGCAGGATGGCGCAGCGGTTATGGATACGGCGCCGCTCAGTCAATACTCCGTGGGACTGCCGCCATTGAAGACCAAGGATGTGATGGTCAATCCGGTATTGCCTGGAGACTATGCGGTCTATGACGGTAACGGCTATATGACCAATCCGAGCGATCCGGACGATCCTAACGATGGTGGAGATAATATCGGCGGAATGTTGCGGTTCCTCAGCTTTACCCAGGGAGTAGTCAATCTGCCGCCGGTGACGCTTGCCGACGAGCTGACTATCGAGTTTGCCGCAGGCGCCAACACGGGTGTGAGCGGCACGGTCAATGTCCTGCTGAATGACAACGATCCTGAAGGGATGCCGCTGACGGTCTCCGCCTTTGATGCAACGACGCCCGAGATCGGCGGTACGGTTTCATGTATCCCGGCCGGTGACTGTACCTTTACCCCGGCCGGCGGAGATCCGGACCCCTATACCACCGGTATTGGCACCTTTACCTATACAGCGGATGACGGCAACGGCACGACTACCGCCACGGTCACCGTCAACGTGATCGAGAATCTGGCGCCAACCCCGATGATCGACGACGTGGCGGCCGATACAGGCATAGCCGTCGATTTCAACGTGCTGACGAACGATCTGGATCCGGAGACTGACACGCTATCGATAGTTACCCTGGATGCCACAGGTGTCGTAGAAGGCGCACTGAGCTGCGACAATGGGACAGGTGATTGTACCTATACGCCGCCTGCCATACCGACTGTGCTGCCGCTGGTCGAGACATTCACCTACACCATCGATGACGGCATCAATCCAGAGAGTGATCCGCCAACCAGTGTCACCATCACTGTCACTGACCCCATACCGGCTGCGCCGGTAGCCGTTGCTGACAGCTACAACGTGGATGAAGACGCTATCCTCGACGTGGCGGCTCCCGGTGTCCTGGACAACGATACGGATGCCAATGGCGATGCTTTGTCGGCAGTACTTGTCTCGGGGCCTGTGAATGCGCGAGCGGACGCACCTGATGGTGGTTTCACCTTTGGTTCTGACGGCAGTTTCCACTACGAGCCGGCGGTCGACTTCAATGGTGACGATAGCTTCGTCTACCTGGCCAATGATGGGACGGGTGACAGCAATCAGGTGACTGTCACGATTACGGTAACGCCACAGAATGACGCGCCAACTGCAAATAACGACACACTGTTGCTGCAGGATGCTGCGCAGACAACGCTTGACCCCGATGGTCAGCCGATTGAGACCATCTTTGTCATCGCAGCGCCGGGCGTGCTCGACAACGATGTGGATGTGGATGTGGATGTGGATAACGACGCCATGACGGCAGCGGAGGTCAACGATCCTGATGATATTACGCCTTCACTGACCAGCGATGGTTCGGCCACCTTCGTTGCTGACAATGCTGCCAGCGGAATACTTGGAAGCCTTAGCTATGAGGCTACCGATGCAAACGCCGCAGTCAGTAACCAAGCACAGGCCGATTTCCTAAGGCTGGTATCCCTGAGGCGCTCAGAGTACAACGAACGGGAGGATGCCAATCCGGCAAACGACGACTGGCGCATCCGGGGTAGCGTGGATGCGAGTATCGCCCCTGGGACCCAGGTGCATGTCTTCCTTGTCAGAGGCGGCGTGGATGTAGCCGAGATTGTGCCGACAGTGAACGGTAACAATAACGGCCAGGTCAGGAATAACCTCAATTGGGGCATCAATGCCAACAACAGCGGGCCACAGCCGCAGCCTGGCGATACCCTGCGCGTCGAGGTGGAAGGCAATGCCGATGCGGTCTACCTCAACTATCCTGTCTTCATCCAACCCTAGGATCAGTGTCACTGCCCCGGAGATACCGGTGGCAGTGACCATCCTTGTGAATAACCATGAGGTATGAATGTAGGTGTGCAAATGCAAAACTCTGAATATTCCAACAAGAAATCCAAGGATGATGGGGAGGGTCATCCAAAAGGCAATCCACTACTCATTATCATGGTGATCGTGATCTGCGTTACGGTCTCTCTTGTCTTTTCCTCATCCGTTAGCCAGGGTGATGACACCCCTGCAGGGGCGACAGGCGAGCCAATAAAAAAAGCCACGGAGTGGCAACCTCCACAAGCACCTGTAGTGAGTCTGCCTGCTCCGGTGGATGCGGAAAAAGCCAAGGCGATTGCCGATGACTGGGGCATTGAATTGATCAGTCTGCGCCTGGCCGCCGCTGGTTATATGATCGATTTCCGCTTTCGCGTACTGGATGAAAAAAAGGCGGGGATCTTTTTTGATCACCGGATCAAACCGCATCTAGTGGTTGAACGCTCAAATGCTAAACTACCTGTACCCATGGCAGCAAAGGTCGGCGCCTTCAGGGCCACCAACCGGGGTAAGAATATCAAGCCGAACAGGACCTACTACATGGTATTCGGCAATCCCGATGCGCATGTGAAATCGGGAGAGAAGGTCACCATGGTGATCGGCGACTTCAAGGCCGAACATTTAATCGTTAACTAGTACTCTTTCATCAAGAGACGGAAATATGTCTATTCGGAATCGTTTTGTCGGATTATGCTCTCTGTTTGCGTTGATCCTGTCTTTTGATGGTCAGTCGGCGGTTACCGTCTACTGCTGCGATGCGGCCGCGGAGGCCCAGTACATACAGGACCTCAACGCCCTGCCTTCCATCGCCATCGATACGGCCACGGAAAGCTTTGAGGGTGATGCCTGGTCGGGGACACGCACCACTCCCGCGTTGAGCGTCACTTCGCAAAGCATCACCTGGGCTCCCAGTTCAAGCGAGGTGGCGGGTGTGCGCACCAGCACCGGCGGCGGGGATGTGCATGAGGGAACCTATCTGATGTTCGCCGCGGATGCCACTAACGGCCATCTGACTCCCGACAAATACACGCTTACCGCCAATGGCATCACCCTGTACGGCGTGGGAGGCTGGTTTCGCAGCACCGGCGGCGCTAAATTGGCGTTTACCACTAACGGCGCCGGGGTCGTCGATTTTACCGGCGAGCAGGCCACGGTATTCGATTGGACCTTTCTCGGATTCATCGATGACGGCGGTTTCAGCAACCTACTGATAGAGACGGCCGACGAGGTCGGCAACGAAGCGAATATCTTCTTTTCCGACGACTTCACCCTGGGGGCGCAATCCGGCGCTTTTCCTGGTCAAAAACTACAGTTTAGCAGCGCCGTGTACAGCGCCGACGAAAATGCCTCCACCGCGCAGATTACGGTCCAGCGCAGCGGTGGAACATCCGGCCCGCTATCGATCGATTACGCCACCACATCCGACGGAACCGCAACCGCCGGCCAGGACTTCAGCGTCACATCCGGCACCCTGTCGTTCGCGGACGGGGAGAGCAGCAAGCAGTTCAGCGTCGCTCTGCTTGATGACGGGGTCTACGAGGGCGACGAGACGGTCAGCCTGGCCTTGACCGGCAGTACGGTCGGCGCGCTCAATACGGCAACCCTCACCATCAGAGAGAACGATCCCCAACCCGTCGGCAGCGTCGGCTTCAGCGGCAGCGCCTATCGCGTGGATGAGAACAGCGTCAGCCTAACGCTAACCGTGCAAAGAAACGATGGCAGCGTCGGCAGCGGCTCAATCGACTACGCCACCAACGATGGCACGGCAAGCGCCGGCAATGACTATACCGCTGCATCCGGCACCCTGTCGTTCATCGACGGACAGATCAGCAGCAGCTTTAGCGTCGATATCGCTGACGATGCCCTGCAGGAGGGCGCGGAATCGATCTTGATCAGTCTGAGCAATCCGGTCTCAGTCACGCTCGGCGATCAGAGTTTTGCCGTAATCACCATCCAGGACAATGAACCGGTCCCGTCAGCGGGCAGTGTTCAGTTCAGCGGTTCAGCATTTACCGTCACAGAGGGAGCGTCTGAAATCCTAGTGCCGGTAACCCGCATCAGCGGCAGCAGCGGCGCGATCAGCGTCGTTTGCGGCACCGCCGATTCGAGCGCCCTCGCCGGGAGCGACTATACGGCAACCCAGAGCACGATCAGCTTCGCGGATGGCGAGATGGTTCAACACTGCCGGATACCGATTCTCAACGACAGCAGTTATGAAAATGATGAGATGTTGATCGTCAATCTCGGCACCCCCAGCGGAGGAGCGGTTCTTGGTTTCCCCTCAATGGCCGTGGTGACATTGAAGAACGACGATCCGGTCCCTGCCGCTGGCAGTCTGCAGTTCAGCCTGCTCGAATATGCGCAAACAGAGAGCGGAGGCGCCGCCTCCATCTCGGTCTCCCGATCGGGCGGCACCAGTGGCGCGGTGAGCATTAACTATGCAACCTCGGACAGTAGCGCCACGTCGGCGCAGGACTATAGCGCCGCAAGCGGGACCTTGAACTTTGCCGATGGCGTCGCGTCCGCCGCATTTCAAATCACTGTTCTCGATGACAGCACCTATGAGGGGGATGAGCGTGTCAGTCTTACGCTGAGCAACCCCTCCGGCGGCGCCGTGCTCGGGGCAGTCACTGCCGCCAACCTGACCATCGACGATGATGAGTCGGCGCCCGCGTCAGGCATATTGGCATTTAGCCTGAGCGAATATTCGGCCGACGAGTTCGATGGCAGCGTGTCGGTGGAGGTAGCGCGGCAAAGCGGCAGCCAGGGTGTCGCCATGGTGAACTATACAACCGGCGATGGCACGGCGACGGCTGGTGGCGACTATGAGGTTGCCGGTGGAACCCTGGTCTTCGCTGACGGGGAGGTCTCTAAAAGTTTCCAGGTCACTCTCATCGATGATGCGCGCTATGAAGGCGCCGAAACCATCAACCTGACCCTGAGTAATGCATTCGGCGCTATTCTGGGAACTACCACAACATCCGCCATTAACCTGGGCGATGACGACGCGCCTGGCACTGCCGGGGCCGTCGATTTTTCAACGGCGGTCTACACGATTGCCGAAGATGGTGGCAGCGTTACCGCAACCGTGACGCGCAGCGGCGGCTCGACCGGGGCGATTTCCATCGACTACGCCACCCTGGACGGCTCCGCGACGGCATCCTCCGACTACTCGTTCAGCACAGGGAGAATCAGCTTTGCGGACGGTGATGCCACAGCAAAGACGTTCAGCGTACCGATCATCGATGACGGCGCACTCGAGGGCGATGAGCAGCTAACGCTGCAACTGACCAATAGCCAGGGCGGCGCAGTGCTTGGCGCGCAGAGCACCGCTCAAATTACCGTCACCGACGATGAGGCGCAGTCTGCACCGGCGACGCTCTCGTTTACCGTGAACAGCCTTTCGGTGAGTGAATCGTCGGCTTCGGCAGACATTACCGTCAGTCGCGGCCTGGTGGTCAGTGGTAGCGTTACCGTCGACCTGACGGTCGAATCGACAACCGCCGTTGCCGGAACGGATTACAACGTAACCACCGGCACCTTGCAGTTCGTCGATGGGGAATCGGCAAAAACCGTCATCGTAGCGATCATCGACAATGCCGCTGTTGACGGAGACAAGACACTGACGTTCTCACTCGGAAATGCAACCGGCTCCGCTGTGATCGATAGCAACAACGGCAGCCTGATTCTGACCATCGTGGATGATGAACAGAGCGATACCGATAACGGTGGTGGTGGAGGCGGTGGCGTAGATCCGTTGACGCTCTTTATTCTGTTGAGCAGCGCCATCCTCATAAGCAGGCGCCGGCTGATTTTCCCGATCGGGAGAGCGGCGGGAGAGGGACCGCTTCAATGATCTCGAAAACGATGCATGGAAATCGTATGTCAAGCCGCTGCAGGAGCGCGCAGCGGGGTTTTATCTGTTTCTTGTCATGTCTGGTTTCCGCCTTTTCCATCCATGCCGATGAAGCAGTAGTCAATGGCGCAGGGGGAATCGAGGACGGTATTGCGCCTCTACCGTTCAAGATGGATTGCATAGCCAAACCCTTAAAGGCACAGCAGACCCCTGCCGACAGATTCACGCTTGCCATGAACCGGGACCATGGCTCGGATCATGCCCATCACAAGATGATGATGGAGAAGAAGGATTTCAGGGTTTCCCAGGCCGAGTACCCCATACCGGATGTTCTCCTGACATCTCACAAAGGCGAACAGACCCGCTTGCCGGATCTGCTCAATAGCGACCAGCCGGTGATGTTGAACTTCATCTTTACCACCTGCACCACGATTTGCCCGGTTCTTTCGGCCAGTTTCAATCAGATCCAGCAATTGCTGCGGGATGACCAGGCAGTGTCGATGATCTCCATCACCATCGATCCGGAATACGATACGCCTGAACAACTGATGAAATATGCCAATCGTTTTGAAGCCGGCGGGAACTGGCGTTTTTTTACCGGCAGTTATCAGGACGTGGTGACGGTCGAAAAGGCGTTTGACATTTTTCGCGGTTCGAAAATGAATCATGAGCCGATTACGCTTATTCGCGGCCGTGAGGACGATCTCTGGACAAGGATCGACGGGCTTGCCAGCGCAGAGGATATCGTTAAGGCGTATCAAAAAATCGTGGAAGCTATCGAGTAATGCGCGAAACTTGCGCAAAATTCATTAATTATTGCCTGTTTGCCTGGTGCCTCGCCTATTCACCCCTGACCCTCAATAACTCAGAACTCGATGCCACCCACTACCTGATAGGCAAACAACTCTATACCCAAGGCCTCCTTCCCAGCGGTGAGCGTGTCAAGGCCGTTGTACAGGGCGATATTCAAATCGAGGGAGATCAGTTGATCTGCGAGACCTGCCACAGGAAAAGCGGCATGGGTTCCAACGAAGGCCAGCAAGTTGTGCCCGCGGTGGCGGGGCAGATCCTCTTCAATCCCCTCAAGCTGCCGACCAGCCGGCCGCCTGAACCGCCGGTATTTCGTGAGGGCTATACCAGACAGACCTTGATGGCCGCAGTCAGGGACGGTATCGACGCCAATGGGGAGCCCCTTGATCCGTTCATGCCCAGGTACGATATCGATGAGGCGGCGCTGAATGGTCTGGCTGCCTACCTGGATACCCTTTCTCAGATCCCGTCTCCCGGGGTATCAGGCTCCACCATCCATTTCGCCACCATCGTCCTCTCATCCAATCCCACCGCAGACAACAAGGCGCTATTGGATGTCATGCATCAATACTTCGCCCAGAAAAACGTGGAGACGCGACACGAATCGAAGCGGGCGTTGAACGCCCCATGGCATAAGGCGTGGCTGTTCAAGCCCTATCGAAAATGGCAGCTTCATACCTGGGTTTTGACGGGGCCCGAGGAGAGCTGGGCCTCTCAGCTGGATGAACTCTATACCCGGCAGCCGGTGTTTGCCGTGATCAGTGGGCTGGTGCCCGCCGGTTGGGAAAGGATACACCGCTTTTGTGAATCCCAGGGGTTGCCCTGTCTGTTTCCGACGACCCAGACCCCGGTCCAGTCGGAACAGGATTTCTACACCCTCTATATGGATAAGGGCGTGGTCCAAGAGGGGGAAGCGCTAGCCTCACATGTTGTCGACAGCCGGGAGGTTGTCAGTGGCATTGTTCAGTTTATCGATAACAAAAATCCGTTGAGCGGTATTGCTGCCGAATCGTTTCGATCCGCATTGCAAGCCAGCGAAATTCCCGTCGCGGATATTGTAATGAATGACCTGTCCGCAGCCCATCGCCACCTGGAACGGTTGAGGCCTGATCAGGCAGTCATTTTTTGGCTTGACCCGGATCAAACGAATGATTTACTGGGCAGGATGGATGCAAAGACTCAGCAAGTCTATCTCTCTACCCGGTTTTACGGGACATCGACAGCCGTCATCTCTCCACGCCTTCATGACAGCATCAGGTTTGTCCACTCTTCGGAAATGCCCGGACGCCTGGATCGCCTGTTAGCCAGATCCACCGGTTGGTTCAAGGCCAAAAGGATCTACAACGATCAAGCCAAGGAGATCCAGGCCAACGCCTACTTTGCATTAAAGGTGGCGGGAGATGCCGTAAAACATATCAGAGGCTATTTTTACCGCGACTATTTCATTGAAAAGATCGAGCATATGATTGATGATGTGCCCTATACATCGATCTACCCGAGGATCAGTCTCGCACCGGATCAGCGGTTCGTTTCCAGAGGTTTCTATATTGCCAAAATCGCTAACCCGGGCGGAGGGCTGGTAAGCCTCACCGATTGGAAGGCCCCGTAGCATAGCTGCTATCATGCAAACAGCAGAGCCACTTCAATGGATATGAAAATCAGCAGCCGGAAAAACCCAACTTCAGATTATCGCCTTGCAAGGCAGTATGGTGTGACGAGTTTTATCGCCATTGCCGTGACAGCCGTCGTGATACTGCTATTTTTTCGTTTTGAAACCATCCAGATTATTGAAGATGCAAGCAAGCGGAGTAACGAGGCGCTAACCATCGCAACGGAATATGCCTTGAACGACCACTTCGTGATGTTTCTCAACATCGTCAAACAGAATAAAGACCAGAAAATATCCTCCATGCCACTCGAGCCTTTGCTTGAGCGCGTTATACAAAAAATGTTGGCTGATACAAATGTCGACAGGATCAAGCTGTATGACAGGTCTGGGAAGGTCATCTACTCTTCGTCGGCGATGTGGGTCGATGATGAGGAGGAAAACAATAATGCTTTTCAGTCGGCATTGGCAGGAAAGCCAAAGACGAAGCTGGTCTATCGTGACGCCTTCAATGCTCTCGACAAGGAGTTCGATGACGTCAATCTTGTCATGACCTATGTCCCGATACGCGCCAGTGATACATCTCCGGTGCTCGGGGTCATGGAGATCTACTCTGATATCAGCGACTATGTCAGCAAGTCGAACAAAACCATTATTATCTTAGTTTCGATTACCCTGGGATTGATGTTTTTCCTCTATTCGTTTCTTTTATTTCATATAAAAAGGTCGGAACGCATCATCGAGGATCAGAACCGCATTACCCAGGAAAAGAAGAAAATGCTCGAGTTTTTGACGGCAAAGATGATCAATGCCCAGGAGGATGAAAAAAAGAGGATTGCCTTCGAGTTGCACGAGGATGTCGTGCAGACCCTGTCAGGCGTAAAAATGCTGCTTGAGCGGTATATCCAGTCGGTGGATAAAGTCGATGAGGAGAGCAGTGTCAAACAACTTTCCCAGGAAATCGTGCCGGTCCTGCAGGATGCCGCTCACAAGATCAGATCGGTAGCCATTGATTTGCGTCCACCGAGTCTTGACGATTTCGGTTTGAAAGCGGCCCTCAACTCCCTGGTTTCGGAGTGTCACACAGTGACATCCGGCCTTGAGATCAGGCTTGAGCTGTCTTTCGACGAAAACGAAATCACACTGGAACGAAAGGCGATCCTCTACCGGATTTTGAAAGAGACATTGCAGATGATCTGTTTCGAGGAAAAACTCGTCGGTAACGTGCAATTTTATCTACAGCGGACCCGTGAAGGCCTTATTATCAGAGGCGTGATCATCAGTGATAGGGTTAAGGAAAAAGATAACGGTGTCCTACCCGGTTTTTTCGACTCCATGCGAGAGAGAACCATTCTTTCCGGGGGTGATTTTTCCATTGTCGAACAAGCAGATAATAGATTGGAAGTGAACTCATCCTGGTTTTACTAGCTCAAGTTTCGGAGTTCAAATTTAACTCGTTCCCATTTTCTATGTGGGAACGCACAATGTGAACAGGGCGTAGGGTGCGGCCCTGCCGCACCATGCCATGCTGGGTTGCGCTTCTGTTTGCTATGATGGATTTCTTCACTTCGCGGCCCCCAGACCCAATACCTTGGGTTCCAGGGCTTCAAGTTACGGTGCGGCAGGGCCACACCCTACGAAACTCGTAGAACATGGGAACAAGATGAACTCCGAAACTTGAGTTACTAGAAACCGACTTGATCCGGTAACAAGCAAGCATTTTGTTATTAATCCGAAGGATTGAGAAATTTGCGCACCTTTGCGGTGATTGGCGTTCATTTGCGGCCTATTCATGCGCTTTCTGTTACTCATTCGATCAGGGGAAGAGCCGGATTTTTGGACGACAACCGAGTCAGGCTATTCGGTGTCAAGGTGGTCATTGAAAGCAAAACGCATAATTGGGCGTGTTGGTGAGCGACGAGCGACTTCTTTAAAACCCACTGCCTTGAAAGCGCTTGGAATTCCAGTCCAGGCAAACGCAGCAGGAATCGGCTTATCTCCCTTTGGCCCCACTGGATATCCCTCTAATATCTGAACGTCCTTTCCACTTACATATTCGATGGCAGCACTCAGCAACTGAATTGATACGCCTTTACACCGATATTTGTGATGAACAAACAGGCAGGACACAGACCAGCAGGGGCGGTTATCGACTGGCTTTAGGACGCGCGACCGCTTTAAGGCTGGATAGTCTTCACGTTGCGCGACTGCGCACCAGCCGACCGGTCTATCGTCAAGATAGCCTAATAGGCCAGGCACCTCGCCCGACTCAACCAGGGCCTTCATCGCCCTTCGGTTGCCCGCGCCTTTCTGAGATTCGTACTGCTTGCGCGGTAACCGCCAAAGCATACACCAGCAACCGCCACATGCGCCATTTTTTCCGAATAGCTGCTCGAAATCGTTCCAGCGTGATTCCGTCAACGGATGACATTTAAGATCAGTGATCATAAAGCCGATATATCATCTGGATTAGGTTTCTGCATCAGTCTATCGGATACGCATAGCCGTAAAATACCTTCTCATCAAAGCCTAAATAGTGGCAAAATCCGAGGGGTACCTGCTGCGCTTTTCGAAGTATTATCTCCCCTTTATCCAGAATGATTGCTTGGCCATGGTTCGAACACATGTGCTCGGGACTTACCCCTACATCTCCCCTGTAAGCGGTTTTATCTGCGGGCGGACCTGCCACCACTAATACGTGGCCAATTCCTTTATAGTAATGTGTCTGCACTACTTTTTCTTTGCTAGCGCGAACAAACCCACATGGGTAGGGTATAGATAATAGCTTGCTATCTCCTTTTTCATTAAACTGTATGGCGCACTTATTCTCTACTGAATATACTTCTAGTGCCTGTTCATCTATTATAGCTTTAGTAAGCATCTGCCCACTTTCCACTTTGTCATTAGCGCGACATGCCAGCATCAAACAATTTAGAACCACCAATATTCCTAGCGTAGTGGCTTTTGGTATTCTTTTGGTTCTTGAATAGACAGCGTCCACTAACTTAACTCCCAAAACCAGACTTGCTTACCACGCTTTTCGATAGTCAACAGTATTAGCAGATCCTTTCAGTCGCATCAAATTGCCATCCCATATATCTATGTGATCGGTATTCCCCCATCCATTCATAATAAAAACCATACCTTTTTTCCCTTTAAACGAGCTAAGGTTATTATCAATACTACCTGAATATATTTTCTTTTTGACACCAGGGCCTAGGAGTGAGGGCCTTCGATAAAAAACATTTGCTAATTCCTGCGCAGAACGGATATGACCTGGCTTATGATCTTTGAACTTGTTGGAGTAATTGTTGCAGCGCTTTAAAGTTATTCCTTTAAGTCGCACACCGCTTTTTTCCAATGCCTCTCCCATGCGCATAGCGCACTGATTTCCAAACACACTGTTATCGCACACATATGCGCGACCTACATGATTCTTCCATATCGCAGCGAAGTTTGCCATAAATCTTTTTCTTTTTTAACGGTTGGTAGATGCTGGGTTATTTCCTGTATTTCCAAATAGATGTTCCAATTAACCAACTAAAGAGTATTGGCTACTTTAATCAATCGTTTCGCATAAAGTAACGCTCGAGACTTTTTAGTAGCATCTTTCTCCTTCAGGTAGGTGCCAAGATTACTTATGGGTCCATTAAATGGCGTATTTTTTCCCAAACCTAATTTCTTATGCGCCTCAGTTAGCGAACGTCTCGACATCGCACTTCTGTGCCCTAGAAAATTCCTCAACGCCACAGCAAAGTCGATAAATGCCCCATCATCTGCATCAAGCGAGAATTTTTTTGCGAAAGTAGCATGCAGCATATTATTGGCTTTCGATGCTAACTTGTCCGCTGACGACAACGAGATATTCCAGCCGCCTGGGTCTACTAAAATCGCTATTTTATTAGGGGATAATGATAACTGTCGTTCAAACCTTGTTAGGCGAGCTACCGACTTACCAAACTTGGCAGTAATGCTTTCGTTTATACGCTTCTCTAGTGAGTCTAAATACGTTTTCGGCTTCATTGCAATATAAGCGACAAACAAATCACTAACAAATGCCTCCCACGCCACTGTCGTAGACAACACTAACTGTTCTACTAACACGGTTTCAAGAGATGCTTTCCTCCTTTTACCGAATAGTGCAAGTACAAGTTCACGATGATTATCTAGCGATGTATTTACCGCCTTCTCGAAACGGTTGATAACTTTATCACGCTGGTTCACTAACACTATCCTTTGACAAGTGGCAGCAACATTTCGTAAAGATAGTTCTTTCGCTGCTTTCGCTTTGTGAGCTTATTAGGTCCTTCGATTACAGTTGAGTAATAAGTATAGACACTTGGATTCATTTTCTCTGGGGGATCAGATATCTCATCGCTGAGCTTCCTAAGTGATTCTTCGCTAGCCACTAGGTCAACAACCCTATCGAAGTCCTTTACAAACTCATAGGCAGCGGCAAACAAAGCGTAGAAATCCGCCTTCTTCTTAAAACGAGTGTTTACTAGGACATCACTTATCGTATCGAGCGAAGAAAGAACTCTCTTAAACTGCTTGACATAATGAGCCTTCTTAGGGAATACCACGTCATAGTCCGCATAGAAATCATCGAGTGTTCGCTGCTGATCTTGAATATCATCGATCACTATCACGAACAATTCGCTAATGTATTCCACGTCCTTCATACGCTGCGAGTCACGGCGGGTAAAAAATCCAACAGAATCCCAAAAGGACTCTTGGGCTAATTTTTCTACCGTTGTAACAAATTCACCAAAATATTGAGAATGTCTCATCTCCTGCTTGTTGAGCTTCTCAACTACGTAGTTTAGGCGTCGAAATAGCGATCTGATTTGCGCTGCACCCCAGCCGCGTAACTCTTGTACCGCTAACGGATAATTCCACATCTTTTCTTGTAGTTCATTCGGAAGTTCAGAATACAATTTCCCTATATGTGGCTTATACACTGTTGAAACAGGGTAAGACTTGGCCGTTGTCTCAACGAGGCTGTAGGCATCTTCCATAAACTCGAGAATCGCCCGAAGTCGTTGCTGACCATCAACGACCTCATATATCGTCTTCCTCGCGGACCCACTACCCTTGGTTTGAATATTGAGAAATACTTGCGGTATCGGACAATCAGAAATCAAGCTATCGATTAGAAAGCACTTCTGACCGATAGACCAGATTGGATTCCGCTGATATTTCGGCTCTAGGTTGAGCGTACCCTTCTTGTGCTCTCCATAGAACCAGCTAAGTGCTTGCGTATTTGGCTTGGGTAATTCGTTCATTTTTAATCACTCATCGAAGTGTTCGTGGGTAGACGAGAGCACACTGTGAACATGGCAGGTGGGTACTTCAAGAAATTTGCCAGTACAGACCGCATAACTGCTAAGCATTTATCTACCATGTCTTCGCACGGCGAATAAGTACCCATTTGCCTAAACCACCCATCAGCACCTGATAACACTTATTTAATAAGAAATTATTTTTGACGGGACTGTCAAGAAAGAAACGACCAAGCCTGCCACCGCCGGACGCTGGTGTCAGATTTACCGGTCTGAAGCGCGCAAATACAACTCCATGGCCCATATTGGCCTCCCTATCTCTTTGAATACATCCGATAATAGCTGTTTTATCGCCTTCCTGTCGAGCGCTTCCCCCGGGCCGTTCTCATTACCCGGAAAGAAAAACTCTCGCCAAGACGCCAAGATCGCAAAGTTATGCTTATTTTTTTGCTATATTTGCGTTTTTTCTTGGCGATCTTTGCGTCTTTGCGAGAGACGTTCTTCTAACCATGCATCCACTCAAAAGTGATCTGTAATGAGCATTATGAGTGAGTGTGTCCCATTAGCCCCGGTACGATGTCCAGCTATAGGGCAGTCCCTCGCCGCGGACGCCAGCTTCTTGAAAGAATATGCATGATGTTCTAGTATCGTATGCATAGCTTGTGGAGGCATATATGAGAACTACTCTTGATTTACCAGAGAACTTACTTAACGAGGCAATGAAGCTAACCCGTACAGAGACAAAAACCGGAGTTATTGTGAAGGCGTTAGAAGAATTGATTAGAAAATCAAAGATTTACGATCTTAAGAAATACAAAGGAAAAATTGATATAGATATTGATCTCGATGAAATCAGAGATCGCCATTAATGGAGGTTTTGGTAGATACATCAATATGGATTGATTACTTCCGGGGTGGCGGTAACGCCAAAGAACTAGATTTCCTAATAGATGAAAACCTCATAGTTACCAATGATATAGTGCTAGCGGAGCTAATACCCTATCTAAAGATAAGGAAGCAAACCAAAGTTGTTAAGCTGCTTCATGAAGTGAATAAAATTTCTTTAGACATTCACTGGGAAGAAATTATTGAATTCCAAGTGAGGTGTTTGAAAGCTGGGGCAAATGGGGTGGGAATTCCTGATTTAATCATTGCCCAAAATGCAAAACAAAATAATTGCATAATCTATTCTCTCGACAAACACTTTCGCTTCTTAAATCAGGTATTGAAAGTTAAGTTGTATAAATAGCGAGGCCAAATTACCAATCGATCCCATTTGCGTTAATTAGCGTTCATTTGCGGACTTATCCTTTTCAATCATTTTATTTTCGCCCGCCAAATCCGTCGTATCGATCTTATCCTTCATAGGCAAATTCAAGGTCTCATCCGTCCCCATGCACTTATCGAAAAGCGGCCCGCCTTCATGGCCGCTATCCACGCCGCAGGGCGACTCGGATTGCTTGGCTTGTGTCTCCCCCTCACGCTCATCCTCCTGTTGCGAATGCGGCTCCAAGGCGCCTCCCAGGATCTGCAGTTCCCTGATACCTTCCGCTTCGCCTGGACTGTACCCCCTCAAACTAAGGTCGAACACCTGCAGGGCAGAGGCCGTACCGCGCCCAGCGCTCGCCGGCGCATTGCCGCCGCGAGGATTGACAGCGCCTGTGGCGGCGCCGATTTGCCCGGTTTGGTTCAGGCTCGGGGCGGAATGGATGGAGACAAAGGGCAGGGCGTCATCATCGATGATTCTGATAATGGCGGCGGAAGGCTGAGAAACGACCGCTCCCTCGCCAGCGTCAGCGAGCCGCAGCGTGAAGCTGCTTTCCTGCTCATATTCCCCATCGTCGATGATCTCGATATGCAGGGTATGGCGTGAGGAACCGGATGGAAAGGTGACTCTACCGCTGGATTCACCATAGTCTTCGCCATGTTTCGCCGAACCATCCAGGGTGGCGTAGCCGACAGAGACCCTCTCTTCCGTGTTGCCTGTGCGGACGACTTCGATGGTCACTGCCGAGCGGCTTTCGCTGATTTCGTAACTGACCGCATCGAGATGGATCGAGGCCACACGGCTATCCGGGTCATCGTCCAGAATGGTGACGCTGGTTGAGGCTGGGTCTCCGATCTCCACATCATCGTCAGTCGCGGAGAGCAACAGTTGGAACCGCTCGTTGCCTTCGTAGAGCGTGTCATCCAGCAGCTCGATAGAGATCTGCTTTTCTGTCTCTCCCGGATAGAAACGGATTTCGCCCTCATCGGCGATAAAGTCCAAGCCGGCGATGGCGCTATCGCCGATCACCCGGTATGCGATTTCGACCTCCCCGGCTGTCCCGCCGGTGCGCAGCACATTGACGATGGCCTCATCCCTGGATTCGTTCACGGCATAAGAGATGGCGCCGAAGGTGAAGACGCCTCGGCCGTCATTGTCGAGAATGGTCGCCTCGACCTCGGACTGATCATTGAGAGAGGCGTTGCCGCGCACGTTTGAGAGGGTGAGATAAAAGGACTCGTTTCCCTCATCCAGCCGGTCGTCCCTGATCGGTATCTCGAAACTGCGCAGGGTCTCTCCATCGCTGAATGTCAGGGTGCCGGAGCTGGCCGTGTAGTCACGCCCGCTCCGGGCCTCGTCGTCGGTGGTGTGGTAATCGACGGATACCTCACCCCTGCTGCCCTGCAAACGCCTGACGCTGACCACCAGTCGCGCTGTCTCTTCATCGACTGAATAGGAGGGCTCGGAGAAGCCGAGCAGACTGGTTTCGCTCGATGCGAAGTCGGCCAGCAACAGCTCGTAGGCTGCCGCCACATCCAATATGCCGTAACCGAAACGATCGTCTGCTCCCGTCTCTCCCAGGTCGATAGCGGAATCGTACATGGCGGTTTCGATTTGTGAGACAGTGGCCTCAGGAAAGGCACTCTTCAACAATGCCATCGCGCCTGTCACATGCGGGGCGGCGAATGAGGTGCCGGATACCACGTTATAGGCGGCGGGAAGGAGGTCGGTGGTGAAGACCAGGCTGCCGGGGGCCACCAGCTTGGGAAACACCCCGCCGTCGCAGGCGCCGGGCCCGCGGCTGCTGAGGAACTCGATGGCGTTGAATTGATCCACCGAGCCAACCGAAAGCGCCCCTGGATTGTTGGCTGGACTGATACTGCTCTCGCTGAACGGGCCAAAGTTGCCGGCGGCGAAGACGACGCCGATGCCCGCTTCGCGCAGCAGTTGGATATCGTCGCTGAACTCCTGGTAACACTGGTTGACGGTATTGGCGAATCCCCAGGAGTTGTTGACCAGGTCGGGGGCATCGTCGGTTAACGGATCACCGTCGGGATCGAGCAGCCATTGAAAGGCTTGGTGGATAGCGCTCAGGGTGGTCTGATTGGCGTCATCGAAGATCCTTGCGGCGATCCATGTCGCTTCAGGGGCGATACCGATCCGATAGCCGCTGTCATCACCGCCGAGAATCAATCCCAGGGCCTGGGTGCCGTGACCCACCAGATCAGCGGGGATTTCATGTTGTCCGTAAGGGTCGAACCAACTGTTGATCCCACCCCGCCATCTATCTGCGAGATCCGGGTGATTCAGATCGACGCCGGAGTCCATGATCCCCACCACGACCCCCTCACCGGTCACGCCCTGTTGCCAAAGTCGCGCAGTACCGAGATTGTCGAGGTTCCAAAGAGGTTCGCTCGAGACGGTTTCAGCCGGAGTGGTGTTCATGCTCAAGTGCATATCCACGGTCAGGCGCTCCACCTCCGGCAAGGCGGCGATTTCATCCACCAGGTGGGCGGGCAGTTCAAGGGCGATTGCGTTGATGCTCCAAAGGGAGGTCAGGCGCGCCTTGACCTGATGCCGGCGCAGGAGAGCGGACAACTTGGCCCGAGATTGGGCGATCTGCGCCTTGAGCCCCTTCAGCAGCCTGCCGCGAAACTGCTTCTTTAGCTGGATTTTTTTAGTCTCGTGCGTGGATTTGTATTGATTTTGTTGTCGAAGTTTATCTCTAAAAGTATTGATATTTATCTGTTTTTTAAATTTTATGATGACCGGGATACGGCTCGTGCGATTCGCCTGGGCAACGAGTCTGTCCACATCGGCGGTCAATACCGCGGCCGCGAATACGGTGGGAAAATGAAATATCAAAATCCCCCAGAGCATCACCGTGAAAAGTCGTTTTTGCATCGTTGGCGTCACCTGAATAAGGTGATTAATTCCTCTATGGAACACCTATCCAGGGTTCGGGCGGATAGACTCACCTGATTATCTACTATATTCCTTGAAGGCTTGTGCCGTAATGCGTGTTACTACTACCTGACGATGAGGTATGTTACTACCTAGTGTGGTGTAACGTATAAACTGTACCCATCAGCGAGACGCTAAGCCGTTAGCTGCGCCCCGAAGGAAGTGCCCTTGGGGTGCTAGGCGCGTTGCGCCGGGAATGGCGCGCCCTTTCCAAGCAACGCAACAACGCAGATGACGGCTTAGCGCCTCGCCCGAAGGGAGGCCCGTCAATGCCTCAATCCTGCGTTGCAGCGCTTGACAAGGGCGCTGCCATTGCCTGCGCGCTGCGCCTGGTCTTGAGGCATTGACGGGCCTCTGATGGGTACAGTTTATACGTTACACCACACTAGTACTCCTTAGAAACCCGTAGGTCACGTTGCGCAGCTACGTGACACACCCCCATTGAGTCAGGTAGCCGCTCCGCGTCAACCTGACCTACGACTGAACCCGACAATATCACTTTGAAAAAGTACTAGTGCCTGTCCGGAAACGCTGAAAAAATATAACGCAAAGATCGCCATGAAACGCAAAGGCCGCAAAGAATTTAGATAAATCAATCCATTAGCTTTGCGTTCATTGCGTTTCTCTGCGTGCTTTGCGTTATAAAGTCCTGTTTCTGGACGGAGACTACCTAGTGTTGTGTCCCGACAGTCAATTGTTATTTCAGCACCTCGACTACAAGGGGGCAGCGGCAGCACTGGTTGTAGGATCGAATCCCTCCATCCTTTTTCTGATGACTTAATCGACGTTTTCCTCATTCGGCGCTTGCGTGGGACCTACACAGTAGATGCCGTGGTAGGGTTTTTATGCATCCAAGGTAAGGACTTACCCCATGAACAAATACACCGTCCCATCAATCTCATTAACAGGTGAAATCTGCTGTGATTGATTAGAGCCGTTGCGCATTGCGTGGCGGACCAAGCCGTGGGGGCTAACCGGAAAGCCAATGAGAATGAGACAAAACAATCTGCTGAGCATGCTGCTGTCAACGGGGTTCACCCTGATGCTGTCCTCATGCGCCCAACACCCCGGGGTCGATCAGCCGTCCGGGAATAGACTGGTTACACCCTATCCGGCGGAGAGACCTCCTATCGCTATGGCGAACAGCGGTGGAGAGGATTCGCTGGTGCTCTCCCAACAGCGACAGCAGGAGCCCGAGTTCTTCGTTCGGCGGGGTAGCGGAGAGTTTCTCAGGCCGAGCGAGCACTCCGATGCGAAACCGGGTCAACCGGCGCGAGGTGATATCACCCTCAATTTTGAAGGTGTGGACCTTCGTGAAGTGGTGAAGGTGATCTTTGAAGAGATTCTGGGTGAAAACTATCTCATCGACGACAAAGTCCAGGGCAAGGTCACTATCCACACCACCTATCCGGTGAATAGCGATGCGGTGTTGCCGATCCTGGAGAATATCCTGCAGATGAATGGCGCGGTGATGGTGAGAAACGGCGCACTCTATAAAATCCTCCCGGCCGGCGAGTTGAAAGGGATGGCCTTGAAACCCTCGGTCGGGCAAGGCGCGGCAAGGATGAAGGCGGGTCAGGGGGTGCAGATCGTGCCCCTGAAATATATCTCGGCCGGGGAGATGAAAAAGATCCTGGAGAGCTTCTCTTCTCCAGGTGAGCGGATTCGTATCGACCCGGGCAGAAATCTGATGATTCTCAGCGGCTCCTTTCAGAAGATCAACAATCTGCTGCAGACCATCGAGATGTTCGATGTGGATTGGCTCAGTGGCATGTCATTCGGTCTGGTCCCTCTCAAATTCATCGATGCCAAGACCCTCACTGATGAACTCAAGCATATCATCGGCGATGGCGACTCATCTCCGCTGGCCGGGATGATCAAGTTGATTCCCGTGGAACGGCTGAATGCAGTGATGGTGATCAGCCAGCAGCCCAAATACATCAACGAAACACGCCGGCTGATCAGCCAGTTCGACCAGGGCAGTGACAAATCCCCTGATCGGCGTTTGTATGTCTATCATTTGAAAAACGGCAAGGCGGAGAATATTGCCGCCATTCTGCAGAGCATCTTCGGCAATGAAGTGTCAACCCCTGCGTCTTCGGGTGGCATAAGCAGCAGTGATCCTTTATTGCGCTCCAATGTCCGTTCACCCACCGCCACGGGTATCGATCTCAAGACCAGCAATGCCGATCGCCAAGCGGCCCTCACCAAAGATCAACCAGGCATTGCATCATCGGCTGCCGAGGCCGGCCAGGCCGGAACAGCGTCACAGGCCTCGCCAGATAGTACGGCGACCATTATCGCCGACCCGGACAACAACGCCATTCTGGTGATGGCCAGCCCTCGGGACTACCAAAAGATCAAGGCTACCATCAGTCGCTTGGATGTGGCGCCGAAACAGGTGCTTATCGAGGCAACCATTGCCGAGGTGCAGTTGAGTGACAACCTGAGCTATGGGGTGCGTTGGTTCTTTAACGGCTCGACCGGGAGCGGTCGTCCCTATCAAGGCGCTTTAGGGAACCTGCCCGACAGTGTCGGTGGCGATGGCTTTTCGCTGGGGCTTTTCAACAATGTCGCTGACCTGAAGGTCTTCTTCGATATTCTGGAGAGCGAATCCTCGGTGAAGTTCCTCTCTGCGCCGCAGATCATGGTGATCGACAATCAGACGGCCAGCTTCCGAGTGGGTGACCAGATCCCCATTGTCACCCGATCGTCCCAAAGCACCAGCGATCCCAATGCGCCGATCGTCTCCGAGGTGCAGTTTCGTGATACCGGCACCCTGTTGCAGGTTACGCCAAGGATCAATGAAGGAGGCATGGTGACCCTGGAGATCAGTCAGGAGGTGAGCAATCCCGGCACCTCTCCCGCGGTGGGTGGCGGCGGCAACGTCTCCATTGCGCAACGAACCATCGAGAGCACGGTTATCGTGCATGACGGCCAGACGATCGTCCTGGGGGGCCTGATCCGGGAAAACACCACAGGCACCAAGGGCGGTATCCCGGGTTTGATGCATCTACCCTTTATCGGCAGCCTGTTCGGCAGCACCACCCAGGATGTCAGCCGCACCGAACTCATCGTCACCTTGACGCCAAAGGTGGTGCGTAACCCGCAAGAGGCCTACGATATATCACAGGAACTGCGTGAAAAAATACATGACGCCACCTTGTTTCATGATGATTTTCAACGGCGTCGAGCATCCAGCCTATAGATGACTTGCCGTAGGCATGCCCTTGCCGATGTATTTTTTAACCGGCGGCAGGTCACACCGGCATATCCCGAGCAGCCAGCTGAGAGGCAATAGCGTTGTGAGACAGGAGATTAGCCAGATAGCCAGGGACAACCCATCAACCGATGATGAGAGCGGTGCGCTCGATTATACGGAGCATCCACTCTGCGTGGCGCTGGTGGAAGCAGGACGGCTTCGCACCGCCGATGCGCAACGAGCGATTCGGCTGAAGGCGAGCCAGCAAGGCGACCCGTCGATCGGCGCCATTCTGTTGCAGTTGGGATTGATCTCGGACCGGGATCTGGCCCAGGCGCTGGCCGATATCTGCGGCATACCGGTGATCGAGAAAAAGGCCTATCCCGATTTCTCCCGGTTGAGCGAGAACATCGCTTCCAATTTCCTCAAGCAGCACCGCCTGCTGGTCTTCGAAGAGCAGGAGGATGATCTGCTGGCGATCATGGTCGATCCCACGGACCGCTATGTCATCGAGGCGTTGGAGTTGATCAGCGGCAAAAAAGTGAGGCCGTCGATCGGTATCGCTTCCGAGATCGACGAGACCGTACAGGCCTACTTCAACGAACCGCTGAAGGGTGAGAAGGGCGGTGATGCGGATGGCATGGCGCAGCAGTTGCTGCTGGATGACGTGGAGCAGTTGAAAGAGCTGGCCAGCGAAGCGCCAGTGATCAAAATGGTCAACCAGATCATTCAGCGGGCGGTCTCATCCAAGGCATCGGATATCCACATCGAACCCTTTGAGACACGCCTCAAGATACGCTATCGGGTGGACGGTCTATTACGCGAGACAGAGCACCCCTCCATCGAATTGGCCCCGGCATTGATCTCGCGCATCAAGATCATGGCCAATCTCAATATCGCGGAACGGCGTCTGCCCCAGGATGGCCGCTTCAAAGTCAGGATGCACGGCAACACCCTCGATATGCGCGTCTCGACTGTGCCGACCCTGCATGGCGAGAGCATGGTGCTGAGACTGCTGCAGCGCGATGAGGTGTCACTCGATTTCGCCAGCCTGGGTTTTGCCAGCGCGACGGAGAAACGGTTGCTGTCGATACTCGATCGCCCCCATGGCATTGTGGTGGTGACCGGACCCACCGGCAGCGGCAAGACAACCACCCTGTATGCTGCGTTGAACTATCTCAACCGGCCGGAGAGGAAGATCCTCACCGTGGAGGATCCGGTCGAGTACAACATCGAAGGGGTCAACCAGATCCAGGTCAAGCCGGCTATCGGTTTGAATTTCAGCACCGCGTTGCGTTCTATCGTCCGGCAGGACCCGGATGTCATCATGATCGGTGAGATCCGTGATCAGGAGACGGCCCGGATAGCGGTGCAATCGGCGTTGACCGGGCATCTGGTGCTCTCCTCGCTGCATACCAACGATGCGGCCGGCAGCATTACCCGCTTTCTTGACATGGGCATCGAGGCCTTTCTGCTCACCTCCACGGTGAATGCGGTGGTGGCGCAACGCCTGGTAAGGAATCTCTGTCCCCACTGCAAGGCGCCATATAGCCCGCCGGTTGAAATCGGCGCCCGCTTCGCTGCGTTTCCGGGACCGATCACCCTTTTCCAGGCCGTCGGCTGTGAAAGCTGCAACGGCAGCGGTTACAGTGGTCGCAGCGCGATCATCGAAATGATCGAACTCTCCGAGGCCATCCGCGCGCTGATCCTGCAGGGCAAGGATAAGAGCGCCCTGGCTGAGTGCGCGAAGCGTGAGGGCGCGCGATCCATGTATGAGGATGGCCTGCAGAAAGTGGTGTCCGGCGTCACCACCCTCGAAGAGGTGTTGCGGGTTACCCAGGAGAGCTGAGTATGGCCTCGTTTCTCTATAAGGCAGTCGGCAATGACGGCGAAGTGGTCGAGGGTGAGCTGCAGGCGGTAAGCCGGGACCATGCGGTA
Organism: Candidatus Thiodiazotropha sp. (ex Epidulcina cf. delphinae); assembly: GCA_025656455.1. GTDB lineage: Bacteria > Pseudomonadota > Gammaproteobacteria > Chromatiales > Chromatiaceae > Thiodiazotropha. The sequence continues at coordinate 33,970 of JAHXHS010000027.1, read as the reverse complement.
GACCAGATCCATCGCAAGGGTCAGGTGCCTATTCGCGTCGAAGCGAGCCGGCAGAAAGGCCAACCTGCCGCGCGCCGGGGCTTTCGCCGCAGAAGGGTATCCGCCGACCAGATTGCTTCGTTCACCCGGGAGTTGGCCACGCTGTTGAAATCGGGCCAGCCCCTGGATGCCGCCCTGTCGATACTGCAATCGATCGCCGGAGAGGCGTCGCTTTTCAGTGAGCATTTAACCCGTATCCGCGATAGCCTGAAGCGCGGTAACGCCTTTGCCGATGCCTTGGCGAAGGAGGAGGGACTGTTCAGCAACTTCTATGTGCAGATGGTGAGGGCAGGGGAGTCAGGGGGGGCGCTGGAGAGTGTCCTCGCCCGTCTGGCGGTACATCTGGAAAGATCGAAAGAGGTGCGCAGTTCGCTGATATCGGCGCTGATCTATCCGATGATTCTGCTGTTCGTCGCCATCACCTCGATCCTGATCCTGCTGACCTACGTCATCCCCCAATTCAGTGAATTGTTCAGTGATATGGGGCAGGCGCTACCCTTGTCGACCCGTATTACCATGGGTATGGCTGCATTTCTGCAACAGTATGGGTGGATTCTGGCGTTGTGCGTTATCCTGCTGATCTTCTACTTCAAGTGGCAGATGAGCCGGAAAGCAACGGCCAAACGCTGGCATACCCGATGGCTAGCCCTGCCGGTGATCGGTCCGATCATTCAGCAGGTCGAAGCGGCGCGTTTTTGCCGCACCCTGGGGACTCTGCTGGAAAACGGCGTGCCGTTGCTGAAGTCAGTGTCGATCGTCAAACAGACCATCGGCAACCATCTGATCGCCGATGGCATGGATCAGGTGGTGAACAACCTGAAATCGGGCCAACGGCTGGCCGATCCCCTGGCGGAACATGCCCGGTTCCCTCGGTTTGCGCTACAGATGATCCGTGTCGGGGAGGAGTCGGGGCAGCTGGAGACGATGCTGATGCAGACCGCGGAAATCCTCGATCAGGAGACGCAGACCCTGATCAAGCGCGCCCTGAGTCTGGTGGAGCCGATCATGATCCTGCTGCTCGGTCTGATAATCGCGGCTGTGGTGATGTCGATCCTGGTGGCGATCCTCGGCGTCAACTCACTGGTCGCGTTATGAGAGGGTTATTGGCGGCAGTCGGGGTTGAGGTGGCCGCTAAGCCATTTCGCCCTGCGCGTCTGCGGGGTTTCACCTTGATCGAGCTGATGCTGGTGCTGGTCGTGTTGGCGCTGCTCGTCACCCTGACGCCACCACTCTTTGAGAAGGCATTTCCGGCGCTGAAACTGAAGGCGGCTGCCCGGGATCTGGCCCAGGAGATCCGCTATGTCCAGCAAACGGCCATCCTCACCGGCAGACCGATGCAGGTGCGATTTAATCTTCAGACCCATGCGTATCAAAGCGATCAGGTCAACGGCGGTGAGGTGAGAGCGTTACCGGAGGGCATCCGTTTCGTAACCCGTGACGGACCGGTGCCGGCAGAGGATCGGCAACGGCTGATTTTAGTTTTTTATCCCGACGGCAGTTCGAGCGGTGGTCTGTTGCTGCTTGACAACGGCGGACGGCGTTTTGCGATTACGGTCGATTGGCTGACAAGCCGGGTAGCGGTCAATGAACATGATCAATCCCAAGTCTGAGGGGATGTCCCTTATCGAAGTACTGGTTGCCTTTGTCATTCTCAGCATGACCATGAGCGTGATCCTGAGGATCAATTCGACCACCCTGCGCAATCACCAGGTATCAGCGCAATATCTGAAGGCGGTGCGGATCGCCCGATCCCGTCTCGAACAGATGGCCGTGGAAGTGCAGGAGGCCGATGCTGCCCGGCAGGGTGTCGATGAGGGGGTGTATCACTGGCGCTACCGGCGTCAGCCCCATGATGCTTGGGATGAAGAGAGGCTGCTCGCCGTATCCCTGTTGCCGATCGAGGAGACCATCACCCTCTCATGGGATGGCCTTGGCGGGGAGAGGCGCGTCTCTTTCACCCGAATAGGGGTAGTGCGTGATAAACCCTGAGAGGCGTGTGCGCTATCTGTTGCCGCTAAAGGGCGATCCCGCGGTGGTCAAGGGTCTGCCGCACAACAGGGCCGGTGGTTTCACTCTCTTGGAGGTGATGGTTGCGATGTTGTTATTGGCGGTCATTGTCACGGCCTCGGCATCGATGCTGTTTCTGAATATCAAGGGGTGGGAGGGGCTGACGGAAAGCAGTGATCGCGTCCTCGAGGAGCACTTGATCCTGGCCAGAGTGACGACCCTGGTTCAGCAACTCACGCCCCTGGTTTGGCGAGACCGGCAGCGGCGGGTTCTGGCCTTTGCCGGGCGCGCTAATCAGCTCCATTTCATCGCGCCCGCCCCCCAGCAGCATACCGCGGGCGGCCTGTTCGAATATCTGCTGACCGAGGAGCGCGATGCGGAACATGGCATGAGCCTGGTGCTCTACTATGCCCCAGCACACCCCGACGATGAGACACTCTCCCTCCCGCGAAGAGGGCACCGGCGGGTGATGATGTCGGGACTCGATGGGGCGGGGTTTTCTTTCTACGGCAGGAAACGGGAGCGTGCCGAACGGGAATGGACCGATAGCTGGGAAGCGGAATCGGATCGCTATCCCGATCTGATCCGATTGACCCGGTTCTACGGCGGAGACCGGACCCAGGCCCGGGATCACTTTATCCGTATTCGCCGGCAATCACCCTTGATGACGACGAGGCAGCGAAGATGAAGGGAAGCCCATCGCCGATCCATCGCCAGCAGGGTGTGGCACTGGTATTGGTGCTGTGGCTGGTGGCCCTGCTGACCGTCGTGGCCGCCAGCTTCGCCACCCATTCAAAGGTCGAGAGCCGTCTCAGCGGCAATGCCGTGGACCGGCTCAGGGCTGAACTGATGGCGGAAAGCGGGATCAGCCGCGCCATCATGGAGTTACTGGTCAACGATTCGGAACAACGCTGGAATCTCAACGGCCAGATCTATCAGCTCGAAAGCGATCAAGGCGTCACCCGTATCGCCATCCGCAGTTCATCCGGTCTGTTGGACCTCAACAAAGCCCCTAGGGAACTTCTTGAGCGATTATTTATCCTGCTAACCGAAGAGACGCAACAGCGAGAGGCGTTGGTCGATCGACTCAGCGACTGGCGTGACAGCGATGATCTGCGACGCCTTAAGGGTGCGGAGGATGAGGATTATCATGCTGCGGGATACACCTACGCCACCGCCGGGCGTGATCTGGCGAGCATCGACGAACTCGCCTATGTGATGGGTTTTGACGCAGCCAAGGTAAACAGGTTGCGACCCCATGTCACACTCTATTCCGATAGCGGCGGGGTGGACTACCGCTTTGCCTCAGAGGAACTGACCGCCCTGCTTAAAGACCAGGTGGCAATAGTCGATGAGATAACTGACGCCCTCGCTCAAATCGATAGCAATCTGGCGGATCTTGAGTTGCCTCAGGGAGGTGGTCAGGCCGCCGGCAAGATCTATCGAATCCAGGTGGAAGCCGTCACTTCAGCGGGGGCAAGGGCAGAACTGCAGGTTGATATCGAGTTGAGAAGTCAGGACGATAAGCCCTATACGATTCGTTCCTGGTATGATTCGTGATGAGTGAAATCGAATGATGGTTGCGCAATCCCTGAGATATCAACTAAGCAGCTTCTGGACCTGGTGGCGTGGCGAGATCGCCAGGCTCATGCCGGAAAGGATGCGCACCCTGTTTCGCGGCGGCAAACCTGCGCGACTGCTCTATCAAGGCGAAGTGTTGAGAATCATCAACCAGGGATTGAACGGAGAAGAGGTGGTCGGCAACTATCTTCGGGAGATCGACTTCCAGGACCCGGAGCAGAGAAGAGTCCTCACCTCAGCCAGTGAAATACGCTTGTGTCTGGAGCGAAAGAAATATCTCTTTAAGAAGGTCACGCTACCCATCGAAACCGAAGAGAACCTGCGCGAAGTGCTCGCTTTCGAAATGGATCGGCAGACCCCTTTCAGCGCCGACCAGGTCTACTATGACTATCTCATCAACGGGCGTGACAAACAGAACCGCTCTCTCGATATCACCCTAATTCTCGCGCCAGTGAGTAAAATCTCCCATGCATTGGAGCAGTTGCGGGAGAACGATATCCGCATCAATGCCATATCCCCCTGTGAAGAGAGCGACCCCAATCTCAATGCGGTCAATCTCCTGCCACTGGAAAAACGTGAGAAACCCCATAAACGCTATCGTTATATCAATCTGTTGCTGTTGCTGCTATTGCTACTGTTGCTGTGCGCAAACCTGATCCTGCCTCTGTGGCAAAAAACCAAACAGGCGGAAGCGTTGGATAGCGCGCTCAGCCGTTTTCAACAACAGGCGTCCGAAGTAGCAGCGCTGAAAGAGGAGGTCGACCGGGCGAGGTTGGAAAACCGCTTTTTGGAAGCGAAGAAGCGGCAATCGCAACAGTTGCTCGAACTGCTTCACGAACTGACCTTGTTGATCCCGGACGACACCTGGATCAGCCATTTTGAAATCAGGGGCGACACGGTTCATCTGCATGGGCAATCCCTGGCGGCGGCGGCGCTGATTCCCCTGATCGAAAGTTCAAGGCTGTTTCAGAATGTCTCATTCAGATCACCGGTCACCCAGAACAGGCAGAACAACACGGAGAGATTCCACATCTCCGCTGAATTGCCGGCCAGGCAAGAGGGGAGGGAGTAGATGGTCTCCACATTGACGCCGGGCCAGAGCAGATTGGCCGCGGTCTCTCTTTTGGCGCTGTTGCTGTTGCTGCTTCTTTTTGCCGCGATCTATCCGATCCTCTCTCTCAACAACCACTACGATAAGCGGATCAGCGGGACCCGGCAACAGCTTCAACACTATCGGCGCATTACCTCACAAGCTGACCGTTATCAGGCGGAGCACGCCAGACTGAAGCGAATCCGCCAGTCCGACAAGCGTTACCTGCAAAGTGAAACAGACTCATTGGCTAAGGCCGAATTGCAGCGAAGGGTCAAACAGGTGGTGGCCTCGGGAAAGGGGGATATTCTCAGCTCCCAGGTGGAGCGGAGCGAACAAGAGGACGGATTCAACCGAGTAGCGATCCGGGTCAGGATGAAGAGCACCCTGGAAGAGATGATGGCGCTCGTTTATCGGTTGGAGACGGAAACACCCTATCTGTTCGTCGACGATATCACGGTTCGCAGCCGCCTGGTCACCCGGCGAAGACTACCTGCCACGAAGGCGATCAGTCAGGCGCTGAAACTGTTGGATATCGATTTTAAACTCGTCGGATACATGAAGCGTGTAGGCTCATGACTCCCTGGAAAACCAACTTCAATGGATTGAGCCTGCTGATGCTTATCGGCCTGGTCGGGCTGGGCGGCTATTTCTACTACCAGTGGATGAACCCATTTCAACCGACTCAGATGAGTCCAAATCAATCCCATGCCGAAGCAGTGGCGTCCGAACAGCAGGATCGGCCCATGCCTCCCTTTTCACCCGTACCGTTCAGCAGCTTCAGGGAGATAAGCGATCGTCCGCTGTTTGTCGAGGGCAGGCTGCCGCCGGCAAAACCCGTGACCGCAGAGAGCCCGCCGCCAACACAACGGAAACCGCTGCGTCTGAAGCTGGAAGGGGTGGCGATTACCCCTGACAGCAAGGTTGCCATCATCCGCGATCTGAACTCAAACCAAATATTGCGCTTATCACAGGGTATGAATCAAAATGACTGGAAGGTCGAAGCGGTGGATAGCACCAGCGCCATCATCCTCAGGGACGGTGAGAGACTCAGGTTGGATCTTGAAATCGAAAACGGGTCGAAGAAGAAAAAGCCAACCGCTTTTAAGCCGCCTTTCAGGCCGTCCAAGAGATAGGATATGAATAACAATAGACAAATAAAGGTACTGTTCGTTTGCATGGGCAATATCTGCCGTTCACCGACTGCCCAGGGGGTTTTTCGCGCCATGGTGGAGACGGAAGGATTGAGCGATCGCATCGTTACCGACTCCGCCGGCACCATTGACTACCATGTCGGCGGCAAGGCCGATCGGCGCGCCCGGGAAACGGCGCTCAAGCGCGGTGTCGATCTCAACGACCTTCGCGCCCGTCAGGTCATGGTGGAGGATTTCGACCAGTTCGACTATGTCGTTGCCATGGACCGATCCAACTACCACGATTTATTGGATCTCTGTCCCTCGGGAAGGGAGGGGCGCCTGCACCTGTTTCTCGACTTTGCGCCCCACTTGCCGGTGCGTGAGGTGCCGGACCCCTACTACGGTGGCGCAGCGGGCTTCGACCGTGTATTCGATCTGGTGGAGGCGGCGTCCCAGGGCCTGCTTCAGCGAATCCAGCAGGATCGCCTTGGCTGAAGGGCTGTTCAAAGTTGATTGTCCGCGAATGAACGCAAAAGGGTCTGTTAAGACTAAGCAAATTTGCGTTTATTCGCGTTCATTCGCGGACAAAATCACCCTAGTCACTGTTTCCCGCATCGGCGATATTCGCTTTCTTCTCGACAGGCTCCACGGGTTTCTTGACCTCAGCCTTGGGCTCAGCCGGTAAGGGTTTCTGTGGCGGCGCCGTTTCAATGCTGGCCTGGGTTTTTATCACCTCCACCGTTGCCGGTTCGCGCTTGGCTGGCTTGAGTGGAGGGGCTGCGGCCGGCTTCACGGTCTCGATCTGTTGCAGTTTTTGCGGAGCCGGTTTGGCCGGTTTGGCTGCTGTCGCTTTGTCTGAGTCGGTGCTATTCGCCTTTTTTTCCACTACCTGGGGAGTATCGCTCTGGATGGTCCTAGGTTGGGGGCTGGGCCGGCTTTTGGCCGCTGCGGCCGTCTCTATCTGGACAGGCTTTGGCGGAGATTCATCAGTCGCAGGCGTAGCGGACTCCCGCTTCCGGGGCGGCGTGGTCGAGGCCTTGGGTTCGGGACTGGCCGTTCGCTGTTGATCGACTCGCTTTTGCGGGCGGGGTTGGCGTTTTCCCTCATCCGTCCCTGTGTCGCCGGCAGCGCTATCCGGCTTGCTCTCAGCGACCGCCTTTGCCGTTGATTGCTCGCCGCTGCGCTCGCCTGTGCCGCGGCGCTTGCGACCACCGCGTCTACCCCGGCGGGATTTCGGCTTACTGACCTCGCCTGTCTCGGTTTCCGCCTGTGGCTTGGGCTTGGCCTGTTCCTGCGGCTTTTTCTCCACCACTCGCTTCTCGGCGGTCTTTTTCTCGCCGGCCGCCGGTTTGGCGCTGCGCCGCTTGTTGCCGCCCGTCTCCTGGGAACGCCCCTCGCCGCGCTCACCGCGCCGGTTGCCACCAGCGGCTGCCGGTTTGCGGCCGCGTCCGCCGGATGGCTGGTTTCTTCGGGTTTTCCTGGCAGACGAGTCACCAGCGCCCTGCGCCGGTCTCTGTTTTTTCGTTACCACCACCGGTTCGCTCTCAGGCGTTGCCGGTTCCACGTTTTTCGGCGAGAAAATGCTGAAGATCTTTTTCAGAAAGCCTGATTCGCCCGCCTCCGTATCGGTTGGTATCGGGGCTGCCCGTTGGGGAGCGGGGCTGCTCGGCGCAATGGATTTCACCGCGGGCTGCTCCGTCTTGAGTGGCTTGGGCTTGCCGGGTTCCGACGCTTCGGCGACACTCTCCTCAGAGACCATCTTGTAGCTCGACAGGCCCTCCTCCTCGGGTAGCATGTCGCTGGTGCGTATGCGTTCGATACCGTAGTTGGGCGTCTCCAGATTGATGTTGGGTATCAGCACCACATCGATGGATTGGCGTTGTTCGATGTCGTGAATCATCTGACGCTTTTCGTTCAACAGGAATGTGGCCATATCGACAGGGAGCTGCGCCATGATGCGACCGGTATTCTCCTTCATCGCCTCCTCTTCGATAATCCGCAGCACCGACAGTGAAAGCGACTCGACCCCGCGCACGGTGCCATGCCCCTTGCAGCGGGGGCAGACCTGCTCGCTGGCCTCTCCGAGGGAGGGGCGCAGACGCTGCCTGGACATCTCCAGCAGGCCGAAACGGGAGATCCGGCCGATCTGGACCCTGGCGCGATCCTGTTTCAGGGCCTCTTTGAGCCGGTTCTCCACCTCTCGCTGACTGCGGGAAGGGGTCATATCGATGAAATCGATGACGAACAGGCCGCCAAGGTCGCGCAAGCGCAGTTGGCGGGCGATCTCGTCGGCCGCCTCGAGATTGGTGTTCAGCGCGGTCTCTTCGATATCGGCGCCCTTGGTGGCGCGGGCGGAGTTGATATCGATGGAGGTCAACGCCTCGGTGTGATCGATGACGATGGCGCCGCCGGAAGGCAGGCTGACCTCCCGTTGGAAAGCCGATTCGATCTGGCTCTCGATCTGATAGCGGCTGAACAGGGGAACCTCGTCATCGTAGTGGCGCAACTTCTTGCCGTATTGCGGCATCACCTGATTGATAAAGCGCTCCGCCTGACTGTATACATCCGCATCGTCGATCACGATCTCACCGATATCCACACGCAGATAGTCGCGTATCGAGCGAATGATGACATTGCTCTCCTGATAGATCAGGAATGGGGCGGGCTTCTCGGCTGAGTGTTCGATGGCTTGCCAGAGCTGGATCAGGTAGTCCAGATCCCATTGCAGCTCCTCCGCGTTCTTGCCCACGCCGGCGGTGCGAACGATCAGTCCCATGTCATCCGGGATCTGCAACTCGCTCATGGCCTCGCGCAACTCGGTGCGGTCCTGGCCCTCGATCCGGCGCGAGACGCCGCCGGCCCGGGGGTTGTTCGGCATCAGTACGAGATATCGGCCCGCCAGGGAGATGAAGGTGGTGAGGGCGGCCCCTTTGTTGCCACGCTCTTCCTTCTCGACCTGAATGACGACCTCCTGTCCCTCCTTGATCGCCTCTTGAATATTCACCCGCCCGGAGGATTCCCGGGCCTTGTCGGTAAAATAGTTTCTGGCGATCTCCTTGAGAGGGAGGAAACCATGGCGCTCAGAGCCATACTCGACGAAGGCGGCTTCAAGGCTGGGTTCGACGCGGGTGATGCGCCCTTTGTAGATGTTGGCCTTTTTTTGTTCCCGGCCGGGGATCTCAATGTCTAGATTGAATAGTTTTTGGCCATCGACGATGGCAACGCGCAACTCCTCGGGCTGAGTTGCGTTGATCAGCATACGTTTCATGTTGTTATGTCCGTACAACCGCCCGGGCCGCCGCCAACCTGACACGCAGCAATAGCCCCTCAGGCACGGGCTGGCGATTCCTTGCCCGCCCGGTGTCGATGAGCATCGTTGCGAAAACCCTGATGACAGGGCTCGATGTCAGGCTAGAAGACTAGCTCGGACAGTTGAAAAACTGTTAAAGTCCGCCGCTTGGGATCTGCTGCTGATCGAACGGTATATTCGGCGCTCAAGGCAGGGGGAGAGCGACATGGCCTTATCAGGCCCGGCATCAATTCCCATCGTGCAAGCCCGAATCTAAAGGCGAACACGCAATGTCTGCTTTGGCGCGGTTGTAAGGGTTCGGTTTAAGAGCCGTTTCCAAAGGGCACCTGTGCGCTTGGCTGGTTGACCGGCTGCACCGAATTTCAAATCAGGTTGCAATCGATCAACTACCGCGCGGGCGCCGGCGATTGCGACATTTCGCTGGCCGACACCTGAAAAACTGCCCATAAATATAGCAATCTTCACCCTGAACATCAATCGTGACAACACAATTAAATCGCCGCTAAATGTCAGAATCAAAAAAGAATTCTCCCACAGTCAGATTTGTCGAGGTGGCACAGGAGTTTGCCGGCCAGCGGATCGATAATTTCCTGTTGCGAGAGCTCAAGGGGGTGCCGAAGAGCTATATCTACCGTATCCTGAGAAAAGGCGAGGTGAGGGTCAATAAGGGAAGGGTCAAGGCTGTCTACAAGCTCCAGGCAGGCGATACGATACGGATTCCGCCTGTGCGCATGGAGCAGCGGGAGTCCGCGCCGCGTCTCTCTGAGCAACTGCGCGCCAGCCTGGAAAAGGCCGTGATCTATGAGAATGAGCGGCTGCTGGTGTTGAACAAACCATCCGGTATGGCGGTGCATGGCGGCAGCGGCGTGAGCGTCGGCATCATCGAGGCCCTGCGGGAATTGAGACCGGAGCAACGCCAGCTTGAACTGGTGCATCGACTGGACAGAGACACCTCAGGCTGTCTGATGATCAGCAAACGGCGCAGTGCTCTGCGGAGACTGCATGAACTGATGCGCGAAAACCGGGTCGATAAACGTTATCTGGCGCTGCTCGCGGGACGCTGGCGCAAAGGGGTGCAAACCGTTGATATGCCGCTCAGGAAAAATACCCTGCAGGGCGGTGAGCGCGTGGTCAGGGTCGACGCCGAAGGTAAGCCGGCGCAAACCCGGTTCAAACGTCTGCGGCGTTTCAGGGAGGCCACATTGGTCGAAGCCGAATTGATTACCGGACGCACCCACCAGATCCGTGTGCATAGCGCTTGGCTGGGTACGCCGGTGCTGGGTGACGGCAAGTACGGCGATGATGAGGCAAACAGGCGCATGCGGGAAATCGGGCTGCGGCGGCTTTTTCTCCATGCCCACCGGCTCAGCTTCCCTTGGTCGGATGAAATGCGGGATTTAATCGTCGAGGCTCCCTTACCTGAGGCGTTGGAAAGCTTGCTGGACAGGCTTAAGAGTTGACATGAATTTTAAGTTGTTAGTATTTGATTGGGATGGCACTTTGATGGATTCAGAGGTGCATATAGTGGCATGCGTGGAGGCTGCTGTCAGAGACCTGGAACTGCCGTTGCCGAGCCGGGAGGCCATTAGCAATATCATCGGACTGGGATTGCGAGAAGCCGTAAACACCCTCTTTCCCGAGGGCAATGACCATCTGCATCTGGATATCGCTTCTCGTTACCGGGCTCACTTCTTCCGCGGTGGCGAGTCGCCATCGCAGCTCTTCGAGGGCGCCCGGGAGGTCATAGATGCACTGTCGCAACAGGGATATCTACTGGCTGTGGCCACGGGCAAAGGGCGGAAAGGTCTGGATTATGCCTTGGAAACCACTGGCTTGGGGGGCTATTTTCAGCTAACCCGTTGTGCGGAAGAGACCGCTTCCAAGCCCAACCCGGAGATGCTGCAGCAGATCCTCGAGGAGACAGGGGTCGCGACGGATCAGGCGCTGATGATAGGCGACACTGAGTATGACCTGGAGATGGCCGTCAACGCGGGAATGCCCGCCCTGGGGGTGACCTATGGGGTGCATGCCCATGAACGCTTACTCAAGCATAACCCGCTGGCTTGCCTCGACCGCATCACAGAGATTCCGGCTTGGCTGGGCGACTGTTCCGTTGGTATCCCTTCCAAATAGAATCGCTTATCGGTTGAGCCATTTTTCTTAAGTGCAATGACTCATATATACAATCAGTTAAAAGGTATTTCTTATGTCGGATAATAATAGTGGTGAACATCGAAACCAGTCCGAGCCCAGCCGTTGGGAGAGGGATCTGCTGAACCGGATGGTGATGGCGACCGTGGCTGAAAACCGGCGCAGTCGTCGTTGGGGAATATTCTTCAAACTCCTCACCTTCGCTTATCTGTTCCTGATATTGGGCCTCTTTCTCTGGGGGGACAAGTTACAGGTTGCGCAAACCAGTGCCGAGGCGCATACCGCTCTGGTCGAAGTGAAGGGACTGATCTCATCCGAGACCAAGGCCAGCGCCGACAAGGTCGTGACAGGCTTACGCAACGCCTTTGAGGACAAAAAGACCAAAGGGGTCATCCTGCGCATGAATACCCCAGGCGGAAGTCCGGTGCAGTCCCGCTATATCAACCGGGAAATCCTGCGCCTGAAGGAGAAGTATCCCAAGATACCGGTCTACGCCGTGGTGGCGGATATCTGCGCCTCGGGCGGGTACTACATTGCAGCCGCGGCGGACAAGATCTATGCCGACGAAGGCAGCATTGTCGGTTCCATCGGCGTGCTGATCAACGGCTTTGGTTTCGTTGAAGGCATGGAGGAGTTGGGTATAGAACGGCGACTCCTGACCGCGGGAGATAACAAAGGCATTCTCGATCCCTTTTCTCCCCTGGATGAGGGGGACAAGGTGCATATCCAACGCATGCTCGATCAGTTGCATGAGCAGTTTATCGAGACCGTCAAGCAGGGCAGGGGGGATCGGCTCAAGACCGATCAGCACCCGGAGCTCTTCAGCGGACTCTTCTGGAGCGGCGAAGAGGCGCGTGAAATGGGCCTGATCGACGAGTTCGGCAGCAGCAGCTTTGTCGCCAGGGAGGTCATCGGCGCGGAAGAGATCGTCGACTTCACCCAGAAAGAAGAGGTTTGGGACCGTCTTGCCAGAAACCTGGGCGCCGGAGCCGCCAAAGTGCTGGCAAGAATCAGCGGATTGGGCAGCGGGTTGACCATCCAGTGACGAATGTCTCTCGCCAAGTTCGCTAAGGACGCCAAGAAGACAGTCTATGAGGATCCTTTGCGGGCGTTGCGATCTTGGCGAGAATTTCTTTTCCTCTTAATGATATCTGCAAGGATCCTGTTTCGATCTCCCAGCCTGAATCTGCCACCACACTGCACGCCGGTAATGGGGTGGTTCTGGATTCCGGCATCCGCCGGAATGACGAAGTTATAGTAGATAGGTCCATTTGCGTTTATTCGCGTTCATAAAATAGAAATCCGGATCTACCCTGAGCAAATATCGCGGATATGCCTACACTCAGGTTCAAGTAGTCTCTGTCTGCTTCATCGGTCTCGATCTCAAATACCGAGCTTGTCGGATCGTGCGCGAAGCGGGCGTTGATGAATCGTGAGTCGTCTTTGAATTCATGCTCCCACTCGAAGGGTTGATGCCATCGTCTACATTGCGTGTCGTCAGTGTGCCGGGGGCTCTTGGTTTAACAGATCCTCGGCAGCGGGTCGTCCTCCAACTCCTCCAGAATGCGCGCGCCACCCAACTCCGTCTGCAGAATGACGTAGGGATCGGCTTTTTTCGTCTCCCCGATCAGTGCCGCGAGTTCACCGCCGGGCTGGCTTCGCCATAAGGCCAGGGCTTGATCTGCCTGATCGGCTGCGATCACGGCAACCACCCTCCCTTCACAGGCCAGAAAGAGGGGATCGTAACCCAGCATTTCACACACTGAGTTGACCGGGTCGCGTACCGGTATCGCCCCTTGATGGAGTTTTATCTGCAGGCCGGTGGCCCGGCACAGTTCATGGGCCACGGTTGCCAGGCCGCCTCTTGTGGGATCACGCATGAAGCGCAGTCCAGGGAGGCCGAGCAGCGCCTGGGTAAAGGGTAAGACACTGGCGGCGTCGGAGAGCAATTCGCCTCGCAGGCCGAACTGTTCGCGGGCCAGCATCACGGCGATGCCGTGATCCCCCACGGGACCGCTGACCAACAGTTTGTCTCCCGGTTCGATCCGTTTCATTCCTAGTGCCACACGCGGATCCCTGACGCCTATTCCGGTCGTCGCCAGATAGACGCCGCCCCCCTCGCCGCGACGAACCACCTTGGTATCCCCGGCAACCACTTCCACTTCGATGGCCTTTGCCGCCTCCGCGATGCCCTGAACAATACGCTCCAAGGCAGCCACCTCGAAACCCTCTTCGATAAAGGCGTTCAGACTGAGATATTTCGGGACGGCGCCGCTGACCGCCAGATCGTTGGTGGTGCCATGCACGGCCAATGAACCGATGTTGCCGCCGGGAAACTCCAGGGGTTGAACGGTGAATCCATCGGTAGTGAACAGCAGCTCACCCTGCCGCGCCAGGGGCAGGGCGACGGCGTCGGCCTGGATATCCAGATTGGGATTTTTCAGATGGCGGGCAAACAGCGACTCGATGAGTTCGCGCATGTAGCGCCCACCATTGCCGTGAGCGAGTGAAATATGGCTGTCCTGTAAAGTCATTGTTAATCAGCCTTGATGGTTTTCAATTACGGCGAAATCAGCGGATAGGCAATAAAAAAACCCCGTCGAATGGACGGGGTTTCATACATAGACGCTTTTCGTATTATTCGCTTTCCGCCGGGGCAGCCGGTGCGGGTGCGGCCGGAGCGGCGTAGGGATAGCCATAACCGTAGGCGGGATAACCATAGCCATAACCGGGATAGCCATGGCCGTAACCGTAACCGGGATAGCCATAGCCATAACCAGGGTAGCCATAACCGTAGCCTGGACGACCCCATGGACCGCCATAACCGTAACCTGGATGGCCCCACGGCCCGCCTCCCCATGGACCACCGTAGTAGTCATCGTCATCAAACCAATCAAAAGGCCCCCAGAAGGCCTGTGCGGGTAGCGTGGCGAGCAGGGCGGATCCTGCAACAGCGGCAATGACAGAGGTTTTCAAGATTTTTTTCATGGCAAATTCTCTCCTTTGTGACTTTTTCGTTTCTGAACGGGCGTGTTGTCACCTGCCTTTCACACCCTTTTTTACCGGATGAGCGGTTCAGCGCCTCAAGGGCGATTCCGTGAACCTGGTAGATAATATATGACAGACGAAAAAAAAATACTTGATCCACATCATCGAATAATCATTTATTAATATTCTAAGCGTCAAAGCAATCCGCGCAAACGGATAAATGCAGTGCAAATCTGCTCGGTGGTATTGTAAAAATGGGGTGAAAAGCGAATGCCGCCTCCCCGATAGGCGCAAACGACCCGCTGTTCCATCAACCCCTGGTAGAGGGTCTGGTTGTCCCTCTGGGCAACGCGGAATGTCACGATGCCCGCGCGCTTGTCCGGGGCGCGGGGGGTCAGCAACTCGAACCCCAAGCCATCCACCTGCTCGATGATCGTATCGGTATTGGCCTGAATTCTCGAGAATATCTGCTCTAGGCCGATCTCCAGGATCAGCGATAGACTGGCGTGCAGGGCGTGCACGCCGAGCATGTTTGAGCTGCCGCATTCAAAGCGCCGCGCGGTATCGGCCGGTGTCCAGTCGGTGCGTTCGAAATCGCCCATTGCCTGCACCATGTGCCAGCCATATTGATGCAGCCTGAGTTTCTTCCGCAACCCGGGACGGCAATAGAAAAGGGCCAGCCCTTCCGGGCCGAGCATCCATTTATGCCCGTCCGCCACCACCACATCGGCCTGGCACTGTTCCAGATCGAAGGGGAGTGCGCCCAACCCCTGAATGGCATCGACCACGAAAAGCGTGGAATGCTGCCGGCAATAGGCTCCCAGGGTGTCCAACACCATCCTGCGTCCGTGGGCATACTGCACCGAACTCACGGCAAGCAGGCGGGTATGGCCATCGCACAGCGCCAGGAGCTCTCGCTCCGGATCGTTGCCGGCCTGCTGCAGGTCGAGGAGGCGGACTTCGACGCCCTGATCCTTCAGCGACTCCCAGACGATGCGGTTCGAGGGGAACTCCTGGGCAATCGACACGATATTGTCCCCAGGTTGCCAATCGACACCGTGGGCGATCAGCGAAAGGCCTTCCGAAGTGCTCTTCAGGAGCGCGATATCCGCGGCGTCCGGTGCCTGGATCAGCTCAGCCAACAAGGATCTCAGCGAATCTTCCATCCTCAGCCAGCGGGGGTAGCCGAGTGATCCCTGGTGGTTGTTTTCACGCGCGAAGGCGCAGACGGCTTCCCGGGTCCGGTCCGGCCAGGGCGCCACGGCCGCGTGATTGAGGTAGATAATGTCAGGATCGAGAGAGAAAAACACCGGCGCTGTCCTCTATGCTAGTGTATTCGGGCAATCCATTCGGCCATTCAAGGTGGGAATCGATCGATGCAGGCGATGATCTTAAAGCATACGGCGGATAATGAGTACTTTTTCCATGAAGGGTGTTTCATAAACGAGCTATCTGATTTTTCTAGCCCTGTGCACACCCAGATTTGTCCCGGCCTCTTATCAGGCGCTTGAGTGAACCTGCGGCGGTAGCCGATGACGGTAAAAATACTAATAAATACATGACTTAATGACAATATATTAATATTATATATAAATATTATTATTTAGATCTCTGTCACAACATTAGTTTTTACATACATCATAATGTATAATTAATTAAGAATAAGATAATATAATTGATATATAACTATGAGAGTCTAGCTCCGGCGGTTCACCGGAAGTAGGCATTCACAGGAGATCGCTCAGAGCAAAATGGGGGTTTGTAGACAGCGCGAAATCAAATGACAAATATACGAGTAGTCGAGGTGTACTATGTCATTTCTAAATTGTAAACGTTTACGTCAAATCGTCAGCTTGGCAGGCATGCTCTTGATCAGCGGGATGTTGCTGGAAGTCATTGCCCATCTCACGGCTTCAACGCTTACTCTGCTGCTTTTCCAGTCACTCGCTTTGGCCATGGTCCTGATCAGTCCGGTGATTATTCTCCTCGCCATTGTCATTTCACTCATTCCCGGCACCGGTGTTAAGGACTGTATGCACTAGTGTGGTGTTTCGCACCAAGGCGCAGTGCGCAGGCAGGAGTGGCACATGGATGTGCCGTTTACGGACCGAAGGATGGAATGGCCTGAGTCCTTGTCAAGCACTGCCACGCCGCCGCGGGACACCACAGGAGCGCCCGAAGGGTTGCTCTGTCAGCGTCCATGACCGCGTTGCGCCTCTTGGCCATTCACCGCGAGGCGCGCCTCGTCCTGAACGCTGACAGACCAACTGAACCCATCATTATCATGTTGAAGGAGTACTAGGATATCCGCCCGTCCGGGAAGGGATACTCTCGCTAAGACGCCAAGATCGCAAAGTTATGCGCTATTGATATTTCCTTGGCGATCTTTGCGTCTCTGCGAGAGAAATTGTCTTGTTTCTGGACGGGTACTATTAACCCGGATCAGATAAACAGATTGACATCAGCCTTAAGTGCCCGCGGTAGGAAGCTTGCGGCGCCCACCCACTCTTCGATCCGCGGAATGAAGTCCTGTTTGCCGTAATCAAAGAGATCGACTGTCATCTGGCAGGCAACAAGCTTGACGTCAGCCTCGATACACAGCTCCCGCAATTGCTCGATATCCGCGATACCTTTCATATCCATGGTCTTTTTCATCATCCGGGTGGCCATGCTTTCGAAACCCGGCATCAGGGTCATGACCGATATGGGAAGGGGGATCTCCTTGCCCTTGATCCACCCCGGTCCTTCAGGCAGTTTCATGGGCATGGCGGGATTTCCCAGCGGGCTGACCTTCAGTTCCAGGTCCTGTTTCAACAGGTTCAGACCATAGAATGTAAAGAACACAGCCACATCCCACCCGAGCGCCGCCGCGGTCGATGACAGGATGAAAGGGGGATAAGCCATATCCAGGGTCCCTTTGGTGGCGATGATGGTCATTGACGGCACATGGGCGGCTTCGCGCTCGGCCATCTTCTCTGAAAAACGCTGATCGAACCAACTATATAGCCTGTCAATTCCGATGTTTGCGCTCGATACGAATCGTCTTTATTGCCGGGCCCAGGATCTGTACTACCTCAGGGTCGTTGCGGGTCTTGGCAAGCAGGATCACACCTTCCAGGTAGGCCAGCATCGCCGTGGCAGTCGCCTCCGTATCCAGGGGCGGAATCTCACCATCTTCCACCGCTTGCTCCAGGGTCTGGTGAAAACGCGCGTTGGCCTTTGCAAAAACGGCATTCAACTCAAGTCTTTTTCCCGCTCAGGGAAGAAGAAGCGCATCATGGGGCGGGTTCAGGAGCCCAGAGGAACTTTTACGGCAAACGGTTGCTCGAACCCTGTGATTGATGCCAGAATCAATTAGAGACTTCATTGGCCAAAAAATGCAGCGGTTTCCTGAAAAAATATTACTGATCCTACTCGCCCTGCTGCTGGGTATGGCTCCGTTGCAGGCTGCTTTTACCGGCATATCGACCAGTAATGACAGCACCCGACACCAGCTTGGGACGCTGCATAAAATGGCGATGCAGTCGACCTCCGGGATGGCCGCGGATCATGAACCATGCCGTTGCGCCCAGGGGATGAGTGACAAGTGCTGTTCCGGGGACGCCTGTAGCAGCGGTCATTGCACCTCCGTTCCCGCGCTTATCCCCTCAACCTTCATACAGGGTGCAAATCGTTTCCCTGTCTGTGAGCCAGTCCTTACGAATGCGACGCCACTCAGGCAAATATCCTCTCCTCCCTTCCGACCGCCCAGAGTCTGACCTCCTTGCCACTGATCCTTCAGAAATAAGGGATCGAATATCGATAGATGTTTAGATGGCGGCATGCTGTCCGTCATGGCTATGCAGAGGAAGAATAACGCAATGAAGAGAAGCGAAGTTATATGGTGGTCGCTATCCGGCCTGGTCACCTTGGTGGGATGTGATAATCAACAAATTGCCGCAAGGGACCCGCAACGGCAGATAGCATCCGTATCGGTACTGCAATCGCCACCTGTTGAACGTTGGTATGGACCTGAGCAGATTGAACGGGGTAATAAGTTCTATCAGGAGAACTGCGCCGAGTGTCATAAACCGGATGCATCCGGTACGGCAAACTGGCGAGAACCGGACGAGAAGGGTAGCTATCCTCCGCCACCCCTCAACGGCACCGCCCATACCTGGCATCATCCGCTCCCGGTGTTACGACGGACAGTGAGAATCGGCGGTGTTCCCTTGGGCGGCACCATGCCGGGATTCGCGGATAAACTGAATGAACAGCAGATCGATGACATTTTTGCCTGGGTGCAATCTCACTGGTCCGATGAGATCTACACTATCTGGCATGAGCGGAATCTACAGGCTGGAAAACGATTAACCCGGCACCCTAATAGGCCATGTTCAGGGCTTCAAGCATGCCCCTGATCAAGGCGTGGCTCGCAGCCAATGGCCATCCCCTTGGCAAGAGCCACAACGCGGGGCAGGGGCATGCTTGAAGCCCCTCACCCATTGATTTATCTAAAGATAGGCCGTCGTGTGCCGGGCTACAGACTGCGTTATCAAAACTGACTGTAGAAGTGCTACAGTGGCGTTTTGATGCCTTGCTGTAGCCCGGCACACGACGGCTGAACATGGCCTATTAGGGTGCCGGGTTAATATTACAGTCTTTGAAAAAAGGCTGAACTTCACTGGAAAGAGGTCAATCATGACTAACAACAAACCCAACAAGTCTCATAAAAAGTCCATCTACATAAAAATAGCCGCCTGGTTTATGGCCGGCGCTGTTCCGGTTATCGGCGGTTTGCTGATGACTCAACAAGCCAGCGAAGCCGCCGATATCGTGGTCTATAAAAGCCCGACCTGCGGCTGTTGCAAGGCCTGGGTGACTCATCTGCGGGATAACGGCTTCTCCGTTGAGGTGCATGACAAGAACAACATGCAACCGATTAAACAGGCGATGGGCGTCCCAGACCGTTTACAGTCCTGTCATACTGCTCAAATTGAAGGATATGTCATCGAGGGTCATGTTCCCGCTGATGACATTATTCGTCTTTTAAAAGAGAAACCTGCCGTCACAGGAATCACCGCGCCCGGTATGCCGATGGGATCGCCGGGTATGGAAGGGCCGAGAAAGGATAACTACGAAGTGCTGACATTCAAGAAAAACGGCAAGACTCGCGTCTTTGCCAGGCACTGAATTGAAGCGACACGCCATGTACATCCATGTGGTAACAACCGTCACTTCACTTTTACTGTTGATGGCTGCCAGTATCGCCACAGCGCATACGCCACCGGAAGAGGCCAGGGTCTTTTTTGTCGGACTGGCTGACGGGGCTGTGGTGACAAGTCCCGTCAAGGTAAAATTCGGTATTGACGGATTCGGCATCACCCCCGCCGGGACCAAAGGTAAACGCCGCCATACAGCGGGGCATCATCATCTGCTGATTGATCTGAATCGGGTTCCTGATCTGGATGAGCCGATACCGAGCGATGCGCAGCATATTCATTTTGACCAGGGAGAGACTGAAACACGACTTGAACTACCTCCAGGTCAACATACGCTTCAGTTGTTGCTGGGAGACGAGACGCATGAACCTCACGATCCACCGCTTATTTCCGAGAGGATCACTGTTACCGTTCAATAATTCGATAAAATTTATTGAATAAATTTCACTGCTATCCCGTCAAATTCCCTCGCTCCAATCCTCTCCGGGGGGGAGAGGGCGTTAGTGGGACAGCAGTGACTCAACAACCACCAGCTAAAGCTGGTGGTTGTTGAGTTTTGTCACGGTCAATCCAATCGTTTTTTAATCCGCCGGACCGAAATTCAACTTCTCAAAGTCGCCAGACGCCTCTCATTATATATTGAAGCGTTCTGACAAGGCGCACTACTTCAAAGTAGCGAATTCATCAGTTGAGCCATTTTGGATATCAGTAGGGAGAAGCTGCTGTTGGTTAATGAAAAACATGCACAAAATCAAACCGAGCAACTTGAGATGGATTTGGACAAGTGAACATAAGGTGCGGCAGGGCCGCACCCTACACGGTGGAGCATCTCGAGTTTTTGACAGATCGAAAATAGAGTAGCATCAAACAAGCGACGGCAAAAAGAGACCATATCATGATCCAAATAATCTCAGGTATGCGGGTCATTTCCGAGAGTGCGCCACCATCTCCGATATCTCTGCCATCAACAAGAGAAAGAGGACTGCGGATGGCATTCAACACAACGTAAATGCCGATGAATTCAACAAAATACCGAGTTGATTGATGGCTTCCATAGAGGTATGCGGCGTAGAATAGTCCGATGATGACAAGAAGGATGCCGAGCGTGATGATATCCCTGGCCCAGAGTATGCTGACAAACACAACAATTATAGCCAAAATCAACGCAATGATTTTTGCAGAACCGGCTTTTGCGAGAGATACCGAAAGATAGACCAGAGAGCCCCATAACGCACTACCGGTATAGCCCAATACTAATATCAGAAAACCATTGCCGCCTGAGGTGGCACATAAACCCGCCCCATCAAGATCAAGTGCTATCGATTCTATTGAGCCTCCCGTGAAGATTGCCGCCAATCCGTGGGAGAGTTCATGAAAGAGAGTCTCAAACCAGCCAAATGGATAATGGATGACCGGTATGGCGCTGATTATTAACCCGGCAACTAAATATGTCGTGTTCAGGGCTTCAAGCATGCCCTTGATCAAGGCGTGGCTCGCCGGCAATGGTCAGCTCCATTGGCAAGAGCCACAACACCGAGCAAGGGCATGCTTGAAGCCCCTAACCGATTGATATAAAAAAGACAGGCCGCCGTGTGCCAGCCTACAGACTGCGTTATCAAAACTTGCTGTAGGGGGGGCTACAGCGGCGTTTTGATGCCTTGCTGTAGGCTGGCGCACGGCGGCTGAACACGACATATTTAGTTGCCGGGTTAATATAGCGCCAGTGCAATCTGTGAAATAAAAGTGTATCTCGATTTTGCCGACTGGCTGATCATTCTGTTCGTACGGCAGCGGATTTTTTCGATAATTTTCGCTTTGTCCGGGTTTTTTTGACCATCGATTTTTCCAGGGAGTCGATCTGTTCTGCAAGCCGTTTGACCCGCTCCCAGATATCATGATCCATCTTCAATTTATGCTCCATCGCCTGCACGACGGGAAGCAGCGAGACGTTGATGGCGTCTCCCATGGCGCTCAAAACCTTATCCATGCCGGGCACAGGTTTATTGACCACCTCTACGTTGAGTTCGAGTGTCTTGATCAAGGAGACCAGCTGTTGCAGTTCTTGTTGAACGGCATCGACGCTGTTGTTGGAAAAGGCCTGGCTGAGGGATTGCTCGATGGTGTTGAGTTCGCCTGAAACAGTTGCAATCTGGTTGGCGATCTTGGTCACCGAGTCAGCATCTTCACCACCCATGCTCTGGATGCGGGCAAAATCGGCCTTGATCTTGTTCCATCGCTTGGTCTCCTCTTCCGTCAGTGAGGCGGAGATTTCACCCAATTTGAGTAGATTCTCTTCGGCGCCGCTGGTAAGTGTTTGGGCTTCGCCGATATAGTGATCGCGTATGATTGCGTTCAGCTCATCCTCATTCATGATCGAACTGATCTTTTCCGCCAGTTTGTTCATGTTGCGGTAGCTGCCCTGCAGTTTGAAGGGGGGTTCGATACGATATTTATCAGCCTGCGCGGCAGATTCAATGTATTGCTGATTGATTCGCATCACCGTCTGTTGGACGGTAAACAACTTCTGCAAGACAGCGACAATTTCATTGATTTCCGCGCCGCTGTAAGGGTGAGAGAAGTCGGTGCTGGGGATGTTCTCTCCCTTTGCCAGACGGACAAAACGGTAGACATCCTGCATATCCCGAATAGCCAGGGGCGCCAGCACCGGGTTCGAGGTCAGCGAGTTTTCAATATAGCTTAAGGCAAATGCCTCTTCACGGCCGCTCAATACATCACCCAGGTTATAGATATCGGCGCGATTGGCGAGCATGTCGGGGATCTTGAAGAGATCCCCGGATTCGGTGTAGGGATTGCCCGCCATTACGATACAGAACTTTTTGCCTCGCAGATCATAGGTTTTCGGTTCCTCTTTCCATACGCCTTCGATGCGCCTTGTGCCGTCGCTGAGAGAGATGAATTTCTGCAGGAATTCCGCATTGGTATGCTGGATGTCGTCGAGATAGAGCATCACATTGTTGGCCATCTCCAGGCCCAGATTGAGCTTTTTCAGCTCCTGGCGGGCAGTGGCATTGGGCGCCTGCGCCGGATCGAGAGAGAGCACGTCATGGCCCAGGGAGGGGCAGTTGATCTTCATGAACAGCAGCCCCATGCGGTTGGCGATATACTCCATCAGCGTAGTCTTGCCATAACCCGGCGGCGAGATCAGTAGCAACAGTCCCATCAGATCGGTTCGTTTCTCTTCACCGACGGTGCCCAGTTGCTTGGCAAGGTTGTCACCGATGATCGGCAGATAGACTTCATTGATCAAACGATTACGCACGAACGAGGTGAGGGGACGCCCCTGGAAATCCTCGACCCTCAACTGCTTCCGGGACTGAGCAATGAGTTCGGAACGAAGCGCTCTGAAAGACTCATACTCCGGTAGGACGGTGACGGTGAAGTGGTACAGTCGGTCGAGAAACTCTGGAAGCACCAACGGCATGGACTGAGCCTCAATGCGCGAATGATCTCCCAACAGACCTTCGATCTGTTGTTGAATGACAGCATTGCGTTTTTGTACCGGCAGTGTGTCGCCGATCAGGAGCAGGGCAGTGGCTTCGGCCTTGAAGAAGTCATGCCGCTCAAGCCGTTGGAAACGGATAAAACCTTCGATCCAGGTCGAGACCAGATTCCAGCGGGCACCCATATCGCCCTCCATCTGATCGAGTGCCTGAACGAAGATCGCTTGGTGTTTGAGTGTACGCAGTTGTTGCATCAGACGATCAGCCAACTCACTGGCATGGTCGCTGATCTCAAAACCGAGTTTGGGTTTGGCCAGCTCCAGGGTGAGATATTCGGCGCTCATTGCAACTTCATGGGGGGAGAACTGCAGACCGCTGGTAGTGCTAAATTCACTGATCTGTTCAGTCAGCTCTTCGCGCAATCGCTGAAAGGCATCTGAGGCGCCGAAGGCCTGCTCGAGCTGATGAACGCTTTGCGCACGTTCGATCCAGGCGCGCGCTTTGAGCCGCTGGGAATCCCGGCGCTTCTCATGCCAGAAAAGCATGCCCAGGGCGCGGCTTCTTGGGCTGAAACGCAGCAGGCCGGCTGCCTGGTACATCTGCAGAGCAGCGGCTAGCAATTTCCCCCCATCCTGATCGTGGATACCCTTCTCATACCCCTCTTGATAACGGGGGGTCATGAACTTTCTGACTATCCCGGCCAATGCCTGTTCGTCGCCTGCCTGTTCCAACAAGGCTAAGATAGAGAGACCGGATTCCCCCCGCTCGGCGGCGTTAAGCAGTGTATAAACCAGGTATTCGACACGATAGACCTGGGTATTTTCAGAAGGCAGGCTTTGCTCCCAATAGCCCTGCAACTCGATCAGGCGCTGATCGGCCAGTGGCTCAAAATAGTCGCTGCCGCTGAGATGCAACGCCAGGTCATCCCCATGGGGGACAATGGTGAGGTCGGTCTCCTGGACATTGACGCTGAAGCGGTGACGACCGAATTTGATGACCTCGCCGCCCTCTTCAAACAGCTCCTGTTTGTCGCGTTGCGAACGCACCGACTGTTCTTTGGCGCTCTTCAGACGGGAATCGATGTCATCCGAACGAACCGTATCGCCCAGTTCACGAATCGTTACGGAAAGGGAGCGCACCTTGTTGACCATCGGATCCGCGGCGAAGTAGGTATTGATCTCATCCTGGGACTGCATTTTCCGGGTGCGTTTTTCAATACCATCGAGCAGCCGCGAAGCGGCGCTGCCCAGATTGTGGATACGGCGCTGGCGTTCGTCCAGGAGGGTCTGTTTGCGCGCCTCAAAGGTCTCATAGACCTCTTCACGCTTTTTAATGATGTCATTAAGAAATTCATCGAACTCACTGAATTTACTTTCGAATTCTTCCAGATGGACCAACAGCTTGGCGAGTTGTTCGTCGCATTTCTCGGGTGTTGTAGCCAAGCCGAGGGCATTGATGACGGATTGGGAGAAGAGGGCGAATTGGGCAGCGAACTCCGCCACGGCTTCACCGGCGCCGACCTCCTTCAACCGGTTACGCACATGGGCCCTGGCCTGGTTGAGGCGAGCATAGACCGTGGACATGGTCTCGAGTATGGTTGTGCGTATGTTGGTATCGTCGACCTTCAGCGAATTCAGCATCTCGGTCAGCAGGTCGAGACCGTCGCCGATCTCGTCAAGCCGTTGTTGAATCGGCTGGATATCGACTACCGCCTCTACCTTCCCGATCGACTTGAGAGTCTCCTCGATCGCTGTCTCATAGCTGCCGAAGGCATCCTCTCTTTGTAAAAAAGCAACGGTCTTTTTAGAAAGACGGGACTCGGCGTCGAGCAGTTTTTCATCGAGTCGATCCAGGGCGGCATGATTGATGTAGCGCTGCTCCCTCAACGTCAGGAGATGACCTCGGTGTTGTTGGATCGCTTTCAGGCCGACAACATAGTCTTCGGGCTGGCGATAGTCGCGCCGGTTGATCGTTTTGAGGGTCTGTTCCTGGGCCTGTTCGGCATCAGCCAAGGCATGCAGCGCCTGCTGCTGAATGGTCTGGACCTTCTCGAACTCATCCAGAACCAACTCGGCGGTCTCGCGGATCCGGCGAATGATCTGCCCCAAGGATCCGGTCTGTTCATTGTCGATCCAATGGTAGCTGTCCAGGATCTCGCCGCAGTTCTTGATCAGGTCTTCATAGAGCGTGGCGCTGGGTTGCTGCTCCCGAATATGGCGTATGACGGTATAAAACTCGGAGATGGCCCGAACCAGTTCCGCATTGCCGATTTTGCCGAGCAAGGTTTTACCTGCCGACTCAGTGGTGATCTGATTGTCGCTGGCAAAGGGGGTTCGCCACACCTGCATGGGATGGTTGCGGGTCGGTTCATCCGTTTCCGTACTGAACAACAGTGCGGTGCCATCGTCGAAACGGGCGAAACCGTGCCCCAATAGGGGTGTTTGCAGCTCTTTGCGGATCAGATTGTAGACATAGATCGCCAGTCGTCCAGAGACCGGTTCATAAAACCGATAGAGCACATCCTCGCCATTCGGTGATTTGACTTTGCGCTCGAACTGCATACCCCGGTTGTCTTCCTCAAAGGCTTTGTTCTCGCCACTCTCCAGGTAGTAGCCGCCGGGAAAGATCAGGCCATGGTCTTCCGGGAGTTGTTGACAGGCCTCACCGATGGCGTCGATTCGTAGCACGGCTTTGGTCTTGCTGTTGAAAACAAAGTAACGCCACTGCTTTTCGCGATAAGGGAGGATCTTGAGCAGGATCAGTCTCCCCACCTTGGCATACTCGACAGTCGCATCGGCCAGAGACTGATTATCGTCATCTACAGGCTCATCATGGATGCCCAGTCCGGCTTCGGTATTGTTCTCGACCTTGATGGTAAGGGAGCCATTGATGGTGTCGACAAAGACCTCATCGAGGATGCTTATGTGGGGGAACCTGCCGCTGATGAAGTTCTCGCGATCACAGGCGGTCCATTCGAAATCGTAGCGGGGCGGGGCAGGGATATCCCGTTCACCACGATTGTCGATATAACGAACAGAGGCGTCATTGCCTATCGCCCAACGGAATACCTTGACATCTGAAATCTTATTCCCGATTTGAAAGGTGGCCAGCAGTGTTTGATTGACGATCAGGAGTTTGCTGAACCGGGTCTCTTTATAGTAGGCGTAGAGTTCCTTGAAATCAGCAACGAAGGCCGGATCGTCGAGGAAAGAACCTGCCATGGACAAGGGTTCAATCTCCAGGCCGTCGTCTGTCTCGATCAATCGATAGAGACCGAAGACATCGCTGATCCGGGTCTCCTTCTTGAGGCCGATGAAGACGTTGTAGCCGAACAGCAGGGTATCGTTGACCAGGGCGATGTCCCTGGCTATGCAGTTGTTTTCGGTATGCACGCGAACCCGGCCGATCACCTCCATTGCGGTATCGCCGAACTCCGCCAGCCTGGCCTCATTCAGTGAACTGGCCTGCCGGCCCAGCAGATCCGCCTGGTCAAGCAGCCGCTTGCGTATCACTTCATAGGCGCCACCCTCGGCAACGGCACGCTCAAGGTTCTGCTTCTCATCCATCCTGACCGTGTCAGACATGCTTACTCCTTAACCAGTGTTGATGCAAAACCACTACCTGGCATCATTATTGATCATCTTCGTCATTCTGGCGCATGCCAGAATCCATTTTGCAAGCACCAAGGCTTCCACATATCGGCTGTATCAAGTGGATTCTGATGTTTTCTGACCAGAGACAGAACCCATCAGTTTTTGCAGCATATCTTTTTGTTCCGGGTTGCCCTCACGCATCAGTTTGGCAATAAACGCACTGACCGTGAGATTTTGCAGGCTGTCGCTGTTACCGCCAAGCCCGGTGGCGATATCCTTGATATCCTCGATCAAATCCGCTTCACCACTGAGGTGTTTGCCCAGCAATTTTTGTGCAGTCTCTCCGCGTACAACCCCATCGATCGATTTGCCCACGGCGAGTGCATTGACGAACTTTTCGAAATAGTCGCCGCTGCCACCGACGATATCGATGTTTGCATCGCTGAGGGCCGAGGCGAGAATGTCAGCCTGTTCCTTGGCAATCTCGGTATTGGCCTCGATCCAACGCATGGTTTCAGTGTGGTTGAGGTCAAGCTTGAGACGGAACTCCTCATGTTGTCGGGAATCGTCACTCATGGCATCCATAGCGGTGAACTTCTCCTTCAGACCATTGGCCTCCGCAAGAAAGCGCAGCTCGACATTTTTTGCATCGGCCTCACCCATTTTCTCAACAGCCTCGGCATCGGCTTCCTTGATCCGTGCCGCAGCCAGTCCGACTTTTTCATCACCGATGGCTTGAGCCTCAAGCTTCTCGCGCAGTATGACGGCCTCTGCCAATCCATCTTTCTCTTTCGCCACCGCGGTGGCCTCCATGACCTCGGCCTTGGCCAACCCGGGCGCAGCTTCCCGTGAACGGGTTGCCTCTGCCTGCTTGATGGCCGCCTCGGCATCGAGCGTGGCCGATTTTTTACGACCCTCTGCCAGCGTCACCTCTTCCTGCGCCTTTTGAATCGCTTTTTGCGCCTCTGCCTCAGCCGCCTTCACTTCCTTGACAAGCCCCTCTTGCGCTTCAGCCTCGGCTGCGATGATGGTCGCTTCCTTCTCACGCTCAGCCTTGAAGACAAGACGCACCTTCTCGATATTCTCCTCTTCCTCGGCGACTCGTTTCTCTACCGAGATACGATCGCTGGTGAGATCGGCGATCTCCTTCTTCTCCTGTTCGATCTCTTTATCCTTGGCATAATCGGCAAGGGCGACAATCCGTTCGCGCTCGACGATTTCAAGATCCTTGGCCTTGGTTACACCTTCCGCCTCCTTGACCGTTACGCTCTGGCGTTGATAGGCGGCGACCTCGATCTCACGCTGTTTGTTCTCTTCCTGGATTGCGATCGCCTCTTCCATCTTGATGCGCGCCTCTTCAGCCCTGAGCCGCTCTTCCGCCTGGATTTTTTGTGTCTCCGCCTCTTCACGCGCCTGGATGGTGACAACCTCCCGCTGCTGGCGGGCAATGGCATCTTTTTCCTGTTTTTCGAGCTGCAACACCGCCTCCCGGGTCTCGACATCCTTCTTCTTGATCGCTTTTTCTTCATCCCGCTCGAACTCATTGGTGCTGATATGCTGAGTGGCGGTGAGTTCGGTGATCTTGCGGATGCCCTCGGCATCGAGGATGTTGTCCCTATCCAGGGATTCGATGGGGGTCTGTTCCAGATAGTCGATGGCGGCGTCCTCAAGAACATAACCGTTCAGGTCCTTGCCGATGACTTCGATAATGTCATCCCTGAAGGCATCCCGCTCTTCATACAGGGAGATAAAGTCCATACGCTTGCCCACCGTCTTCAGGGCTTCTGAAAACTTGGCCGAGAAAAGCTCTTCGACAGAGGCTTGATCCGAAGCGCGTTCAACGCCGACAGCCTGCGCAACCTTCAATACATCGTCTTTGGTCATATTGACGCGAACGAAAAAGGTCACTTTGATATCCGCCCGGATATTATCCTTACAGATCAGTCCGTCGTGCCCGCGACGATCGATTTCGATGGTCTTCAGGGAGATGGTCATCATCTCCTTGAGATGAATGACAGGCAACACCAGAGCGCCGGTAAAGGTCACCTTGGGATCTCTGCTGAGAGTGCTGATGATCATCGCTTTACCCTGTGCGACCTTTTTGTATAAGCCGGCAAAAAGGGCAAAGACCCCAAGCAGGATAATGGCGGCGGATCCGATAATAAATAGGATTGTTTCCATATCTCTTGTTCCTCTCTATAAATAGAAACCGTGTTGGATAGCACTGATGGCTTCAGGTCTTAACCGATTAGTTTTTGGTACGCTTCTTCGCTGATCACATCAAAGACATCATTGGCTTCGTGGTAGTCAGCAATTCTCACCGTCATGCCTTTCTTAAATCCCTGCTTGTCATCCGCGCGGATGTTGATTTGCAGCGGGGAACCACCGGTCTCCACAATGCCGATACCGAAAGTGTCGCTGACTCTGGACGATGACACGGTGCAGGGATGTCCGATGAAATCCCGGTTCGAAGGCGCAAAGTGTTTTACGAAAAGCGGTTTCATGGGCTTGATGAGCTTTGCCGTTATGGGGATCGACAGGGCGAGACCAGCAACCAGCACCAGGGTGCCGGCGGCGTAGCGAATCAGCGGCGAACCCAGCGGCATGAGAAAGTAGGCCGAGACAACGTAGCAGAGGGTAAAGCCGATCAGGGCGATAATGCTGATCACCAGGGTGAAGGGTACGCCTGTCAGCCCCAGGGTATGCAGCAGACCGACAAAGCCGGGGATTTCGCCATCGAAATTGACATCCGCTTCAAAGATACCCTCATCGACATCGGTCGGTATCAGGTCGATATCCAACATACCGAGGATGGCAAAGATCCAAAATACCAGCATCACCCCGAGAATAACGGTATAGACACTGGTCGGATAACTGCTGATCGTGTCAAAAAAAGCGTCCAAGTCAATCTCCTTAGTTGCAGCCGCGGCTAATCACCCTTCGGGTTAGTATCTTTTTCGTAAGGCGTGTTTGCGGATCTCCTCGATCATGCGTGCCTTGATGGCAAGTCGCTCATTCGGCTCCAGTCCGTATTTGGCTGCCAGCGCATGATAGTCATCTTCCTTCAAGGACATGGTGAGTCGCGGCCTGACAGGCTTGACGGTCACCTTCAGGCCAACGATATGACGAATCATATCCGAGGGCGCGATGCCCTTATGACACGCCTCCTGTTTTACCGCATCGATAATCTCATTCTCCACATCAAAGGCGATCTGGGTTGCGCGGATCGCCTTATCGGAGTCTCTCCACCGTTGCGGTTTGGCTTGTTTCTTTTTAGTCATATGGGGTCGCCGTGGTCGACAATCACCGCAGAGAAGGATCAGTTCGCTGAGTCTTGCTGCTTGGCCTTCAGGCGTTCGAGCACCTGCCTTTTCCGATCGCTCTTCTCGCCTATCCCGGCGGCTTTCAGTTTATTCTCCAGGGATTCACCGCTCAGCTCGGCATTCAACGCATCCGAGGCAGCCATGCGGTCGCTCTCATCCTGCTGCCGATGCTTGATTCTCTCCAGCGACTCTTTGGCGGCGACCATCTTGGAGCTGCCGCCATCGATATGCTGATTGATCGATTTGGCAGCCTTATGCACGTTATCGGTGGTTTTGACCATCGAGATCTCCCGCTCATGTTCGCGGATCTTGGCATGGGTCTGCTTGATCATCTCCTTGACCGACTCGACATGCGCGGCAAACTGATGCTTGGCCGCCTTTTGCGTTTCGAGCTCAACTTCCAGCTCGGCAATCTTTTCGGCAACCTCGCCGGCCAGGGATTCATCGCCCTGATCCAGGGCGCCCAATGCCTTCGCCTCGTAACCGGCTATCTCTTTTTCCAGGCGCTCAATCTCGCGGCCGGCCTGCATATCCTTTGCCATGACGCCGGTCAGATCGCTCTCCGCCTTTTTGATCGCCTCTTTGGCGTCTTCGATCTCCTGTTCGTAGATACGAATGCCCTGACTGTCGAGTACCGCCTCACCCAGCTCACGGCCGCCGCCACGAATAGCAGTAATCAGTTTTTTAAAGAATTCCATTGGTTGACTCCTGTAAGGATTAGTTCAGGTATTCGCTCATGGCTTCAATGGCATCGAGCGCATTGTCGCTGAGTACGGTAAGTTCCCGGGCAATACTCTCCGCGGACGAGTCGAGAGAGAGCGCGCCGAATATCGTATAACGCGATCCAATCCGCCCAAAAGAGGAGAGGGGCATGGGGATATTCATATCCAGCATCACCTCCAGCATCTCCGCCCGCTTGTCGGGGATCACCTCCGTGTCGTCCCATAAATAACAGATGCAGATCATCTGACTCTCTGACTGAGTCAGATAGATCGGCAGCTCCTCCCTGTCTTTGAATGCGACCTGCACCACCTCGACATCACTCGGTATGGGATTGAATTCATAATCAAGCCCATTCAGGCTACCGCTATCGGACATGCCGAGCACGCTCTCCAGTTTTTCTAATAAGTTGTTCATTGCTCCCTCCGTTCACACGATAACCACAGAATAACCCCTGTGACATAATATGTCAATCGCTTCCGACATTTGCGATTACTATCGACCGATCGCCTGGATTTCGAGTGAAATCAAGGATTAACCCATAAATAATAATAATATATGGATTACCTTAATTGATAGTAAATCCATGGACATTGAAGAAAAAAGGCGCTAAATTGCCCGCTGCAGGAAGCAAGAGGGACTCGCACATGGCCGATGAGGCTCTGAAGGAAATCCTAACCTTTTTGGTGAAGGCTGATCTGCCTATCCGCCAGCAGCGCTCTGCTGCATCCCCTTCCATTCAATATCCATCTGATTTCCGCACAACTTGCTTCGTCTGCAATCGCACCGTGCTGAAAAAAGGCCTAGCTGTTCGGATTAATTCTATATAAGCACGGAGGTATTCAAATTACAGAGATAGAGAATTTCCCTATAAGCTATTTGATGACTCTCATAGATAATGGAGATAACTATGAAACACTACGTCTTTAAGGTTATTGGAATTTTGTTTTTTCTCGGATGTCCTCAAGCGTATGCAGCAATCGCGTCTCCCGTGGTGAACGATTACGGCGATGTTTTTCCTACCTTGTCTGATGTTGCATTAAGTTCCAGTCGAACATCTGATGACGCCCCTTGGTTCGTCAGGTTCAATCTTCTCGCACCGGCAAATGTCGCGATAGGCATCGACGGGCGAAGTTATTTCGGCACTTTTACCGTAACCAGTATTCGCATCACTGAATTTGATGATGATACGCAGAATATCGCCTTCGGTACCGATAGTTTTACCACCAATCCATTTGACCCCAATCCAATCGATCAATTGGTATTCGCCAATAATCTTGCGCCTAATACCTATGCGTTGGCCGTATCCGGCAGTGGGGACGCATCCGGCACGGATTTTATCACCCATTTACAAGTTAAGCCCGTGCCGCTGCCGGCAGGGGTTTGGCTTTTTATGTCAGGTTTACTGGGTTTGTTGGCGGTTAGAAAAAAGGCTTAAAGCGTTCGATCTGCAACTCCCTCTCCTTCCGGGAGAGGGTAGTAGGCCATGTTCATCCACCGTGTGCCGGGTTAATAATAAAGACTATACTCTTCATTAAACTGATTTAGCGACCAAGACAGATGACACATGCCAACACATCACAATCACATCCGGCAATCGCTGACAAGATATTAGACTCTGCAGTTAAGCTTGCAGAATCAAGCAGTTGGGAATCAGTCCGGTTGCAGCATATAGCGCAGGATCTGGGGATCACGCTGGATGAAATCCAACAATACTATCGCCAGAAGGACGATCTGGTAGAGGCTTGGTATGACAGGGCGGACAGGGCAATGCTGATAAGCGCCGCAAAGCCGGGTTATCGTGCCCTCACACCGCATGATCGCCTGCATCAATCGATCATGGCTTGGCTTGACGCCATGGCTGAACATCGCCGGGTAAGCAGAGAAATGCTCTATTACAAACTGGAGCCTGGACATATCCATTTGCAGGCGCTTGGCGTCATGCGAATCAGCCGTACCGTTCAATGGATACTGGAATCCGCCTACAGTGAAACGAAAAATCTACAGCGTATTTTCGAGGAAATAACCGTTACCGGCATCTATCTGGCCACTTTTTCTCATTGGATGTTCGATCATTCAGTCAATACGCAAGAGACCCGAAAATTTCTACACGGATTGCTTTACCGCGCAGAATGTGTTTCTCAGTGGATACAGCCGGTCACTGGCGTCAATAGGAATGGATCAAGCGCCTCCCCGCAGGCAACGAAAGCCCACGGGGGTGAGAATATGCGTGGTTGATGGGTTCAACAACTCATGGACAGCATTACACATGCCCTGTTTGGTAGTGCTTGCGCCATTGCCGTTACTCATAGAACCGCGCGTAACTCAGGGGATATCCGGCGCCGAGTGGTTGTTGCAGCGGCGAGTGCGCTTTTTCCCGATATCGACTACTTGGGTTTTTGGATAGATCCGCTCATATTTCTTGCGGATTGGCACCGTAGTTTCACCCATTCACTATTGCTCATACCACTGTGGGCAGGGGTGGTGACGCTCTTTTTTATGGTATTTCAATCCTATAGGACCGACTATCGGGCCCTCTATCTGATCAGTTGTCTGGCTATCGCTTCACATATCTTACTTGATTTGACGACTGTCTATGGGACAGCGATATTATATCCGTTGCTCGATGTCCGTTTCAGCTTCTCAATTTCATTCGTGATCGACTGGATCCTTACATCGACGCTAATAGTATCTTTGCTAATATACTACTATTCTCATGCAAGAATGGTCATAATATTCTCACTCCTACTGATTGGGGGTTACTGGTATGCCCAGTATCTTCTAAAAAGCCATGCTTTGGAGGTGGCAGAAAGAGAATTGTCGGCTGTGGGCACTGTTTTTGCCGTTCCGCAGCCGTTTTCGCCTTTCAATTGGAAAATCATCCAACAGGATGGTGTCAATTATCAGTTGGCTTACTTCAATCTGCTTGCCGAAACGGAAGAGGGGGCTCTGTTCGATCCGTTCAGTCTCCGCCAATACTATAAGCCGGTGGAGGCGTTGATCTGGAAATCACACTATCTCTATGGTGATAATGTATTACAGCAGAATCTTATTAAAGAGGCCTGGGAACATCCTGAGTTCAAGTATTTCAGATCTTTTGCCAGCCTCCCGGTGCACTATCGTCTTGATCAATCAAATGGAGAAACCTGCGTATGGTTCACAGACATACGATACGCATTGCCTTTCCTTCCACCATCATTTCGATACGGCTTGTGTCGTAGTCAAGAGGATGACGACTGGAAACTCTTTCGTCTCGCCCTATTGGGTGAGGAGAAAATTAAATCTGGTAGGAGGTAGCCCGAAGGCTACCCCCTCCCTACAGAACGGTACGTACCGGCCAGGTATACCGCTCCTCGATCAGTAACCGAGC
>JAHXHS010000026.1 GCA_025656455.1 Candidatus Thiodiazotropha sp. (ex Epidulcina cf. delphinae) | reverse complement strand
CCCTGCATATTGAATTCCTATGTTTCAGCCGTTAATAAATGACGTAGTATCTCAATCATTGGGCAATAGCCTAACGGCATGGCCTTTCGGCGGTCAATTGACAGGGATCAATCGATTACCGGTTATCACAAAGCAGACGATAAGTTCACATTTGTCATTTCCCTGGATTCCATCCTTAGGTCCGTAAACGGTGCATCCATGCACCACTTCTCCGGCATTCGCCGGAATGACGGGTAAGATCCAGGCATATTCGCCTTAAATAGTGTCCGTCCATAAACAGGACTTTATAACGCAAAGTAAGCGTTATTCGGGTCAGAACGGCCAAAAGCTCCAGCCGCTCTCCAGTTCATCCCGGCATTTGGCGATCTGCGCTCGATACCGCTTGGCGTTGTTTTCCACCTTGCGGGCCACGCGTGTCAGCCAGGGCTTCTTTTTATAACTGCCTCGCTGGTAACCCCCGTGGCCTTCATGATAGGCCAGGTATTGTCTGTAGGCATCCCACTTCGAGATGCCGAGCTTGTTGTGGGTGACGCTCCCGTACCAGCCGATAAAGTCAACGGCATCCTCATAGTCGTCGCGGTCGGCCCAGCGGTTGCCGCTCTTTTGTCGGTACCAATCCCAGGTGGAGTCCTTGACCTGGGCATAGCCGTAGGCGGAGGATTTGCGGAACCAGGGGATAAACCAGAAGAGTTTCTCCCTGGGGGGCTTGGCATCCTCTTTGAAGCGTGACTCCTGGTGAATGATGGCCAGTTGCACATGCACCGGCACGCCCCACTTTTCGAAGGCGTCCTGAGAGGCTTCATACCAGTCGTCCTTCTCTTCGAATATCTCGCAGGCATTGGTCGTGTTGCGGGGCGGAGAGCTGGAACACCCCGATAATGACACCAATAATATACCTAAAAAAACTAGCTTAACTAACAGATTATTAAAGAAAAAAATCATAATTCCGATAAGTTGCTTGAGGTGATGCCTCAATTCCCGTTATTCATGAGTCACAGTCGGGACGGCATTCAACGCTCGGGTTAGTAACCTGGCTCACATATTCGTATTCCGGTTTTGCGATAGACTGTTTGCCAATACGAATGGCATTAGCCTGAATCCGATCAGTATACCAATTCATAATGGGAGGGAGGAGATGAAGCCTCTACTCGGTGATCCATTCATACTGGAAGAATACACTTTGGACGACCTGAAAAAGCACCCTATCCTGGTCTGGTCGACCGTCAAAGCGATCGATCCGGACAAAAAATATCTGACGCCGCTACTGAATTCCACCAATCTTACCGATGATTTCAACCATGCCAAGCTGCTGATGAAGATCAATGGCACGGATATTTATGCGGAAGCCTCCTACAATGCGGAGGACCGTTCCGTGTACTCGATTCTGGTTTGGGACGGCAATGACTCGATCGACATCGAGGACAGCGATCTCGAAGAGCCGATATCGCTGCTGGCCGTGCCCGAGATAAACGGCGTGGCCGGCGTGGAGTTCATGTTGCAGACAAGAGAGGACTTCTACGCCTATCAGGTTCGGTGAACGATAGCGACGGGCGCGATCTCTAGTGTGGTGTAACGTATAAACTGTACCAATCAGAGGCCCGTCAATGCCTCAAGACCAGGCGCAGCGCGCAGGCAATGGCAGCGCCCTTGTCAAGTGCTGCAACGCAGGATTGAGGCATTGACGGGCCTCCCTTCGGGCGAGACGCTAAGCCGTCATCTGCGTTGTTGCGTGGCTTGGAAAGGGCGCGCCATTCCCGGCGCAACGCGCCTAGCAGCTGACGGCTTAGCGTCTCGCTGATTGGTATAGTTTATACGTTACACCACACTAGGTTGCCCTTACAGGCCCTTGCGCCGGCGCTCGGTGACCTGTTCCCCGGCGATGCCCCAATTATCGGTATCGATCTCATCGATCACCACCGAGATGGTCGCCGGGTTTTTGCCCAGCACGTCCACCAGCAGTTGAGTTACGCCCGAGATTAATTCCTGTTTCTGTTGCTTGGTGACGCCTTCCCGGGTGATTTTTATGTCGATGTGAGGCATAGTGGTCACTCCTTCTGAGGAGCCCCAGTGTGAAGGGACTCAGTGCCTTGATCGGGATCCGACAGGGTCCTGCCAGCCTGTCCTTACCCGCCTCTGTGGAAATTCCAACAGGCCATTTCCCTTAAAATTTGCTAGCATACGGTGGCTAATTACGGATAGGTTGATGCTTGCATCGGGATTTCGGCAATCCGGTTAGCCGATATCCGCTCTATTCCCCGTCAAGGGACAACTATAGCTTAGTCATGATCAAGCTTTTCGGTATCTATATCTCTAAGGCAGTCGTTCTGCTGGGCGTCATCGAGATCCTGATCTTTTTTTCTTCCATGTATGGGGCGATCTACCTGCGCCATGAACTGGGAAATAACGCCTACCCCGTCGATGACGAGACACTG
Organism: Candidatus Thiodiazotropha sp. (ex Epidulcina cf. delphinae); assembly: GCA_025656455.1. Taxonomy (GTDB): domain Bacteria; phylum Pseudomonadota; class Gammaproteobacteria; order Chromatiales; family Chromatiaceae; genus Thiodiazotropha. The sequence goes on along the minus strand of JAHXHS010000026.1, from coordinate 68,331 downwards.
AACAATCTGCCGGTCATCTTCTCCTTGGTGATGTTTTCGTCGGTCACCGCCCTGGGTCTCTACCAAAAAGGATCGATGGCGACCTCCTCAGGATTTCTGGTGAGGGTCATCCTGGGTTTCCTGGTCGGGGCCGTGGCGATGGCGCTGCTGTTCTTTTCCCTGCGTATTTTTCCGGTCGATGAGCGGCCGGTGCTGACCTATGGCCTGATCCTTTCGATGCTGGGCATTCTTATCGCCAGAACCATATTCGTCAGAGTCACCTCCGACAAGATTCTCAGGCGGCGTGTTCTGGTGCTCGGGGTGGGGATCAACGCTGACCGGATCGAAGAGTCAGTGAAGAGCAAATCCACCCTCGGCATCGTGGTGGTCGGTTATGTCAATCTCGGCGACAGGATCGAGTTGATCGATACCCATCGCCAGATCGTCAAGGACCAAACCTTGCTGGAGATCTCCTACCGCCTGGCCGTCGATGAGATCGTGGTGGCGGTGGACGACAGGCGAAAGAAGCTGCCGAATCACGAACTGCTCGAATGTAAGATCAAGGGAATTCTGATACTCGACCTGTTGACCTTTTTTGAGAAGGAGCTCTCGATCATCAATATCGATCTGCTCTATCCCAGTTGGATGTTGTATACGGACGGCTACCGGCAGAGAACCTTGAATCGGGCCATCAAGAAGAGTTTCGACATGTCGGTCGGGATCATCATCTTTCTCTTTGCGGCGCCGCTGATGGTGCTGGTTGCTCTTGCCAGCCTGATCGAGTCGTGGGGCAGGGATCCAGTCCTCTACAGCCAGGTGCGGGTGGGTAAAAACGGCAAGCTCTTCAAGGTCTATAAATTCAGGAGTATGCGCACCGATGCCGAGGCGGACGGCGTGGCAAGGTGGGCGAGTAAAAACGATTCGCGCATTACCAGACTGGGCGGTTTTCTCAGGAAGACCCGGCTGGACGAGCTACCGCAGATATACAACATTCTTAACGGCGATATGAGCCTGGTGGGGCCGCGTCCGGAGCGTCCCGAATTCGTGATGCAGTTGGCTAATGACATTCCCTACTATCTGCAGCGCCACTGGGTGAAGCCGGGACTGACCGGTTGGGCGCAGATGCTCTACCCCTATGGGGCCTCTGAAGAGGACGCCAAGCGCAAACTAGAGTACGACCTCTACTATGTGAAGAACGCCAGCACCATGCTCGATTTCATCATCCTGCTGCAGACCATCGAGGTTGTGTTGTTGGGAAAAGGGGCTCAGTAGTAGGTCACGTTGCGCAGCTACGTGACACCCCCATTGAGTCAGGTAGCCGCTCCGCGTCAACCTGACCTACGACTGAACCCGGCAATATCACCTGCTCGGGGCGTTTAAAACGCAATGACTGCGGGTAGGGAAAGACATCGGCCTGAATGCCGGCCGCCAGATGCTCCTGAGCGATGCGCCAATAGGCGTAGTCGAACAGCTCGGGATGGATCTCAGTGAGGATCCCGCGGATCCTCGGATCGGTGGTGACAAAGGTGATGAACTCCTCCGGAAAGATGTCGTTGGGATCGACGCTGTACCAGGGTTCGTCACGATAGAGATCCAGTGAACTGCGCGGCGGCGGAATCTTGCGAAAATTGCACTCGCTCAGGTAGCAGATCTCGTCATAGTCGTAGAACACCACCTTGTGTTGACAATTGACGCCGAAATTCTTGAACAGCAGGTCGCCAGGGAAGATATTCACCCCCATCAACTGCTTCAGCGCCAGGCCCCAGTCATCCAGGATCTCCCGCGCCTGGGATTCGTTCGCCCCCCGCAGATAGAGATTGAGCGGGGTCATGCGGCGTTCGATGTAGAGATGGCGTATCACCAGCCTGTCGCCGTCGTATTCGAGCTGGGAAGCGATTGTCGCCTGCAGATCCTCCAGTAGGGACGGGTCGAGACGGTCGATAGGGAGTGCGACATCGGCGAATTCCAAAGTATCTGACATACGCCCGATACGGTCGTGTTTCTTGACCTGGAGATAGCGCGCTTTGACCAACTTGCGAGTCACCTCCTTCTGCGGTGGGAATCGGTCGCGTATCACCTTGAACACATACGGGAATGAGGGGAGGGTGAAGACCTGCATCACCAGTCCGGGGGTGCCTGGGGCGGTGACGAATCGGTCATCGCTCTCGTCGAGGTGGTTCAGCAGATCCCGGTAGAACTCGTTTTTCGCCTGTTTGTGCAGACCGATGCTCATGTAGAGTTCGGCCAGGGTCTTATAGGGCATGATGCTCTGCAGGAACGCCACGGTGGCCGTCGGCACCGGGGTCTTAGCCATGAAGTAGGCGCGGGCGAAGCTGAATACGGCTTCCACATGCCGTCCGCGGATCAGCAGGGTATCCACATACAGACCGCCTTGCTCATTATTGATCAACGGTAAGATGAATGGGCGGACTTTTTCGCCATCGACCATACGGCCGATGAGGTAGGCGGCCTTGTTGCGGTAGAAAGGGGATTCCAGCACGTCAAAACGCAGCTCGGCGGGAAGCCGCTCAAAACCGGTCTGGGCCAGCAACGACTCTGCCACCCGCTCGCTATCTCGTTTGATGTCTTCGTAGGGCAGTGAGAAATAGAAGGCGGAGAGGATATCCCAAATCGCGCCGCTCAGGCCCCCGTCGGCCAGATGAAAGGACATATAGACGCGATAGCGCTCCGAGAGCTTATCCCGCTCGACCTGAGACTCGATGAAGATCTTGTCATTGTCGTAGTAGCTGCGGTCGAACAGACGACAGAAGACGGAGTTGTAAAAGGTCTCCGCCAGCTCCGGGCGGCTGTGGGTCTTCAACATCCCGCTATAGATCTGTTTGACCTCCTGCCACAGACCTTCGTCAAGGGCTGCGATGTCAAAGCTGGATCGCACCTTTCGTACGGCCTCCTGCACCCGCAGATCATAGAAACTGATCCGTTTTGCCGAGGCCTTTCGCACCGCCTCCCAATCCGCATTTTCGAAGCGCTGCCGCGCCGCGCTACTGATCTCCTGGAAAAAGGAGAAGTGTCGCTCGAAGCCGGTCAGGATCGATTGGGCGATCTGTTGCGGATGGGTCTGCATCGTCTTGAGGCCTGTTTGTGTGCGGCGCCATTAAACCTGAGTTATTTACTAAGGTTTAGCTGATTTTTTTGCGCCGCACTATTTTTTTTATCAAAGCTAACTATTGATATTTTTAAGGAAATAATCTTGACCTTTTTACTATGCTTTAATGCAGTGCACAAAAAAATAGCCTGCCTCGATGCAGGGCAGGCAAAGAGAGAAGCCGCTATCCACGCACCCCTGGTGTGCGTGGCAACGGTTTAGATGAGGAGATCCAAGATTATGTCCACCATACCATCGAGCCTTTGGCAGCCGTCGCAGGAGATCGGCATTACCGCCCCCCTGGGAGCGGGTTATGATGCCATCCTTTCGGCCGAGGCCCTTCGTTTCATCACCGAACTGGAGCGTCTGTTCGGCGGCAGAAGACGGGAGTTACTGAAAAGCCGGGCGGAGAGACAACGGCGCCTGGATGCCGGAGAACTACCCGACTTCCTGCAGGAGACCACGGGGATTCGTCAATCGGCCTGGCGGGTCCGGCCTGCGCCGGCGGATCTGCAAGACCGGCGGGTTGAGATAACCGGTCCGGTCGATCGCAAGCTGTTGATCAATGCCCTCAATTCCGGGGCCAAGTGTTTCATGGCCGATCTCGAGGATGCCCATTCGCCCACCTGGGAGGCCACCGTGGAAGGCCAGATCAACCTGCGCGACGCGGTTGCCCGAACGCTGACCTACACCTCCCCTGAAGGCAAGGCCTACCGGCTCAACGACCGGCTGGCGACACTGATTATTCGTCCCCGTGGCTGGCATCTCGAAGAGAAACATGTGCTGGTGGATGGCCGGCGTATCTCGGCGGCGCTGTTCGATTTCGGTCTCTACCTCTTGCATAACGCCCAAGCCTTGTTGGGGCTGGGCAGCGGACCCTATTTCTACCTGCCGAAGCTGGAGAGCCATCGCGAGGCGCGGTTGTGGCGGGATGTCTTTAGCTGGTCTGAGGCGCGGCTGGGGCTTGAGCATGGGACCATCCGCTGCACGGTGCTGATCGAGACCATCACCGCCGTGTTCGAGATGGATGAGATCCTGTATGAGTTGCGGGAGTATATCTGCGGCCTCAATTGCGGCCGTTGGGACTATATCTTCAGTTTCATCAAGCGTTTTCGCGCCCACCCCGGCTATGTCTTGCCGGATCGTAGCCAGGTCACCATGAGCGCGCACTTTCTGCGCGCCTATTCGAAGCTGTTGATCAACACCTGCCATCGTCGCGGCGCCCATGCCATGGGCGGCATGGCGGCGCAGATTCCCATCCGTGACGATAGCGCCGCCGATGTCGCCGCCAAGGAGAAGGTGCGCCTCGACAAAGAGCGTGAAGCCGGGGACGGCCATGATGGGACCTGGGTCGCCCATCCCGGCCTGGTGCCGGTGGCGATGGCTGTCTTCGACCGACGGATGCCGGCGCCGAACCAACTGGATCGTATCGACGACTCCCTGCAGGTGAGCGCCAGCGATCTCCTGCGGGTGCCGCAAGGGGAGATCACCGAGGCAGGCATGCGCAACAACATCAGCGCCGCCCTGCGCTACCTGGCGGCCTGGCTGGGTGGGCGGGGCGCGGTGCCCATCCATCACCTGATGGAAGATGCCGCCACCGCAGAGATCGCCCGCTCACAGATTTGGCAATGGATTCGCTATCCCAAGGGGGTGTTCGAGGATGGCCGCAAGATCACCTATCAGCACTTCGATCAAGCGGTTGAGGACGAACTGGAGCAGGTCCGCCGGGAAGTCGCTGAGTTGGCCTTTGAATCGGGTCACTACCAACAGGCGGCACAGCTCTTAAGAAAGATCGTTGCCGATGACGATTTTGAGGAGTTTCTCACCCTGCCGGCCTATGAGCAGCTCGCATGAGCCTTGCCGCAGACAAATCAACTGAAAAAACGACACTGACTGATACCACTGGAGATGACAGATGACACGTGAAGAACAGATCGAAGCCTTGAACCGGGATTGGGCGGAAAATCCCCGTTGGATCGATGTCAAACGCGGCTATGGCGCAGCAGATGTGGTGCGTCTGCGCGGATCCGTTCAACCGGAACACAGCTATGCCAAACGGGGCGCCGAGAAGCTCTGGAGACTGCTGCACGGCGATGCCAGGAAGGGCTATGTGAACTGTATGGGCGCCATCACCGGTGGCCAGGCCATGCAGCAGGCGAAGGCGGGGATCGAGGCGATCTACCTCTCCGGCTGGCAGGTGGCGGCGGACGGCAACACCTCCGAGACCATGTACCCCGATCAGTCTCTCTACGCCTACGATTCGGTGCCGACCATGGTGCGCCGGATCAACAACGCCTTCAAGCGCGCCGATGAGATCCAGTGGTCCCGCGAAATCGGCCCTGCGGATAAGGGCTATGTGGACTATTTCCTGCCCATCGTGGCGGATGCCGAGGCGGGCTTCGGCGGTGTGCTCAATGCCTTCGAACTGATGAAGAACATGATCGCCGCCGGGGCGTCCGGTGTTCACTACGAGGATCAGCTCGCGGCGGTGAAGAAGTGCGGTCATATGGGCGGCAAGGTATTGGTGCCGACCCAGGAGGCGGTGCAGAAGCTGATCGCCGCCCGTCTGGCGGCCGACGTGATGGGCGTACCCACCCTGGTGCTGGCGCGTACCGATTCAGAGGCGGCCAACCTGCTGACCTCGGATGTGGATCCCAACGATCGGCCTTTCCTGGCGGGTGAACGGACCCGCGAAGGCTTCTATCGGGTCAACAACGGTCTGGAGCAGGCGATCTCCCGGGGATTGGCCTATGCGCCCTACGCCGATCTGGTGTGGTGCGAGACCGGCACCCCTGACCTCGGCTTCGCCCGGGAATTCGCCGAGGCGGTATTGGCCGAGAATCCTTACAAGCTGCTGGCCTATAACTGCTCTCCCTCCTTCAACTGGAAGAAGAACCTGGATGACGCCACCATTGGCAAATTCCAGGATGAGCTCTCCGAGATGGGCTACAAGTATCAGTTCATCACCCTGGCCGGGATCCACAATATGTGGTTCAACATGTTCGATCTGGCCTACGACTATGCCCGTGGCGAGGGCATGAAGCACTATGTCGAAAAGGTCCAGCAGCCTGAATTCGCGGCGCGGGAGAGGGGTTATACCTTCGCCTCCCATCAGCAGGAGGTCGGTGCCGGTTACTTCGATGAAGTGACGACCGTGATCCAGGGCGGCGCCTCTTCGGTCACCGCCCTGAGCGGCTCCACGGAAGAGGCCCAGTTCGACAGTGCGGCCGGCATGTAGCGCCAGTCATTCAACGCTTTTTTGCCCTTTGGCCGTGCCGTCGGGTACGGCTTTTTTTCGCTGCATGAATGAATAAATAGCCGGGTTAATAACCAACCAAAAGGAGAGAAAAAATGAGCCTCAGCGAAAATAGATTGAAAACGGCTGATCTGTACGATATCCACGAAGAGATGCTGCAGGTCTGCAATCCCGGTTTTCGCCACTATGGCGGGCACCATGTCTTCCATGGCCCTATCGCCACCTTGAAGTGTTTCGAAGACAACGCCCTGGTGCGCGACCAATTGGATCAACCGGGTCAGGGCAGGGTGTTGGTGGTGGACGCGGGCGGCTCCCTGCGCTGCGCCATGCTGGGTGATCTGTTGGCGCAGAAAGCGGTCGATAACGGTTGGGCGGGTATCCTGATCTATGGCTGTATCCGCGATGTCGCGGAGATCGGCGAGATGTCCCTTGGCGTCATGGCATTGGCCACCAATCCCCGCAAGAGCATCAAACAGGGGTCAGGTGAAGTCGGTGGTGAAGTCAACTTTACCGGTGTGACCTTCAGGCCGGGAGAGTGGCTCTATGCCGATGAGGATGGTGTAGTTGTGTTGGCCGAACCGGCAACTTAGAATTCATCCGAGGTTGATGTAACGGAAACCTCTTGCCCGCATTTCTCACCAGGCGGACCGGGCGAACTGATAACATGATGACACTTAACAGATTTAGCCTATACAAAGGCATTAGGAGTCCCGCTGTTTTTCGGGTTCATGGTTGTAGCTGTTGGCAGCTACATCCGTCCATGTCGGGAAGTGGAGTTCATGGTCATTGTCAGCCATCATTAAATTTTCGATTGTCTCCAATCTGAAACACATAAAGCAGCGAATCCATATACCCGAGAGAATGGCTGTGGTAAACCACGTCCACTCAAAAGAACATCAAAAAATACTTTTTAGTGGGCTTCCGGGAAATATAAATCTACGGACTCGTTAGGTATCTATAAGGGATAAATGCTTAACGGTTATAACTCAAGTTTCGGAGTTCAAAATTTGAAAAAAAGTACTGCTTTCTAAGCATTTCGCACGGTAACCCGTTATTTGGAGCCATATGCAAGTGTTCGTGAATGTGCCAGGAAACCAACACACAAGCAAAATACCTGCAAATTCATTGTTGACATAAAAACACAGTGTTTTTAGAAACGAGATCGTAATTATTCATATTTATCATACTTATTAGAGTCGATTCTTATGTAAATATGAACTCCGAAACTTGAGTTATAAGAACTGCGATGCCAGTCACATAACACACCGGTATGCAGTGTACTGTAGGTATTTGTACTCCCACATAATTTGTATTACATGGACCGGGGGTATTGTCGATGGCTGTATTACAAGTAAATATCATAATATTTCGGGAGTATTCGAAATGATGAATAAACAGTTCTATTTTCCATTATCAGCTTTGCTCGCATTTTCTCTGATGGCAAGTGAGGCTGCTTATGCGGTGCAGTGTGGAGACGGATATGTTGATACGTCTGCCGGCGAGCAATGTGACGACGGCAACACCGTAAACGGTGATGGTTGTTCTGCCTCCTGTACGATCGAAGCCGAAGCCTACTGTGGTGACGGCGTAGTAAACGATGGCGAAGCTTGTGACGACGGCAACAATGTCGACGGCGACGGTTGTTCCTCCAGCTGTAAGCTCGAGCCTATGTGTGGCGATGGTGTAGTGGATGAAGGCGAAGCTTGCGATGACGGTAACAACATAAACGGTGATGGTTGTTCTGCCTCCTGCACAATCGAAGCCTACTGTGGTGACGGCGTAGTAAACGATGGCGAAGCTTGTGACGACGGTAACAATGTCGACGGTGACGGTTGTTCTTCAGAGTGCGCCATCGAGCCTTATTGTGGTGACGGCAATCTGGATCCGGGCGAGCAGTGTGATGACGGCAACAATGCCAACGGTGACGGTTGTTCGGCTATATGTGAAAGCGAGCAGGACGGTGGTGACGGTTGCACGCCGGGCTACTGGAAGCAGGAGCACCATTTTGACTCATGGACCGCTCCTTATACGCCGGACACCGATTTCTCTGCCGTATTCGAGGACGCCTTTCCTGGCCAAACACTGCTGGGTGTCATGCACAATGGTGGCGGCGGGATGAACGCATTGGGTCGGCATACCGTGGCTGCTTTGTTGAATGCTGCTTCAACCGATGTTAATTACGGGCAAACTGCATCGGCAGTGGTCGATACGTTCAACGCTGTTTATCCTGGATCAAAGGATGAATACAATTCAGCGAAGGACGATTTTCAGTATGACAATGAAAGAGATTGTCGGCTGAATTAATCCATCACCTGATGGTGCGACGTTAGAGAGGGGCTGCATAATCTGCAGCCCCTCTTTTTTTGAGGGATGGCGCATAAGATCCCCACCAAAATGGATAAAATATTCAGTAGTTCAAGGCAGTTGATTGAATTCCTAGAGTCCATTCAAGCCATAAGGCTTTTGTTTTCCGGGTCCGATTGGATGGCTAAAATGGCATTTATATTTGGCTCTTCAGCAAAATTTGTGGGTATTTCAAGACTATAATTGACTCTCGCAAAGCCGCCAAGCACGCAAAGCATCATTGTATTCAATGGGGATGGCAACCTGCCGCTCAGCCTGAAAGCCTCGTTGCCGTAACGGATGCGCAAGGATGACCTCATCGACCGTTCTGGCAATCCCGGTCCCGTCTCACGGTGAATCTGAACCGCGCTATCGACAATCTACTTTCCCATCTCATTTTCTACCATTGGCCGCCTTTCCTTTTGCGTGCTTCGCGCCTTTGCGAGCGTATCAATCCGGCGAATCCAGATCGCGCTGTGTGTCAGGTTATGTCCAAGCAAAACTGACACGCAGAAATTCACGGTTGTTTTGTTACTTTCCTGGCCACAAAACTCATTTCAGATCATACACTTGGCCACTTGTCTGCGTCGAGCCCTACCCACAGATTTCCCTGAGGACTCTTATATTTAACGATCCCGGTTCGATAACCTGCCATATTCTGTGAGCTATCAATAAAATACAACACCCCTCTTGCAGGTATCCTCTATAATCTGATGTCATAAATTGTCTTATAACTTAAGATCGGGAGTGTTAGATTGAAGCGCCATTTATTGCAATTGCTGATTTTTTTTCTTCTGGGCGGTTCGGCGCATGCCTTTGAAATTGTGAAGGTCAGCGATCGTGTCTACGCCCTGGTAGGGGATCTAGGACAGCGTTCCGCCGATAACCTGGGGCACAATATGACCTCCGGTTTTATTGTCGGTGATGACGGTGTGGCGGTGGTGGACCCTGGCGCCTGTCATACCGATGCCGCCGCCATAGATGCGGCGATACGTAAAGTGACCGATAAACCGGTGCGCTGGGTGGTTAACACCGGTGGTCAGGATCATCGCTGGCTGGCAAATGGCTATTTCAAGACTCAGGATGTACATATCGTGGCGGCAGCCGCTACACGTGAATTCATGGAGGCGAATGCTGAGACTCAACAACGCAAGATACAGGAATTAGTCGGTGACAAATGCGGGGGGTCTGATCCGGTTTATCCCGACGTTACCTTCGCCGATAGCTATCGCCTGCCAATCCATGGTGTGGCGGTGGAGCTACGCTTTACCGGTGGCGCCCACACACCTGGAGATCTCTTTGTCTGGTTGCCGGAATCAAAGATTCTTTTCTCTGGCGATGCGGTTTATGTAGAACGCTTACTGGGTATCTTTCCCAACGGTCTAAGACGTTGGATCGTATCGCTTGAACTGATACGGGATAGTCTGAAACCCGATATCATCATTCCCGGTCACGGGCGGGTCACCAATCTTGAGGAGGCAATGCGTGATACCTACGGGTATCTGACCATGCTGCGGGACAAGATAAGCGCCCGTATCGCCGATGGCGCCTTTGATCCCGTGGAGGCGGCCGAGGGTCTCGATCAATCGGAATTCGCCTATCTGAAAAACTATGATCAACTCAGTTTTCGGGCCATGAATGCGCTGCGGGCTGCCGAAGAGTTGTTCCGCTTCGAGGAGTAGACAGCAGGTGACCCATATTCGTGTGACCCGCTCAGTGCGTATTCCTGACCCCATACGAATAAGTCGTTATCGCAAGGCGCCGGAGCTTGGACCTCGGATACTCTTCTTCAGCGGCGGCACCGCCCTGAATGGCGTCAGCAGAGTCCTTAAGACCTTTACCTACAACTCTATCCATCTGGTCACACCCTTCGATTCAGGCGGTAGTTCAGCCAATCTGCGCCAGGCCTTCAGCATGCCCTCTATCGGTGACCTGCGCAGCAGACTGATGGCGCTGGCCGACGAGACGGTGACCGGGCACCCGGAGATCTATAACCTGTTTACCTACCGCTTTCCCAAAAGGGCGGGAAAGAAAAGACTCCTGAACCAGCTCGATACGATGATCAAAGGCAGGCACCCCCTGCTCGAGCCGGTGCCCAATCCGATGCGCCGAATTATCCGTAACCAGTTGGGCTATTTTTATAACGCCATGCCGGCCAAGTTCGATCTGCGTGGCGCCAGTATCGGTAATCTCATCCTGACCGGGGGTTACCTCAATAACCATGAACATCTCGATCCGATTATTTTTCTTTTTGAGAAACTGGTAGGGGTGCAGGGCATCGTTCGCGCTGTTGTCAATGACAACTACCATCTCACCGCGGAACTCGACAACGGTCGCCGCATTATCGGACAACATCTGCTAACCGGCAAAGAGGTGGTGCCCCTGACATCGTCGGTGAGGCGATTGTCGCTTTCCAAACGGTTGGACAAACTTGTGCCGGTCAAATCCCAACTGCGTAAAAAAAACCACAAACTGATCCAGCAGGCGGAGCTGATCTGTTATCCGCCAGGCAGTTTCTACTCCAGTCTGATTGCCAATCTGCTTCCACAGGGTGTAGCCGCCTCCATTTCGGCCAATGATTGTCCAAAGGTGTTTATTCCGAACCTGGGTCCGGATCCGGAGCAGATAGGCATGAGTCTCAATGCCGCCCTGCAGAGACTGATGGAATATCTGCATGCCGATGCGCCTGAAGGCTGCACTAATGAAAAGTTGTTGAACTTTGTGCTCATCGATAGGAAAAACGGATTCTATCCGTCAGGGTTGTCTGACAAGCTGGTTCGAGAACTGCCTGTTCAGGTCATAGAGACCCCGCTTATCAGTAAGCGAAGCGCTCCGTTCTATGATTCTGAGATGTTGGTTTCAGCGCTGCTTTCCTTGGCCTGAAAAGGCCTTTTCGGTGAAACTAATCATCGAAGTTGATTGTCCGCAAATGAACGCGAATTAACGCAAATAGGCTTATCTCGATGTTGCCACCTCGCTGAGACCATACGACGAAAATAGACCCTCGCAAAGGATTTCCAAACAATGCCTTGCTTAGCGTACTTTGCGAGCTTGGCGAGAGAAATATTGTAAACATTGCCAGTAATCGAAAACTATCAAGGCGTTGTGCTGGACAGATTATCCCATTAGCGTTTATTTGCGGACAAATCTTGCTTGATATGACGTGATGCGCTTGATTTTTTATTCGCCCGAATATGAGAATAGCCCTTTTATTTGCTAGAGAAATTCTTTATATTTGCATGATAATTAAAGGATATTTTGGGGATAGTCATGCCTAACCGGGTCCTGCAACGTCTTGCTCTGATTCTCGCTATCGTCATGCTGAGTGTGTGGGGCGTCATCCTTATCGCCGATCCTTACATGATTGTCGGTTTTTTCAGCGCCGAACCGGTGAACCAGGCCTTTGCCGGCATGATGGGGGCCGCCCTGTTGGGACTGGCCTTCATCTCCCTGGCGGGCGTGACACGCTGGATGCAAACCCCGCGGGCGCTGGGGGTAGCAATGGGTATTTTAGTCGCGGAAACTGCCTATCTGATGCTGGGTTCAGGCGTCATGTTGGTAACTCTACCTACCACTATCAGTCTGGTGACCGCGGCTGCGGTGGCCTTTTTTCTCCTCGTTTAGCACAAAATCCCGACTGACGCCTTTTGTGGTCGGGATCTACTATACTTTCTAAATCAATCAGTTATACGCTTAATCCAGCACGAACTCGCGGCTATTGAGCTTTATCTGAGGAATTGCATTCACCAACTGTGCCTGCCGTCACGCTCTGTGACTTCTGATTTGTTCAGAAATTGGTATATAATTCCCAATTATACCGTCCAACTGGGCTGCTATCTTTAGATGTAAGTTGCGAAAAGACGGCTTTGGGAGGGACGGTGCTGCGTCGACAGGACAATATCCAAAGCTGAGTCGAAACGGGAGAGTCCCATGCCCGCCCGATCGGCCAGACATATCGTTGCGCGGGGTAGATATGCCGGATTATATAAATCTGTTGCTTGTTGAAGACGATGAGATGCTGGGTGACGGCATCCAGACGGTATTGGTGCGCCGTGGCCTGTCGACCGACTGGGTGCGTGACGGTCTGTCGGCTATCCAATCCTTGAAGAGCACCAGCTACGATGTGTTGCTGCTCGATTTGAATATTCCCTGGCTCTCTGGCCTGGATGTATTGGCGCGCCTGCGTTCAGAAGGTAATCAGATCCCGGTATTGGTGCTGACGGCGCGCTCCGAAGTGGTCGATCGGGTCCAGGCATTGGACGGCGGCGCGGATGACTACCTAGTCAAACCTTTCGATATCGATGAGTTGTGCGCTCGCATTCGCGCCCTGCATCGCCGTCACAGCGGACAAGAGGCGGAGATGCTGCGCCACGGGGATCTGATTCTGGATCCCTCCGCTCACACCGTGACCATTCAGAACAGCAAGGTATCGCTGTCGGTGAAGGAGTTCGACATTCTTCACAGTCTGATGGAGAACATGGGCAGGGTGATGTCGCGCAGAAAGCTCAGTGAAAAACTCTACTGTTTGGATGACGACGTGGAGAGTAACGCCATCGAGGTCCATATCCACCATCTACGCAAGAAGCTGGGGGATCATCCAATACGCACCGTTAGAGGTGTGGGGTACGTTATCGAGAAGCCTGGCACGCCTTCAAGATAATATTGATGGGGTCAGAGTCGTTTAATATAGGACACTACGCTTGGTGATCCAAGGCTGCGTTGCAGCCTTCGAAAAGGTCAACCCATTTTCTGCGAACTGCGTCTTGCTCCCCAAGGGTGCTTCCTTCGGGCGTACCCAATCGCTTCCCGGCTTGTTGAATCCACTAGGGCCTGTTAACACTAATTTGATAGCCACTGTTGTGCCTGAAAAAGCGCCACTCGGCGTTACTCGTTGCTTATTTGGAACAACCAAACTACGCTCCTCGTGCCTTGATTGGCGCTTTTTCAGGCACAACAGTGGCTATCAAATTAGTGTTAACAGGCCCTAATAAGGAGCAGTAGATGATTGTCCGTTCCATTCGTTTCCGGCTGTTGCTGATGTTGCTGTTGTCGGTGCTGTTGTTGTGGGGAACGATTCTCTGGTTCACCTGGCAGCGCACCGGTAGCGAGATCAACCGGGTCTATGACAACGAGCTGGCATTAGTGGCTCAGTTGCTGGCGGTCGCCACAGAGCATGAGTCAGAAGAGTTCGATCTGGAGGAGTATCAGGCCGATCTCAGTGAGTCAGGCTACGAATTTCCCATGCTGTTTCAAGTCTGGTCTCATCAAAATCGTTTGATGGTGCGCGGGCCGAACGCACCCGATCATCCATTGACGACCTTGATCGATGACGGCTATTCGGACAGTGAGTTCAGGGGTGAGGGCTGGCGTGTCTATACCTTCAATCTATCCCATCACGACTACCGGATCCATGTGGCGCGCGCCCATGCCGTGAGTCGGGAATTGGTTGAGGCATTTGTCCAGGATGTGATTAAACCACTGCTGATCGCATTGCCACTCTCCGGCATGCTCTGGTTTGTCGTCCACCGGGGTTTGTATCCCCTGCGTGAAGTGACTCGCCTGATTGCCGAACGGGACTTTGAACATCTGAATCCGCTTCGGACCGAGCATGTTCCCGAAGAGATTTCCGGGTTCGTGGATGAGCTGAATGCTCTGCTGGCGAGATTGAGAAGATCGATCGAGCGTAACGGTCGGTTTACCGCCGATGTGGCGCATGAACTGCGCACGCCTATTGCCGGGATGCAGGTGCAGCTACAGTCGAGCGCCACGGGGCGTACGCAAGAGGAGCGGGAGCGGGGCATCCAGCAGATGAAGAATGGCCTCGACAACCTCAATCATGTGATCAATCAATTGCTGATTCTGGCTTCCATCGAGCCAGAGAAGATTCGTAATAATTTCAAGGAAGTGGACCTCGAAGAGGTTGCGCAAGAGGTGATGGCGGAACTCTCGCCGGAGGCGCTTGGCAAAAAGATCGAAATGGAATTGCGATGCAGCGGCGTGGTCTGCATCGATGGCAACAGACAACTGATCGCCATTATGCTCAACAATCTGGTGAGCAATGCCATCAAATTCTCTCCACAAGAGGGAAATGTGGCGATTCAAATCGTGGGTGCGACGCGGGGCGTCAACCTATGTGTGGAAGATACCGGGCCGAGTATTCCGGACGACCGGAAAAAGTGGGTTTTCGAGCGGCTCAACCGATTGCCCGGTGAGACCGAGGGAGGGGCAGGGTTGGGATTGTCCATTGTCCAGGAGATTTGTGAACTCCACCGGGCAAGCATTATTTTGAGCGATCATGAGGTGGGAGATGGGTTAATTGTGAGCCTGTTTATCCCTATCTTAAGAAAATCTTAATCCTCGACTGCTAAGTTAATATTTGATATTGGTCCGTTTGATTTAGGAGAGGATTTATTCGCTTCAGCAGACTGGTAGCGAGTGCTGAAGTTTACGCATTTTGGGGGTAAAAATTCTATGAAAGCAAATTCAAGAACAATAAATCTCAATCTTGTGAGATGGCTTTCTCTTAGTTTGATTGTGGGATTTTCGAACAGTCTCCATGCGGGTGACCGTTTCGATATTGAAAAGGCCAAATGGGAAGGTGAGAAAGACCGGCTCGAAGTGAAGGGAAACGGCGGCAAGGATCGAGAGGTAAGCTTGATGAATGCCGCTACCGGGGAGGTGCTCGGTACGGTCACGTCGGATGACGACGATTGGCGAATCAGGCTGACGATCAGCGAGGCCGCCCAGGTTCCTTGCAGGGTGACCGCCGTGCGCACCTCGGATGGAAAAATGGATGAAAAGCGAGTGCGGCGCGCTCCACACAACTGCGATGACGGATCGGGCTCCCCCAATGAGCCGCCTACCGCCAACGCCAACGGTCCCTATACGGGCGTTATCGATGTGGCGGTGACCTTTTCCAGTGGAGGCTCGAGCGATCCTGAAAACACAACCCTCTCCTTTGTGTGGGATTTCGGCGACGGTAACACCAGCACCGAAGCCGATCCGACCCACACCTATACCGCTATCGGCGACTATGATGTAAGCCTGACGGTGACTGATGCCGGCGGTGCTTCGGACAGCGCCGCGACTACCGCTTCGATCCAGGACAGCGGTCAGCCGCCGGCGCAGAATGTTTCCATCAACTCCACCAGCCAGAATGGAACGCCAAGCGCTCCGGTGCCTGAGCAACCCTTCATCAACGCGAACGGCTACAAGGTGTTTGCAGTGAACGATCTGGGTATGCACTGCGGTGATTTCGATACCCGTGTTTCGAGTATCCTGCCACCCTTCAATGTGCTGCACGCCACGGTCATCCGGCGCGGTGCGGAGCCCGACATCCTGGGTCCCGATGATGGTGTCGATGTCTACTATTCGGCGGCCTCCAATCCGAACGATCCCATCCTGACGGGTATCAACTCCGCGGGTTCCGGCCCGGTCTATTCCAGCATGGTCAATGGCGAAGTGTTCAAGACCAACTTCTGGGATGTGGCCCGTGAGGCCTACGACCCCTTCTACCCGCCAGGCATATTGCCGGCGTTCTATCCGGCGACTCCGGTGGATGGCATTCTCGATCTCGGACTGCCGATGCCGAACGTGGAGCGCCTCTATCTGGGCGATGGCCAATTGACCGCGGATCAGCAGTCCATGCCCGGCCGTCACGGTCCCTATATCCAGAATGCCGAAGAGCGCTTCGAGGCGTATGTCATCGATCAGCCCTTCTTTATCGATATGCTCGGCGCGGTTGATCGCGGTTTCCAGTTCGGCTATGTGGTCGAGGGTGTCAACTGGTTCGAAGCACCAGGCGTGCCGGTCACTGCGTTTGACGACTATGGGCGTGAGAACCCCTGGCCGCTGTATCGCATTCAGGCCAAGGTTGCCGGCAATACGGTGGCATCGGTCGATACCGTCGTGCCGATCTCCGGTGAAGCCAACTGCGGCGCCTGCCACGGTTCGGCGTTTGACGGGGGCAATGGCGTGGCGACTGCCGGTCTGCCAGTCGTAGCCTCATCGCTGGATGATCCCCTGCACGGCACGGTGCCGGACGAGGTCAGCAAAGAGTATGCGGCGGACCTGAATCTGGTGCGTCTGCATGACTTGAAGCATGGCACCGACCTGGAGGCGCAAACCCCTGTGGTCTGTCAGCAGTGTCACTACACGCCTGCTCTCGATCTGGCTCAGTTGGGTCCGTTGGGTCCGGAGTATGACCCCTACGGTGGTTTTGCCAACGGCCGCGATCAGATCAAGGTAAAGAGCATGTCGAATGTTATGCATAGCCACCACGGTAGCCTGAAGGATGGAAATGGCGAGCTGCTCTTCCCGGTCATGCCGGTGGCGATCAAGGATGAATTCGGTATCGTTGCCAATCATGAGGAGCGTAGGGTCGTCCTGAATGAGACCTGTTATCAGTGCCACCCAGGCCGTCGCACCGACTGTCTGCGTGGCGCCATGGCCAATGGCGGCATGCTTTGCCAGGATTGCCACGGCGATATGATGCAGGTCGGCAGTGACTTCACCAACGATGTCACGCCAGAGAGTGCCGGCGCTTTTGTCTTGGGTGGTGATTTCTATACCAATCCCGATCAGCCTCGCGTGCCATGGGCCAACGAGCCGGGTTGCGGCTCTTGCCACACCGGTGATGCCATGAGCAACCTGGCCGGCATGCCGGGGACGGTAGTGAACTCTGCCGATGCGGATGGCAATAAGGATGATATCCGCCTGTTCCAGGCATATCTCACGGGTGACGCCAAGGCAACGCCCATCGTACCGGGCAATAAGCGGTTCGCTGAAAATGTCATCGAGGCGGACAATCCCGCTGTGACGGGACCGAACGACCCACGGATCGGCAATCCCATGCTCTATCGTGTCAGCGTCGGTCATGAAGGCGTCTTCTGCGAAGCCTGCCACGGCTCGACCCACGGTATATGGCCAAACAAGAACGACCTGGCCAACGATAACGTTGCCGCAGGTCAGTTACAGGGCCACAAGGGCACAATCGTCGAGTGTGGCACCTGCCATGAAGGCGATTTGGGCAACACCCTGGGCGGACCGCATGGTATGCATCCGGTTGGTGATACAAGCTTCGCCGATGGCGGTCATGAAGATCTAGCTGAACAGAACACCGGCGAGTGTAAGTCCTGTCATGGCGCCGATGGTCTGGGCACCGTGCTGTCTCGTATGGCCACCGACCGTGTCTTACAGTGTGATGACAGTACCAATTTCTGTCCGGACGGCAAGAATGCCGACTTCCCGAAAGGACATATGGTTGGTTGTGTCGAGTGCCATGAGAATGAAATAAACCACTGATTGGTTAGTCGATTACCCTTACCCGCGTGTCTCCCCACACGCGGGTTTTTTTTGCCTTAGACATCGTCGATGGGGCTCCTGAAGTCAGAAGGAAAGCGTTTACTCTGGAGTTGAGTAAGCTGATTGATAGCTGCCGACCAACGACCCTGTTAGTTTTGCCATATAAATATTTTGCCGGCTGCTACTTGACTATTTTGATAGGAGTTGGCAGCGAACGTGTTTTATAAACCAACCGTCTTAAATCCGCCCCAGTCATAGGTTTGTGAAAGTAGAATCCCTGGATGGCACTGCAGCCATGTTCATCAAGCCAGTCTACTTGCTCTTTTGTTTCTGCTCCCTCACCAATTGTTGACATATCAAGACTTTGCGCGAGTGATATGATTGAATTGACCACGGCAATGGTTTTTCGATCACCCGGTAATCTGCTGATAAAAGACTTATCAATCTTAATTACGTCAATCGGAAGCTCGGTAAGATAGCTGAGTGAGGAAAACCCGGTACCGAAGTCATCTACCGCTAATTGAAATCCGATACGTTTGAGTCGATTCAATAGGGCAAGATTTTTTCCTTCCTTGCTGACGAGTACATGCTCTGTGAACTCAAGTTGCAATCGGTGCGGAGGGATATCGTGTTCAATCAATGTATCGCTAATGCGATTGATGAAGTTGCTGTCGATCAGTTCATTTCCCGAGATATTAATTGAGACATCGATTTCGAAATCCCAACTTTTAATCTGTTTGCAGACTTCATTAAACACCCATTCACCGAGAGCGACAATGAGACCGGATTGTTCTGCTATCGGAATAAACCTTCCTGGTGGGATGTGGCCACGCTCCAAGTCGTTCCATCTGAGCAAGGCCTCACAACGTCTGATTTGGCGTGTCTCTATATCAATGATAGGCTGGTAGACGAGGTATAGACCGGAAGTGGTGAGAGCCTTTCTTAGCGCGCTCTCTATCTCAAGATAGTCAAGCATTTCATGATGCATCTCTTCAGAAAAGAAACAATAGGCATTTTTTCCGCCTTTCTTGGCGGCGTACATGGCAGTGTCTGCATTCTTGACCAGCTCTTTCGTGCTAATACCATCCATGGGGTAGAGGACAATACCTATGCTGGTACTGATACGTAGCTCTCGATCATTATGAAAGATGGTTTGTTCGAACTGTTTGATGATCTGATTGGCGATTGGGATAACCTCATTTTTCTCCTTAACACCCCTCAGGATGGTGGTAAATTCATCCCCACCCAGTCGGCACACTGTATCGTCAGTACGCAAAATGCTTTGTATACGCCAGCCAGCCTCGCTCAATACGAAATCCCCCACTTCATGGCCCAGAGTGTCATTGATGACCTTGAAATTGTCCAGATCGAGAAACATGATTGCGAGGCCAGTCTCGAATGATTCAGCTTCATTGACTGCCTCCGTTAACTTATCCATGAAGTAGCGTCGGTTGGGTAGCTTGGTCAATTTGTCGATATAAGCCAGGGTCTCCAGTTCATGTTCCAGCTGTTTTCTTCGGGTGATGTCTGACAGTACAACAAAAAAGCCGCCACTATCGATTTCATGGGCATCAAATTGCTCAATTCGTAGCGTCATATGTATCTGACCCCGATAACTGGTCTGAATTGCGATATCCGTCTCCCAATCGAGACGCTGGGCATGGGTGAGTACAGCAGTGACTTCAAGCTGTTTTGAGTAGTCGATTTTTAGGTGATTGAACAGTTCGGGAAGCGACATGCCGGCAAAGAATGAGTCAGGCTGATGAGTGATATTTTTCAGCGCAGGATTGACAAAAATTATCTGTTCGTCCTTATCGAAGAGTGCAATGGCATCATTGGTGTCTTCTACGACACGAGCCAGCCGACGGGCATTACGAATATTCTCGCCAAGACTTTCTGCCATTCCATTCAATGTTGTAGCAAGTAGATTGATCTCGCCAATGGCTTCCGTGGGAGCGCGTGCAGAGAGATTGCCCTGTGCCAATTTTAATGCGGTTTCTCTTAATTTTGCCAACTGTTGACCTAGCTTCAGTGAACTACCATGCATCAATAGAAGTGATATGGCGATCAGGAGCAGGCTGAAGATCATCGCATTGCGAAAGTAGCTAATCAGTAATTCCTGATATTCATCGTCTGCCATAGCCATTTTGAAGACGCCCCAATCGAGGCCGCTTATACTGATTGGCTTGGAAAACAAAAAGGCGGCATGCTCACTGCCCGGAATATTCTTATGCTCTATCAGATATGTTTTTTCATCGGAAAAGATAACCTGATCCGCATTGGAGTGGGGTTCTTTCATCTGCCAGCCTTTGGCACTGATGTGTAGTACAGGACCCTGGTGAGATTTGAGCGAGACGAATTCCACATCAGGAGTTTGCTTTAGCACCTTGATCAAGTAACTGATGACATAACTGTAATCATTGGTATAGAGTGCCTCGGCACAAGCCGCAATGGTGGAGTTTGCAAAGGTATCGCCCTGGACAGCGATCATCTTTATCAGTTTGCTCTTATAGGTAGGCACCAGTATCAGGGAAAAGATTAAGTTGACCCCCAACAGAATCAACGCCATACGGATGAAAAGATGACGAAAAATAGTGTTTTGCTTCATGGTCCACGATCCCCGCCTTTCAGATGTCGTAACTCATCTACCAGGAAGCGGACCTCTTTGAGTGAGCTATTGTCTATTTTGTGAAGACCTTTGAAACGGAATGTCTTCATCAGGTTTTTCATACGCGGCGTATCCTGGATATCCAGGATATGTGGCTCGAAGTTATCGATTCTTGCCTGTGGAAAATCTCTGTGTATAGAGATCACCTGATAGACAAACGGTTCAGAAACCATCAGTATGCCAAGTGTTTCATCAAGTTGTGGATTCAGTTCACGGGCTACATCGAAAGCATAATCCGTAACCAGGGCGGCATCAGTCTTTCGAAAGAATAGGTCTACGACGGCAGTATTGGATTCTTTGGTTTTTCTCATTTCACTGAAGAACTTATGAGACTCCGGTAATCCCTGGCGCAGCAGTTGCACATCGAGAAAAAGTTTGCCGACAATATGACCTGATGGAAGAATAATGCGTCTGTTGCGTAACTGTGAAATCTTATGAATACCGCTGTCCTGCCTCACTAAAAGATAGTATTTCTCTTTCAGATTCGGACCGAAACGTGAAATATAAGTAGCATTAGGATTGAGAAATGCTTCTTGATCAAGGTACTGCAGTGTATTGGAAAACATGGCGTCCAGCTTGCCTGTTTTCAGCGCTTGTTCAAGATCTCTATCAGACTTAAAGATTTCAACGGTGAATCGCTCTTCGGCCTTTTTTAATACCTCATTGAAGAATAGGGTGAAGACAATTTTCGTGTCAGTGATACTGACATTATAGAGGGACTCGGCACTTCCGCCGACACGAATAGCATCACTGTTGTTCATAACGCCGGCGGTGGCTGCAGAGTAGAGAGTCAGCAGTAGTGCGAATGGCCAGAGTGGGTGTAGGAGTGAACGAATATTCATCTGTTTTCCGATACGCTCTATTCCATCGCCTCCCTACCTAAAAGATAAGCGATTTCTGCAATAGATAAGGCTTGATCGTGCTGCGCCCGATAATTGTTGGCGCGGATCAGTGCATCGAACAGGCTCGCCTCAATAACTTTTTCGGTCTTTACCGCACCGGTTTGATAGGCCCGGTTGTTCAGGTCAAGATTCTCACGAGAGGTCTCTATAGCTGTTTCAGTGATTGCCAGTTGTCGTTGTGAAGCCTCAATTTCCAGCAGGCGGTTTTTGACCTGGGCCGCAATGCCGTCACTCACCAGCAGGCGTTGTTCAGCCATTTGCGCTTGACTGATCTTGGCTGCCGAGACTTTGTGACGAGTCAGTCCGCCATTGAACAGACTCATTCTCATGCCGATACCGAGGGTCCAGGAGTTTCGGTTTCTATTATTGTTGAGGCCGCCATCCACGTCGTTGTTAAAGGCATCCACGGAGCCGTGCAGCGCCAGAGTGGGATAGTATTCGCTCTCTGCTTCACCGACCTTTGCCTGATAGGCATCCACGGCCAATGTCAGCTTTTGCAGTTGCGGATTGAACTGCAGAGCCTGAGCAATCAAATGCTCGAGTTGAGTGGGGACGAGATCTTGCGGATAGCGTGCGTCACTGATCTGGATCTGTTCCTGCCATGCCTGACCCATGCTGAAGGAGAGGGCGGCCAAGGCTGATTTGTGCTTGGCGATCAAGTCGGCATGGGTCGACTTGGCAAGTGAGTGTGCGAGTTGAGTCTGCAACAGGTCGAGTTTATTGACAGAATTTGAGCCGCCTTCATAGAAGGCCTGGGTAATGTCCCTGAGGACTTCGAAGGAGATTGCGATCTCTTTAGCGAGAAGACTCAGTTGTTTGGTATAGAGTGCGGCATAGTAATAACGTTTTACCTCCTGCACCACCTGCAAGTCGGTTCGGCGTACTTCTGTGGCAGCGATATCCTTTCCGATTTGAGCCTGCTTTATCAAACTTGAACGTTTTCCTCCGGTATAAAGCGGGTACATCAGTTCCAGCGAATAGAGGGCAGTATCACGTCCGAGCAGGGTGATCTCTTGCCGCGGCACCGCTATGGGAGGGGTCGGAAAACCCAGGTTCAGGTCGAATCTCTGTGCCGGGTAGTCGAATGTGGCGGTTTCGTCACGCCGTTGAAAGCCAGCGTTAAACGTCAGTGATGGCCAGTGGGCCGAGAGGGCCTGCTGATACTGCGCCTCGGCGATCTCAACCGATTGCCGGGAGATGGTGCGCAGGCGATTGTTTTGCAAAGCCGTGGTCAACGCCTGTTCCAGGCTAACCCCGGTAATGTCACTGGCGGCTTGACTGCCGTTGACCCAGAGAATTCCACAGCTGAGAAATAGTATTAGAAATCCTAATAGGATTACGGATCTTGTGGTTGCATTCCATCTTACCCTAATGAAAAAAGGCAGATACATAATGGCGTTCGAAATAGAATGTGTATTCTATTTTTAGCGGTAACCAGGGGGAAATATTTAGCGGATTGTGCCGGATCAGCCAAAGATCAGCTTAACAGGAGGCTGCTTTCCAGCCTATGGGCCAGAATTAATTGATTAGTTCCCTTTTAATCACCCTTCGGGTTAGTATGAACAAGTTATACACCACTACCATGGATGGTTTCGTAATAGATTTTCTCCAGTTGGTTTTTATGCAGGGTCTCTTCATTAGCGAGAAAGAGAAAAAGATCCTTGATCGGGCCATCGGAGGTTGTTATAGCCAGAGCGCGATACTGCTCCATGGCGGCATGCTCCCGTCCTAGGGCATATTGCAGTACCGCCTGGTCATCCGGGTGATCACCCAGATCGGGCAAGTGAACGGCATCGGAGAAGCGTTTATCACTGGCTGGGGTCTCAATCAGCTCACTGATCTGTTTTTCTATATCGGGCCGAGCGCGAAGCTCGGAAAACAGATCGAAATGGCGCTGCTCCTCCCCAGCCAGTTCTTCCACCAGGTAACGGATCTGCTTACTGACCTTGGGGATCAGGTCGGTGTAGAAATCACGCGCAGTGCGTTCAAACTCAATGGCCACCTCAAGGATCTCCGCGAGGCTTTTTTTCGATTGCAGACTTTTGTAGCCGCTGGTGTGATCTTCTGTCATGCGGGAACTCCTTTGTTAATTTAATTTTGAATTTTGAATGTTGAATTTTGAATTTCGGTGTTCGCTGCGCTCATGCTTCATTTAAACAGGTTGTGCGCAAAGCGCACTCATCAATTCAACATTCAAAATTCAAAATTAATTAGTCTTCTCAGCCAACCATGCCTCAACACTGGCAGCAACCCGGTGGCCGTCCGCCACGGCATGCACCACGTCCGGGCCGTTGACGCAGTCACCGGCGGCCCAGAACCACGCTACTGAGGTGCGGCCGTTTTCATCCACCTGGATATGGCCCCGGCTCCACTCCAGCTCTTCGGTCAGCGCTTCACCGAGCAGGCTGATATCCGGCATCTGGCCTATTGCTTCGATGACCATGTCGCCTTCATGTATCTGTTCGTCGCTTTCATCATAGGCGGGTGAGAATCGTCCCTGTTCATCAAAAATGGAGCGAACCTTCCAAGTTCGTAAACCCTTTAGTTTGCCTTTTTCGACAATACACGCCTGCGGGCCGCGTGCATCGAAGATCTCAATGCCTTCCTCGTCACACTCCTTGACTTCGAGCGGATCCGCCAGAAAGTGGGCTTTGTCCTCCAATGCGGTGACGGTGATTTTTGCTTCGCCGAACTTTTGTTTCTGCATCCGCGCCAGACTGCGGGCGATATCCATGGCCACGTTACCCCCGCCAATCACCACAGCCTGTTTCGGCAGTGAGAACTTTTTGCCATCTGTAATCATAGCCAACAGATCCACCGCTTTGCGGACCTGTTTATGGTCGGCGCCGGGAATACGGGTGGAACGGCCAAGGTGGAGGCCGATGGCCAGCACCACGGCATCGAAATCAGCATGTAACTTGTCCATGCTGATATCGACACCGACCCGGGTGCCGGTCAGAATTTTCACTCCAAGGGAGGTGATGACGTCGATATCCCGATCGAGTATGTCATAGGGTAGGCGGTATGCCGGGATGCCGTAACGGGGCATGCCACCTGCTTGCTCCCTGGCTTCAAAGACGGTTACCTCATGGCCCTTGCGCACCAGATCGTAAGCAGCCGTAAGGCCGGCAGGACCGGCGCCGACAATGGCGACCCGATGGCCGCTCAGGTAGTCGACCTTCTCTTCCGCGGCAATCTGTTTGATGCGTTCATGATCCACGGCATCCATGGCATAGCGTTTCAGCCAGCGAATAGCGACCGGCTCTCCACGCCTGCCGATGGAGCAGGCGTCTTCACAGCGATGGGTGCAGACTCGACCACAGACATGGGAAAAGGGATTGCTTTTGTAGATCCAACGCACTGCCTCTTCAGGCTTCCCCTGCCAGATGGCGCGGATATACTCAGGCGCATCCATCCGGGTGGGGCAGGCATCGTGGCACATACCGCATTGTACGCAGCGGGAGGCTTCGATCACTGCTTGCTGATCGGTATAACCGTTGACGATCTCCTCGAAGTTATCGATGCGCGTCTCGGGCGCCAACTCCGCCATTGGTTGGCGCTCCAGGTCGAGCAGGTCCGAATCGACACTCTTTTGCCAACCCAAGCCGTAGAAATCGCCATGGATACCGGTTTCGTCGGGGAGGATAAAATAGCTGTCGATCTCCTCCTGGGTGCAGGTGTGGACATACTCCCGTGACAGGGAGATGGCGCTGGTGGGGCAGATGTCGACACACAGGGCGCACCAGCAGCAGCGCCCATAGTCGATGGCCGGACGTAGATTGCGGATACCCTTGAGCGGATCTTCAGGCAGATGAGGCACCTTGACCATGGTAATGGCCGCATTGTCACAGACCTTCTGACAGGAGCTGCAACCGATGCACTTGTCATGGTCGTTGAGATGAAAACCACGATAGTTGGCGGCGGCCGGCCTGGGCTCCAGGGGGACGGTGACGGGTTTGCGGGCAAAGAACTGTAAGGCCTTTAATGGCGATAGGATCGAACCGGAATCGCTGTGCTCGACAGGATAATTTTGAATTTTGAATTTTGAATTTTGAATTGGTTTTGCCATCGGTTAGTTCTCTTGGCTTGTTTTGACAATTGAAGTCAGCATTTTTGATAACTCAATACAGTCATTAATAAGCGTCTTTTCGGCTTCTCTGCCGTCATTCAGATAACCTGTCGATATCAGTAAGCGTATCCAATAGTGAGTTTCCCTGGTTTCTTTGGAAGCGATGGCCATTTTTGCAATGAAATCCTTTCTGCTCTGGCCGGCCATTGCCTCTTCGATATTTGCACCAATACTGGTTCCTGATCGTAACAACTGTTTAGAGAGAACAAACTCTCTATGATTCTGTTGTAAATACCTTGCAGCATTCACAATACGAACAGCAAACCGAAAGCTCTTGTCTCTAACGACATTCCCTGTCGTACCCACAGCCTCATCCGGTTAGTTCTCTTGGCTTGTTTTGACAATTGAAGTCAGCATTTTTGATAACTCAATACAGTCATTAATAAGCGTCTTTTCGGCTTCTCTGCCGTCATTCAGATAACCTGTCGATATCAGTAAGCGTATCCAATAGTGAGTTTCCCTGGTTTCTTTGGAAGCGATGGCCATTTTTGCAATGAAATCCTTTCTGCTCTGGCCGGCCATTGCCTCTTCGATATTTGCACCAATACTGGTTCCTGATCGTAACAACTGTTTAGAGAGAACAAACTCTCTATGATTCTGTTGTAAATACCTTGCAGCATTCACAATACGAACAGCAAACCGAAAGCTCTTGTCTCTAACGACATTCCCTGTCGTACCCACAGCCTCATCCGGTTAGTTCTCTTGGCTTGTTTTGACAATTGAAGTCAGCATTTTTGATAACTCAATACAGTCATTAATAAGCGTCTTTTCGGCTTCTCTGCCGTCATTCAGATAACCTGTCGATATCAGTAAGCGTATCCAATAGTGAGTTTCCCTGGTTTCTTTGGAAGCGATGGCCATTTTTGCAATGAAATCCTTTCTGCTCTGGCCGGCCATTGCCTCTTCGATATTTGCACCAATACTGGTTCCTGATCGTAACAACTGTTTAGAGAGAACAAACTCTCTATGATTCTGTTGTAAATACCTTGCAGCATTCACAATACGAACAGCAAACCGAAAGCTCTTGTCTCTAACGACATTCCCTGTCGTACCCACAGCCTCATCTCCTTTTAATTCAACATTCAAAATTCACAATTCAAAATTACCTATCAACTTCCGGCGGACAGGCATCCAATGAAAACATGGTCTGGGCGATATCTTCGATACGCGAACCCACCGACAGTTTTTCCAGCACCTGTACCGCATGCATCGAGGAGGGGCCTCGCACATGCACCCGATAAGGCTTGGGCCCGCCGTCTGAGACTACGTAGTAGCAGAGTTCGCCCTTGGAGGATTCGACCCGGGTGTAGGTCTCGCCGGCCGGGACGTTCCAGGCCAGTGGATTGGGGATGGGTGCGCGGATCGGGCCGTGGATATCGGGCAGTGCTTCGACCACCTGCCGCAGGATGCGAATACTCTGCATCAGTTCGTGGCGCCTTACCAGGGTGCGCGCCCAGGCGTCGCCGTTTTCCTCGGTGGGGATATCGAAGTCGAGTTGGTCATAGACCAGATAGGGATCGTCCCGACGCACATCGAATGCCAGCCCGGTAGCGCGCAGATTGGGTCCGGTGACGCCCCAGGCGAGGGCCTGCTCCCGGGACATCACGCCAACGCCCTTGGCGCGTTTGACGAAGACCTGGTTCTTGAAAAAGAGATTGTCGTAGTCGGCGAGACGCGATTCGATGTAATCGAGTGTCTCGGTCACTCGCTGCAGGAAACCGTCCGGCAGTTCGCGGCGCACGCCGCCGGGGATGTTATAGATGCTGTAGACACGTCCGCCGGTGAACTCTTCGAACAGGTCGAGCAGCAGGTCACGATCTGCGACCCCCCAGTACATGGTGCTGTACATGCCGGTGGTGGCGGCATGACCGCCAAAGGTAAACAGATGGGCGGCGATGCGGGAGAGTTCCAGTTGCATGACACGGATCCATCGAGCCCGTTTCGGGACCTTCAGCCCGCAAAGCTGTTCCACCGCCATGGAGTAGCAGAGCTCCATGGGTGAAGGATCGGGAACGCAGATACGCGGCACCAGGGCGATGTTCTGAATCCATAGCCGCTGTTCCATCAGCTTTTCGAAACCGCGGTGCAGGTATCCGCCATCGGCCTTGGCTTCGAGTACGACATCACCATGCAGCTTGACCTTCAGTGCATAGTTGCCCTCGATGCCGGGATGGTTTGGGCCGAAGTTGAGTTCATACTCGTTACTCGGCGGCTGGCGTTGGGCTTCGTAGTTTTCAGGTCTCATACTCGCTTTGCTCGTTAATTTTGAATTATGAATGTTGAATTTTGAATTGATGAGTGCGCTTCGCGCACAACCTTTTTATAAGAAGCGTGAGCAAAGCGAACACCGATAATTCAAAATTCAACATTCATAATTCAAAATTAATCCTTCTTCCGGCTAAACCGTTGCTCCTCCGGTGGAATCACCACCCCCCCGCCTTCAGCGATCAACGCCTGCAGCCAGGGTGGGTTGTACGCTTGCCAGCTGAGGTGTTCGTTGATGTAGGCCTCGCTGTCGAACTCCTTGCGCATGGGGGGCGGGCCGTCCCACTCGGTGAGAATGAATTTGTCCATGTTGGGGCTGCCTTCGAAATGGATGCCGTACATCTCGTGTATGTCGCGCTCAAAAAAGGCCGCGGGCTGGTAGAGATCATAGACCGACAGGTAGACACCGGGCTCCCGGGCGATGCGTATGTGCGCGGAGACCAGCGAGTGGCTTTCGTAGGACCAGACATGGTAGACCAGTTCGAATTCCTCATCCTCGATCCAATCGACGCAGCTGATGGCTGAGAGATGGATATAGCCGGCGCGACCTTGCAGCAGTTCCAGCAGGGCGGGGAGGGCGTCCGCGGGGACATCCACGCGCACCCGGCGGCTGCTCTTGCGGCGTATTTCAATGCCTTCGATCTCTTCCAGCAGATTATCCAGCCAGTGGGCGATTTCCTGACTCATTCGGTCGGCTCCTTTAAATTATGTCCCAGGCGCATTTCCAAGGCTTCCAGGGGCTGTTGATGCTGCTCCAGCAGGCGGGTGTGCACTCCCAAGGTGCCTTTGCTCAACAGGTTATAGTGTTTCGCCTCTGCGATCACATCCGTGGGTGTCTGCCAGTTGTCGCCAAACAGCTTTTGCTGATTACCGAGATAGTAGTCATAGTTGCGGTAGTAGTCCTCCCAGCTGTTGGCTTTGCCGGCGTGGATACTGTCCATCAACTGTTGCAGGCCGGCGATAACCGCTTCCGGCCTCGGCATGCAGCCGGCGATATAGAGATCGACCGGCATATATTCGTCAAGCTTCTTTGCCGTGGCATAGCTCTGCCAGTACATACCGCCATTGACCGTGCATGAGCAGATGCCGATCACATATTTGGGCGATCCCATCTGTTCGTAAGTCAGGATCACCCGCTTCAGGGTCTTGATCGAAACATAGCCGGTGATCAGCAGGATATCCGCCTGGCGGGGTGAGACCATGGGTTGAATACCCAGCCGCTCCATATCGAAACGGGAGGTCATGGCAGGCGGCAGCTCAATGGCGCCGCAGCCGGTACAGTAGTGCAAGATAAACAGCGAACGCGAGCGGCAGAAACGCACCAGCTCGTCAAACACCCGCGCCAGCGGGTTGCCTTTTTTCGCTTCGATCACCGGGATCTGGTTTATCGAACTCATCACGCTTTCTCTTAATTTTGAATTTTGAATTTTGAATGATGAATTTTGAATTTCGGTGTTCGCTTCGCTCACGCTTTTATGAAATTAAATTGTGCGCGAAGCGCACTCATCAATTCAACATTCAAAATTCAACATTCAAAATTAAAGAACAAACGCTACCCCAATCAGCCCCAACATCACCGGCCATTTCCACATCAGTCTCAACAGGTCTTCGGTGCGATAGCGGGGAAACAGATAGGCGATGCTGGCCGGAATGGCGAGCACCAGGAAACTCTTCAATAGGAAATCGAACCAGGTGCTGCCGCCGCCCAGGAACAGGCTGACATAGAGCACCGAGATGGTATAGAGCTGGAAACACTGCATGACGAACAGGCCGCCCAGGTGTTTGCCGCTCATCTCCACCATCGGGCCGGTGGCTATCTCCGCCGGGGCGATATAGATCTCGAAGGGTTGCTTGCCCAATGAGGCGTGCATGGCGATCAGGCCGGCAACAGCCAGTAGGGGCATCTGAACAGCCCCCCAGGTTGCAAAACCGCCCGCTTGCTGTTGAGCGATGATGTCGACCAGGTTAGTGGTGCCCGCCGCATAGGCAACACCGAAAATGACGATCACCAGCGGTATGTCGTAGGCCAGCATGGCGGTCAGCGCCCGGGCGATACCGATGGAGCCGTTGGGATTGGCGCATTGGCCGACACCCAGGGCAAGGCCCAGGGAGGGGATCATCATCAGATAGAGCAGGGTGATGATGCCGCCCTTCTCAGCGATGCCGTTCATGCCGGGCACAGGCAACAGGGTCTCCGCCGCGATATAACCGCCCATCGCCATGACAATGCCGATGTCGTGAATCAGGCCATGGGAGACCTGGGTCTGTTTGCTGTGTAGCTTGACGATGTCGTACAGCGGCTGAAACAGAGGTGGCCCGACCCGGCGCTGGATCCTGGCGGCGATGCGGCGCATCATCAACACCATCATCATGCCGACCAGGAAGGCGACCAGTGGCATCAAGGTGAGTTCGAGAAGGAGTTCCAAAGGCGCCATCAGATCACCACCCATGCCATAACAAAGAGCGCTGTGCTCAACAGATAGAACTCCGCATTGGCCCGCCGGTAGAGGCCTTGCATGACCAGGGAGAGGAAGTCGATCAGAGAGATGACGCTCTTTTCAAGCCAAAGGAAACTGCCCCGGTACCAACCGCCTACGAGATGCATCAGTCCGGCGTAGAAGTTGTCGCTGTACTGATAACGCACATCGGCGGAGAGGAAGTGACCGCCCGCATAGTTGTCCAGTTGATGCACCCGTTTGCTGCGACCGGCGGAGTAGAAGATGACGGCGCCGATGCCGAACCCGGCAAACAGCACGCCGATCACCCAGATCATATCGAGGGAACCGCTGACCGACTCGACACCGCCCAGGGTGTAGTCGGTTGCCGGCAGACCCACGACCTCCTGGACCGACGCCACCCAGGCCAGCGGGATGCCGGGAAACAGGCCGGTGATGAAGATGATTGCCGCCAGGATCAGCATCGGCGCCATCATGCTCCAGGGGGCCTCTTTCACCTGTTCATGCTCCACCCTGAGCTGACCCAGAAAGATATTGTGGATCAGCTTGTAGACCGAAAGGATAGTGCCCAAGGTGCCGATAACGGCCGCCAGAAACAGTAATGGCATGCCTTCGTTGAGCAGCGACCGGTAGACCAGCCATTTTGAGACGAAACCGTTCATCGGCGGCAGACCGGCCAGGCCGATGATGCCGATCAGCAACACCATGAAAGAGAGCGGCATGCGCACCACCAGTCCGCCGAGTTTGTTGAGATCCGCGGTGCCGGTGCGGTGGATCACGGCAGTGACCGCCATGAACAGCGCCGCCTGATAGGTGGCGTGATTGAAGACATGCAACAGTCCGCCGGCACCGCCCATCGCATCGGCCACCACCACCCCGAGTAGCATATAGCCGCCCTGGCCGATGCCGTGCCACGCTAGGAGATGGCGGGCATCGTTCTGTTTCATGGCGGTGAAGGTGGGAAATATGATGGTGAAGACGGCGATCCAGGCCAGCAGATCCCGGGCATCGATCAGGGTGAAGGGGATCTTCAGGCTATCGATATTGACGATGCCGAAGAGCTTGACCAGCACCAGCAGAATGGCGAACAGTCCCATCCGAGAAGAGATGGCGCCGAGAAAGGCGCTGCCAGGACCTGGGGTCTCCGCATAGGCGGGGGCCTGCCAGAGGTGGAAAGGCAGCAATCCCATCTTGACCCCGAAGCCACCGCCGAAAAGGATCACCAGCAGCCATAGCTTGGTTGTGCTCATGCTCTCGACCGCGATCAGCACGGCATCGAGCTGTAGCGAGCCGGATGAGCTATAGACCAGGGCCAGGCCGCCGAAGATCGCCATTCCTCCGGCCATGGCGTAGGTGATATAGCGCATGGCCGCCTGGGTGGCGACGCCTCCGGCCAGGGCCATGAGCAGGAAACCGGCCCAGCTCACCAGCTCCCAACCGATGAAGAGTGACAGCAGATCGCCACTGGCCAGCAGGATCAGCATACTCAAGACGTTCAGCGCCATGGCCAGGTGGAACAGCCAGATGTTGCCCCCTTGTTTGGCATAGCTGCGCTCCCAGGCGCCGCAGGCGAACCAGCTGCTGAGCAGGGCGGAGCCGAGGGTGATCAGGGCGAAGAACCAGCTGAGGGCGTCGAAACGCCAGCTGAGGTTCTGTCCCATCACGGTAAAAGAGAGACTGGAAGCGATGATTCCGCCGCCATAGCCGAGTGCGGCCATCTTTAACAGGGTGAGCAGTTGACCGCCATACAGGATGGTGACCATCCAGCCGGCGGCAAGGCCCCGGCCGATAAACAGGGCTACCAGCAAGGTGGCGCCGGAGAAGAGCAGCAGTTCGTCCAACAGGGTCAGGGTCATTGACTGGCTCCAGGCGTCGCCGGGAAGACGGTATTGATGTAGAGATCGACATCCTGTGCCTGTGCGGCGATGGTCTGCAGTCGGTCGCCCACGGGGGCGATCAGCAGGGTAGTGGCGATCAATCCCGCTCCAAACAGGCCGGCGGTTGCCAGTGAGAGGCCTCCGGCCTTTGGTATCTCATCAGGTCGTCTCTCCTGCGGGGCTGATTGATAGATGATGGCTGCTACACGAAACAGGTAGGCGGCCTCAACCACCGTAGCTAGGAGAAAGACCGTCAGACCCATCAGGTAGAGTGGCTCGGTCTGCCCCGCCAACTCGGTAATCAAAGTGAACTTGGCCCAAAAACCGGGCAACGGCGGCATCCCGACCAGGGAGAGGGAGAAGAGCACGAACAGCCCGGCCGCCAAAGGCGAGGCGGCGGCGCTGCCGCGCAACCGTTGCAAGGCGCCGCCCCAGCCATCCGCCAGCATGAACAGGCCCGACTTGATCACCAGGTGGTGCAGGGCAAGGGCCAATACCGCCAGCATGCCTTGCCCGTCCGGCAGCGCCATGGCGATGAACAGCACCCCAAGCTGGCCGATGGAGGAGAAGGCCAGCATGCGCCGCATCTCCTTGGCGCGCCAAGCCGCCAGTTCACCGCTGACCACTCCGAGGATGCCGAGGATCAATATCACTTGTGCCGCTTCCGGTTGATGGAACACCAGTAGCAGCAGGCGCAAAATAATCAGCAGGGCCAGTTTGGAGACCAGTCCGGCAAGAAACGCCGACAGTCGGCTTGAGGCGGTGGCGTAGACTTCAGGCACCCAGGTGTTGACCGGGAAGAGTTCAGCCTTGACGCCGATGCCGATCAGTAGGCTCAGGAAGGCGGCCAGTCCCAGTTCATTGCTCAGTTGTTCGGGTGCAAGTTGCGCCAGGTGGGCCAGATTGAGGGTGCCTGTTTGGCCGTAGATCAGGGCGATGCCGAACAGGGTCAATACCGAACCGATGCCGCTGAGTATCAGATAGCGGATGGTTGCCGCATAGGCAGCGCTGGTGCCGGAGGCGGCTACCAGACCGAAAGTAGCGACTGCCGTCAGTTCGTAGAAGACATAGAGATTGAAGAGGTCGCCGGAGAGCGCCAGGCCGGTGGAGGCGGCTACCAACAGCAGCATCAAGGCCTGGCGTCTGGCGCTATCCTGGTCCAGTTTGAAGGGCCAGAAGATGAGACCCAGCAGTTGCGCAGCGAGGGCGAACAGCAGGGCGAGGGTATCGGCATAGAGATTGATCCCCAACGGCGGTGCGAATCCGCCCAGGGCGACCGAGAAGGGTTGCATCGAACCCGTCAGCCACAGATCGCCCAGGATCCAACAGCCATAGGCCAGGATGGCGGGCCCGATCCAGACGCCGAACGCCACTGACACACGCATCAGCACCGGTAGCAGAAAAGCGCCAAGGAGCGGCAGGGCAATGGTGAGCGCCAACGCGCCGTTCATGACTCACTCCCACTGGGATCCACCCGCTTTGCGGGAATCGGCGGCAGCGGCCGCTCGCCGAGCGGCGCCTCCTGACTGACATCCCTGGGAGTCCCCGCCGTGGCGGCGATATCGGCATCCATCCGCTCAGCGACCTCCCACCGGTCCAGGGTGGCGTAGCGTTGGCGAATACGAATCAGAATGCTCACCGCAAGGGCCTGAACACCGACACCGATGACGATTGCCGTCAGCACCATCGCCTGTGGCACCGGATCGACCATCGCGGGTTGTTCACCCAGGGAGGTGAGTATCGGCGCCACCGCATCCCAGCGATAGCCGGCCAGCACCAGCATCAGATTTACCCCGGCTTCAGCGATGACCAGGGACAGCACCATGCGGAACAGATGAACCGACAGAACCACACCGGCGAGACCGATCGTGGTCAGCCCGATGGCGGTGGCGTAGAGAATCAGTTCCGGGGTGAGGGCCGGGATCATTGGGAGGCCTCTGTTTGGGCGAGGCGTGACAGCAGGCTGGCCAGTTCAGCGCCCACCTTCAGACCGACGGCCAGATAGAGCAATGGCAGGGTGCCGGCAGAGAAGAGCTGGCCGAGCGTATCCTGAATCAGCAGGGGTTGCAGGAACGCCTTCCCCTCCGCCAATGCCAACAGGCCGACGAGGATAAAGCTTGCCCCGGCAAAACCCTCGATCAGACTCAATGTGCTGTGGTGAAGTTTAGCGCCTGGACGGGCCAACAGCGGCAGGAAGAAGGCCGCCGCCAGGATCACGCCCCCCTGAAAACCACCCCCAGGTGTCAGGTGACCGTGAAAAATGATGTAGAAGCCGATCGTCATCATCAATGGAAACAGTATCCCGCCTCCCGTGCGCAGGATAAAACCACCCTCTGTCTGAGTGCCTGCCGAGGTATGCCGGCGTCCCAACACCAACCCGGCCGAGGCGGCAGCGGCGAAGAGGATGGAGAGTTCTCCCAAGGTGTCGATGGCGCGATAGCCCAGTACCACCGAGGTGACGATATTGGTTGCCCCGGTCTCAGCGGGCGCTTGTGCCTGAATCGCACTGCCGATGAGCATCGGAGGGGCGCCGAAATCGAGCCCGCCGGCGATCGCCAGGAGCATGAACCCCAGGCCTCCGGCAAACAGCAGGCCGGTCAGATTACCCATCCCTTTTCTCCCTATTGAGGCTTAACGGGTTGGGTTTCACGGTCTTGCCATCCACTTCCCAGAGACCCAGGCGGCGCAGGGCAAGGGCCAGGATCAGGCTGCTCAGGCCGACACCCACGGCCGCCTCGGTCATGGCTACATCCGGGGCTCTCATCAGCACAAACAGCAGGGCCAATCCAAGCGAGACCACGGAGGCGGCGGCGACCGCGGCAATATGGTTTTTCACCAATAACACCATTACCGCAGCACTCAGCATCATCAGCGCCAGGGTCAGGGCGATCCAAAGCTCGATCGTGGTCATGGATTATTCTCCCCGGTACTGTTCGACTCGACTTTTTTCCAGGGTTGGACACCTGCCATCAACAGCGCCCTGGCGATGGTGGAGGAGCCAAGGGGATTGGTGACCAGGATCATCAGCGCAATCACCAGCAGCTTGGACCACCATTGCGGATAGAGTAGTCCGATCCCGAGCAGCAGCGAGAGCGCGCCCAAGGTCACCGCCTTCGTACCAGCCTGGATCCGATTGTAGACATCAGGCATTCGCACCAGACCCAAGGCGCCGAGCAGGGTAAAGGCAGCTCCGATAAGCAATATCACATCCGCCAGTAATCTCATGAGCCGTTCCCCTCGATGGCGCGGGCGATGGCAACGACACCGACAAAGGCGAGGGCGCCGTAGATCAGCGCCACATCCAGATAGAGGGGGCTGGCAAGCAGTGCGGCCAGCACCACCAGACCGGAGGTGGTGATCACCGCCAGGGTGTCGGCGGCTACGACCCGGTCGGGCGCGGTGGGCCCGAGCAACAACCGGAGCAGACTCAATACCACTGCCCCCCCCAGCATTGCCAGTGCGACGGTTTCCAATAGCGTCAGTGTCATCTAACGAAGCCTTTCAGATGTCTTTCAAACTTGCTGGTTATCGCGCGCGTAGCGCTTTCGATATCGCTGTCCGGTGGGCAGTCGACCCAATGAACCAGGATGATCTCCCCCCGTACATCCACCGTCAGGGTGCCGGGTGTCAGGGTGATGCTGTTGGCCAGGATCAGGCGTCCGAGGGAGGACGACAGCCTGGTCTTGACCTCGACGACCGCGGGACGCAAGGGCAGGGAGGGAGAGAGGACACGACGCGCCATGTCGATGTTGGATCGCACCAGTTCCACGAAGAAGACGCCGAGATAGGCCAGAAACGGCCCGATTGCCGAGGGAGAGAGGCGCAGGCCGGAGAAAACGGAGAGATGGGGGCGGCTGGCCAGGGTGACCACCAAGGCGACCATCAGGCCGGTTACGATCTCACCGGGTTCCAGGCTGCCCGCCAGCATGATCCAGAGCAGGAAAACCAGCAGGAACAGGAATATGCCATGGGCCAGGTAAGTCTCTTCTCGTGTGACAGGCTCGGTCGTCATGCGTTATCTCACCTTATGACTCTTATTTGTAAAGCCGATCGCATACGTGTCGATGGATTGTCAGTGGGAAGATAGCCAAGGTCATCGCTGCCTTGCAATACTGCTCCCTTTCCAGGCATCCACTACACACCCCATGATCCTACAACCAGAAAGGCAATAAAACCATGGGGTTCGTCAGTTATCACAACATCTTTTTTAGCACTTTTTCAAGCCGAATGCGCGTATTATTAACCCAGCAGCCCAATAGGTTAGGTTCAGGGCTCCAAGCATGCCCTTGATCAAGGCGTGGTGCTTGCCAATGGTTGATGCCCTTGGCAAGCGCCACAACACCGAGCAAGGGCATGCTTGAAGTCCCTAACCAATTGATTTAAGGAAGACGGCCGCTGAGTGGCTGAAATTCCCCAGCCTGAGATGCCTCAGGCCCCTCCCCGGCAATGGTCAGCGAGAGGCCGCAAGGTACATCATTCGCGTTACTGGCGAATTTTGATCTCCGGATGGATTCTGAGCACCCCATCCACACCCAATACGCCGATGCCTCGCTCATGACTGTGTTTCAGGAGAGTGGACACGCCTCCGATCTGAGGTCTTCTGATACACACCAGCTTCCAGCCGAATTTTTTTAGAATGGACATTCCGTCGACCTGTTTTTCATTAATGTACATTTCGGGTGAAGTTGGAATCGGGCCCATTCCCAAACGTTTTTCCGCTGACATGGATGTTTCCCCATTATGTTATTCGTGCTTTTTTTCACGTAGGGGCCTCAAAGATATCTCTGAACTCACTGCTGTCCCCAAAAACACTTCTCCCACGCGGGGGAGATGGTAAGTTCGTGATTTGGTTTACATGTCAGGATCGACTGTCGTCCATGAAAGTCAGTCTTGACAATCAGTTACATGGATGCCGAACGAATATGACGGAACGCGTCCACCCGACTCCGTGGATTCTGGTTGGATGCAGATTCCACGCATGGTTAATGTAACCTCGTTTCCCAAGTGAATATCCTGGTCCCCACCTGAAATGATAGCCTAAACAGTTCATCTTGTTGTCCCTGGAAAGAATGGAGGAAAAAGCCGCCTTAAGGCATGTGCCACCTAAAAATTACATCACGGCTCATGGGGTTATTTAGGGCTCGACCGAATACCTGTCGGCCATCCCATCCGGAATCGGCATTCATAATTTGTACTTCTTCATGATTTCCTTGCGGATCGGGCAGGAGCAGACCGAGCCGCCGCCGAATGAGACACGGTAATCACAGTTGATACATTGCTCGCCAGAGACGAATAGCACCGCACCGTCGGCGGCCAGGTAATCGATCTTACAGAGTTGGAAGGAGCGATCGGTAAGGCAGCGATGGCACACTTTACACTTGTCCGTCTGCGCTATGATTGCTGAATCGATTTCAAATATCAGATTCTTTTTCATAATAGCCACCTCCTTGTTGGTGGCTATATATTAGCCTACTCTCACAAAATATCATGGCATTGTGGGCGCCGGTTTGCATTAACAATGGTCAATTTCGAAGAAATATTTCTGGCTATATATACCTGATCGGCTGGATACATCAGAGTTCAGTGCATCAACTCAAAGTTGATTGTCCGCGAATGAACGCAAATTAATGCGAATGGGAATCATCCTTCCTGCTGCTTGCCTTAGTACCTTTCATCCCATGCCCCGGCAGATTCAGCGATTGAGTGGATTCCGGTCTTTGTTCTCTTGCTCCGGGATGACCTGCCTGGATATAGCGGATAAGCGGAACCAAGGTATGAGATCATTCACAGCGAATTTGCGTTGATTCGCGTTCATTAGCGGACAAATCCTGCAGGGAACTTATTGTCTATGACTGAACTCCAAATCGATCATCAAATAAATGGACGTATCCAGGATACAGGAAAATTCACGCCGGTTTGTTCTTTTTTTTAAGCTCCATCTGCAGCCTATATTACCGATTATTGAGTGACATTATCCTTGCAGGGAGGCTTTATCGTGAACGAGCGATATTTCAATTACGATTTTTACCCCTTGCTTAAGAATGATGCTTATTTACCCTGTGTGTTCACGATACGCGATAGCTCGGCGGTGCAATACCTGCACGGGCCGATTTCCAATTAATTGGAAGAGCTGCGACAGAGGGAAAATATTAATCTTGGAGAATTACTATGGCTGAAATGAAGTACTTAAACGATGTTGTCACTGTGTTGACTGCAAATGTCATTGAGACGGATCTTGTAATGAATGTGGCTTCATCATCCGGATTTCCAATACTTGGTACTGGCGATTGGTTCTGGGCGACTCTTCGGCGAGTAGCGGACGGTGAACAAGAGCGTATTAGAGTTACCGCTATCACAGGTACGACATGGACAATAGAGCGTGACGCCGTGGCGCTGGCGTTTAACACCGGTGACGGTGTGTTCTTACGAATGAACGCAGAGTTTATCAGCGATCTGTTGAGACCCAATATGCAGGTGCTTGGGCAATTTTCCGTAGCTGCGGGAACAGCGGATGCCATGACGGCGTCACTCAGCATTCCTGCGCGCAGCCTGGTTGATGGCATGGAAGTTTCAGTACGTGCTATTGCCCGGAACACCATCACTGCTCCAACGTTGGATCTCGATGGGCTTGGAGCCTTAACGATAACCAGGCTTGGAGGCAAAGCACTCGTGGTTGGCGATATTTCCGGCGCCGGCTATGAAATGAAGTTGAGGTACCGAGAGAGTCCTGTCGGATGGGAACTCTTAAACCCAAGTCTCCTACCTTCCGCTACTGGGAGAATAGGCGTGCTTGGCGCGTCAGAGATTGTTTTTCCCTGGTTCGATTCGTGGTCGTCTCTCGCCCAGCGGGCATTTGATGCCGAGGGCATCGATGTGGATATATTCCATACCGGCACAGGCGGTCTTACCTATTACAGAGCTATGAACATGGTCGACCCTGAAATTGGACAGACCTATGTACAGTTAACCAATTCACTGAATCTTGACATTATTATCGTCGAACTCGGTTTGAACGATGCCATGCAGAACGGGGATGGCAGGACCCAGGCGCAAGTGATCGCTGATGCGCAGGCGGTGTATGCCGCGTTGAGAGCAGGCAGCCCCGATGCGGTGATTATTTACTCTCGCCTCGTGCCGTATGACGAAGATCAGCATGGCACAAAAGCGGTTACGGCCATCAAGAAAAAATACTGCGTGCCATACATGCACTCGACCAGCACCATGCCTGGCGAATCCGGATTGTACACGTCGGAAGAAGCCGAGCTAGAGAAAATCATTGACCCGGTTATGCAAGGCAGGCTGACTGACTGGAGAGTATTGGATGCGACGTGCCAGGGGCTTGCTGACGTAGTTGTACATTCCAACTACTTCAAACCTGCCCGGCTCGGGCTGGTATCGTACGATCGTCTGCATGGCACGTCGCTCGGGTATTTCTTCATCTTGAGTGAGATGTGGAAAGCATTCAAAACAGATACAGC
The DNA here is from genome assembly GCA_025656455.1 of Candidatus Thiodiazotropha sp. (ex Epidulcina cf. delphinae). GTDB lineage: Bacteria > Pseudomonadota > Gammaproteobacteria > Chromatiales > Chromatiaceae > Thiodiazotropha. The sequence goes on along the minus strand of JAHXHS010000026.1, from coordinate 28,569 downwards.
ACTGAGAACACAAATCCCGGAACTTAGCAAAATCAGATACCTTGGCGATTTTACCGATCTGTCTATAACCTGGGAAAGCGCGGTCAAGCCAGACGCCGTGGGTGATGGGTACGTTATTGATCCTGATTGGGTGGACGGTTTTGAGTATCCGATGTGGCTCAACGTCAGAGATCATTCCAAGATTGCCAGTTATCCGGAATACTGGAGCAACCAGCAACGGCCATCGATATCGATATCGGACAGGGTTGTTCGAGCTAACGGCGAGGTATTCGCAGTGATGATCGTAAATGTCTGGCCTGACCAGCCGGTATCCACCAAGATCTGGGCGGTCGGTAGTGCGGAGCCGTCGACGTTCACTGAATATACGCCGGCAAAATTTACATCAGGGACCGGTGACCTGATCGAGGCATATAGCCCGTCGTCCGTAGATAAACCCTCCGGCGATTACTTGATCAAATATAAGATCGGCAACGACGTGTTCGGCCCGTTTCCCGTAGCGATCTCCGGCGCATACCCTAGTAGTGGTGGTGTGGCAGTGGCTGTGTTTAAAAACGTAACAGCACCCAACGCCACTGCCGCTGGTATGTGGAAAAATGTAATCGTAGATACAACTGATTTTAATGAGGCCCCATCAGTCATTACCCTGGAGCCGGGCTCGGGCCGTATAGATATCGCCTACGGTGCGGGATACACGTACTTTAAAGTTACTGGGTATGCAACGATCAGATCAAATGGCGCAGGTCACTATGGGTTATCGTATAGCAGAAACGGGGTTGCCCAACACGATAGGGGATGTGCGAATCTTGCGTATACGCCCTCTGTCGGGAGCTTTGCCCCACTGTCATTTTCCACGGAGTGGATCCCTATTGGGGTCGCCGGAGAATATGTGTCTCTTCAGGCTCTTGGGCCGGCTGTGTCATATATTACGCAGACCTACGGTACGTTTATTCAGATTGAGTTGCGTTAAGAGATTTCCTGTAGAATCCATTTCCGATGTCAATGGAGACGACGTAGCTGAGTCGTTCGTGATTCCAATTATCCGCCTGCCATAGGTAACATTGAACCGGCTGATGACGGTTTGACTGGGATCGGTTGTCGCTCAGGCATAAAAAAGCACTTAGATTTCCATCTAAGCGCTTGTTTTATATGGCTCCCCGGGACAGGCTCGAACTGCCGACCTAGTGATTAACAGTCACCCGCTCTACCGACTGAGCTACCGGGGAATTGTTCAGGAGGGGCGCATATTAATGAGACTGGGCCTTAGCGTCAATAGTTTCTCTGACTAAATCACCTGTCGCAGCGGAGCGGGGATCCGTCTGAGCGGGTATCTGAGACCCGGGTGCGTCCCACGTTGTTCACTATCACCGCCTTGGGCGGCACCAGGTCGTGGGGATCACAGAAGGTGAGGGTCAGGTTATAGCCGCTGGGCCGGCCGTCTCCATGGAAGACGACCCGTTTGCGCCCCGCCGATGAGTGGATGTCGATCTTTGTCGACGCCGTGGGGCGATGGTAGGCTTGCAGCCGGTCATCCTCGTCCCTTGTCTTGTTCTTATTGGTATCTTCGAAGATCATCAAGCCCTGACTCCAATCCGAGTTGTCCAGGCAGGTCTCGCCGTCGCTGCTGGGGCAGAGCATTTGGTGACGCTCACTGGAGATGGCCAGACTGCGGGCCAGGTAGATGTGGTGGACGAAGCTGTTGAGCTCGCTCGTCTGCTGGTTTTTTGCGCTCAAGGTGCGGAATGACGGTATGCCCAGACTGAGCAGAATCATAACAATGGCCAGGGCGATGATCAGGTCTGCCAGGGTAAAACCGGTTGCCCGGGATAGAGGCTGTGATGCAGGGGATTGCATGGGTCTCCCTCCTTGGAGTGGTTGTAGGGCGCATCCTGGCGCCCACTGTATTTGTGTTGTTTGAGCGCTAGTCTATCAGCTTTTTAGCACCCCCTCAATGCGGTCCAGCGCCTGTTCCAGGTTCCGTTTGCTGGTGGCGATGGAGATGCGTACATGCCCCGACAGGCCGAATGCAGTGCCGGGCACCAGGGCGACGCCGGCTTCACTGATCAGGTATTCGGAGAGCTCCAGGTCATTGTTGACGCCCTCCAATGCCTCCAGTGCTCCCTCGACCCTGGGGAAACAGTAGAAGGTTCCATCGCTAGGGAGGCACTCGATCCCTGGCATGCCGTTGAGGCGTTCGACCACATAGTCGTGACGCTCCTTGAAGGCGGTGAGCATCTCTTCAATGCAGGCCTGGGAGCCCTCCAGCGCTGCCTGGGCGGCCACCTGGGAGATGGAGGTCGGATTGGAGGTGCTCTGGGACTGGATTTTCTTCATCGCCTTGATGATCTCCGACGGGCCGCCGGCGTAGCCGATGCGCCAACCGGTCATGGAGTAGGCCTTGGATACGCCGTTCAGCACCAGGGTGCGCTCTTTCAGTTCAGGACAGACATTCAGGATGTTGACGAAACTGTTGCCGGGCCAGAGGATGTGCTCGTACATGTCGTCGGTGGCGATCAGGACCCTGGGGTGATCTTTCAATACCTCACCGAGGGCCGCCAGCTCTTCACGGCTGTAGGCCATGCCGGTGGGGTTGGAAGGGCTGTTGATGACGAACAGCTTGCTCTTGTCGGTGATCGCCGCCGCCAGTTGCTGGGCGGTGATCTTGAAGTTCTGCGAGGCGCCGGCGGAGACGAGTACCGGCACGCCGCCGGCGAGGATCGACATGTCGGGGTAGGAGACCCAATACGGGGCGGGGATGATCACCTCGTCACCCGGGTCCAGGACCGCCTGGGCCAGGTTGTAGAAGCTCTGCTTTCCACCGCAGGAGACCAGGATCTGATCCGCCGCATACGCAAAGCCGTTGTCGCGTTGGAACTTGTCGATGACGGCCTGCTTCAGGCCGGGAGTGCCGTCCACGGCGGTGTATTTGGTAAAACCGTCATTGATGGCCTTGATGGCGGCAGCCTTGATGTGCTCGGGGGTATCGAAATCCGGCTCCCCGGCGCCCAGCCCGATGACATCCTTGCCGGCGGCGCGCATCTCTGCGGCGCGGGCTGTGACAGCCAGGGTGGGGGAGGGTTTGACGGCCTTTACGCGACTGGAAAGTAGTGAGTTCATTACTGTGTTGATCCCTGGTTCTCAAACATCAGCTCGCTGGCTGATCGACGGATTGAAAAATGCCATTCGATGATGGCGTTGCCGGGGTGTCATAATAGCCAATTAATAGACGTGGAAGAATCCCCTAAATGAGTAAAGCGTTTAAATTAACCGCAAAATTTTCTCCGTCAGGCGATCAGCCGGAGGCGATCCGCTGCCTTGAAGAGGGACTGATGGATGGCGAGGCGGGCATGACACTGCTTGGGGTGACCGGCTCTGGTAAGACCTTCACCATCGCCAATGTCATCCAGCGGCTGCAGCGCCCGACCCTGATATTAGCGCCCAATAAGACCCTGGCAGCCCAGCTGTATGGGGAGTTCAAGGAGTTCTTTCCCCACAATGCCGTGGAGTATTTCGTCTCCTACTACGATTACTATCAGCCTGAGGCCTATGTCCCGGCCTCGGACACCTTCATCGAGAAGGACGCCTCGATCAATGACCATATCGAGCAGATGCGCCTGTCGGCCACCAAGGCCCTGCTGGAACGGCGGGACACCATCATCGTGGCCACGGTATCGTCCATTTACGGTCTGGGCGATCCGCGCACTTATCTGGGTATGATGCTGCATCTCAGCCGGGGAGAGATCATCGATCAACGGGCCATTCTGCGACGTTTGGCGGAACTCCAATACAAGCGTAACGATGTAGAATTGCATCGCGCCACCTTTCGCGTGCGCGGTGAAGTGATCGACATCTATCCGGCGGAGTCGGATGCTGAGGCGGTGCGTGTCGAACTGTTCGACGATGAAATCGAACAGATATCCGTGTTCGATCCGCTCACCGGCGAGATCCTGCGCAAAGTGCCGCGATACTCCATCTTTCCCAAGAGCCACTATGTTACTCCGCGTGAGACCCTGTTGCAGGCAGTGGACCAGATCAAGCTTGAGTTACAGGAGCGACTGCCGCGGTTGGAGTCGGCCAACAAACTGGTGGAGGCGCAGCGCCTTGGCCAGCGTACCCGTTTCGACATCGAGATGATCACGGAACTGGGTTACTGCTCCGGCATCGAGAACTACTCCCGCTATCTCTCCGGTCGGGCGGCGGGCGAGCCGCCGCCCACCCTGTTCGATTATCTGTCCGACGAAGCACTGCTCGTGGTTGACGAGAGTCATGTCACCATCCCACAACTGGGAGGCATGTTCCGGGGTGATCGCTCGCGCAAGGAGACGCTGGTGGAATACGGTTTTCGCCTCCCTTCGGCACTCGATAATCGTCCACTCAAGTTCGAGGAGTTTGAGCATCGTTCGCCCCAGACCATCTATGTCAGCGCCACGCCGCGTGATTACGAGATCAAGCGCGCCGGCGCCATTGTCGAGCAAGTGGTTCGTCCCACCGGGTTGGTGGACCCCGAGGTCGAGGTCAGGCCGGCCGGCAGCCAAGTCGATGACCTGCTCTCGGAGATACGCTTGCGTGTGGCGCAGAGAGAGCGGGTGCTGGTGACGACCCTCACCAAGCGTATGGCGGAGGACCTCACCGATTACCTCGGCGATCATGATGTCAGGGTGCGTTATCTCCACTCCGATATCGATACCGTTGAGCGGGTGGAGATCATCCGCGATCTGCGGCTGGGTGAGTTCGATGTCCTGGTCGGGATCAATCTGTTGCGCGAGGGGTTGGATATGCCGGAAGTCTCACTGGTGGCCATCCTGGACGCCGACAAGGAGGGTTTCCTGCGTTCGGAGGGTTCATTGATCCAGACCATCGGCCGTGCCGCACGCAACGCCAACGGCAAGGCGATCCTGTATGCGGACCAGATCACCGGATCCATGCGTCGGGCCATCGATGAGACCAACCGCCGGCGTGAGAAGCAGATCGAATACAACAGGATCCACGGCATCACCCCGCAGACGATACTCAAATCGATCGCCGATATCATGGAGGGCGCCTATCCCGGCGCTCAGATGAGCGCCAGGCGCTTTGCCAAGGTGGCAGAGGAGGAAGTGGCGTATGCCGGTCTGTCGCCCAAGCAGATGGCCAAGCGCATCCAGCAGTTGGAGGATCAGATGTATCGTCATGCCCAGGATCTGGAGTTCGAAGAGGCGGCGAGGGTGCGGGATCAGATCAAGAGCCTGCAGGAAAGGGGAATGGTTGCCTAGGGCCTGTTAACACTAATTTGATAGCCACTGTTGTGCCTGAAAAAGCGCCAATCAAGGCACGAGGAGCGTAGTTTGGTTGTTCCAAATAAGCGACGAGTAACGCCGAGTGGCGCTTTTTCAGGCGCAACCCGAAGGGCCAAGGCCCTGTTTTCGCCCAGCGGCGTTATCAGTCGCTTATGTAGACCCAGCTACACCGCGCTCCTTCTGCCTTGCTGGACAAAAACAGGGTCTTGGCAGTGGCTGTCAAATTAGTGTTAACAGGCCCTAGCCCGAATGTTGATAGCGGCTGCAATCGAGTATAATCTGAGCATTGGTCGATAATGTTATGGAAGTCAAGAGGTTTTGCCTTAAAAGCTTTATTTCCTTGTGGTTTATTCTAGAATTATATCTATTCTAAACGCTTTAATTAGGATGCTGTGATGGGTAGTGCCGAAGATGGGTGATATTGAAGGTATGCTCAATGACATCCGTGCGGAGGCAAACTACGTCTGTCGCATGACCGGCAGGACAAGCCTGGATGATCATATACTCACGGCGATGAGCCGGGTGCCCAGGCAGCACTTCGTAAGTAAGACATTCCGTTCCCACGCCTACGAGAACAGTCCGCTTCCCATCGGCAGGGGACAGACTATCTCCCAACCGTTTATCGTCGCCCTGATGACCGACCTGGCAGCGCCGAAAAGGAGCGATAGGATCCTCGAGGTTGGTACGGGCTCGGGCTATCAGACGGCGGTGCTGGCTGAGTTGGTCGACCATCTCTTTACCATCGAGATCATTCCTGAATTGGCCGAGGAGTCCCGGGAGAGGCTGGAGAAAGAGGGCTACTCCGATATTTCGTACGCCGTCGGCGACGGTTATTACGGGTGGCCTGATCAGGCGCCCTTCGATGCCATCCTGGTGACGGCTGCCGCGGAAGAGATTCCCCAGCCACTGATCGAACAACTCGCTCCGGGCGGTCGCCTGGTTCTGCCTGTCGGCAAGCGTCTCTTCAGCCAGGACCTGATCCTGCTGGAGAAGGACCAAACCGGGCTTGTCCACGCCTCCAGTCTGCTTCCCGTCACCTTCGTGCCGTTGACCGGAAACCGCTGACTCGGTCCAGCGCCCTCTGTCCGTCCAGAAACAGGCATTAAACGATTCAAGCGGTTAAGTCTGTTTCGCCTCGGCCGATATTTTATATACCGGTAATCCATGACGGGATCAGGCGATGAAGATATTAGACAGTACCCTGGCGTTGCAATCCAATCATAGCGCCACGATCAAAGATGAAGCGCGTGAATCGCTTCGTGTCTGGCGCGACGGTAGCGACACCTTTGAGCAGGATGATGCGGGATCGGTAACCGGCCGGCTGCGCCGCCGGGCGGCGGCGCTGTTACAAAATCCACTGGCCAGACCTGTGCAATCCGCCTCCAGCCACCCGGGAATCGGACCTGTCGAAGCGGTATCCGATGGGGAAGAGCCCCTCGATGCCATGGGCGAACTCGAGGTTTCGCTACTGAAGCTACTGGTCGAGCGGTTTACCGGCCGCGCAATCCGTGTCGTGACGCCCGGCGATCTCAAGGCGGAAACCACCTCCCCGGCTGAAGTGGAATCCAGCGAGGTTCGAGATAGGAATGAAGATCGGGAAGGTTGGGGTATGATCTACCACAACTACCGCTCTCACTATGAATCGGAACAGACCGAGTTCCGCGCCCAAGGGGTGGTAAAAACAGCCGACGGTCGTGAACTCAGTATCGCTATCCAGCTCAATATGAGCCGTGAATTCTTTACCGAAGCGTCGATGACTATCCGCGCGGGCGATGCCTTGAAAGATCCCCTGGTGGTCAATTTCACCGGTAGCGCCGCCGAACTGACCCAGGATACCTTTGCATTCGACATCGATGCCGACGGCAGCGGCGATCAGATCCATTTTGTCACCCCAAACAGCGGTTTTCTCGCCCTGGACAAAAACCAGGACGGGGTCATCAACGACGGCTCCGAACTGTTCGGGACCAAGAGCGGCGACGGTTTTGCCGATCTGGCCAGGTTCGATAGCGACCGCAACGGCTGGATCGATGAGAACGACGCCATATTCGCCGACCTGCGCATCTGGTCAAAGGACAGCGAAGGCAGGGATCAACTCGTGGCCTTGGGAGCGAAGGGCATAGGCGCCATCTATCTGGGGCATATCACCACCCCCTTCGAGCTGAAAAGCGATACCAATCAACTGCAGGGAGTCGTGCGCAGCACCGGCCTCTTTTTGCAAGAGGAGGGCGCCGCAGGGACCCTGCAGCAAGTGGACCTTGTGGTCTGAGTCAACTGAATCGATCTGTCTAGATCCGCGTCTTCAGGGTTGCAATCGGCATGGAGCAGCCTGTATGATTCGCCGTCTCGAAGGCGCGTAGCTCAGTTGGTTAGAGCGCTACCTTGACATGGTAGAGGTCGTTGGTTCGACTCCAATCGCGCCTACCAAATAAATCAAGCACTTATGGTTAGCCCTGAGTGCTTTTTTTTACGCGTGGATCGGGCAGGTCGTGTATGATATCCGTTGTCTGGGTAGCCTCCTTACCCTCCCAGACCCGATAGAGCTCTTCCATCGGGAGTGGGGAACTGTAGAGGAACCCCTGGGCGAGCCTGCAGCCCTCTTGTTGTAGGAAGGCGGCCTGATTCTCATCCTCTACCCCTTCGGCAATGGCCTCGAGCCCCAGATTTTCGGAGAGGGCGATGATGGCGCGAACGATCGCCTCATCGTTGCTGTCGCGACCGATGTCATGAACGAAGGATTGGTCGATCTTGAGTCTATTCAATGGCAGAAGCTTGAGATAGGCCAGACTCGAGTAGCCGGTGCCGAAATCATCGATGGCGATTTTCACCCCGAGACCCTTCAGCTCACCGAGTACGGAACGACTGAGCGCCGGATTGCGCATCAACATCGATTCCGTGACTTCCAGTTCCAGGCGTTCTGCGGCCAGTCCGGCCTCCTGTAACTCCGTAGAGATCCTATCCACGAGGCCTTCGCGGCCGAGCTGTTGTACGGATAGGTTGACAGCGATGCGCGGTACGATGAATCCCTGCTCATCCCATGCGGCGATCTGTTGGCAAGCGGTATGCAGCACCCAGGCCCCGATATCGTCGATAATACCGATCTCTTCCGCCAATCCGATAAAAAGACCGGGAGGGATCAATCCCTGGTGGGGGTGTTGCCAGCGCACCAGGGCTTCGATGCCTTGCAGGCGCCTGTCGGTTATGTCCACTTGTGGCTGATAGTGCAGTATCAGCTCTCCGCGCTCAACGGCGCGGCGCAGCTCATTTTCCATCAGCAGGCGTTCGAACGCGCCCTCAGTCAGCGCCTGGGTGAAAAATCGATAGGTGTTGCGGCCCTGCTGTTTGGCTTCGTACATGGCGCGGTCGGCGTGGCGTATGAGGATGTCGGGATCATCGCCGTCATTGGGAAAGATACTGATGCCGATACTGGCGGTTACCACCAGTTCATGCCTGGTTATGGTCATCGGATCCGAGAATAGCCCAATCAGTTTACGCGCCACCACTGCGGCATGTTGCGCATTGGTTTTTTCCTCCAGCAAGAGGATGAATTCGTCGCCCCCAAGGCGCGCCAAGGTATCGCTGGCGCGAATCACGCTACTTATACGTCTGCTCATTTTCTGCAATACCTGGTCGCCGATAGGATGCCCCAGCGAGTCGTTGACCGTTTTGAAACGATCCAGGTCCAGAAACAGCAGCGCCAGTGATGAATCTTCCCGCTGTGCATGCATCAGGGCATGGTTCAGGCGCTCGCGTAACAAGGCCCGGTTGGGCAGGCGGGTCAGGGCATCGTGATGGGCCAAAAAGTTGATTTGATCCTGCGCCTCTTTGATCTGGGTGATATCGCTGAAGACGCCTACATAGTGAGTGATCCGTTGCTGGGTATCCTTGACGGTGCTGATAGTGAGCCATTCCGGGAATACCTCGCCGTTCCTGCGTCGGTTCCAGATCTCACCACGCCAATGGCCGGTCTTTTGTAAGGTGGTCCATATCTCCTTATAGAAGGCAGCATCATGGTGGCCGGATTTCAGTATTCGCGGATTGATACCGATCACATCGTTTGCAATGTAACCGGTAATGGTCTCAAAGGCGGGATTGACCGAAACGATGTTGGCCTTCGCGTCGGTGACGATGATGCCCTCGGCGGTGTTCTGAAACGCCCGCTCGGCCAGGCGCACCTTCTCTTGGGCCCGTTCATGCGCCTGACGCAGCCGTTTCTCATCCAGGGCTTTGCGCACCGCTTCCCCCAGACGCGCCGGGCGGTCTTTCAAGACATAATCATTGGCGCCCTGATGCAGGGCATCGATCGCCGCCTCCTCCCCTATGCCCCCCGAGACGATAATGAATGGGGTATCAGAATCACGATCACGCAGTAATTCCAAGGCGCGCTGGCCGTTGAATTGTGGCAGATGCCAGTCGCAGAGGATGAGATCCGGTTGCCCCTCAAGCGCTGAGAGATAGTCAGTTTCGGTTTGTACGCGCAGCCAGCTAAGATCCAATCCCTCCTCTTTCAGACGCAGCGCCATCAACTCCGCATCATAGGGTAGATCCTCGACGATCAATATCTGGATTGTCATGAATCCGATCCGGATGCGTTATCCGCCACTGGCGGCGGCCCAACATTGAGGCTCAGCCAATAATCCCCGATTTGACGCACGACATCGACAAAACCGGCAAAGGATACGGGTTTGACCAGGTAGGAGTTAGCGCCGATATCATACGACAGGGCCCGGTCTCCCTGCTCTCGCGATGAGGTCAGAATAGTCACGGGAATGCGTTTCAGCGGTGGCTTGCTCTTGAGGCGTTTGAGCACTTCGAAGCCGTCGATACCCGGCATTTTCAGATCAAGCAGGATCAGGTCGGGTATTGGATGTTCGCTACGATCGGCATATTGGTCCACGCCGAACAGGTAATCCAAGGCCTGCTGGCCGCTGGCCACCACTTCCACCTGGTTGGCGAGTCGTGCTTGCCGAAAGGCATCGAGAGTCAGCTCGACATCCATGCGGTTGTCTTCAATCAGTAGTATTGTGGCTGACTTGCTCATAACCTTGAGTTATTTGCGGGCCTCTGAAAACGTTAAACAGCATAAGATACTACACTAGCTTGTGCATATTATTCCCTTACTGTCTATACAGCCAATTCCTGACTTGCAATATCGGCCTGTCAGTGAATTTCAGCCGTGGGTAGAACTACGGAGAACCGGCTGCCCCTGGCAAGGGCTGATTCGACTACCACCTCTCCATCCATCATGCGCGCCGCCTTGGCGACAATGGCCAGGCCGATGCCGGTGCCTGGGTATTCATCCTGGTTGTGCAGGCGTTGGAACACCTGGAAGATCTTTTTATGATATTCGGTGGCGATGCCGATGCCGTCGTCACTCACGGTAATGACCACCCGGTTCTCTTGCCGCTGCGAGGCAACCCCGATCTTTGGAGACTGACCCGGTTTGCAGTAGGTCAGAGCGTTGTCGATCAGGTTAGTGAGGATCTGCCCGATCAGGGTGGTATCGCCCAGCGGGGTGGCTAGGGGTTGGTCTACCTCTAGTTTGGCGCCGGATGCCTCGATCCGCTCGGCAAGGGTGGCTTTCAGTCCCTGCAGGATCGGGCCCAGTTCGACGGGCCGCAGCTGTAGCGCGCCTCGCCCGGTGCGGGAGTATTGCAGCAGATCCTCGATCAAGGTGCCCATGTAGCTGCTGGCCTCAACCACATTGTCCAGATAGTGCCGCCCCTCTTCATTCAGGTTTTCACGGTGACGCTGTGTCAGGATCTGGGCAAAGCCGGTCATGCCCCGTAAAGGGGCGCGCAGATCATGGGAGACGGAGTAGACGAAGGACTCCAACTCCCTATTTGCGGCTTCCAGCTCCGCGGTGCGTTCTACGACGCGTTTTTCAAGCTCGATGTAGAGGCGGCGGACCTCTATCTCTGCAATCTTGCGTTCAGTGATATCGTTGAAAACGGCTACGATCTCTCCGCTGGGAAGTTTGTAGACATAGTTCTCCATCCACAGGGTCAGGCGCTTGTCCTGATAGACATGACTGGGATAGCTTTCTGCCTTACCGCTCTTCCAGACGCGTTGGAGGACATCGAAGAGTCCCAGCTCCTTGATCCCGGGAAAGACCTCGGTAACACGGCGGCCGATGACCTGTTGGCGGCTGTTCCTGCCGATCCGCTCTCCGGCGCGGTTGTATTCTCTAAACAGGAAATCCCGGCCGTCATCGACAGCCTCGTAGACCGCGACCCCATCGCTCATTTTGTCCACCAGCTCCCGATAGCGCGATTCACTCGCGGTCAGTGCTTGTTCGTGCCGGCGGCGCTCAGTGATGTTGTGCAGCACGCAATGGGTCTGCTGAAATGCGCCCTGTGCATCGTGGCCTGTCCGCCCGTCTCGCGAAACGGTGATTATCTGACCGTCTTGCCGCCGCAAGTCATATTCGTCGCCCTGGGATTTTCCATTGGCTAAGAAATCCTCGAAACGTTTATGGGTAAGCGTTCGCTGCTCAGGGACGACAAAGTCCGTGAAGGGTCGGCCGATAACTTGATCCCGCTGGTCGCGGCGAAAACCCAGCAGTTCGAGCCAAGCGGGATTGATATCCAGAATCTCCCCGTTGATGTCGTGGGACTCATAGGCGATGGGCGCCTGCTCGTAAAACAGGCGAAAGCGTTCAACGCTCTCCAGCAGGGCCTTTTCCACCTGGCGCTGCTGGGTGATATCGCGGGCGATGCCCAGGACGCCTATCGTCGTGTCCCCGTCATGGATCGGAGCTTTTGTGGTGAGTATCAAGGCGTGGCGGCCGTCATCGGCAAAAGTGATCCACTCCTCATTTGAGCGTGGCGCGCCGGCCTCTATCGCTGCCTGGTCATTGGCGCGGAAGAAGTCCGCCAACTCTTTATCCACGAAATCGTAGTCTGTCTTACCGAGTATGTGGGACTGCTTGGCGCCGTAAAGGCGTTCGAAAGCCGGATTGCAGGCAAGGTAGACGCCTGCCGGATCTTTCATCCAGATCAGGTCCGGAATGGTTTCGAACAGGGCCCTCAGGCGTGACTCCTTCTCTCTCAGGTCCATCTCAACCTTGTGCAGTGCGGTGATGTCGCGCGAGATGCCGAACACACCGATGACCTCTCCGGCTTCATTGCGCAATGGGCCCTTAGTGGTTAAAAAGGTAATACCACCTTGCGGTGTCTCCAACTCCTGGCGGGATGTCATCACCCGGTTGCTCGTTATCAACATCCGGTCGCTGGCCATCAACATTTCGGCCTGGTCCGCTGGAAAGAGCAGCGTGTCATCCCTGCCCAGCACTTCTTCCATTGTCTTGCCGGTAAATATCTCCGCCTGTTTATTGAACAGCAGGTAACGTCCCTCCCGGTCCTTGGCGTAGATGGCGTCGGTTGAGCTGCCAGCAACGGCAGAGAGCAGTTGCAGGGCCTGTAACCGCTCAGTCTGGGCCTCGTGTATGCCACGGGCCAATGCGAGCTGCTGACGCTGGTGTAATAGATAGAGACCGGAGATACCCATCAAAAGGGCCAGGGTGCCGGTTAGGAAAATCCAGATAAAATCGTAAACCGCGTCGGCGTAGATCTCCGAGCTGTCCAGTTTGGCGAGCAGAAACCAATCGGTGCCGGAGATATTCCGGCCGACACCGAATACCGGTTCATGGCGGTAATCCTTGCCCTCGACCACATGGCTCACGCCCAATTTCCCGCGCGCCAATTGCGCGGCCAGCAACGCCTTGTCCATCACCGGCCAACGTAGCTTCATGGAGGCGTCAGGCGCATGTTTGAGAGGGTTCAGAAACAGCACATCCTCTCCATCCCGGCGGAACAGCACGACTTCGCCGCTGAGGCTGGGGATGGGCCATTCGCTCACTGAGGGGAGGATCGAGTTCGAGGGAGTGGTATGTAATATCAAGATCGGCCCGATGCTTCCCTCTGGATCGTGAAAAGGCACCACATAGTCCAGGTGAATATGCCCCTCACTGTCCTGAAACAGGTCGATCAAGCTGATCTCTTTTCTGTTTGTCTTGCTGAGATAAAAGGCGTGCAAAGCCGAATCGATGTTGTCGGGAAGATGGCCGCTGTGCCAGATCAGTTGGCCTTGCCCATCCAGAAGCCTGATGCCTTCGAACTGGCCGAGATTGACGATTGCCTGCAAGTGGCTGATCAGCTCCTCGCGGATAACGCCATCGTTGCTTTCAAGCCAGCGTCGGTATGCTGAAGGGATGGTTTGGCTGAGTTGCAGGGAGCGGGCATCGTTCCTGCGTTCTTGCAACCAGTTGTTCAGCTGTTCAGCCTTGAGATCGGCAATGGCCTGCAGGCGACCGATTTCGGCAGCCTTCTTTTGTTGCAGCGTATAGTAGATTGCCGCGAATGTCAGGGCGGTGATGACCGATGCCAACAGCAAAACGCTAAAGATGGATAGTGGGGGGCGTTGACTCATCTGGCGATCATCGTTGAGACACTACATCGGGGAGCAGGATTCAGTCGCTCAGCTTGAGTGGAAAGTAACGATCTCTCATGTATGAATGTTAGCCATTGGCGCTGAATTTTAAAGGGCCGATATGGAGACAACATGGCTGCGAAAACGTCCAAATCCGTGTGGGAAATGCGGGTTAATTGCTGCAAGCATGGTTTTTCGCACTGAAATATTGATCGGGATCAAGGTAATGCCAGAGAGTCGGGATTATTTCGAATTTTCCGATTATCCTTAAAATCGATAGCCATCGGAACCACCACGATGTATCGTAAGTCATGGAAAAGGCTCTATCTTTCTCCGGGTGAAACCGCGGAGATCCTGAAAGTGACGCCAGCCTCGCTTAGGGGCTGGACGAGTAGAGGTTTACTGCGTGCTGAGACCACCCAGGGCGGTCATCGTCGCTATCCAGTCAGTGAGGTGCAGCGGTTGGCGCAGGCGAGGGGCATAGGTGTCGAGTTGCCGGCATATCTATCGTTGAGGGTATTGGTGATTGATGCTGAGGTTCGTTTTTCCCACTGCCTGCAGGAGGCTTTGCAAGGGTCTCCGGAGGTTGCCAACGTGGCCATAGCCCATAGCGGCTTTATGGCGGGGAGTCTGGTAGCGCAGTTCAGGCCGGATTTTGTGTTGTTGGATCTGAAGGCGTCCGGTATCGATGGATTTGAGGTTTGCAGATTCATCAAGCATGACCAGCAAACGAAGTTTATCAGGATTATCGCCATGAGCAGGTTATGCTCTGATGAATACCATAAGCGGATAGTCGAGGCAGGCGCTGAGGCGTGTCTATTGAAGCCTTTCCCCCTCAGAGCGTTGAAGAGGGTCTTGGGTCTGTCGATTCAACAGACCGATACCGATAAGGAAAGGATTTGCTGAATGGATGGGCCCGCTATCCCGGTTATCGACCTATCCGATGAGTCCTACCAAGTGCTCGTCGTCGATGACGATGAGTTGCATCTCTCCCTGCAGGTGGAGATCTTGCGGGAGATACCGTGTCGGGTCACATCCACCGACTGCGGCAGTAAGGCCCTGCAGTTAATCGAGCAGGGGAGTTATGATCTGGTCTTGCTGGACAAGCGACTACCAGACCTGGACGGGGACGAGGTCTGCCTGCGGATACGACGGGATTTAAACAATCATCTGTTGCCGATCATCATGGTGACCGGCGATGGAACGTCGGAAAGTTTGCGGCACAGCTTGGCGATGGGGGCCAATGATTTTATCAAGAAGCCTTACGATCCCCTCGAGTTCTTGTCGCGGGCCCGCGCCGCGTTGGAAAAGAAACAACTTTTCGATCAGCTCGATCATGCCGCCTCGGTGCTGTTTACCCTCGCCAAGATGGTCGAGGCGCGGGACCCTACCACCGGTGAGCATTGCAACCGTCTGGTGCATACCTGTCAGGTCATAGGGCGGGAGGTGGGCCTTGCCCACGATGAACTTGAGGCCTTGCGCAAGGGCGCTATCCTGCACGATATCGGAAAGATCGGGATCCCCGATACGATTCTCTTGAAGCCGGGTAAGTTGAGCGCCGACGAATGGTTGACCATGCAACGTCATGCAGAGGTTGGCGCAGATCTATGCAATCAATTGAATAGTGTACGGGATGCAGTGCCTATTGTCCGTCACCATCATGAACGTTGGGATGGCAGCGGCTATCCGGATGGCCTGTCGGGCCGGCGGATTCCCCTGATTGCCAGGGTTTTTCAATATGCCGATATCTATGACGCTTTGAGACATGATCGAGTCTACAGCCGCGCCCAGACAGTCGAGCGCATCATCCATATCATGGAGTCTGAGCTAGACAAGGGCTGGCGCGATCCTGAAATCGGCGAGATTTTCCTGCGTATTCTGCGTCGTTCGCCCGAGCTGCTGGACCGGTGACGAGGTACACTACACTAGTTCCAGAAACAGGTCTTTATAACGCCAAGCACGCAAAGAAATGCAATGAACGCAAAGGATCCTCAGACAGTATCTTGCTGGCGTACTTAGCGATCCTGGTGAGAGAAATGTTGGATGCCAGGCCAGTTGTGGAAAACCAGGATGGCAGAGTGCAGGCGCAAAGAAAGTGGGATATGGCCCTAACATAGCCCCCTGTGTGGGCTTTCATCGTACTACTCGCGCAGATGATTGGTCTATCTACATGTTTTGCGACCTCTGTGTTTCATGGCGATCTTTGCGTTATATTTTTCAGTGTTTCCGCTAGGGGCGGAAGACCGCCCCTAGTGTGGTTTTGTTTGAGGGATCAGGGAAACGCGATTCGCCAGCTGTCGATATAGCCTTTGCCGCGAATGCCGAAATCCTTGACCCGCAGTGACCAGCGGCCCTGTGACGGCAAGTCCCCAAGCTCCAGGGTGTAATGCTCAACAAGGTCTTCTCCATAACCGCCGAAGTTCTTCAGGCTATGGCTTCCACCATGAGGGTCCAGGAGTTCCACGGAGAGTTCACCGATAGACGGGTGTCTGATAACGACGCTTATATTCACCTGTGCGGATTCGCCGCTGCGGGTCACCTGTATGGGACTGCTCACGCCGGAGAAGACGAAATCGGCGATGGGGTAGTCATCCAGGTTCTCAAACAGACTGTCCGGGTTGCCCCCGGCAAGCGAATAGTTCGCGACCAGGGTGACATCGGAAAATGCGTTGTAGGCATGTATCATGACATAGTATCTTCCGGCCTGGATATGCCTGATCACGCAACGTTCCTCGTTGCCGTAGAGATAGGGCCTGCATTGGTAGCCGGTTTGCGTCGGCTCGGCGGCGAACTGAACATACAGATCGGCATCGCCACTCCCGTCGCTGAGGGTAAAAGAGAGGGTGGTCGCTCCCTCCGGCACATCGATAGCGAACAGTAGTGACTGGTCATCCTCGGCAGCGAGACCGGTTGCAGGAACAGCATTGTGCAGCAGGGTGAGGCCTGGGCCGGCATTTCCAGCCTCCTCTACAGCGGCGGCGGCATCCAGGATGCCTGAACCGCAACCGATGCATTCGGTGGGAAAGGGACGGGCGGTCGTTGTCAATATTCGTTCGACCTCATCCGGGGTGATGTCAGGCTTGACGGCATACAGCAGGGCGGCAACACCGCTGACATGGGGCGCAGCCATGCTGGTGCCGCTTTTGCTGGCATAGGTATCGTTATCCGCAACGACATAACCGCTATTATGGGTTGAGAGGATACTCATCCCTGGCGCCGAAACATCGATGGCATCGCCGAAATTCGAAAACGGGAGGCGATTGGCCTCTCGTGTGGTGGCGGCTACGGCGATGACACCATCGCAGTTGGCTGGTGTGGTTAGGGAGACATCTCTTGAGTTATTGCCAGCGGCCGCGACGATGGTCGCGCCTTGCCGGCGAGCGGTTTCGATTGCATGACTGAAGGTCCGCGGACAACCGAAAAACGTGCCTCCCAGGCTCAGGTTTATGACATCGGCCGGATGCTGATTGTCCGCAATGCCGGCGATGCTTGTTCCAGAGGCCCAGACGATGCCGTCCGCGATGTCTGACATATAGCCGCCGCATCTGCCAAGGACCCGCACGGGAAGGAGTTTTGCCCGAAAGGCAATGCCGGCGACGCCGACTTGGTTATCGGCTATCGCGGCCACCGTGCCGGCCACATGGGTGCCGTGCCACGAACTCAGGTAGGTATAGCATTCGGGGGCGTAGTTCCCCGGGTCCTGGGCGTCATCGTCACGCCCGTCGCCGTCATTGGCCCTGAAGAGATCGCTGATCATGTCATGGCCGGGCAGGATGTTGGGCAATAGATCCGGATGGGGACGGTAGCCGGTGTCCAGGACGGCGACCACGGCGTTTTCCCCCCGGGCGGTATCCCAGGCCAGGGGAAGGCGGATGCCGCCGGTATCGTCGAAATAGTGCCACTGTTCATTATACCTGGGATCGTTTGGGGTAAAGGCGGGGTGGATTATCAAATCGGGTTCGGCATACTCGACCTGGGAGAACCGTTCGATTTCCTGAATGATCCCCTGTAGTTCTTCGAGAGGTTTTTTGGCGTTCAGTTTAAGAATCTGCGCGCCATTGAAGGCGCGTTTGACATGAGCGATGCGCTCTCCGATGGATTGAGCGACCGCGTCGGTCATTTCGTTCACCCCGGAAGAGAGGGCGCCACCGTTTTTGTACTTTACGATAATCCTGTCGGTGATGTTCGTCGGCGGCGGGTATTCGCTGCCGCTTTCTATCGATAGTGAGCTTCCCGCAACGATCATGCCGATGGTCAGGAGGTAGGCCTTGATGGCAAAAGAGAAGACGAGTGAGTGTTTCATTGAAAAGCTCCATTTCTTGACTGTCCATTCTTGTGGGGCCGGGTTGGCGGCCCTGTTGCAGACAGCTAAGCGTGGATTTCCAAACTGTCTGTCACACGGATTTGCGGCCGCTGTATCGATTTATTGACGAGAAACTATTGTGAATATGCGAATGTTTGAAATATGCTGAACTTTGTCAGCGATTATTGTGATCTTTTTCACAGTGGCGAGAATGACTAACCCTGGCAGGACATGATTAACAACAGAATCAGACGAGAACAACAGACCATTGCGGCAATGATGGCTATCTACTGCGCCGATCATCACCAGACCCGTGGCGTCCTGTGCGAAGCATGTGTTCATTTGCTGGACTATGCGCGAAGGCGTCTCGAGAGTTGTCCGTTCCAATCGGAAAAACCCGCATGTAATCATTGTACCGTGCATTGTTATTCGAAGGAGATGCGTGGAAGGGTCCAGGAAGTGATGCGGTACGCCGGTCCCCGGATGACGTTTCGACATCCGATTTTGAGTCTCTATCATCTGTACGATAAGTTTCGTAAAGTGCCTGAACTCCCAAAACCTAAGCGTTAATCAGGAGGCTCTTTCCCTCATGGAGTGGGTGAATGATATATATCACCACAATTTTATTCGGTGTATTAAGCCGCAAATGAACGCCAATCACCGCAAAATGTGAACAGGGCGTAGGGTGCGGCCTTGCCGCACCATGCTGGGTTACGCTCCTGTTTGCTATGACGGGTTTCTTCACTTCGCGACCCCCTGACCCAATACCTTGGGTTCCAGGGCTTCAAGTTACGGTGCGGCAGGGCCGCACCCTACGCGCTGTTCACATTTTGCGGTCCTTTGCGGTGATTGGCGTTCATTTGCGGCTTTTTCATACACTTCCTATTCCCCTCTCGATCAGGGTGCGGGCCGCAAAAAGCCATCATTTCGATCCCGCTTCGGTCACCAGGGGACTGGTGTCAAATCAGCTTCCCACCTGGCGCTGTGGCATGTCCGAGAGATAGTTCTCGAATTCCCTGTGATGCATGGGTCTTGCAAAGTGATAGCCCTGGGCAAACTCCACATTCAGTGTTTTAAGAAAATTCGCTTGCGCCTGATTCTCAACCCCTTCGGCAATGATGGTGATTCCCAGCTTTTTACTCATCAGCACAATCATCTCCGTCAGGGTTCTGTTATCCGCATCTGCCGGCAGTCCATTGATGAATGAGCGGTCGATCTTTAAGTGATTCAGGGGGAACCGCTTCACATAGGCCAATGAGGAGTAGCCCGTGCCGAAATCGTCCATTGCTGAATATACCCCGAGTCTTTTCAGGTGCTGGAAGTTGTCGAGCACCTCCTCGTCGTTGTGTAGCAGCAGGTTTTCGGTAATCTCCACGCACAGTCCGATATCAATTTCGTTGGCTTGTCGCGCAATGCTTGAGATCGTCTTGTTAAAGGCTGCGTCGCAGAAGTAGATGGGCGGGACATTAACCGATAACCAGAATTGCACCGGCTTCTCCTGCCAGGACTTGGCATGTTTCAGAATTTCGCCGAACAGCCAATCGGTAATCGGCCGGATCAGCCCGGTTTGTTCCGCTATCGGTATGAATTCCGCCGGTGTAACCTGTCCGAGATCCTTATTTTTCCAGCGTAACAAGACTTCGGCGCCCACCAGGCTGCCGTCAGCAACACAGACGATCGGCTGATAGACCGGATAGAGTTCACCGGCTTCCAGGGCATGACTCAAATGGGTCTCAAGCTCCATTCTTTCAGAGACCTTTATATTGATTTCACGCGTGAAGAACCGGAAGGTGTTACGGCCGGCATGTTTGGCTTCGTACATTGCCATATCCGCGTTGCTCATCAAACTGCTGACATCCGTTCCGTCGTCGGGAAATATCGCAATCCCCAGACTCGAGGTGATATTGAATTCCCGGTTGTTGAGCCTGAATGGCGTCTGCATGGCTGACAGGAACCTGTTGACGACTCTCTCAAGGTCGGTCGAGAGATTTTTCACATCCGGCACCATCGCCATGAACTCATCACCGCCCAATCGCGCCAGGGTGTCTTCGAAACGCAACTGGGCCTTGATTCGTTTTGCTACCTGTATCAGCAGTTGATCACCGACGGGGTGCCCCATCGTGTCATTGACCGTCTTGAAGTTGTCCAGATCGATATAGATGACGGCAACAAACTGTTTATGTCGCTTGGCATGCTGCAGGAGTTGCTGCAGACGGTCAAAGGCGAGAAAACGGTTGGGAAGGCCCGTGAGTTGATCATGTGTCGCCTGCTCCAGGAGTTTCTGCTCAAAGGCCTTACGCTCTGTGATATCCTCCTTTACCGCAAGATAGTGTGTGGTTTCCCCGTTCTCACCCCTAATCGGTGCGATGACGGCGGATTCCCAATAGCTAATGCCATTTTTCCGTCGATTGCAAAATTCCCCTTTCCAGACTTCCCCAGTCTTGAGCTTATCCCACATTTTTCGGTAATAATCGTTCCCTTTGGGACCGGCGCCGAGAATGCGGGTATGCTTGCCGATCACCTCATCCGCTGAATAGCCGCTGACCTCGCAGAACTTCGGATTGACATATTCAATGTTGCCTTCGAGGTTGGTGATTACCACGGAAGCCGGACTTTGCTCGACTGCCAGGGAGAGTTTTTTGAGTTCTTCAGTGGCCGCATGCCGCTGTTCGATCTCTTCCGCCAAGCGGTTGTTGGTTTCCAGTAACTCTTCCCGGTCCAAGACGATCTGATCCATCATGTCATTGAAGCTCTTTGCGAGTCGCCCTAGTTCGTCATTGGCGTAGATGGGCACCTCATGGTCGAGATACCCTTCCGCCACACGCGACGCCCCTTGGGTTAACGCCCCGATGGGAGTCAAAACATGGAGTTTGAAAATGACGAATATGACACTGCCGAGAACCAGCACGATAGCGGTGAAGATACGTATCAGATCAATCAGGACATCGCGCGCCTCCCGGGTCACTCGTGAAGTATCCAGGCCCACTATTACCCATCCCAGGACTTGCTCGCCATCCCTGATGGTGAAATCCAAGGTAATGAGTTTGGCGGGAATGCCGTGCGCTTGCTCAATGACCGTATTGCGCTGCTTTATCCACTGTTCCACCAGCTCAGGCTGCACATCATCCGGCAGGTAGGTGGTTATCGGACGGCCTTCGAGGGTCTGTATCTGGGCAAAACGCACATCCTCGTCGTTACTGATCTGATGCACGAAACGATCCAGCATGGTGACGTCATAGGCGTAGATCGCATCCGGGCTGATCAAGGCGATGAAACGGCCGATTGCGTTTGCCTTGCTGCGCAGGCTCTCCTCGAGAAGGTCCTGCTGTGCCTGATAGACATACAAGGCTGCACCGCCAAAGGTGCATAACAGAACCACGGTTATCCATAAGATAAACCTGAAGCGCAGGTTCCCTTTATAGATAAGCGGTATATTGCGCAGTTTGGCGCTGTCCTTTTCAATGGGCATATACGCTGTCGATGATCTCCCGGTGGAGATCGTAGTCCCGGTCTTGCGCCGGGTTCAAGGCAGTCAGTCTGGCTTGCCGAAGAATATCCCTGCCATGCGGTGAATGCTTCAAGCCTATGAGTAGATCCTGTATACGGGATTTGAGTTCATCGCTCATTTCCCGCTTAACGGCCCAGGGGAGGTGAGGCAAAGGTTGACTGATTGCAATCAGGTTCAACTCGTCGACGTCGATTTTTGAAGTTATCATGGGAAGCCGCTGAACGACTTCGCCGGCGCCTCCGGCATCGGTCTGCCTCAGAAAAGTGGCCAGCACCGCATTAGGTGGGTTGATCGCATAGGATTCCCGATAGTCGCCTTGTTCGAGTCCGGCCTGGCGCAGTAGATAAGTGGGTACGATATAACTCATCATGGCCCTGGGGCCGCCGCCAAACAGTATCTGTTTGCCTCGCAGCTGCTCCAGTCGTTGGATGCCCGAGTCCCGACGTACGTAAATGGCGCCCTTGATCGTCTTTTCCCCGAACTCTTCATTCTGCATCAGTGCATCGTAACCGAGTTGGTCGTGGGCGTTGACATACTCGAACTGATTGAGATGGACCAGGTCGTAACGGCGCTCCTTGAGACGGCTCAGGAAAGTGTCGAAGTCGGCAGACATTTCGAGTCGCACCGATAGTTGTAACTGCTCTTCCAAGTGGCGGGACAGGGGTCTGAATAGCTTTGCGGTGAGCGCCGCATCCCGGCGTGGAAATATTCCGATAACTAGGGATTCGGCATAGGCGCTTGTCCAGCAATCGCTGACGATAAGCGCGACGAAGAAGAGCACGAGCTTCGAAGGGAAACTATCAGAGCGTGGCAAATTTATCCGATTATGCATTGAGTATTGAATTATAACACTATGATTTCATTTAAGAAAGGTAAAAACGACATGACAAACAATTGTCATCGGCTAGTTTACCGGGATCTTGAGTTTTTATGCCAGAGGATTTAAACGAAAATGGAACACAGGACCTAAACTGTCGGTAGGCTACCTCTGACGTTTGGCCTGAGGTCAAGCGAAGGGCGGAAAAAATACGATAGGACACTACACTACACTACACTATTAATCCGGCACCCTAATAGGCCATGTTCAGCCGTCGTGTGCCGGGTTAATAGAATTGGTCTAAACAATCATCGTACAGTTGGAGATAGGCAATGAGTGATCCGAACGCAGGGTTGCTGACGGGACAGCGGGCTTTGGTTACCGGCGCCAACTCTGGGATAGGCGCCGCCGTTGCCCGCGGCCTGGCCATGGCGGGAGCGAAGGTGGCGATTAACTATGTGGTGGATGAGCCTGCGGCGAAAAAGCTGGTCAATGAGATCGAAAAGTCTGCCGGTGAGGCGATGGCGATCCATGCCGACGTCAGTCGTGAGTCTGACGTGCAACAGATGTTCGAGCGAATGATCGAGACCTGGGGCAGCATCGATATCCTGGTGAACAATGCCGGGATTCAACGTGACGCCCCCTTCCTCGATATGACCCTCTCCCAATGGAACAAGGTCATGGAGGTGAATCTGACCGGACAGTTTCTCTGTACCCGGGAGGCAACCAGGGAGTTCGTCCGGCGTGGCGTGGTGCCCGAACTCTCCTGCGCCGCGGGTAAGGTGATCTGCATGTCGTCCGTACATGAGGTTATTCCTTGGGCGGGTCATGTCAACTATGCCGCCTCCAAGGGTGGGGTGATGATGTTCATGCAGAGCGTGGCGCAGGAGCTGGCGCATATCAAGGTTCGGGTCAACGGCATTGCGCCGGGCGCCATTCGCACACCGATCAACCGCGTTGCCTGGGAGACGCCGGAAGCGGAAGCCTCTTTGCTGAAACTGATTCCTTACGCACGCATCGGCGATCCGGCGGATATCGCCAAAGCCGTGGTCTGGCTGGCCTCGGACCAGTCGGATTATGTCACCGGTACGACCCTCTTCGTCGATGGCGGGATGACCCTCTATCCAGGATTCAGAGAAGGTGGTTGAGACAGTGAAGCCTATCCGATTCGGCCGTGACATCTGCGGTGATTTAGAACAGGCCGAGAGGCGTGAGTGGCTATTGACCAATGGCAAGGGGGCCTATGCCGCCGGCAATATCGCGGCCAGCCTGACGCGGCGCTACCATGGCTTGCTGATCGCCCCCGTACCGGGCGCTTTTGATCGCCATCTGATGATGGCCAAGGCGGATGCCACTTTGAGAGTGGAGGGGCGTGAATGGCCGCTCTTCACCAACCGCTGGTTCGGCAATGTGATCGACCCTCACGGCTATCGCTATCTGGAGAGCTTTCAACTCTTGGGCCGGATGCCGGTGTGGCGTTTCGCCTTCGGTCATCTCACCCTGGAGATAAGACTCTGGATGGAGCAGGGTCAGGCAACGACCTGGGTGGCCTATCGCATCACGGGTGGAGACGATCCTGCTGATTTGAACGTCAATCTGCTGGCCAATCGACGCGGCCATCACGGCAATATGCCTATCAGGGATAGCACCGCCTCGGTGACTGAGTCGGGCAATGGGCTCACCATTCACTGGCCTGAAGGCGACACCCTCTATCTGCACACCACAACGGCAACCCTTGAGCCCTGGCAGCATTGGTACGAGGGCTTCCAACTCAGTGCGGAGGAGGAGCGCGGACTCGCATCGCTGGATAACAATCTCTCGGTAGGCCGTTTGTCCTATCGGTTGAAACCGGGCGAATGGTCCGGCTTTGCCGTGACCCTGGAGCCGACGATGAACTTTGATCTCCCGAGCGCTATGCAGAACTTTTTCGATCGGGACACGCTGTTACTGAACGGGGGGGATGCCGATCTCTTTTCCTCAGCCCCTGACTGGATTCGCCGGTTGCTGCTGGCGGCGGACGGCTTTCTGATACGTCGCCCCCTGCCGTCCGGTAACAACGGGGATTCGGTCATCGCTGGCTATCCCTGGTTCGGCGATTGGGGCAGGGACACGATGATCTCCCTGTCCGGTCTGACGATTGCCACCGGTCGCCAGGATATCGCCCGTTCGATACTGCTCAGTTACGCCGACCTGGCTGACCGGGGGCAATTGCCGAACCGCTTCACCGAAGCAGGGGAGAGAGCGGAATACAACACCGTCGATGCAGCCCTCTGGTATTTTGAGGCCTGGCGGGCCTATGTGGATGCCACACAGGATAATCTGACCCTGCAAGAGGTCTATCCGATATTGCAGGCGATGATCGATTGGCATCTCAAGGGAACCCGTTTCGGCATCGGCATGGATACTGAGGACCATT
The DNA here is from genome assembly GCA_025656455.1 of Candidatus Thiodiazotropha sp. (ex Epidulcina cf. delphinae). GTDB lineage: Bacteria > Pseudomonadota > Gammaproteobacteria > Chromatiales > Chromatiaceae > Thiodiazotropha. The sequence goes on along the minus strand of JAHXHS010000026.1, from coordinate 3,825 downwards.
TGCTGCATGCCGGCGAACCCGGGGTGCAGTTAACCTGGATGGATGCCAAAGTAGGCGAGTGGGTTGTTACACCCCGTATCGGCAAACCGGTTGAGATCAACGCACTATGGTTCAACGCGCTTTGCATCATGGCCGGTTTCGCAAAACGCCTGGCCAAACCCGATGCGCCATACCGGGAGTTGGCGGATGCGGTAGGCATTAGCTTTCAGCGTTTCCTGCAGGCGAATCATGAAGGTCTCTACGATCTGCTCGATGGCCCTCAGGGAAATGATGCGACAGTTCGTCCCAACCAGATCCTGGCGGTCAGTCTGCCCCATACGCCGCTGGAAATATCCGCCTGCCGGGATGTGGTGAGCCTGTGTGGCCAGGAACTGCTCAGTTCCTATGGTCTGCGTTCCCTGAGTTCGCGCGATAAGGACTACCGGGGCCAATACAAGGGGGGGGTCGCCGATCGTGACGGCGCTTATCATCAGGGCACGGCCTGGGCATGGTTGCTGGGACATTATGCCCTGGCGGAGTATCGGGTGACCGGTGATGCGTCTGCGGCACAGCAGCGACTGGCTCCCCTGGCCGATCATCTCAACGACGCAGGTCTCGGCAGTATCAGTGAAATCTTCGATGGCGATCCGCCGCACAAACCCTGGGGTGCGCCGGCGCAGGCTTGGTCGGTGGCCTGTACATTGGAGGCCTGGTGGCGGCTTGAGCAGGCAAAGCGGGGTAGCTGAGTATAAAATGGATTCCGGCATTCGCCGGAATGACGAAGGTGATCATCGATGATGCCGGGTTAATAACACAAAAAAACGATAAGGGCTGCGGCAAAAATAAATGATCCCAAACTGCTTGTCTTATTCCCTGCCTTCGTTGTTGTAGCTTCGGTTGCATAGTCCCGGCTATGCGCCCTACGCTACGCCTAGAAGGCAAGCAATAATCCGGCGCATTTTGGGATCATTTATTTTTGCCGCAGCCCTAAGGTTCGGGAAATGAGCAATATCAGTTCAATCAGATCCATCGATAAACGGGAGTGGTCATGAGCCTGGATCATCAGCAGCTCAATGAGGAACGCAAACGGCTCGAACAGCAACGGCTAGGGGAGGCGGATTGGCGATTGTGGGGCCCCTATCTCTCCGAGCGTGCCTGGGGCACGGTTCGTGAAGATTACAGCCCGCACGGCACGGCCTGGGAGTATTTCGATCACGACCAGGCTCGCTCCCGCGCCTATCGCTGGAGTGAGGACGGCCTCGGCGGCATCAGTGATGAGAAACAACGGCTCTGTTTCGCCCTGGCCCTGTGGAACGGCCGTGACCCGATTCTCAAGGAGCGCGCTTTCGGCCTGACCGGCAACCAAGGTAATCGGGGAGAGGATGTCAAGGAGTACTACTTTTACACAGACGCATTGCCCAGCCACAGTTGGCTTCGCTATCTCTATAAATATCCTCAGTCAGCCTATCCCTACAGCCGGCTTGTCGAGGAGAATCGCCGTCGCAACCGTCTCGATTCTCCCTTCAATCTGCTCGATAGCGGTGTTTTCAGTGAAGGTCGCTATTGGGATGTGGATATCTGCTATGCCAAGGTTTCCCCGACCCGGATCCAGATTCGCATTAGCCTCCTCAACTGTTCGAATGAGAAGGCGGAACTGCACCTGATACCACAGCTCTGGTTCCGCAATAGCTGGTCCTGGGGTGACACCGTTGAGAAGCCGAGGTTGCAACTCGACGATCACCCTGAGGGGGCCCGTTGGTCAGTCAGAGCGGAACATGTCGACCTGGGAAACTATCGGCTCCACGGCGATCAGCAGGCCGAACTGTTGTTTACTGAAAACGAAACCCATGCCGAAAGGTTTTGGGGTCTGCCTTCATCCACGCCTTATGTGAAAGACGCCTTTCATCGTCTGATCGTGAATGGGGAGTCGAGCGCGGTTAATCCTGAGCGCAATGGAACCAAGTTCGGCGCCTGGTATCGGTTCGAGGTCGGCGGCGGTGAATCGAAAAAGATCGATCTGGTGCTCGCTGCGGACCCTGTTGATCAACCGTTTAAAACGGTGGAAAAGATCTTCGCCGTTCGTCGTTCGGAGGCGGATGTCTTTTACGATGAACTGCTGCCGGAAGGTGGCGTGGAAGACCATAGGATCATGCGTCAGGCGCTGGCCGGCATGATTTGGAGCAAGCAGTTTTTCCATTTCGACGTGCAGCGCTGGTTGGTGGGGGATCAGCAGGCGCCTCCGGCATCGCGCAAGGGCGGGCGTAACCGGCAATGGAGACATCTGCGCGCGGCGGATGTGCTGTCGATGCCCGATGCCTGGGAGTACCCTTGGTTCGCCGCCTGGGATCTGGCCTTTCACTGTGTCGCCCTGGCATTGGTGGATGTGGATTTTGCCAAGCAGCAGATTGAGGTGTTGCTGGGTGAAGACTATCTCCACCCCAACGGTCAGATCCCTGCCTACGAATGGGCTTTAGGCGACGTTAATCCCCCGGTGCATGCCTGGGGGGCGTTGAAAGTCTACCGGGCAGAACGCATCCAACGAGGTGAAGGGGACAGGCGCTACCTGCAACGGGTGTTTCATAAATTACTGCTCAATTACGCCTGGTGGATCAATCGCAAGGATAAGCATGGTCAAAATCTCTTTGAAGGCGGTTTTCTCGGTCTCGACAATATTTCCGTTTTTGATCGATCGAAACCCCTGCCGTCCGGGCATATCCTCAAACAGGCCGATGCGACCGGCTGGATGGCCATGTTCGCACTGAACATGACGGTGATGGCGCTGGAGCTGGCCATCGAGGATAACGACTATGAGAATATCGCCATCCAGTGCTACGAACAGTTTCTCTCCATCGCCAAGGCGATCAGCGGTGGCGATGAAAACGGTCCGTCGCTATGGGACCTTGAAGCGGGTTTCTTCAAAGATCTGCTGATGACACCTGACGGATCACACCATAGAATCGATGTCTACTCCTGGGTGGGTCTGATCCCGATGTTTGCCACGGAAGTGGTGGATAAACGTCTGCTGGAAAATGTGCCGCGCTTTCGGCGGATGCTGCAGATACATAAAAAGGGACTGTTCCAGGGTAGCTATGTTTGCGCCTGTCCCGATTGGGAAAACGATCAAGGCGAACATCTTTTGGCATTGGTCGACCACACCATGCTGCCCCGTATCCTGAGCCGTCTTCTCAACGAGGATGAGTTTCTCTCTCCCTATGGCGTGCGTAGTCTGAGTAAGCTGCACGAACATTATCAGGACTTGGGGGACCTGCCGGGCATAGGCCCGACCGGTATCCGTTATCTGCCTGGCGAATCGGAGAGCGGTCTGTTCGGCGGCAACTCCAATTGGCGAGGTCCGGTCTGGATACCCACCAACTATGCCCTGGTACAGGCGTTGGAGAAATTTCATCGTTTTCTAGGCGACGAATTTAAGTATGAGGCGCCTTGCCTGCCAGGCCGGTCTCTCACCCTGCGGGATATCGCCACGCTGATTTCGGAACGGCTGGTCGATCTCTATCGGCGCGATGAACAGGGCCGGATTCCGGCATTGCGGCGCGACAGCCCTTTTCAATCCGATGAGGCATGGAGCGATCTCAATCTCTTCTACGAATTCTTTCATGCGGAGACGGGGCAGGGGCTCGGCGCGGCTCACCAGACGGGTTGGACCGGGTTGCTGGCCAATCTGGTGATGCGTCGCTACAGAAAGGATATTCCCGTCTTCCTCGGGCACGAGGATGAGTCCATGGCGAGGTAACCCTGCTAGTGTGGTGTAACGTATAAACTGTACCAATCAGAGGCCCGTCAATGCCTCAAGACCAGGCGCAGCGCGCAGGCAATGGCAGCGCCCTT
>JAHXHS010000025.1 GCA_025656455.1 Candidatus Thiodiazotropha sp. (ex Epidulcina cf. delphinae) | reverse complement strand
ATCCTGTGGCGTGTAGTAACGTTGGAATCCGGCTACCGTGCGCTGGCGCCGCTGTATCTTCCCGTTCTTACGGTACTGCGCCACCAACCGGGTGATCGTCTGGCGTGAGTAGCCGCTGATCTGCTGCAGGTAGCGCAGTACCAGCCAGCCCGCGCGCGGTCCTGCCAAGGGCAAGATAGTGGAACCGCACCAGTGTCGTCCGAATCCAGCGGTAGCGCTCATCCTTGTCCGTAATGGAAAACTCGACCTCCACGGTACCTTCCAGGAAGGCGCGGATGTCGTCCAGGGTCTGAATCTTCTTGTCGTTCATGTAGGTCACCATGGGTGACCATCATGAACAGGTACTGTTCCCGCACCAGACTCATTTCATATTGGACAAGGCTTGCCCTTGTCCTTTAAGAAAATACCCTTTATCCTTTAAGAAAATCATTTTCTTAAAGGATGTGGTGTGAACAATAAAGAAAGAGGCGAGAGAATCAGGCGTCAAATCGTCAGGGATGTGAAACACCATCCTACTGATATTTCTAAACATATTGCCAAAATATTCTCCATAACTCCCCAGGCTGTAAATAACCATATAACAAGACTGGAAAAAGAAGGCTGGCTAATATCTAGTGGCACCGGGAAGGGAAAGCGATATTTCTTGGGGGATCTGAGGGAGCATCGCTCTTTGTTCCCCCTCACCCCGGAATTTACAGAAGATGGTGTATGGAGAAACCAGTACTCATTTGTATTTGATGGACTGCCTGAAAACATTGTTGATATATGTCATTACGGTTTTACTGAAATGGTAAATAATGTGATTGATCATTCTGGTGGAAAACATATTTACATCTACGTTTTAAGAGATAAAGAAAAAATCATGATCTTCGTTATCGATGATGGAGAGGGTATTTTCAGGAAAATTAAAAGATTGTGTGACTTGCATGATGAGCGCCAAGCGCTATTCGAGCTATCTAAAGGAAAATTAACAACGGACCCGGATAATCATACAGGGGAAGGTATATTTTTTAGTTCAAGAGTATTTGACGAGTTTGAAATTGATTCGAAAGGCGTTAAGTTCAGTCACGATGATAAATTTGAGTTTGATTATATTCTTGAGTCTGAGTTTTCTAGAAATGAAGCTGGTACAGCTGTATATATGCTGATTAGAAGAGATTCGGATCGTGATATCCAAGCAGTTTTTGATGACTTTGCCGGGCCGGATGAGTTTCAATTCAACAAAACAGTTATTCCGGTTAAGTTGGCTCAATACGGAAACGAAAAGCTTGTATCACGGTCGCAGGCAAAAAGGCTTCTGACTCGGATAGAGCGGTTTCAGAATGTGATATTTGATTTTGATGAAGTATCGGCCATAGGCCAGGCATTTGCTGACGAAATATTTCGTGTTTATGCCCTAAATCACCCCAATATAATTTTGCTCCCTGTAAAAATGGAAGCAAATGTAGAGAAGATGGTTAGTAGAGCTATATCATCAAAGAATGCGAAATAAATCGCCAGCTAAATAACAGCTAAATAGCTAAATAAGACACCCACCCAACTATTGCAACAAATCTAACAATCTGGCAATCTAGCCTTCACAATTGCAACCACCATCAGATATCAAGGAGCGATATCATGCCCACGCCAAGGAAAGCCCTGATCTCTCTTGAAACCACCCCCTATTACCACTGCGTTTCACGTTGTGTGAGGCGGGCCTTTCTCTGTGGCCAAGACGCCCTCACTGGAAGAAACTTTGAACACCGCCGTGAATGGATTCAGGAGAGACTGTTTGAGCTGGCCGACATCTTCGCCATTGATCTCTGTGGTTATGCCATTCTGTCCAATCATTTCCATCTGGTGCTGTTTGTCGATCAGGAGGCGGCAGCGCGTTGGAATCCCTTGGAAGTCGTTGAACGCTGGCATCGGCTCTTCAGCGGCTCCCTGCTCTCTCAGCGTTTCATCGCCGGTGAATCTTTATCGACTGCCGAACAACAAGCCTTGGATGAGCAGATTGCACGCTGGCGCGCCCGGCTGATGGCAATCAGTTGGTTCATGCGCTGTCTCAATGAGCCGACCGCCCGTCAGGCCAACCGGGAGGATGGCTGTACCGGGCGATTCTGGGAGGGGCGTTTCAAATCGCAGGCTCTGTTGGATGAAAAGGCTCTGGCTGCCTGTCTGGCATACGTCGATCTCAACCCTGTCAGGGCGGGGATGGCGCTGACCCCCGAGACCGCTGAATTCACTTCGATTGCTGATCGGTCAGCACAAATTAAACGTCGCTCCAACAACGTTGGCAAACATCCCGCGCAACCGCTCCATCTGCTCCCGTTTGTCGGAAATTCTCGCGCTGAGATGCCCAAGGGATTGCCGTTTCGACTGACCGATTATCTTCAACTGATCGATTGGACCGGGCGGGCGATCTTGGAGAACAAGCGGGGCTTCATCCCCAGCCACCTGCCGCCGATGCTGGCGCGCTTGCAGATCGACCCCAAACACTGGCTCTATATGACGCAGCATTTTGAAAGCAGGTTCAAGGGATGGGTCGGCGCCGCCTATACCCTCAAGGCAGCCTGTCAACGATTAGGCTATCGCAGAACACCGAATCTATCGGCTTGTCAGCGATTGTTGATGTAGCGGTTACGCATCCAGCTAGGGTCAATACAGGGTGATCGGCTCAGGCTGAGGGCCGACTGTGCATGCAGTTTCGCCATTTAACCAAAAAATCTCAACATCTCCGCTTCATTTCCGTATTCAAACGAATATCCCCCTTCATCAAAGTCTGTTGAGAATACCACCGCGTTTCTACAAGTACGCTATTCTTTGGATATTATGACTGGGTGTCTGTATCGTTGCTGTATCGTTGTCTACACACCATACTGCCCAGGATCCATTGGCCCAGCGAGGCAGCCTTAGCTTGAAAACGACTGCAAAATGGGCAGCGCTTTGATTTAGTAGATTTTTTTGCAACAGGAGGTGGCAAAATGACCAATACAACTCACATGGATTTTGTCAAAACGGGATCGGCGCACCCATTGTCCCTGCTGACGGTGCCGTTGGCATCGCTCGCTAAAAGCAAAACCCGCGTTCTCAACTAAGTCATACTCGCTCGGAATGAACACCCGTGACGTTGCACGCTGCGTTCTACGACACTGCTCCGGCAAAGCCGCGCGAAGATGACCCTATTACGCCTCTTCAGTCGCCCTCTCCTGCTGGATACCTGCCTGCCTCAGCACATCGGCCATCACCGAATGCGAGGAGTGACTCGTGAAGCCTCTATCGCTGCGCGGTCGCCATCTGCTTTCGATCACACTGGCCGTCACACCGGTCATCGCACTGATTCTTTTCTCTGCGTGGGAAGAGCACTCCCGAGCCATGCTTGACGCCGAGCGACAGACCCGTCAGACCGCCCTTGCCTTGGCGGAAGAGCAACGGCGCCTCATCGTACAAGCGCATCAATTGCTCGCGGATCTGGCCACGTCGCCCGAGATCCGATCGGTCACACCCTCGCAGGCGTGCGAGGAAAGCCTATCCCGTGTTCTGCAACACAATCCCATCTACGGCAATATCCTCGTCGCCAATACCGAGGGTGACATGGTATGCACCGGGCTTCCCCACCCAGGCCCCTTAAATTTCTCCGATCGTATCTGGTTCCGCCGTACCGTAGGGACACGCCAGTTCTCTATCGGCGAATACCTAAACAGCAAGCTGACCGACTTACCCAGCCTGGGGCTGGGCTACCCGCTCCGCTCGCAAACGGGCCAATTCGTAGGTGTCGTCTCCAGCGTCATCGATCTGTCCTGGCTGAAACAGATGATGTCGAATCTGCCACTTCCGAAGGATTCCGTCATGGTGGTGGTCGACCCCTACGGTACGGTCCTGTTGCGGGAACCCGATCCGGAGGGCAAATGGACGGGCAAACCAGCGCCACCCGTTGATGAAATAACGATGAACGCCTCCAGCGGCTGCCGGGGTTTCGCCGAGATTCTCGGCCAAGACGGCATCCTGCGGCTGAGCGCCATTGAGCCTCTACAGCTGCTGGGAGACAAGTGCGCATACGTCAGGATTGGCTTGTCCAAGCAACAACTCTACGGCCCGATTGAAACGAGGTTATGGCGCGACCTGGTGGCCATCACGCTGTTTGTAGCTCTCATCTTCGGTGCAACCTGGGTAGGTGGCGACCGGCTGATCCTGCGCCGTTTCAGGGTGCTGACGATGGCGGTACAACGTTTGGGCAAAGGTGATTTTTCCGCACAGAGCGACCTGCCGCAGAGCCAGGACGAAATCGGCCAGCTCGCTACCGCTTTCGACAATATGGCAAAGGATATCGAGGCGCGGGAACAGCAAATCGTCGAGACGGATCACGCCCTCAAGCGCGCTAACCGGACGCTGATGGTGCTGAGCGCCGGCAATCGCGCCATGCTGCGCGCCACGGACGAACAGTCGTTGCTGGACGAGATCTGCCGCATAGTGGTCGAGGATGGCGGCTATCCCATTGCCTGGGTCGGTTATGTGGAGGCCGGGCAGCGCATTCAACCGGTAGCGGGCCACGGCGTCGAACTCAACGCGCTCGATCCTCGCTGCTTGACTTTCGACCCCGCGCTGTCGAGCGACGCATCACCGGGGATCTCCATACGAAACAAGGCAGCGGTGGTCTTGAGAACCTCCGATTCCGGCTGGGAGCCATTTGCCTGCATGGCCGTCTCGGATTGCCGGGCGGTGCTTTCCCTACCGTTGTCCACCGGAAACGGCGTCATCGGTGTTCTCAATATCTATGCGCAAGAGGATACGGAGTCTTTCGATACGAGTGAGATCGAGCTTCTGGCCGAAGCTGCAGACGACCTGGCCTACGGTATCGGCCGCTTGCAGGACCAGATCCGCCGTCGCGAGGCGGAAAACGCCAACAAAATCAAATCGGAGTTCCTGACCAACATGTCCCACGAACTGCGCACCCCCCTCAACGCCATCATCGGCTTCTCCGACATCCTCAAGGACGGCCTGCTCGGCGAGCTTGCCGAACGGCAGAAGGAGTACGTCACCGACATCTACCACAGCGGCCAGCATCTTCTCTCTCTGATCAATGACATTCTCGACCTGTCGAAGATCGAGGCCGGTAAGATGTCCCTCGACCTGGAAGCTCTGTCGGTGGCGAATGTCGTAGAGAACAGTCTCTCGGTGATACGCGAAAAGGCGGCTGCCCATCACATCCGTCTACACTGCCATGTCGAGGACAAGCTGCCGGACATTCGCCTCGATGGGCGCAAGACAAAGCAGATCCTTTACAACCTCTTGTCCAATGCCCTCAAGTTTAGTCCAGACGACAGTTCAGTGACCGTTACCGCCCGCCGCGTCAGACACGCCGAGATCGAACACTGGAACAGCGACAGCCCCAACGCTATCCGTATGCCGCTCCCCGCGGGAAACTTCACCGACTTCCTGGAAATCTCCATCGAGGACCAGGGGATCGGTATCAAGCGCGGGGACGAGCCACGCCTATTCCAGCCATTCAGCCAGCTCGACGCCTCGTTGTCGCGCCACTACGAGGGAACAGGGTTGGGGCTGGTCATGGTAATGCGCATGGCGATGCTACACGGGGGAACCGTGGCAGTCACCAGTAAACCGGAACACGGCAGCCGTTTCACGGTCTGGCTCCCCTGGCGGGAATCTCTGGCCACATCCGGCAACACCCTCGCCGACGGCACCCATGCAGACGCCGGCGCCGAACCCGGGCTGGCTCTGGTGGTCGAGGATAACGATGATGCTGCAGAACTCGAACGGCTCCAGCTCCAATCTGCGGGAATGACGGTACTGCAAGTCGCCAGCGCTGAAGCAGCACTGGCGTTGATCGGAGATAGACATCCGGCACTGATCGTCCTCGACATCATCCTGCCCGGCATCGACGGTTGGGAGTTCCTTAGCCGTATCAAACGCGAAGACTCGCCTTGGCGCCACGTACCGGTCGTGATCGTCTCAGTGGCGGCGGATAGCAAGCGGGGATTCAGCCTGGGCGCCGCCGAGGTACTGCAGAAACCGATCACACGTGAAGACCTGACAGACACTCTTCACCGCATCGGTATGAGTTTGGGCGAAGCCAAGAACAAGAGGATCCTGATCATCGATGACGACACCAAATCGATCGAAATTCTCGCCGCCTACCTGGCGGAGCCTGGCTACCAGACGCTGCGCGCACTTGGCGGCCAAGAGGGTATCGACATAGCCCGAACACAGCAGCCCGATCTCATTCTGCTCGATCTGATGATGCCTGAAGTCAGCGGCTTCGAAGTCGTCGATGCCCTACGCGCTGATACTCACACCACAGACACCCCGATCGTCATCATCACTGCCAAGCAGTTGACCATCGATGACCGCGCTACCCTCAACGGCCATGTCTCGACAATTCTCCAAAAGACCGATTTCAACCACGGCCGCTTCCTCGGCGAAGTCAAACGAGCACTGATCAGAAAGTGCAAAAGCAACCCATGAACAAAACCATCCTTATCGTCGAAGACAATCCGGCCAACCTAATGCTGGCCACCACCGTGCTCGAACACGCCGGCTACCAGGTGCTGAGTTCCGAAACCGCCGCCGATGCTATTGCCAAGGCGATGACAGAGATGCCGCGTCTGATCCTGATGGATATCCAACTACCCGGGATGAGCGGCCTGGATGCCACCCGTCAGTTGAAGGCGGAACCGGCTACGGCCGGTATCCCCGTCATTGCGCTCACTGCCTTCGCCATGAAGGGCGACGATGAACGGATTCTCGAGGCCGGCTGCGACGGCTACATCCCCAAGCCCTTCAACTACAAGGATCTTTTGGCCAGGGTAGCAACGATGATCGGCGGCGCGCAGGAGGCGCCATCGCCATGACCGCCACACAAATCCTGGTTGTCGACGACAACCCACTCAATCGCAAGTTACTCAACGATATGCTGGGCGCCGAGGGTTATAGCGTGCGTAATGCCGCCTCCGGTTTCGAAGCGCTTAGCGCCATCGCCGAGGAACGGCCCGACCTGGTTCTGCTCGATATCATGATGCCGGGTATGGATGGCTTCGAGGTCGTACGTCGGCTTAATGCCGACCAGGCAACCCGTATACCCCCTATCATCATGGTGACCGCCCTCGACGACGAGGGGTCGCGCGCACGCCTGGCCGCCGCCGGCATCAACATCATGCTGACCAAGCCGATCGACCGCTGGGAACTCCGCTCATTGCTCTCGCGCATACTGTCCGACTCCGCGGAGAAGAGCCATGAGTAGACACCCTCCAGGTGAGGACATCGAAACCACCCACCACATGCTCGAACGGCTCAACCGCCTCTACTCGATGCTGAGCCGCATCAACCGCACCATCGTACGCGCGGAGAGCCCCAACGACATCTATGACGCCGTCTGCCACATAGCCGTCGAGGAAGGGAATTTTCGCTTTGCGATCATCGCACTGGTGGAGCCACAAGAGCGTAAACTGGTCGCTGTCGCAACGGCCGGCGCATCGATTGATCTGCAATGGCTACCCAGGTGCGACAGTCAAAACAGCCAAGGCAGATCCTGCGTCGTCAACGATATCCGCTGCGATGAGCGTACGGCCCAGGCCCGACCCGCCCTGGAAGAGACAGGCATCCTGTCTGTCGCTTCGTTTCCTTTGCATCAGGAGCGATCAGTAGTCGGCATCATGGCTCTCGGTATCGGCGAAGCGAACTATTTCGGCGATGCGGAATTACATCTGATGGAGGAGGTTTCCGAAGACATATCTTTTGCCATGGACGTACTGCATCGAGACGAAAAGCGCCTCGCCGGTGAAGCGAAGATGCACTATCTGGCCTACTACGACGCCCGTACCGGCTTGCCGGGCCGCCCTCTGTTCGAGGAGCGCCTGACCGCCATCTGCGAGCAACATCCGGCGACCGTCATCTCTGTGATGGTAATCAACCTGTGCAACTACCACGAGCTCTTGCAGGTACTCGGGCAGAATGCGGGCGTCACCATTGCCCGTACCGTTGCCAACCGTATCGAGACCGGAATGCCCACTGCCATCGTCGCGCGCATCGGAGAGGCGGAATTCGCCCTTGCTCTGGAGTGCGGCGATAGCCCGCACGAGATCGAAGAGATTGCCTGGCAGATCCACCGCACCGTAACCGAGGCGATCATCATCGACGAACAGGAAATTTTCCTCGAAGCCTTCGTCGGCATTGCCATGTTTCCCAAAGATGGCGGTCCAGCTGAGGTCGTCAAGGCTGCCCTCACTGCGACCGACAGGGCATCGCCGGAAAGCGGTAGCTGCTGCCGCTTTTTCGTTTCCGGTATGGACAGCATATGGCGCAGGCGCCTTGTGCTGGATACCGCTCTGCGACATGCCATCACGCATCAGGAATTCGAGTTGTACTACCAGCCCCAGGTCGATCTTGCCAGCGGCCGCGTGGTCGGCGCTGAAGCGCTCCTGCGCTGGCAACGCCCCAATGTCGGCCTAGTCCTCCCCAGTGAATTTATCACCATGCTCGAGGAGACAGGACTTATCTGTGCCGTCGGCGAATGGGCATTGTTCGAGGCTTGCGCGGCTTGCCGACGCTGGCAAGACGACGGACTGCCCCCGGTGCGGGTCGCCGTCAACCTCTCCGGTCGCCAGTTTCACGATACAGATATCGGAGTCCTGGTGCGCCAGGCCCTCAGCAACACACAGCTCGAGCCCCAGTGGCTGGAACTGGAAGTCACTGAAAGTATCATCCTGCCCAATGCCACTAAGATTATCCGTACGCTTTGCGACATCAATGCCATCGGAGTTAGCGAGGCGCTTGACGATTTCGGCACGGGTTACTCATCGCTCAGTTATCTACAGCGACTGCCCGTGCAGCGACTCAAGATCGACCGCAGCTTTGTCGCCAACATAACATCCACACCCAATGATGCCGCCATTGTGCGCGCCGTGGTCGGCATGGCGCATAGTCTAGGCATCGACGTAATCGCCGAGGGCGTCGAGACCGAAGGGCAGCTCAGCTACCTGCGCGGCCTGACCTGTGACGAAATGCAGGGCTATTACTTCAGTCCGCCGCTGCCGGAGGCAGACTTTGTCGCGCTGCTACGCGACGGTCGCTGCATACACATTGAGACGGATCAACCCAGGCACGAACGCGTTATGCTACTGATTGACGACGATCCAAACATCCTTTCCGCCATGCACCGCATGCTAAGGCGCACCGAGATCCATGTGCTCTCAACTACCAATCCGAATGAAGGTTTCGATCTGTTGGCCTTAAATCCAGTCGGCGTAGTTGTCTGCGACCAGCGCATGCCGGAGATGACAGGTACCGAATTCCTACGCCGGGTTAAAGAGCTCTTCCCAGCCACAGTGCGCATCGTCATGTCCGGTTATACCGACCTCAATTCAGTCATCGATGCGGTCAATCGTGGTGCAATCTACAAGTTCCTCACCAAGCCATTGCAACGCAAAACCTTTCTGGAGAGTCTGGAGGATGCATTCCATCTCCATGAAATCGAACTTGACAACATCATTCTCTCACGTCGGTTACAGGACCTCCTAGTCGCCACAAAAGGCAAAGTATAGGAATAAGGGCCTCGGAAAAAAAGATTTAACCCAAAATGCGCCGGATTGTTGCCTGCCTTCGAGGCGTAGCGAAGGGCGCGTAGCCGGGCCTACGTAACCGAAGCTACAACAAAGAAGGCGGGCAAGAAGACAAGTAGTTTGGGTTAAATCTTTTTTTCCGAGGCCCTAAACAAGACATAACCAAACACCATATGCCAAAAGCCACCCTCCTGGTGATTGAAAAAATTGAATCAATCCTTCCATCTGTTACGATATTTACAAAGCCATTCAAAATGGAGTGATACTAATCGGATCCACTCTAAATCTAATCAAGCCTGTGCCGAGTGTCGTGGGCCATTGTGAGTTTAGGCGCCACAACCTGCCATGGTGCGGTAGGGCCGCACCCTACATGGATACCTGTTCAAAAAGGAGAAAGTCATGAAACACTATGGAATATTTGACGCAAACCGTGACCCCTTGAAACAAGGCGGACTCTCGTCACAGGATCGCCAGCTACTCGAGTCGAAGGGCTGGCGAAAAGGCGTCACACAAAAACTATACAAAGACGTAACCGTGGCGTTTGCTGATTCGGAAATATCGGGTCTTTCAACGCTACGAAAGGTAGACGTACCCGAAGGGGTTGACTATTACTATAACCTGGATGAGAACAGCGTCATTTTCACTGATTGCGGCAATCCTGCGGATGACGATTTTATTCTGCCCGAACCGGACACGGGTTCCGTACCACCGTCAGATACCACTGGGGGAAATGAGTAGACCGCCAATAGACGCTAATCACCAAATCCCCGGCGATGAATATTAATCGCCCCACAGTGAGGAAAAAAAGCGCGGCGAAAACGCCGCTAACTCATTGATTTAATTGGTAGCAAGGGGCAGATTCGAACTGCCGACCCCAGCATTATGAGTGCTGTGCTCTAACCAACTGAGCTACCTTGCCGGAAGAGGTTATGAAGGGCGTGGAATATACTGTTGCCTCGGCCCAGTGTCAATATCAGACATTGAAGCGGAAATGGATGACATCTCCGTCCCTGACGACATACTCCTTGCCCTCGGCGCGTAGCTTGCCGGCCTCCCGGGCGCCCGGCTCTCCCTTGCAGGCGACGAAATCCTCGTAGGCAACGACTTCGGCGCGTATGAAACCCCGTTCGAAATCGGTGTGGATCACCCCGGCTGCCTGGGGCGCGGTGGCGTTCTCGGGGATCGTCCATGCCCTGACCTCCTTTTCGCCAGCGGTGAAATAGGTCTCAAGCCCAAGCAGTCTATAGCCTGCCCTGACAACTCGGTTCAGACCCGGCTCATGCAACCCCATGTCGGTGAGAAACTCCCCTCTCTCCTCTTCATCCAGTTCAACGATCTCGGCTTCGATGGCGGCGCAGACCGGCACCACTTCCGCCCCTTCGTCAGCAACCAGGGCGGCCAGGGTGTCGAGATGGGGGTTGTCTTCAAATCCATCCTCCGCGACGTTGGCGATATAGAGCACCGGCTTGACGGTCAGCAGAAACAGATCCCGTACCTCGGACCCTTCATCCTCGCTCAGGTCCATGCCGCGCACCGGTTTACCCCTATCCAGATGGTCACGAACCCTCTCCAGCAGGGCCTTCCGGGCCAACACCTTCTTGTCGCCGGTCTTGGCCTGCCTCGCGCACTTGTCCAGGGCCTTCTCCACCGACTCCAGGTCCGCCAGCGCCAACTCGGTATTGATCACCTCCACATCACCGGCGGGATCGACCCGGCCGGCGACATGCACCACATCGTCGTTTTCGAAACAGCGCACCACCTGGGCGACGGCGTCGGTTTCACGGATATTGGCCAAAAACTTGTTGCCCAGCCCCTCGCCCTTGGAGGCGCCGGCAACCAGACCGGCGATATCGACGAACTGCATGGTTGTGGGGATGACGGCCTGTGGCTTGACGATATCGGCAATCACATCCAGGCGGGGATCAGGCAAGGGCACCACCCCCACATTGGGGTCGATGGTGCAAAAAGGGTAGTTTTCCGCCGCGATGGTGGCTCTGGTCAAGGCATTGAACAAAGTCGATTTACCGACATTCGGCAATCCCACGATAGCGCATTTGAAACCCATGAAAGAGGCCCCCGGAAAAAAAGGGGCCAGCATACCGGAAAGGCGTGCCGATTTGCACTCCTTAAATCAAAAGGTTAATTATTAAGGTGCCGGGTTAATAACAGTATCAGCGGCCGGGAGAAATATCCGGGTTAAGCGCCATGGATAGTAAATAGTTTGCCGAAATTGGCTATCCGCAGTACATCCTGCACAGCCTCGTTGCCGTTCTTCAACACCACGCTATCGCTCTGGCCGGCGCTATGCTCACGCAGTTGCAACAACATCCCCATGGCAGAGCTGTCCAAATACTCCGCATTGGTCAAATCCACCACAAAACACTTCTCTCCCTTGGGAAAGGCCTTATAGGCTTGCATAAACTCTTGGTGAGTGGAGAAATCAAAACGCCCGGCTATCTTGATGGTGACGCTCTTTTCGTCACTGGATAATTCGCTGGATATGGACATGTTAACTCCCTGAGACAAGCTGGCTCTTTATATTACTTGTCAAGGCTATCGACAACCCTGGGAAAAGCTTAAGGTCTGCATGCCGCAGATTCCGGGCTCCGCTCAAGAAGCTCCTCAGCCAGAAGCATGAACTCCTTCGCTGATCGGCTGGAAGGCTTGTATTCGAATATCGTTCGTCCGACTCCCGGGCATTCGGCAATCGCCGCTGCTTCACGAATCGGTATGCTCAACAACTGCTCAGGAAAGTGCTGCCTGAGCTTGCCCTGGACCTCCCTGGCGAGCCTGCGACGGGGAAAATAGCGATTCAAGCCGATCCACTGCCTGACGGGCCTGTCGAGATAGGGTTCGAACCGCTTCAAGGTCTTCAGCATTTTTGCCAAACCGTTCAAAGACATATGATCGCCGCTCACGGGAATAAAGGCTTCGTCCGCGGCAAATATGGCATTCGCCACCAGCAGGCCTGAAGAGGGTGGACAATCGAACAGTACGAATGCCTGGTCGGTCATCGCCCCCTCCAGTGCGTGCAGCAACAGTCGGGCGCGGGAGGCGCCGCCGTCTTGACGATACTCAACCTCCTGCAACCTTGCGCCTGCCGGAATCAGGGTGAGCATATCCCGGATTCCCAGCCTTACTGTCGCGGGATCCGCACCATTCAATATCACTTGATCGATCCCTTTCGATGGTGCGCGAAAGATCCCATAGTTTGCCGCCAGCTGTCCCTGTGGATCGAGATCGATAACGCTGACCCGGTGACCCGCGAGCGCCAGGGCGTGCCCCAGATTGGTGGTGATCGTGGTCTTACCCACCCCCCCCTTTTGATTGATGAGCGCGATTCGACGCATGCGATATCCTGTTCGGGTTTCCAGATATGAATCCTGCCGGCTTCTCCGGAAAATTGGCCTGACCATCCGTTTTTCATCCGCGATACCCCAACCAGGGATGTATTGAACAGACGGCGGATACACAGAGGTTCTTGATCTAAAAGGAAAATAGCTCCATTGAGGAGGCTATCGACCTGGCAAGCCAATTCTTTAGAATGCCCCACCCTGCAACCTGTACTCCTTCTATTAACCCAATATATTAGGTTGCCGGGTTAATAGGGATGCAGTACGCCCTAAAGTGGACAATATTTCTCAGCGATCATGGGCATCGTCGGGTACACTATCCACAGGCGTCATCATGAGATACTGCCTACGATTTGCCTCGTCCAGGCTCGGTGGGTCATTACACGATACTCGGACTTATAAGATTGAAGCCAGCATTATCAGTTCTGTTGTTCCTGGTTTTTTCACGCCTCGCCCACGGGGTCACCTTCGACCTGCCCGCTGAGGGCGATGATGTGGTCGGACGGATCTTCACCCTCACGACGCGCTACGAAGAGACCTTCTCCGATATCGCCCGCATCTATGACATCGGTTACCGACAAATGGTGGCGGCCAATCCCGATGTGGACGCCTGGTTGCCGGGTGAAGGTTCGGAAGTCGTCATTCCGCAGCAGTACATCCTGCCACCCGGCCCCCGGGAAGGCCTGGTCATAAACCTCGCTGAGTTGCGGCTCTACTATTTTCCCAAGGATCGGCCGGTGGTGGTCACCTATCCGATCGGCATAGGGCGTGAGGGATGGAGCACACCGACGGGAAAGACCACGGTGATTGGCAAGAAAAAGGACCCGAGCTGGACCGTGCCCGAATCTATTCTCAAGGAGCATGAAGAGGAGGGAGACCCACTGCCGCCTGTGGTCCCCCCGGGTCCGGACAATCCGCTGGGGAGTCACGCCATCTATCTCGGCATGAACGGCTATTTGTTGCATGGCACCAATAAACCCTATGGGGTCGGGATGCGGGTCAGTCATGGCTGCATCCGTCTCTACCCTGAGAACGTTGAACGTTTTTTCGAGGAAGTTGAAGTAGGCGTACCGGTCAGGATTATCGATAAACCCTTCAAGGCCGGCTGGCTGAAGGGCGAAC
The DNA here is from genome assembly GCA_025656455.1 of Candidatus Thiodiazotropha sp. (ex Epidulcina cf. delphinae). Classification (GTDB taxonomy): domain Bacteria; phylum Pseudomonadota; class Gammaproteobacteria; order Chromatiales; family Chromatiaceae; genus Thiodiazotropha. The sequence continues at coordinate 58,686 of JAHXHS010000025.1, read as the reverse complement.
TCTATGTCCAAATACACCCACCGCTGATCGAATATGTCGAGGAGAAGGGTCACAACTACACGGAGCTGGTCGACGCGGTGATCACCCGGCTGGGGGCAGATGAACGCCGGCCCGACTGGGATCAGTTACAAGACTTTGCAAGACAGAAGACCGGCATACCCATGCCGCTCTACCTATGGAAGGGAAATACCGTCGCTGGTGGGCGATAGCGCCCATCCGGAAAGAAAAACTCTCGCAAAGACGCAAAGATCGCCAAGGGAAAAACAATACGTTATAACTTTGCGATCTTTGCGTCTTTGCGAGAGAAATCGTCTTGTTTCTGGACGGACAACCGTCGTTTCTCCCGTTCTCGTTTGACGAAATACCCATGCGACCAAAGGGGAAAGAGTGCCGAATAAAAAAGCCCGGCGGACCTTGGGCCAGCCGGGCTTCTCTCCCGCGAAAAGCGGGATAACAGTTAACCGGGTTAACTTATTTCGCCATAGCCTTTTCTGACATCCGTCCACAGCGCTCATTACAAGCCTCTGCGGCATCCTTGGCGGCATTCGCAGCCTTCAAGGCGGCATCGGCGGTACCCTGAGCGGTGGCGGCATCCAACTGAGCCTCTTTTGCGGCCTTCATGGCGGCGTCAGCGGCTGCTTGTGCATTTGCGATATCGCCTGCCAGGTTCCCGCCATTACTGGCACAACCCGACAGCAGTCCGACACTGAGAATTAAAGCGGCAATTTTCTTGATGGTGGTTTTCATAATTACTCTCGATCTCTCTGCAAATTTTTTAGATTGTGTGACAGGTGCTGCGTACTCCTTCCACCTGATCGTTGCTGATACGGAATTTCCCAAATAGATCACAGCAGGGCATCATCTGCGATGCCGCCCTGGTCAAGGACTTCAACGCTGCGATGACCTATTTGGGACGCTCCCCAGAAACAAACAAAACAGGGACGGCTGCATCTGGTATCCCCATCCCCGGACAACAGAAAGGTCATCCACTGGATACAGATTTGCAGTCACCCGTCCAACGCTTTGCCGCATCCACAAGCATTCAGGCCGAAGGAGTAGCAACATCTGGCACGGAAGCTTGAGCTAAAATCCAGACAAATTCAATGGCGAGTTTCCAACTTTAAGAACTTTTTTGCAATTATTTCCAACCGTTTCCCGGTGGATCACTCAATTTTCGCTAATCCGCCCCCTCTTGGATCACTCGCCGCCTCCACTTTGCCGGTCTGTCTGTTCCACAGAACGGCCTGCATGTTGCCATAGCTCCGGTCGAGCGGCTTGAGACTATGCCCCATGGAGACCAACTCTCGCTTCAGGTTTTCGCTCAAGGCGCCGTTTTCGAACTGAATCTGATCGGGGAGATATTGATGATGCAATCGCGGTCTCTCCACCCAGCGCTTCGGTCCCTTGCCTTCGGCCATCTCCAATATACCGAGCAATACCATGGTTATGATCCTGCTGCCGCCCGGACTACCGAGTATCGCCACCCGTTGACCATCCTCGACAAAGGTGGGGGTCATGCTCGACAGCATGCGCTTGCCGCCGGCAATGGCATTCGCCTCACCGCCGACCAGCCCATAGACATTGGGCACACCAGGACTGGCGGAAAAGTCATCCATCTCGTCATTCAGCAACACCCCAGTGCCGGGAACGACGAATCCCGAACCAAAGGGATAGTTGATGCTTAAGGTGGCCGCCACCCGGTTTCCCTCGGCATCGAGGATGGAGAAGTGACTGGTGTCTTGACCTTCCGAACGCCCTGCTATGCCACCCCGGCTCGGCGAGGCGCGATCGAGCCTGATATCCCGCCCCAGACCAGCGGCATACCAGGGATGCAGCAAGGTCTCCACAGGGATATCGATGAAATCGGGATCGCCCAGGTAGTCCGCGCGGTCCCGATAGGCCCGACGCATCGCTTCGACCATCAAGTGGGTGCGCCGAGGCTCCTCCAGGGAGGGGAAGTCGAAACCCTCAAGGATATTCAACATGGTGACCAACGCAATCCCCCCCGATGAGGGCGGAGCCGCGCTGGTGATCGACAGCCCCTGGTACTCCCCTTTGACAGGCTGCCGCTCCACCACTCGGTAGTCCGCGAGGTCCTTGAGGCTCCAGATACCCCCAGCCGCCTTCACCCCGTCCACCATGCGCTTGGCCGTTTCACCCCGGTAAAAGCCCTCAACCCCATATCTGGCCAACCGTTCAAGGGTATTCGCCAGCTCCGGCTGTGTGATCAGATAGCCCGCTTCCGGCACATCGCCCTGCTGCAAAAACTGCGCTGCCGAAGCGGGATGAGCGCGCAACGCCTGCAAACGCCAGCGAGCCATGCGCCGGTAACGGTCATCGACGGCAAAGCCCTCTCTCGCCAAGCGAATCGCCGGTTGCAGGGCCGCTTCAAGCGACAAGCGTCCGTAGTTTCGCGCCAGATGGACCAGGGCCGCGGGTTGGCCGGGGATCCCCGCCGCCAGCGCCCCGTCGATGGAGAGTGATGGAACCACCGCACCGGACTGATCCAGATAGAGATCCCTGTGGGCCGCGAGGGGCGCCCGTTCACGGCCATCGAGCATGGTCTCGAAGCCGTCGCTGGCGCGATGCAACAACCAAAAACCGCCGCCGCCAATCCCTGAACTGTAGGGCTCGACCACGGCAAGCACCGCACTTACCCCGACAGCGGCATCGAAGGCATTGCCTCCTGAACGCAACAACTGGTGGCCGACCTCGGTGGCCAGGGGATGGGCGCTGGCGATGGCCGCGACTCCCGGTTTTTCTCCAGCCCAGACCAGGCCGCAACAGAACAGGAAAAAAACAAGGCTCCACCGGGGAGCCTTTGTTAATTCGATCAGCACTATCCGACTATTCGTTTTCACCGGTAATCTTCAGGTACTTGGCGTAGAGCACCTCATAGCTCTCTTCGCGATTCGGATCCTTCGGAATACAATCCACCGGACAGACTTCGACACATTGCGAGGTCTCATAATGCCCCACGCATTCAGTACAGAGATTCGCATCTATTTCATAGATTTCGTCGCCCTGGGTGATGGCACCATTGGGACATTCCGGCTCACAGACATCGCAGTTTATGCATTCATCGGTGATTATTAATGCCATATTTTTTTCTCCTGAAAATTCGCATGATTGAGATTCTACCTGAACCCGCCGACTCAGGTTCTAACTAAACCGTTCTCTCAATGCAGCCTGCACGGCAGGATGCACAAACTCTGAGACGTCTCCCCCCAGCGAGGCTATCTCTCGCACCAGGCCGGACGAGATGAAGGAGAACTGCTCGGCCGGGGTAAGAAACAAGGTTTCGACGGCGGGGGCCAGCCGGCGGTTCATGCCCGCCAACTGAAACTCATACTCGAAGTCGGATACGGCGCGCAATCCACGCAGAATCACGTTGGCCTTGCACTGTTGCACGAAATCGACCAACAAATTGTCAAAGGTGCAGATCTCGACATTCTTCACGTCCTTCAATACCGTGATCACCAGATCCATGCGACGATCCAGATCAAATGCCGGATTCTTGCCGCTATTCTTGGCAATCGCCAGGATGATGTGATCGAACAGATTGGAAGCGCGTCTCACCAAGTCGCTATGGCCATTGGTGATGGGGTCGAAGGTTCCTGGATAGACGGCTGTAATCATTGTTGAATATGGAAACCGCGGTTGAACGGCCGAAAAAAAGGGATAATAGTATCAGAAATCGGTCCGATGAATGATAATTATCACCCTGGCAGCGGCGCATAGGCCAATCCATAACGGACTTGACCGGCCGTCATCTCCTTCAACAATTCCCATCCGCTGGGGAGGACCGGCATGGCCCGCATGACGGCATCTTCCAGATAGATGCGGGCGCCATCCGCCAACCAACCCTGACACAATCGCTGACAGAGCGGGCCCAGCAGATTCCCGGCAAATGGCGGATCGAGGAAAACCACGTCGAACGGGGTGGGATCCTGTTCCAGCCACTGCAAGGCATCGGCCCTGACAATGGAGACCTGATCCAATCGGAGCAAACGCCTATTCTCTTCCAATTGCCTGACCACCGCGGCAGCAGAATCGAGCATTACCACCTTGCGGGCGCCGCGGGAGGCCGCCTCCATACCCAGAGCGCCACTGCCCGCGAACAGATCCAGGCAGCGGGCGCCATCCATGACCGGCTGCAGCCAATTGAACAAGGTCTCCCTGATTCGGTCGCCGGTGGGCCTCAAGCCGGGCAGATCGACGAAGGGCAGACGCCTGCCTCGATGCACACCGCCTATAATCCGCACCTGACGCGTTGTTTGTCCTGACTTCATGATGTACTAGTGTAGTGTCCTACACTAGCCCGAAGGGTCGTTATTAATCCGGAAACACTGAAAAATATAACGTTTCGGGCAATCACTGTTTGGCGCCGCCGGCATCTTCAGCGACCTGTGCGACAGGGGGGCTCAGGCGGCCCACCCGCACCCTGACCAGCCGATCCGGATCGACGCGACGCTTGAAGGCATCACGAATCCCTTCCCGGGTGATGTCGCGCACCTTTTCCGTAAAGGTGTCCAGATAGTCGAGGGGCAATCCGTAAAAACCGATAACCGCCAAATATTCCACGATCTTGCCGTTCGAGGCGACACGCAACGGAAATCCGCCGGTGATATTCTGCTTGGCGGCTTGCAGTTCCTCTTCCGTCGGCCCTTCCCCGATAAAGCGCTCGAGGGTGCTCTTCACCACTCGCAACGCCTCTTCGGCCTGCTCATTCTTTGTCTGCAGGCCGAGTTGAAACAGGCCGAATTGCCGCATCGGCAGAAAGTAGCTATAGACACTGTAACTCAAGCCCCGCTTCTCCCGCACCTCTTCGCTGAGCAGAGAGACAAGACCGCTGCCGCCCAAAATATGATTGCCCACGTAGAGCGGAAAATAGTCAGGATCTCCCCGCCGCATCCCGGGCTGTCCGAGATAGAGATGAGACTGGGTGGATGGGAAGGGAATCCGCTCCTCTACCGCCTGTTGCAACGCCTCTACCGGTGGTATGGGTGGAGCCGCTTCACCGGCGGGAAGGGCGACGGTTACCTGCTCGGCAATGTCTCTTGCCCGTGCCTTGTCGACCGCCCCCACGATGGCCACCAGGGCGTTGCGCGCCACATACAGGCGCTGGTGTGCCGCCAGCAGATCCTCACGGGTGAGCGATTTGACAGACTCAGCGGTGCCTTCCGGGTCGGCGGCGTAGGGATGGTCGCCGAACACCAATCGATAGAGTCGTTTCTGACCCACACTGCCTGGCGACTGCTCATCCTGCAGCAGGCTGGCCAGGATCGACTGACGCTCCCGCTCAATGTCATCCGGGGCGAATCGCGGCTTGGCAAGCACCGTGGCCAGGGTCTCCAGGGAGATGGACAAGGCCTTGCGTTCGGTCAGCGAGCGCACCGACACCCAAGCCATGTCCCGCAATGAACCCACCTCCAGTTGCGCGCCCACATTCTCCATGCGCTCGGCGATCTGGTAAGCACTCCAGTCGCCGGCGCCCTCGGTCAGCAGGCTGTTGGTGAACGAGGTCACGCCATGCTTCGCACCGTCTCTGGCGCTTCCCGCATCGAATACCACCCGTACATCGACCATCGGGATCTCAGGGGCTTCGACAAACAGAACCTTGGCCCCGTTGGCGGTCTGCCATGTCGCTATCCGGGGAGTCGCCGTCACCGCCGCCGCGAATAGCAACCCGGCACACAATAAGAACAAACGGATCGTCCTACTATCAATCATCATCGACTCCCGAAGCGGTCAGCATGGCCACACCCTCGTCCATCGGCAAGGGTTCGAGGACCGCTACGCTGAGGTTGTCTTCCCGCAGATACTTATTAGCCACTTGCCGGATCTGTTGCGCCGTTACCGCTTTCAAATGGCCCACATAGTCATCGGCAAGGCGCCAGTCGAGGCCCACGGTCTCCAGTTGTCCGATCAGCATCGCCTGATAGAAGACAGAGTCCTTCTCATACACCTTGGCGGCGATGATCTGGTTGCGAACGCGCTCCATCTCCTCTTCGCTGACCAACTCGTGTTTAAAACGCGCTATCTCCTTGAGCAAGGCCGCTTCCACCACATCCATGGCGGTGCCAGGGGTAGGCACTGCATCCAGCACCAACATCCCCGGCAGACGCGAGAAGGCGCTGTAACTGGCATCCGCCGAGACGGCCAGTTCATCGCCTCGTATCAGGTTATTGGCGAGGCGCGCGCTGCTTCCCCCATCGAGAACATAGGCGAGCATCTCCAGGGCGTAGGGCTCCCAGGCCTCTTCAGCTTTACCGATCACCGGGGTCTTGAACCCCAGCACCAGGTAGGGCTGCCTTGCCGGTACTTTCACCCGCATACGCTTGCTGCCCCGTTGGCTTGGTTCGGTGCGCGGTTTGGGCCGGGCGACCATTTCCGGTCGCAATGCACCGAAGTGGCGTTGCGCCAGTCTGATCACCTGTTCCGGCTCCACATCACCCACTACCACCAGGGTGGCGTTGTTCGGGGCGTACCATTTGCGATACCAGACCTGCAGATCCTCCACCTCCAGGGCATCCAGATCCGCCATCCAGCCGATCACGGGTATCCGGTAGGGCGAAGTCTCATAGGCGCCTGCCAGAAACCGCTCATAGGTAAGCGACTGCGGTTTGTCTTCCGTGCGCATGCGCCGCTCCTCCTTCACAACCTCGACCTCTTTCTCAAACTCCTCCGGGAGCAGCAGGAGATTGCGCATCCGGTCCGCCTCCAGTTCGAAGGAGACCTCCAGGCGATCGCTCGCCATGGTTTGAAAATAGGCGGTGTAGTCGCGCCCGGTGAAGGCGTTCTCATTGCCGCCGTTTGCGGCAATGATGCGGGAAAACTCGCCGGGTGGATGCTGTTGGGTCCCCTTGAACATCATATGCTCGAGCACATGCGAGATACCGGTAATGCCGCCATGCTCATAGCTGGAGCCGACCTTGTACCAGACCTGCGATACCGCGATCGGCGCCCGTCGATCCTGCTTGACAATCACTTTCATGCCATTTTCGAGCTGGCGTTCCACCACCCCCGCCTGCACATGACTCAGGCCGAGGCCCAGCAGCGCCAGGCCCATCATCAATCTTCGCATCGAGACCATCCTTACATGGGACAAATTATTGAATCAGCCGGACTTTGCCCTTTAACCGGCCCGAACGTAGAATAGCGGCTGTAACAGCTCGGGGCATTGTTTCAAAGGCCATCGGGATTGTCCAAACAACAACTATGAACCTGTGATCTTCACAGAGTTCCTGACTCAGCACCGGTGGCCCACTGTATGTTCGGATTTGGCAAACGAAAAAAGTCGCCTGAGCAGGTTACTGCGCAAACAGTCGTCGCCGAAGAGAAACGCAGTCTCTTCTCGCGCTTGCAGGAGCGTCTCTCCCGTACTCGCCGCAACCTGGCTGATGGCCTGGCCGATCTGGTGCTGGGACGCAAAACCATCGATGACGACATGCTGGAGGAGGTGGAGACCCTGTTGCTCACCGCCGACGTCGGCGTCGACGCCACCAGCCGCATCATCAACGACCTGAGCGAACGGGTGAAGCGCAACGAGCTCAACGATCCGCAGGCGCTGATGCGCAACCTCAAACAACAGCTCCTGGAAATACTACAGCGCTGCGACGCCCCGCTTCCCCCCAGGAACCGGGACAAACCCCTGGTCCTGGTGATGGTGGGCATCAACGGCGCAGGCAAGACCACCACTATCGGCAAGCTGGCGCGGAAACTGCAACTCGACGGGGAGAGCGTGATACTCGCCGCCGGCGACACCTTCAGGGCTGCCGCGGTTGAGCAACTGCAAACCTGGGGGGAGCGCAATCAGATCAGCGTGATCGCGCAACACACCGGCGCCGATGCCGCCTCAGTGGTGTTCGATGCACTCCAGGCCGCCACGGCCCGCCACATCGATGTGCTGATCGCCGACACCGCAGGGCGGCTGCACACCAAGGCCAATCTCATGGAAGAGCTGGCGAAGATCATTCGGGTGATGAGAAAGATCGACCCCGAGGCTCCCCATGAAGTACTCCTGGTCGTGGACGCCGGTACTGGCCAGAATGCCATCAATCAGGCGATGCAGTTCCATCAAACGGTAGGGTTGACCGGGCTTGTCATCACCAAGCTGGATGGTACGGCAAAGGGAGGCGTGGTCTTCGCCATCGCCGACAAGGTCAAGGTGCCGATCCGTTTTATCGGTGTGGGCGAGGCCATCGAAGACCTGCGCGAATTCGACCCTGATGAGTTCGTCAACGCCCTTTTTGAACGCGATATTAGCGATTAACCCCGACAGAACCCGTTATCCTATAAAGAGACTAGACAGTTGATCCATTTCGATAATGTCAGCAAACGCTACCCAGGCGGCCATACCGGCCTGAGCAACGTCAGCTTTCGCATCGAAGCGGAGGAGATGGTTTTCCTGACCGGTCACTCCGGCGCCGGCAAGAGCACCCTGCTGAAGATGATTGGCCTGCTGGAACGTTCCAGCGGTGGACAGGTGCATGTCAACGGGCGAAACCTGACCCGTCTGAAAAAGCGTCAGATCCCCTATCACCGCCGCGAGGTAGGGATGATCTTCCAGGACCATCGCCTGCTGCACGACCGCACGGTATTCGACAATGTGGCCCTCCCCTTGGTGGTCTCGGGGCTTGGTCACAAAGAGATCGGTCGCCGGGTGCGCGCCGCCCTCGACAAGGTCGGCCTGTTGCATAGAGAAAGGGCGGCGCCGGTCACCCTCTCCGGCGGCGAACAGCAGCGCGTCGGCATTGCCCGCGCCGTGGTCAGCAAACCCCCCTTGCTGCTGGCCGACGAACCCACCGGAAACCTCGACCCCGAACTCTCCCGGGAGATCATGGAGCTGTTCATCCAGTTCAATCAAGTCGGCGTCACCCTGCTCATCGCATCTCATGACATTGCCCTGATCAACCGCTTGAACAAGCGCATCCTCACCCTGAGCGCGGGAGAACTGATAGGCGATAGCCGGGCGGAAACAGCGGATGCCCGTTAAAAACCGCCTCCTGACCGCCCCGAAGATCTGGCTGCAACGGCATGCCCAGGTAGCCCTGGCCAGCCTGGGCCGGCTGGTCGGCAACCACCTCTCATCCCTGATGACCTGTTCAGTGATAGGCATCGCCCTCGCGCTGCCGGTCGGACTGCATGTCATGCTCAGCAACTTCCAGAGCATCAGCGGCGCATGGGATAGCGGCGCGAGTATCTCCCTATTTCTCAAACAGAAAGTCAGCGATGAAGAAGCCGGTTCCCTGGCGGAAAAACTGCGCTTGCATCAGCGTATCGAGACCGTGCAACTGGTAACCCGGGATTCGGCCTTGAAGGAGTTCCAGCGTTTGAGCGGATATGCCGAGGCCCTTGAAGCGCTCGACAACAACCCTCTGCCGGCCTTACTGATCGTCCAACCGAAGGCCGACTACACCACGGCGGAGACCGCCCAACAACTGGTGCGGGAGTTGCGTCTGCTGCCGGAGGCGGATATCGTCCAGCTCGATCTCCAGTGGGTGCGACGTCTCCAGGCCATTACCGTCATCGCCCAACGGGCCGTGGTAGTGCTCGCGGCGCTGCTCGGCATGGCGGTGCTGCTGATTGTCGGCAACACCATTCGCCTGGAGATCCAAAACCGGCGCACCGAGATCGAGATCACCAAACTGATCGGCGCCACCAACGCCTTTATCCGCCGCCCCTTTCTCTATACCGGTTTCTGGTACGGATTGTTCGGAGGCATCATCGCCTGGCTGCTGGTGGCTCTCTCCATCACCCTGTTGAGCGGTCCGATCGCCAATCTCGCCACCCTCTATCAGAGTGCGTTCGACCTCTCCTCTCTCGATCCCTACACCGTGCTCGCTCTCCTGCTCGGGAGCGCCACGTTGGGACTCGTCGGATCCTGGCTGGCAGTGGGGAGACACCTTAGCGCAATCGAGCCAAGCTAACCTATCTATTTGTTATAGCTACATATTTCATCTTCCATGGCAATTGAACTTTGCCCCCCCGCCTAAGGTCTCATATTACGGTTGGCACTCCTCCTCAGAGAGTGCTAATATTCAAACAACAATCCAGACCGGGGTTACTTGATGAGTAAAGAAATCGCACTGCCCGCACTGCCGTCCGGCAGCATGGACACCTATGTCGGCGCCGCATTTCAACTACCCATGCTCAGCGCTGAAGAGGAGTATGGCTTGTCCGTCAGACTGCGCGACCACAAGGACCTCCAGGCCGCACAAACCCTGATCATGTCCCACATCCGCTTTGTGGTGCGCATCGCCCGGGGCTACAACGGCTACGGCCTCGCCCTGCCTGATCTGATCCAGGAGGGCACGGTAGGTCTGATGAAAGCGGTCAGACGTTTCGATCCCGATATGGGCGTTCGTCTGGTCTCCTTTGCGGTCCACTGGATCAAGGCGGAGATTCACGAATATATCCTCAAGAATTGGCGCATCGTCAAGGTCGCCACCACCAAGGCGCAGCGCAAATTGTTTTTCAATCTGCGCAGCTCCAAGAAACGGCTGGGCTGGTTTTCCAAAGAGGAGGTCGAGGGTGTCGCCCAGGATCTGGGGGTAAAACCCGAGACCGTGCTGGAGATGGAATCCAGGCTTTCAGGCCAGGACATTGCCTTTGACGGCCCGTTGCAGAATGAGGATGATCAGGTGACCGCGACCCCCGCCGGTTACCTGAGCGATATGCGCATGGAACCCTCGTCACTGCTCGAGTCCGCCGATAGCGAGACGCATAGGAGGGAGGGACTGACGGCGGCGATGAAAGACCTTGACCAACGCAGCCGGGAGATCCTTGAAGCCCGCTGGCTGGGAGAGAGCAAGTCCACGCTGCACGAACTGGCCGAACGCTTTCAGGTCTCCGCCGAGCGTATCCGCCAGATTGAAAAGAGCGCCATGGACAAGCTGAAGGCGCGACTCTCTATAAGTTATTAACCTGGCAACCCAGTATGTCGTGTTCAGGGCTTCAAGCATGCCCTTGATCAAGGCGTGGCTCTTGCCAATGGTCGGTTCCATTGGCAAGAGCCACAACGCCGAGCAAGGGCATGCCTGAAGCCCCTAACCGATTGATATAAAAAAGACAGGCCGCCGCGCGCCAGCCTACAGACTGCGTTATCAAAACTTGCTGTAGGCTGGCGCACGGCGGCTGAACACGACATACTGGGTTGCCGGGTTAATAATCGTCTAAGTCGCCCCAAGGCTTTTTGATTTCACGCCTGTTTATTTGCCGGGGCTTTGCGTTGATTGGCGGCTTACTCCGAACATTCTCCGTTGGGAACCTCTCGTATCCCGCCCCGCCTGTTTCACCCTTTCTTCGTCCCTTAACGGATAGACAACTTCTAAAGCTTTAACCTATATGGTCGACAAACTCAGTGTGGTTTTAGATCTATCAAGTCACCAAAGACAGCCTTGCAAAAGAGCCGTAACTATCGCCAGATGCTTCTGCCGCCCAGTTGGAGCGCCTGATAAACATGCAAAGCCAGCATCAACCCCTATGCCTGAACAAGCACTGTCCCAATGCACTCCATCCTTTACCTGATCAAGATAGCCATCGTACTGATCCTGATTTCCTTGGCCGTGCTGATTTCCGGGCAACTGACCGAATTGCTGCCGGACCATGAGAGGAGCTCTTACGACGCCAGAAAAAGCTTATCCAACTCACTCGCGCTGCAACTCTCCGCCGCTGCATCAAAAAACGACTTTTCGAGCCTGAAAGCGATCCTGGCAGAAGCTATCGATAGCAACAGCGAAATTCGTTCGGCAGCTATCCATACCCCATCGGGGGAACATCTGGAGATGGGCAATCACCATCAATCCTGGAGAAGCCAGCCGTCCGCCGGCTCGGCCTCCCGGGAGATCCGTGTGCCGATTATCCATAACCGGGAGATTCTGGGCACCCTGGAGGTTGCCTTTAATGCGACCGATTCCGATTCACGCCTGTCAATTACCGAGCTGAGCATCCTGGTTCTGCTGATCATTCTGTCGGGACTGATTCTCTCGCTTCTTTTCAGCAACCGCATATCACGAGAGTTCAACGCCAAATCGATCATCCCCGAACGCGTGAGGTCGGCCTTCAACGCCCTCTCGGAAGGATTGATCATTCTCGACGAAAAGGAACGAATCGTTTTGGCCAATGACTCGTTCATAAAACAAGTCAGTCAAGACCAGCAGACACTCATCGGCAAGGCAGCGGATCAACTGCGCTGGAAACTGCGTGAAGGTAGCAACGCCTCCGATGTCCTGCCCTGGCGCATCAGCCTGCGCGATGGCGAGCGTAAAACCGGCATCCCCGTCCGCCTTGAACTGAAGAACAAGACAACACGCGCCTTCTCGGTGAATACCGCCCCCATTCTCGACAGCCAGGGAGAGGCCCGTGGCGTGCTCGCCACCTTCGATGACATGAGCGACCTGGAGATGCAGCACCGGCAGTTGCAGTCGACCCTCAGCAAGCTGCGGACCTCTCAAAAGGCCTTGCGCGACAAGACAGTGGAACTGGAGTTCCTCGCCACACGCGATTCGCTTAGCGGTTGCCTGAACCGGCGTGCGTTCTTCAAAAAATTCGATACCCTCTTTGAAGCCTCGCAGAAACAGGGAAAAGAGCTGGTCTTCATGATGGTGGATATCGATCGTTTCAAATACATCAATGACTATTATGGACACGCCAACGGGGATAAGGTCATCAAATTCATCGCCGAGATCCTTAATTCCAACTCCCGACCGGAGGATGTTGTCGGGCGCTATGGCGGTGATGAGTTCTCCCTGGTCCTGCCGCAAGCCGACCTGGTGCAAGCCGAGTCCATCGCCGAAAGGCTGCGCATGGACATCCAGCAGAAATGCCGGGCCCTGTTCACCAACCCGCAAACCGTTACTACAAGTATTGGCCTGGCCGCGCTGACCGATGACGTGGATGACTCCATGCTGCTGATCAACAAGGCCGACAGCGCACTCTATGAGGCTAAACAGCAGGGACGGAACTGTATCGTCGCATGGAGTCCGGCGATCAAAAGCAAGGATGACCATGACCAGAAAACCTCCATCAGCGCCATCTCGGAATTGATAAAAAAGGAAGATGGGGCGGCTGAGAAATTCCTCCAATCCGAAATTCACCACCTGGAAGATGTGGTGAGACAACTCGAATCGGAACTGGAGTACAGCCGCGAGGAGCTGAAACGTCGTGAAGGCAAGGATGAGCTCACCGGCCTGCCAAACAGGTTCATCTTCAACGACCGGGTGACAAGGGAGCTGACCCGCTGCCAACGAAACCGCCAATCCGCCGCCATCGTCTCTCTCGATATCGACAACTTCTCACGCATCAACGAAGCCCTGGGGTTCAATGTCGGCGATCAAATCCTCAAATTGATAGCGGAGCGACTGGTCGTCTCCCTGCGTAAAACCGATACCGTCGCTGTCATCGACGAACGGAACGATACTGAATCGTCAAACATATCGCGCCTGAGCAAGGACGAATTCGCGTTGATTCTAACCGATGTGGCGGATATCAAATCGGTGACATGGGTAGTCCGGCGAATATTGAGCCGGCTCAAGAAGCCGATGCATGTGGACGACCAGGAACTGTTTGTCTCGTTCAGCATAGGGGTAGCCCTCTACCCCCACGACAGCGATACATCGAACGATCTGCTGCAGCAGGCAGCCACCGCCAGGCATGCTGCCAAGAAGGATCCTGGAAGCAACAACATCCGCTTCTTCTCCCGTGAAATCAACCGCAGAGCCTACCACAGCATCTGGCTGGAGACACAGCTGCGCAAAGCCATCGTCCGCCAACAATTCGAATTGGTCTATCAACCCAAGATAGATCTCCAGACAGGGCGCATCACCACCATGGAAGCCCTGGCTCGCTGGCCCCATCAGAAGGTTGGCCTGATACCGCCGGCTGAATTCATCCCGGTGGCGGAGCATACCGGCTTGATCAACAAATTAGGCAACTGGGTATTCAAGCGCGCCTGCGCGGATCTGCGCCGTTGGCACAAGAGCGGGTATCACGACCTGCATATCGCAGTCAATCTCTCAGCGGTCCAGCTCCGTGAAAACGCCCTGGCGGAGAAATTCCTGAGAATTTGCGAAAAGCGCAAAATCCCTCCCTCGACGGTCGAATTCGAGATCACGGAAAGCACGCTCATAGAGAATTTCGAACATACCCGCAACGTCATGTCGAGGATGAACAAGGCCGGCATCAAGTTTGCCCTCGACGACTTCGGAAAGGGTTTTTCATCCCTGAGCTATCTGCAAAATCTGCCCATCAGCAGCATTAAGATCGACCGCTCGTTTCTGCACAGCACCCTGCCGGATAAGCAGGCTCTGGCCATCGTCACCGCGATCATCTCCCTGGCCAAGAGTCTGGGATTGAAGGTGGTGGCGGAAGGCGTGGAAACCGAGACCCAACAGCAGATACTCCAGCAACTCAACTGCGACGAAATTCAGGGAATCCTCTACAGCGAACCCGTGACAATGGACAAAGCGACATCACTACTGCAGGATTTCAATGGATGATCGCTGCAGGCATCTCAGGCACTGTAAGCGCTATTTGCGTGGAATTTGCAGTGATTGGCGTTCATTGACGGCCAATCATCTACTACCCACAGAGCGGGTAGTATCGAGTAGGAGGCGGGGTCACCCCCGGCGTTCCCGTTCACGGTCCAACTCCGTCAACGGTGCGGCAGGGCCGCGCCCTACGCCTTGAATCCTTGTTTTCCACAACTGGCCAGGTATGCAATATTTCTCTCGCAAAGATCGCAAAGCACGCCAAGAAGACATTGTCTTAGGATCCTTTGCGGGCTTTGCGATCTTGGCGAGAATTTCTTTTCCTCTTAATTATCCTATTGACCCATCCAGATAGGTAGCCACCGTTGCCGCTGTAGGTTGTTGCAGATAGGGGATCTCTCCAAGGCAAGGGGCGGGCAGCCAGGCTCGCAGGGTTGCAATATTCTCTGCCGGCGCCAGCATCCGCGGATCCACCTGATTGGCAACCCATCCCGCCAGCTGCACGCCATCATCGAGCATGGATTCGACTGTCAGCAAGGCATGGTTGATGCACCCGAGACGCACCCCCACCACCAACACCACCGGCAGGTTCAGCTTTCGCGCCAGATCGGCAAGGGTGAAATCATCTCCCAGGGGCACGCGCCAGCCGCCCACACCCTCCACGATCACCCGGTCCGCCCTGTCCTGAAGGCGGCAGACACCCTGGCGGATCTCATCCAGCAGGATCGGCCGGCCGGACGCGCGAGCCGCCAGGTGGGGAGCGATGGGGGATTCGTAGACGAAAGGATTCACCTCAGCATAGGGAATGTGGAGGCTAGACTGCGCCTGGATGCGCTGCGCATCCTCATTGCACACGCCATCGGCGGTGATCCGTGCCCCCGACGCCACCGGTTTCATGCCTAGCACGCACTCACCTTGCCGCTGCAGCCTATGCATCAGCCCAAGCATAACCTCTGTCTTGCCACAGGCGGTATCGGTGCCGGTGACGAACAGATCAGTGCACCCAATCATCTAATACCCAGCCGATCCACGGGAATCATTGTCACGCCCTCCATCTGCCGCTGCCGAGGCGCCCAGGCATGCCCGTACACCACTTCGTAGCTGACCGGCAGCTTCCCCTCGACCCGAAGGGCCTCGTAAGCATCAAGCATGGCCTGAAACCGCTTCTTGCCTGTCAGGCCCCGTGGCCGGCGAGTGGTCACATTGTGCGCCCCCAGGCTCTTCAGATCGCGCATCAGCGCGGAGACGTCATCGTAGGTCAGACGCATACGATCCATATCCACCACCGGCTCCGCCAGGCCGGCGCGCAGCATCGCATCCCCGACATCGTGCATATCCGGGAAGGAGGTGACATGACTATCGCCATCCACCGTCGACCAACTTGCGCGCAACTCCTGCAAGGTATCGGGGCCGAAGGTAGAGCACAGCAACATCCCATCCGGGCGTAACACGCGCCGAAACTCCCGGAAGGTGCCCTGCAGGTCGTTGCACCACTGCAGGACCGCATTGGAGAAGATCATATCCACTGACTGATCGGCCAGGGGGAGCTGTTCCGCATCGCCGCACAGACAGCGGGGCCGTCTCAACCCACCGCCCCGCTTGCGCACCTGGCTAAGCATGGGCAAGGCAAAGTCGAGGGCGATGACGCGGGCCTTTTTGTAGTGTCTCGTCAACGCCAGGGTCGCCTCACCGGTACCCGCTCCCACGTCCAACACCACCGCCGGCTGATGACGGATATAGGCCAGGCGATCGAGCATGCGCTGGGCGATCTCCCGCTGCAGCGCGGCCACTGCATCGTAGTTGGGCGCGGCGCGGGAGAAGGCGATACGCGCCTGCCGTTTGTCGATGGTGAGCTGTGATTCAACATTCATAGAGGGACTCCAAACGGCTGCTGAGCAAACGGTGGGTCTCGGCAGGGTGAGAGAGGAAGGGGGTATGGGCGGCCCCAGGGATGACATGGGTCTCCACCCCCGGCAGCCAGTATCCGAGGCGATCTGCGGCGGCGGCGGGCGCCAGGGTGTCGCGCTCCCCGTACACCCAGACCGTCGGACAATCCAGGCCTGCCAGTCCTTCTCTGAGATCGCAGTATTTCAATAGTTCAAGCCCGACCTCGAGCGCTCTGGGATGGGGGTCCGGCCTCTGCCGCAGACGGGATTTGAGCCGGCGCAGGGTCTCCATCGCCAAATCGCTGCCCAGCATCTGCAGGGCGAGAAAACGCTCCAAGGCCTTGCCGTGGTCGTCTTCCAGAATCTGAATGAAGAGATCGAGGGTGCTTGGTGTCATGGCCTCGGGCCAGTCATCCCCCTGCACGAATCGCGGCATACCCGCCAGCACGACCACGCCGCGGACCCTGGGGGGCTGCCGCAGGGCGGCCTGCAAACTGACCATCGAGCCCAACGACCAGCCGAGCCAGACAGCCCGCTCCGGCGCTGCCTCAAGACAAGCGTCGGCCCATTTTTTCAATCCCTGCTGTCCGCCAAACGGGCTGTTGCCGTGTCCCGGTAGATCCATCAGGGTAACCCGATAGTCGCGGGCCAGACGATCGGCAAAATCGGACCAGACAGAAGAGTTCATGCCCCAGCCGTGGAGCATCACCAGATCCCTGCCCTTACCCTGGGTCTCAGTCGCCAGCCTCATCATGCCCCCTTCGACAGGCCGGAAAGAGCATCCAGCAACCGCTGCAGATGCCGGTCACTATGGTTGGCGCTGAAGGTGATGCGCAGACGGGCGCTCCCCTCCGGCACGGTGGGCGGACGAATGGCGCTGACCAGGATGCCCTGGGTCTCCAACCGCCGGCTCCAATCCAGGGCCTGCCGGGCGCTGCCTGCCAGAATGGGCTGGATCGGTGTCTGCGAATCCGTCAACGGCAACCCCAACTCCCCGGCGGAGCGGCGAAACCGCTCCACCAACTGTTTCAACCTCTCCCGGCGCCAGCTCTCCTGGCGTGCGATGCGCAGGCTGACACGGGTCGCCTCGGCCAGGGCGGCAGGCGGAGCGGTGGTGTAGATGTAACTGCGGGCATGCTGAATCAGGGTTTCGATCAACGCCTCACTGCCGGCGACAAAGGCGCCATGGGTACCAAACCCCTTGCTCAGGGTCCCCATCAGGATCGGCACTTGTTCCTCCCCCAGACCGTAGTGACTCAAACTGCCCCCTCCCTCTCGGCCCAATACCCCGAGACCGTGGGCATCGTCCACCATCAACCAGGCATCATGGGAAGCGGCAAGGTCCGCGAGCGACGGCAGAGGCGCCAGGTCGCCATCCATGCTGAACACCCCATCGGTGGCGATCAGCGCCCGCCCGCCGCCGTCGAGCTGCAATCGGCTGCGCAGGCTATCGAGATCGGCATGCCGGTAGCGCATCATCTTGGCGCGGCTAAGCAGCCCCGCATCCAGCAGGGAGGCGTGATTGAGCCGGTCCGCGAACAGCCGGTCGCCCCGACCCAGCAAGGCCGTGACGACCCCGAGATTGGCCATGTAGCCGGTGGAGAAGAGCAGCGCCCTGGGGCGGCGGGTGAATGCCGCCAGCTCCTCTTCCAGAGCATGGTGGGAACGGGTGTGCCCGGTGATCAGGTGGGCCGCGCCACTGCCCACGCCGTTGTCCGTCGCCCCCTGCTGTAGGGCGCGGACGACCTCGGGATGGTTGGCCAGACCGAGATAGTCGTTACTGCAGAAAGCCAGCAATCGCCGACCGTCCACCTCCATCTCCGGCAACTGGGGCGATGAGACCACCCGGCGGGAGCGGTAGAGGGAGGCCTTGCGGCGCTGATCCAGTGCTGTCGCCAATCGCTTCATCAATGGCGCCTTGTCAGCCCGCATCAAAGACCCGTCCCATCATCCGCAACCGCTTTCACAGGGCCTGGGTCCTGCTGCAAGGGACCTTGGCCGCCTTGACCTCGGTATCGACCACCTGCTCCGTCTCCATCCCCAGGCGCTCCAGCAAGGTCAAGTCCTTGTCGGCCTCAGGATTGTCCGTGGTCAGCAGGCGCTCGCCATAGAAGATAGAATTCGCCCCGGCAAAGAAACAGAGCGCCTGCATTTCGTCACTCATCCCGGCCCGACCGGCGGAGAGCCGCACATGGGAGGCCGGCATGAGAAGGCGCGCCAGCGCAATCACACGCACGAATTCCAACGGGTCAAGATCATCGGCTTCGGCCAGGGGCGTGCCCTCGATACGCACCAGCCAATTGATCGGAACCGATTCCGGATGGCGAGGCAGATTAGCCAGTTCACGCAGCATGCTGGCGCGGTCGCGCCGCGACTCACCCATACCGAGAATGCCTCCGGAGCAGACATTGATGCCCGCGTCCCTGACACGGGCCAGGGTCTCCAGCCGGTCATCGAAGGTGCGGGTGGTAATGACATTCCCGTAAAACTCCGGCGAGGTATCCAGATTGTGATTGTAATAGTCGAGACCGGCCAGGCGCAGACGCTCCGCTTGAGCCTGGGTCAACATGCCCAGGGTCAGACAGGTCTCCATGCCCAATCCATGCACCGCCTCCACCATCTCGATGACCCGCTCAAGGTTCCTGTCCGTGGGATTGCGCCAGGCAGCCCCCATGCAGAACCGGCCGGCCCCCTTCGCCTTGGCCGCCTCGGCGGCCTGCACCACCGCCTCCAGGGGCATCAGTTTCTCCGCCTCCAGACCGGAGGCGTGCCTGCTGCTCTGGGAGCAGTAACCGCAATCCTCCGCACAGGCGCCGGTCTTGATGCTGAGCAGACTGCTCATCTGCACCCGATTGGGATCGAAATTGGCCCGGTGGATCTGCTGGGCGCGAAACAGCAGATCGTTAAAGGGCAGGTCAAACAGGGCTTCGATTTCGTCCAGGCCCCAGTCATGACGTAGAATAGTGTCGCTCATCGGGTAATCCACCGGTTTGGAGTTTTGTAAGACGTGATGCAGGGGGCCTATGGTAAGGATTGCCCAATCCCTGTCAACCAAGGAAGGTCATGAAAGTAAACAACTGGATAAAAAATATACGATCCCTGCTCTACCCCAACGGCTGTCTTTTATGCGGCGCCCCTGGGGATTTCGATCGGCAGTTCTGCCCAGCCTGCTACCGCTCCCTGCCTTTCAATCGACAGGCCTGCCACCGCTGCGCCCTGCCCCTGCCTCCCGCCACACCTCCCGGTGCCCTCTGCGGCAGTTGCCTAGCCAAACAACCACCATTCGATAGCTGTGTCACGGCGCTCTGCTATGAACCACCGGTGAGTCGACTCATCAGCGCGCTCAAATTCCGTCAGCAACTCCATCTTGTTGAACCCATGGCCGAACTGTTCACCGATCGGTTGGGCAAACCGCTCCGCAAGCCCGAACTGATGCTACCGATCCCCCTGCACCCGCTGCGTCTGCGCGAGCGCGGGTTCAACCAATCCCTGGAACTGGGGCGGGTCGTGGCCAGGCGCTATGAGCTGGCTATTGATTGGCGTATCTGCCGGCGGGTCCGCCATACCCAGGCGCAAACCGGATTGAACGAGAAGGCGCGGCAAAAAAACCTGCGTCGCGCATTCACTGTCTGCGGCGATGTCAACGGCAGCCATCTGGTCCTGTTCGATGATGTGATCACCACCGGCTCGACCATCGCGGAGTTGAGCAAGACCCTGAAGCGGGCCGGGGCGAAACGCATCGACGTCTGGGCCCTGGCGAGGACTCCCGGCCGATGATGAATAGCAGAATCAGACACTACACGAGTCACAAACAATGGGCGTATTGATATATACTTACTTTTACCGGCAGGGAGTCACTGAAGGTGACGACATGCATACGTGCTAAACAGATATCCACGTTCTGTTCCGCTGGCAGCCTGAAGATGAACATCGACAATCTGCTATCGAGGTCATGTTATGTCCACTCTGTGGGAAAAAGTTACAAAAAATTGCAAACTCATCTCCCTACCCCAGGCCTATCTGCAACTCAAGGCTGTCATTGACGACCCTGAGTACCAACTCGAGGATGTGGCCGACGCCATCCGCAACGACCCCGCCCTTACCACCCGCGTGCTGAAACTGGTGAACAGCCCCTATTTCGGTCTATCGAGCAGAATAGATACGGTGTTTCGCGCGGTCACCCTGCTGGGCACCCAGCAAATCCATGACCTGGCCCTGGCCACATCGGTGGCGGAGGCCCTTTCGAAGCGTTCCAGCCCTGACCTGGATATGCATCTGTTTTGGCGGCGCAGCGTCTATTGCGGCCTCTGCGCGCAGGCCCTGGCGCAACGGCTGGGAGTGATGGACAGTGAACGGCTTTTCGTCTCGGGCCTGCTGTTCGATCTGGGACACATGATTCTCTATCAGAGCGTACCGGAGCTGGCGCATCAGGCCCTGTTGCAGTCGCAGGAGAGTCAGTGGTCGCTGGTGGAGACCGAGCGGGAGGTGATCGGTCTGGATTACGCCCATGTGGGCGCCACACTGATGCGACATTGGCGTCTCCCGGAGTGTCTGATCGAAACCAATGAGTGCCATCCGGAGCCGATACGCGCCTGGAAGTATCCCCTTGAGACCGCGATGGTGCATATCGCCTCGCTGCTGGCCACGGCCTATACAGACAACGGGCAATTCGGCAGCGGCGCATTACAACCCCACCCGGCGGCCTTGGAAAAGATCGGACTGAGCCTGGAGACGTGTGCTGCGATCGGCGACGAGATCGAACCCGAGCTGGACGCTATTCTCTACAACATCTACCCCCTGGACAAGGCGTCCTGAGTCTCTAAACTCCAGTTAATAAATACACATCAAGCATTCTGAAAATTAATTAATTTGCTTTTATTAATCCTTGGATAATCCCAAGATACTACCTGTCTTTTATGGTGCCATGATACGGATATATTATTCTTTTTTAATGTCTGATAACAATACTGGCACGCAGGTTTTGAAATCCCCATATGGCCCTTATTGGGCGTCTTGCCCTCTTTATCCAACTGATACAGCAGCTTCATTTCAGCATGCGTCTTCTTATCATCTCCTTCCCCCTTATCTAGATAAACATAATAGGGCGAAATTTTCCCTCCGAATTGAGATACCATGGAATGGGCTTTGATGACATCCTGGGTACTAAGCGCCTTAAGCACGTTAACAGCATACCAAAGGTCATTTTTCACTTGGACTACAGCTACTGTGCCCATGTTGACCAGACTTGGCTTGCCCCTCCAATAGCATCGATGTATAGCTATCGCTATAAGATCTAAATTACTAAGGTTATTGGTTATTAGCTTAATAGGTCCTTTTTGAACCTTTTTAGTAATTAATATTGGTTTTGTCTTCCTACCCATACTTGTCTCCCTACAATAATCTTTTGAGGTGGTCGTTCGCCTCGAAACAGCGGGGTCACTCAAAACCTCAGTGAACGAATATACATCCGCACTCTTCTCATCCTCTCCGTATCGACAACAGCTTGGTATTCGACGCGGTCGATGCCGACGGCAGGTTGATCGGCGCCGTCCTGCGCGCCAGGGACGAGGGTCCGATGGCGCTGGGCAAGCGTTTCGTTCTCGAGCAGACCAGTGACGCTTCGGGCAACTTCGTCAACGACTGGTTCAGCTTCCTCTGCATCGGAACGCGTTAGGCCGATTGCGCTGACCCCCGATAGTGAACGCCGGCTTGTGGCGGCATCACGCATTCGCATAGGCCATTTCCATTGCATCGGCCAGAGCGCATAGTCGCTTGTCGCGCGTCCAGAGCCGGGCCGAGCCGTCCAATGCCACCGCTGCCAGCAAGTGCGCATCCACATAGCCGATCCCGCGCCCCATCAGATGCCGCTGCTCGATGAAATACAACACCTCATCGTCAACAGCGACCCTCGCCTGGGGCAGGTCTTTGAGCAAACTCAACACCTCGTCCCTGTTCTTAAGGTTGCCGCAGGCCATTTCGCCCAATACAAAAGGGTGCATCAGCACCTGGCTGGCATTCAACAACTCAACCAGCCTTGCTTCGCCGACACGCAGATGATCGATCCAGACCGAGGTATCGACCAGGATCATGTAGGATGCGACCGCCGACGGGGCGCCGCTTCGAGGTTCGCCTCACTGCCGCCCAATCGCGCCAACCGTCTGGCGCTCTCGCGCTCAATGAGGGCGCGCAACCCCTCCCGCACCAGTGACGCCTTTTCTTTCACCCCGGTAACGCGCTGAGCCTCAGCCAGGAGATGGTCATCGATATTCAGGGTGGTGCGCATGGCAATATCCAGTTTCGTATAGAAATGGATCATATTATACATCATTTGATGCCGTTTTTCGTGCCTAGTGTAGTGTCCTACACTAGGGTGAAACATCCGGGCTAACCCTCAGCGATTGCCGATCGGCAGGATAAACCGCTCTCCCATGTGCTCCATAACCGCGCCGTCGGACAGGATCTCCACTAGCAAAGGCCCTTCCGCCAGATAGTCGCCCTCCCGGTACCTTTCCATGTTGATCAGGACATACCTTTTGCCGGGGCGTTTGTCGTAACTGTGGATATCGATGCTCATAACCGGCAGATTGGCGACGAAACCGCTCGGCATCTCGTGCAGAGGCCTGGGAGGCGGTGGCGGTTCGGGCTCCCTGACCGGTCCGGTTTCCTGTTTCGCTATGGGGGCGGGTCTATCCGCGACCGGGACTGGCAGCGGAACCACCGGATCCGCCGACTCAGGCAGGGGTTCACTTGCGGTCGGCGTTGCGGATGGCGGGGGCTGTTCGGCACCGGCCGAAACCGTGGCTTTGCCCGGCTCTTCCTCGTGCGCGGGGGAGGACGGCGCGGTAGCCGGGTGGTTTTCCGCGCTCTGTTGGAACAGCGGCGAATAACTGCCAAGGTAGACGCCCAATGCAAGCAGGATAGCGGCAAACAGGATCAGCATCACCCAGCCCGTTCTGCCGGAAGCGGAATCCTCGCTTTGTTGCGGATCCGCCTTGATGCCAGGCACTTCACCCAGTTTGTGCTGGCGTTCCGCTTTTTTCAGCGCCTCGAGGATTAGGGACATCTCAACCTCCCGCCCGGGCCGGGTCGGAGACCAGGGTCGGCGTTCCCTCCGGGAGCGCCAGGTTATTCAGATAGATCTGTGTCTGCTGTCCGGCGATCCCATCGTCTTCCAGACCGCTGAGTCGCTGAAACTCACGCAACCGTTGCTCCAGCGGCTTGTCGAACCGGTCCAGCCCCTCTGTTTCGGGCGGCGCCAGGCCATCCGCCAATTGCAGACGCCGACGCAGCCAGCTAACGGCGGAACCCACCGAGCCTGCCCCGATCAGCGCCACTCCCGCCGACGGACGCCATAACATGACGAATCCGCCGCTCCAATACTGTCTCAGTTGAGCCAGGCGCAACACCCCCTCCTGTTCGCCGGTATCCACCAGCAACCACGCCTCATCCACATGCTTGAGCACCAACAGACGCTCCTGACGCCCCTGCTTAAGCAGCACCATCAGCGGCCGGTTGAGGCGCAGCAGATCCTCCCAAACGGCATGCCCCCTGAGACATCGCAAACCATACTCCGATGCTTGCAGGCAGGGGGGGGAGGAGGACTTGAGTTCGAGAGATTCTTCCCACAGGCCAAACAGTCGTTGATAGGCGACAAGGCTATTCTGGGGATGGGCAAAAAGCCCCTCCAAGCCAATCTCTATCGACGGCGCATCCGCCACAGGCAGAGGTGGGGACTCCGCCGCCGGGGGCTCAAGGGTGGACATCGGTTCCGGCTCCGGCGGGGATGGCGGGGGTTCGGGCGGCCCGAACGGCTCCGCCTGTTCAGGGAGCGCTAGCGGAAGGGGTTCGACGGCCGCTTGCTCTACAGCAACAGGCGGTGGCTCAGGCATTGCCGGTTCATCCGCTATCTCATCGGCAACCACCGAATCCGGCGCCTGTCTCGACTGAAGAACCCAAAACAAGACACCACACCCGACGAGCAGCGCCATCCCGGCCCATAGCCAGCGGTGACGGGTATTCCTGCGCCCCCTCACCTCCTTTGCGGCCTGCCATACCAAACCCACTCCGACCCTTTGCCTGCCCGTGGTGTAGATGGCCAGCAGCGCGCGCTCGCAAAGGGTATTGATCCTGCGCGGCACGCCACCGGTGAGGCGATGCACCAGACGCACGGCGGTGGGGGTGAAGAGATCCTCCCGCACCCCGGCCACCGCCAGACGGTGCATGATGTAGCGGCGCGTCTCCTGTGGATTCAGGGGGGAAAGATGGTAACGCGCGGTGATGCGCTGATCGACCTGTCGCAACTCCTTGCGTTCCAGCATCTGCTGAAGCTCCGGTTGTCCCACCAGGATGATGCGCAGCAGTTTATATCGGGAGGTCTCCAGGTTGGTCAGCAGCCGCACCTGCTCCAATACCCGTGGATTGAGGTTCTGCGCCTCATCCACCACCAGCACCGTGTGCCTGCCTTCGGCATGGGTCTTCAACAGATGCTGTGTCAGGGTATCGATGAGTATCTTCAAAGAGTAAGGGGGGCCATGATAGTCGACGCCCAGCTCGTCACAGACCGTGGCGATGAACTCGCGCCTGGAGAGCCGCGGGTTGAGAATCAGGGCGATCTCCACATTCTCCAGATGTTGCGCCAACAGGCTACGCAGCAGCAGTGTCTTGCCGGTCCCCACTTCGCCGGTCAGCAGTACGAACCCGCCGTTCGGACCTGTCCCGTAGATCAGATGGGCAAGACTCTCTTCATGCACCCGGCTGAGAAAGAGATAACGGGGGTCCGGGGTGATCGCAAACGGGTTTTCCTTGAATCCGAAATCACTGAATTTCATGTCGATCGATGAGGGTTATTCACACCCATCCTCTGCCTCCCCTTCATGCTGCTCAGCGATTTCCGTTGCAAGCTCCAACCACTTGATCGCCTCCGCTTCATCGCGTGTCACATCCTTGCCCGAGAGGTAGATCTGACCCAGTTCATTGGCCGCGAGATAGGAGCCGCTTTCCGCGGCCTGTCTCAACCATTCGATACCCGTATCGCTGTCCCGCCCGACGCCTTTGCCGTAGAGGTAGAGCACGCCGAGCTGAAACTGGGCCTCGATATGGTCCCGCCGGGCAAGCCGCTTAAAGCCTCGGTAGGCCTCGCGGTAATCCCCGTCGCTCAACGCGGATAGGGCATCGTCGTAATCGTCCGCGAAGGCGACGCCCGTTACGCTGAAAAGTAACGATAGTAGGATGCATCCGATTCGAAGCATGAGGGTGATTGATTGCTGCATAATTCCGCTATTCTGACACAGGCCGCAACGATTTCCACAGCGGCGGCGCTTTTCTTCCGATCACCCGCCTTTGACAGTGGGATCCCCGGCGCAACTTTGGCCCAAGATATCGATCTCAATAGACTAGCACTATGTAGAATAAGCAATATTCAGCGCTCCAGGGATGGGTGTTTCCGGATGCCGTCGGTGACTGACCTGCATCCCAACAGTTTTGTAGTAACAGGTGATACGAACATGAAACGACTCCTTACCCTTCTCCTGCTGATGGCATTCCAGTTAGATGCAGCCGCCGTCGAACCACTGGTTTCCCCCGCATGGCTGGAGCAAAACAGGGGCGAACCGGATCTAGTGCTACTCGATCTACAGGAGAACCAGAACTACCTACGCTTCCATATCCCCGGATCGGTCAACACCCGATATTCCCAGTGGCGCGTCGAAAAGAAGGGCCACCCCAAGGTGATGCCGCCGGTTCCCATCCTTGAAAAGCTGATCGGCTCCCTGGGCATCGGTAATGATTCCCATGTGGTGCTGATTTCACTCGGGGCCGGCGCGGGGGACCTGGCGGCAGCGGCAAGGGTCTATTGGACCTTTAAGGTCCTGGGTCATGACCGGGTCTCGATCCTCGATGGCGGATTGATCGGCTATGCGGGTAAACGCATCTATCCGCTGCAGAAGGGAAATCATCAACAGAAACCTACTACATTCAAGGCCGATTACCGCTCCCGGATGAATCCCACCACCCAGGATGTCAAATCCGCCATCGATGCCGGCGCACTGCCGGTGGATAACCGTAGCCGGGCGGAGTATTTGGGCATCTATGGCGGCAACGGCAAGGAGCGGGCCGGCAGCCTGCCGAAGGCGCTCCATCTCAACTATGACTGGCTGACCGTGAATGGCGGCGGCAGGCTGCAATCGATCGACAACCTGCAGCGTATCTACGATTCGAGTCAGGTGCCGCTGGAGAGCCCTCAGATCAACTACTGTCACACCGGCAATCGCGCCGCCCTGGGCTGGTTCGTCTCCCATGAGATTCTCGGCAACCGGGAGGCCAGGCTCTACGACGGATCGACTCAGGAGTGGGCGATCGAGCCCGGCCTGCCGATGGATCAGCAGGTCAAACTGAGACTCTAGTGTACTGTCTCATACTAATGCGTGAGATCAGCGTGACGCCAGGCCATTGGCCGCTAGGCGCGTGGCGCAGGGAATGGCGCGCCCTTTCCAAGCCGCGCAACAACGCGGACGATGGCCTGGCGTCGCGCCCGGAGGGAGGCACGCCAAGGCCCCAATCCTGCGTTGCGCCGCTTGACAAGGGCCTGCCATTGCCTGCGCGTCGCGCCTTGTCTTGGGACCTTGGTGTGCCTCTGATATCACGTATTAGTATGAGACAGTACACTAGTGTTAACAGGCCCTAATATGGCTCACCGCTTAGCCGCCGGTCTGATCCTTGGTCTGCTGACCGGCCAGGCTGCAAGCGCCGATGCCGTAACCGATCACTATCAACTGACCAGGCCCATGCAAATACAGCAAAAACTCAACGCCGCCTATCTCGCCAAGGGCGTCGGCTATCGGCCACGCACGGAACACTTCAAGAAGGACGGTGCGCCGCGCTATATCAACCGCCTCATCCTGGAAGACTCCCCCTATCTGTTGCAACACGCGCACAACCCGGTCGACTGGCATCCCTGGTCCGAGGAGGCCTTCGAGCGGGCGAAACGGGAGAACAAACCGGTCTTTCTCTCCATCGGTTACTCCACCTGCCACTGGTGTCACGTCATGGAGCGGGAGAGCTTTGAAGACCCTGCCATTGCCGCCCTGTTGAACGAACACTTCGTCGCCATCAAGGTTGACCGCGAGAGCCATCCCGATGTGGATCAGGTCTACATGACCGCGGTGATGCTCCTCAGCGGCCACGGCGGCTGGCCGATGTCGAGTTTTCTCACCCCCCAGGGCAAACCCTTCTTCGGCGGCACCTACTACCCACCCGCGCAGTTCACCTCCCTGTTGCAACAAGTGCAACAGCTCTGGCGGGAACGCCGAGAGGATGTGGAGGCGCAGGCCGAACGGGTGGCCGCGGCGGTCGCCCAGAGCAATGATCTCGACGGCCGGGCAAAGGCGTTGGATCAGGCGGTCATCGGCAAGGCGCTGGCGGCGATGCACAGCGCCTTTGACGAACTCCAAGGCGGCTTCGGCCAAGCCCCTAAATTTCCCCGCGAGCCCTGGTTGTACCTACTCCTCGACCAGGCGGAACGCCATCGGGACGAGCAAGCCTTGCAGATGCTGGAAGTGACGCTTGAGCAGATGGCGCGCGGCGGCATCTACGATCAGGTCGGCGGTGGTTTTCACCGCTACGCCACCGACTACGAATGGCTGGTGCCCCACTTCGAAAAGATGCTCTACAACCAGGCCCACCTGAGCCGTGTCTACCTGGGGGCCTGGCGTCTCACCGGCCGCGAACGCTATCGCCGGGTGGTGACACAGACCCTCGACTATGTATTGCGGGAGATGACCGCTCCGGCCGGCGGCTTCTATTCCGCCACCGATGCCGACAGTGAGGGTGAAGAGGGCCTCTATTTCACCTGGACCCCGCAGGATATCGACAGCGCCCTGAGCCAACAGGATGCCGAGTTGGCCAAGTCCCTGTATGGCGTCCTGCCAGGAGGGAATTTTGAGGGACGCAACATCCTCCACCTCGAACAGGGATTAGAGGCGTATGCCGCAGAGCGAAAGCTGGGGCTTGATGCCCTGCGCCGGCGACTCGATCACATCAACGACACCCTGTTGCAGGTCCGCAACCGCCGCGTCCCCCCCTTACGCGACGACAAGATCGTCACCGCCTGGAACGGCATGATGATCACCGCCTTCGCCCAGGCCGCCGATATCCTCGACGTCCCTGCCTATCGACAGGCGGCGGAAAAGGCCGCTGAGTTTCTCTGGCAGCACAACCGCCAAGGCGAGGGGCGTCTCTGGCGGGTCCATCTCGACGGCCGCTCATCCATCGCCGCCACCCAGGAAGACTACGCCTATCTGGGCGAGGCCCTACTCTATCTTTACGACCTGACGGCAGACTCAAAATGGCTGCAACGGGCCGAGGAGCTGGCCGATGCGCTCATCGAACGCTTTCTGGATGAGGACAACGATGGCTTCTTCATGAGCGAAGCGGAGAGCGGCATCACCGCCATGGGCCGTCCCAAGGATGAAGGCTCGGACAATGCCACCCCTTCCGGCAGCTCGGTGGCCATACATCTACTGCAACGCCTCTGGCAACGCAGCGGCAACCTGGCGTATCGCCGCCTGACCGATGCTTTGATCGCCCGTTTCGCCCCCGCCATCGAACTCAATCCCACCAGTTATGCCTATCTGTTGAGCGCCGTCGCCGACCACCATCACGGTGAGCTGGGAGCGCGGGCCTATGCCGCCCTGGGCGGCATCCGCATCGAGGGCAGCCTGACCCAGGCATCGCCCCAGTCGTTACTGACCGTTGAGATCCATATCCCGGAGGCCTGGCACATCAACTCCAACCTACCCAGGGGCAAGGACCTGATCGCTACCCAAATGAGCCTAGCGGAACAGGACACGGACTGGCGGATGGGTCCTGTCACCTACCCGCAGGGAGCGTTGCAGTCCCTCGCCTTCCAGCAGGAGCCCTTGTCCGTCTATTCAGGCAGATTGCGCTTGCAAGCCTTCGTCACACAAACACATAAAAACCCTGCCAATCCCTCAACACTGGCGATAGAGATCCACCTTCAGGCCTGTAACGATCAGGTCTGCCTGCCGCCGGAATCGCTGACGCTGAGGATTGGCGCATCGCACAATCCGCAAGAAGCCGTGAAGGAGCCTTGAAAAGCTGCCAATCGATATCACGGGGAAGCCCTAATCCTGATCAGAAACATACCCCGCCTCAGACTCATTCATGATTGGACAACTTCGGTACAATGTATAGACTGGATGGTTCATGAAGCCGCCGGAAGCCTGGCGCTGAGCCTGAACCAGACCGGTATGGACAAGATGACTGCGGATATGCCTGATATCGAACTTGAAGAATCACCCTGCCCGCTGGGGTGTAGTTCCAGTGACGATCTCGTCTTGACCGGACATGACCGAATCAATCATCTTCCAGGCGAGTTCCGCCTCGTCAAGTGCCGCGAATGCGGGTTGATGAGGACAGACCCGAGACCGACGCCAGCGAGCATGGGGCGCTACTACCCGGATGACTATGGCCCCTATCAGGGGACGCAGGCAAGCAGCCACAGCGGAGGGGCGGCGGCCCTGAAGCAGTGGCTGAGATCCATCCTCGATGTCAGAGCCGAGTATATCCCGAAGCTGGCGCCCGGCAGGTTATTGGAAATCGGCTGTGCCTCGGGCGCCTATCTGCATAAAATGGCAGACAGCGGATGGCAGGTCAACGGCATCGAGTTTTCCCCCCATGCAGCACAAGCCGCGAGGGACTTGGGGTATCCGGTCCACGCCGGTTCACTGGAGTCGGCCGCCTTGGAAACGACCGACTTCGATCTGATCTGCGGCTGGATGGTGCTGGAACATCTGCACGATCCCGTGGCGGGATTGGAAAAGCTCTATGACTGGACGAAACCAGGAGGCTGGCTGGCATTTTCGGTGCCGAACGCCGAGTCACTCGAGTTCAAGCTCCTTAAAGCGCGCTGGTATGCCCTGCATCTGCCCAACCACCTCTATCACTACACCCCGGACACCATCCAAGCCATGCTCGCCAAGACGGGCTGGACCCTGCACACCATTCATCATCAACGGACCTTGAGCAGCCTGTTTGCCAGCATCGGCCACTTGCTGGATGATAAAGGTTTTCATCGCGTCAGCCGCTGGGTTGTCGGGAAACCAGAGGATCCGGTGCGCCTTTACCAGATCCTCTTTCCGCTGGCCATGCTGGCCGCCGCCATGGGGCAGACAGGTCGAATGACCGTCTGGGCCAAGAGGACGGATTGATCACCGCCCCACCCCTCGGCGATGTCTACGCCCCTTCACAGATCATAGGTTTTTGTTGCACCAGCATGGAAACGAATTCGCCCTGGCCCCTCTGCACGACAGCGCTATGAATGCCGGACATAGAGAACTGACACACGGTAGCCGTCTGGCGAAGAATGTTTTCTGGAACCTGCTCAGTATCGCCACACCCTTTCTGGTGGCGATCATCACGATCCCGATCCTGATTGACGAGATCGGCAAAGATCGCTTTGGATTGCTGGCCATCAGTTGGATGTTCGTGGGCTATTTCAGCCTGTTCGACTTCGGCCTGGGCCGGGCCTTGACGGTATTGGTGGCAAAATGCCTTGGCGATGACCGGGAGCGGGAGATACCCGGCTTGGTCTGGACGGCGTTGACCCTGATGGCCATCCTCGGGGCCGTCGGCTTTATGGTGATACTCTGGCTCTCTCCCTGGCTTGTCGGCGAGGTGTTGAACGTCCCCCCCGAACTGCTTCAAGAGACGCTCCAGGCGTTTTATCTTCTCTCGGCTTCGATCCCCCTTGTGATCATAACCGTGGGTCTGCGCGGGGTGATTGAGGCCTATCAGCGATTCGACCTGCTGACGGCGATCAGGATACCCATGGGTATCCTCACCTTTGTCGGACCGGTCGCTGTGTTACCGTTTTCGATCAGTCTCTATCCGATTGTTGCGGTACTGGTGGCAGGGCGCTTTTTGGCCACCCTGGCGCACCTACTGCTGCTATTGCGCATCCTGCCTGAGATGCGCCGGAGCTATTCGCTGGATCGCGGTCATATCAGACCGCTACTGGGATTCGGCGGCTGGATGACGGTCAGCAACATGGTGGTGCCGTTGATGGTGTCCATGGATCGGTTTATCATCGGCGCTGTGTTGTCGGTAACCGCTGTCGCATACTACACCACCCCCTATGAGATCGTATCCAGACTCCTGACCATTCCGAGCGCCTTTGTGGCTGTGCTGTTACCCGCCCAGTCAACGGTGCTAGCGATTGCCGATCATCATCATCGTCAACACTCAGCACAACTGTTCAATAAGGGTCTGAGTTATATCTTTATCGCCCTGTTTCCATTGGTGTTGGTGATTTCCGTGTTCTCCTTCGACGGCCTGAATCTATGGGTAGGAGAGGAGTTCGCTGAAAACGGCTATCTGGTCATGCAGTGGTTGGCCGTGGGTGTTTTTTTCTACGGTTTGTCCCTGGTGCCGTTTTCCCTGGTCCAGTCTGCCGGACATCCTGATTGGTCAGCCAAGCTGCATCTGCTTGAGCTGCCGCTCTACTTGGCCGCATTATGGTGGGCCCTGTTGGCGTATGGGATTCTAGGGGCGGCCGTGGTGTGGACCCTGCGGGCATTGGTGGATGCCCTGGCGCTTTATGCGATGGCGATATTCCTGATATCGGAGTGCAGGGCCTCGGCGGCTCGCTTTGCGCTTGCGCTGCTTGCAGCGATCGCTCTGTTTATCGCGGCAGCTTTGCTGGATGGTCTTACCTACAAAATCTTGTTTGCGCTTTTTATCCTGGCGTTGTTTACCGTTGTGGTCTGGTATCGTATTTTTCAGCAGAACGAACGGGACTGGCTACTGAAGAGTTTAGGCTTTGGAGACGATAGATGAAGGTGCTGCTGCTCACCCGATACACCAGGATGGGCGCCAGCAGCCGTCTTAGATCATACCAATATCTCCCTTTTCTGCAGGAGATGGGGATGGAAGTCACCGTCTCGCCACTCTTTTCCGATGCCTATTTAAAGGCATTCTATGGCGCCGGAACCAAATCCCCATCCCATTTGTTAAAGGCTTACTGGAATCGACTGAAGCGACTATTGCGAATTCAGGAGTTTGATCTGCTATGGGTGGAATATGAGCTTTTCCCATGGTTACCGGCAACCTTCGAGCAAATGATCAAACTTCGGGGCATACCCTATGTTGTCGATTATGACGATGCGATATTTCATCGCTACGATCACGCCCCCTCTGCCTTGATCAGACTTTTTTTAGGTAAAAAAATCGACCGTGTGATGAGCGGCGCAGCCTTAGTGACCGCAGGAAACAGCTATTTGGCGAATCGCGCGAAAGCTGCGGGCGCCGGAGAAGTCGTGCTACTACCGACGGTGGTGGACACCTCGCGCTATCGCTGTAAAAGCACGGCTGACGATACGTTTTTTACGGTTGGCTGGATAGGGTCTCCAACCACTGCGCGATACCTGGAGATGTTACGATCACCCTTGCAAGAACTGGCGAAAGTTCTGCCTCTGCGCCTACTCAGCATTGGCGGAACAATCGGGACCATACCCGGTGTACAGATGGAATCCCTCACATGGTCCGAGGCCGATGAGGTAGAGAACATCCAGCGTTTCGATGTCGGAGTCATGCCACTGCATGATGACCTTTGGGAACGAGGGAAGTGCGGCTATAAGCTGATCCAGTATATGGCCTGTGGTTTGCCGGTCGTCGCTTCGCCGGTGGGAGTGAATAGCGAGATTGTCGAGCATGGCGTCAACGGTTTTCATGCAAATACCGATCAGGCCTGGACGACTGCGTTGACACAACTGTCGAACGATCGCCACCTGCGCATGGAGATGGGGCAAAATGGCAGAGAGAGCGTTGAGCAAGCCTACTCATTGGCCGTGACGGCGCCACGGCTTGCCAATGCCCTCACTCATGCGGCCAGGACTCGGTAACCGTACATCAACAGAATCGGGAGCAGAGATATGTGCGGTATCGCAGGCATATTCAACGACACACAATCAGTGGAGACGCTGTCGGCAAATGCCAGGCGGATGGCAGACACCCTGGCCCATCGCGGACCGGACGATGCCGGCGTATGGACAGAACCGGACCAGGGTCTGGCCCTCGCCCACCGTCGCCTGTCGATCCTCGACCTCTCCAGCGAAGGCCACCAGCCCATGGCATCCGCCTGCAATCGCTACCGCATCGTATTCAACGGCGAGATCTACAACCACGCCGAACTACGCCAGGAACTGGAACGGGCAGGGGCCGAGGACTGGCGCGGACACTCAGACACCGAAGTGATGCTCGCTGCCATCGCCGCTTGGGGGGTGCGCGGCGCGCTGGATCGCTTCACCGGGATGTTTGCCTTCGCCCTGTGGGACAGAGAGACCCGCAGCCTCACCCTGGCCCGCGACAGGCTGGGGGAAAAACCGCTGTACTACGGCTACAGCGGCAGGCTGTTCCTGTTCGCCTCTGAACTCAAGGCCTTGCGCGCCCACCCGGGTTTCAAGGCGGAGATCGATCGCCACGCCTTGGCCTTGATGCAACGCCTGGCATACATCCCTGCTCCCCACAGCATCTACCAGGGCATCCGCAAACTGGTTCCCGGTACGCTGCTGACCCTTCAACCCGGCCGCCGGAGCGAAATCCGCCCCGAGGTCTACTGGTCGGCCCGCAAGGTCGCCGAACAGGGCCAGCACGCACCCTTCGGCGGTACGGAGGAAGAGGCGCTGGACGAACTGGAGCGCCTGCTGGGCGATGCGATCGGCCGGCAGATGATCGCCGATGTCCCCCTGGGGGCCTTCCTCTCCGGCGGGGTGGATTCATCCGCTACCCTGGCCATGATGCAGGCTCAGTCCAGCCGGCCGGTAAAGAGCTTCACCATCGGTTTCTGGGAACGCTCTTTTAACGAAGCGGAGAACGCCAAGGCGGTGGCCGCCCACCTGGGCACAGACCACACTGAGCTCTACATCACCCCGCAACAGGCCCTGAGCGTGGTCCCGTTGTTGCCGAAACTGTACGACGAACCCTATGGCGACTCATCCCAGATACCGGTCTACCTGGTGTCGCAACTGGCTCGCCAACAGGTTACCGTCAGCCTCTCCGGCGACGGCGGCGATGAGCTGTTCGGCGGTTACAACCGCTATCTCTGGGGCAAGCATCTGTGGCGCATGCTGGGCTGGGCGCCGGTCTCGCTGCGCGGCATCCTGGCAAACCTGCTGACAACCCCTGCCCCTGCCGCCTGGGATAGAATTTTTGATGCCTTGCGCCCGATCATTCCCGCTTCCCTGCGCTATCAAAACCCCGGCGACAAGTTGCACAAACTGGCGCAGATCGTGACCGCGCGTGACCCGAAGGAGATCTACTGGAGACTTGTCTCTCAGTGGAAAGACCCCGAAAACCTGGTCCTGAACAGCAGCGAGCCTGTCACCGCTTTCACCGATCCAATGCAACAGCCCGATCTGGCGGAATTCGAGCACCGTATGATGCAGATGGACACCGTCACCTATCTGCCGGACGATATCCTGGTAAAGGTAGACCGGGCCGCGATGGGCGTAAGTCTGGAGACCCGCCTCCCGCTGTTGGATCACAAGCTGGTGGAATTTGCCTGGTCCCTGCCCCTGGCGATGAAAATTCACGGCAACCAGCGCAAACGTTTGCTACGCAAGCTACTCTACCGCCATGTGCCGGCGGCACTCATTGAGCGGCCCAAGATGGGTTTCGGCATCCCATTGGCTGACTGGCTTCGCGGCCCGCTGCGGGAGTGGAGCGAAACCCTGCTGGATGAACAGCGTCTGCGCGAGGAGGGCTATTTCAACCCTGCCATGGTGCAGGCCTACTGGAACGAGCACCTGTCAGGCCAACGCAACTGGTCATATTACCTATGGAACGTGCTGGCCTTTCAGTCCTGGCAGGATGCCGGTTAACCCGAATGGCACTTACTTAAGGTGAATATGCCTGGATCTGATTCGTCATTCCATCAACCACGTCATTCCGGCGAATGCCGGAGAAGTGGTGCATGGATGCACCGTTTACGGACCTAAGGATGGAATTCAGGGAAATGACACCTGTTGGGGATTCTGGATCCCGGCATTCGCCGGGATGACGGTGGTTTTATCTGATCTGACAGTGGTTTTAATCTTAAGTAAGTACCATTCCGGTTAACCCGGATGTTTCACCCGGGTTAGGCTCAGCCGGGATAGTCGGCAATACCGGGATTACCCTTCACTCCCACCAGCTTCGGCGTATTGAGTTTCTCGATCTTCACCGTCTTCTGGTCGCGCAGGTATTTCGCCACCACATCCCAGATCGGCTCGCCGGGTGACTGGGAACCCACTGTCGCCCAGCCTGAGACCATATAGCTTTTGTCCGCTTCGATCTTGGTGCCATCGTCGAGGGTCATGGCGGAGATGCGCTTACCGAAATCGGCGCCGGGTTCGCACACATAGTCAAGGCCGCCGACACGCACCATGTCGCCACCCTGCTGATAATAGGGGTCCCTATTGAAGAGATTGTCGCTGACATCCTCGAGGATCGCCTTGATGTCGCTACCCTTCATCTCCCGGCGATAGGTCTCCGGATAGGTGATACAGGTCTGGTCCATGACATTGTCCATGGTGATCGTCTGCCCCGGCAGCACACTGGTGCCCCAACGAAAACCCGGAGAGAGAGAGATCTGGGCATCGTTGACTTTGATCAGGGCATCGCAGATCACTTGATCGAAGGTGCCGTTGAAGTTGCCGCGACGGAACAGGGTCTCTTCAGCGACCGCCAGCGCTTCATCGAGTCTCTTCCTGTAGGGTGCGCGCACCTCGTCGATGTAGGTCTGCATCGCCTTATCCGCCGGCAACAGGTTGGAGAAGATCGGCAGCAGACGATAGCGGAAATCGCGGACCTTGCCCCCTTTCACATCCAGGTCCATGACACCGAGGAATTTGCCGTTGGAGCCGGCATTGGTGACCAGGGTCTTACCGCCAGCATTTTTGACGATAGTTGGGGCCGGCATGCCGTCGTGGGTATGCCCGCCGAAGATGACATCGATACCGGAGACCCGGGAGGCCATCTTCAGATCCACATCCATGCCGTTGTGGGAGATGACCACCACCAGGTCGGGTTTTTCGTTTTCCCGCACGGTATCGACCACGCCCTGCATCATCTCGTCCTGAATACCGAAGGTCCAGTCGGGGATGAAACGTTGCGGATTGGCGATCGGGGTATAGGGAAAGGCCTGGCCGATCACCGCCACCCTGGCGCCGCCGACCTGTTTGATCACATACGGCTTGAAGGCATTGCCGGCATCCTCATCGTAGCCGTCGAAATCGGGGAATTTATAGTCGAACAGGGCCTCTTCCCGAACCCTCACGTTCTGCGCCACGAAGTCACCCTTGAAATCGCTGATATTGGCGATTACCTCCTCGTCCAGGTAGGTGAACTCCCAGTGGCCGGTCATCACATCGACCCCCAGCCTGTTACAGGCGCCGACCATATCCTTGCCACGGGTCCAGTAGGCGGTGCCGGAGCCTTGCCAGGTATCACCGCCATCCAGCAGCAGGCTGTTGCCCGGTCCCCTATCGTCACGGATACGCTGCACCAAGGTCTGCAAATGGGCGAAACCGCCAACCTTGCCATACTTGCCTGCGGCCGCGTCGAAATCGAGATAGCTGAAGGCGTGTGATTCGATAGTCCCGGGAGCGATGCCGTAATGGTCGAGCAGCTTGCCTCCGACCAGATGAGGCGCCTTGTTGAAGGCGTAGCCTATACCCAGATTGACGTTCGGTTCGCGGAAATAGATCGGATTGAGCTGGGCATGGGTATCGGTGATATGCAGCAGTGACAGATTGCCGAATTTCGGCACCTCATAGAGGTCGGCCGGCTGTTTCGCTGCGGCAAAGACGGATGACGGCATCATACCGGCGGCGCTGGCAAGACCCATCAAGCGAAGAAATTCACGGCGTGAAATACTCATTCTCTCATCCTCCGGTTAGCTGCTCGGGCATGGTGTGGGGAGGGGTTATTATGTAACCCTCGGTTGTTGGATTGAAATTCCGACATACTCGACAGCCGGTTGTGGTTTTCCTTAATCGTGCTCCAGGGTCAGCATCATCCGCATCAGATGGGACAGCGAATCGGCCTGCATCTTCTCCATCACCCTGGCGCGATGGGCCTCCACGGTCGAGAGGGTGATTCCCAACTGTTCGGAGATGTTCTTGTTACGCATCCCGCCGATGACCAGATCGAGCACCTCCCGTTCCCGCGGGGTCAGCAGATCCAGGTGTTCCCGAATCTCGAACAGCCGCGAGGCCTCTCCCCGCTTCTTTGCGTCCTTCTCAATGGCGCGATGCACGCTGTCGAGGAGAATCTGGTCACGAAACGGCTTTTCGATAAAATCGACCGCGCCGGCCTGCACCGCGCGCACGGCCATCGGCACATCGCCATGCCCGGTGATGATGATGACCGGTGGGTGGATCGGATGTTCGGTCAGTTTCTGCTGCATATCCAGACCGCTCATCCCGGGCATGCGGATATCCACCACCAGACACCCCGGCAGCGATGCGTCGAACTGGGCCAGATACTCACCGGCCGAGGCATAACAGATCACCGGCAAACCGACCGATTCGAACAACAATTTCAATGCCCTGCGCACCTCTTCATCGTCATCCACGACAAATACCGTCGGATTTTTCTGGTCCATCTCAGCTAGCCTCCCCTAACGGTAGATAGAAAGTGAATTCGGCGCCATCCGTATAGCCCGGATTGAGCGAAAGTTTACCACCGTGGGCCTCAATGATCCCGTAGCTGATGGAGAGTCCGAGCCCCATGCCTTGCGACTTGCCGGTCACAAAAGGGTCGAACAGGGTATGCGCCAGTTCAGGCTTGATCCCGGGACCGTTGTCGCGGACGCTGACCCTGATAGACGCCTCCGCCTCACTCTGGGTGGCGATGAAGAGCCTGCGCTCCACACCTGTCTGCTCCGACAAGGCCTCGATGGCATTGCGCGCCAGATTCAGGATCACCTGTTCAATCTGGATCGGCTGCAGGAAGATACGGGGCAAAGGCTCTTCGAAATCCAGTTCAAGACGCACAGAGGCACGCCGCACCTCAGGCCAGATCAGCACCACCACCGCATTCACCAGGTCATTCACGTCCACCTCGGATCTCTCCAAGGGCTCCTTGCGCACAAGACGGCGTAATTGACGAATGATCTCCCCCGCCCGATCCGCCTGAG
This sequence comes from Candidatus Thiodiazotropha sp. (ex Epidulcina cf. delphinae), assembly GCA_025656455.1. Taxonomy (GTDB): domain Bacteria; phylum Pseudomonadota; class Gammaproteobacteria; order Chromatiales; family Chromatiaceae; genus Thiodiazotropha. The sequence goes on along the minus strand of JAHXHS010000025.1, from coordinate 20,116 downwards.
AGGCGATGCGCTCCATGACATCCACACAGACACCGATGTTCGAGCTATCGGACTCCAGGATGCGAATACTGGCCTGGGCATTGGTCGAGATCGCCGTCAACGGTTGGTTGAGTTCATGGGCGATGCCCGAGGCCATTTCACCCAGGGTGCTGAGACGCCCCGCCCGCGCCAGCTCCACCTGATGTTGGCGTGCCTCTTCCTCCGCCCTGGTGCGGCGGGTGATGTCGCGAAAGACCACCACGCTACCGACCGTTTTGCCGCTGTCATCCCAGATCGGGGTGCTGCTGTACTCCACCGGAAAACTGACGCCGTCCTTACGCCAGAAGACATCGTCGGAGACATAGCGGGCCTGATTTTCGCGGAAGGTCTGATAGACCGGACACTCCTCCGCCCGGTGGGGCGAACCGTCCGCATGGGTATGGTGCAGGATCTCATGTTGGTTCAGACCGATCACTTCGGCGGCCTTCCAACCGGTGATCCGTTCCGCCGCCCGGTTGAAAAAGGTCGACCGGCCTTGCAGGTCGACCCCATAGATGCCATCCGCCACCGAATCGAGGATCAACTCGTGCTGCAGCTCCAGGCGATTCTTCGCCTTCTGAATGACTTTGTTCAGGCGCATGACCCAGAGGGTCATGACAATCATGAACAGCAGCATCAACAACCCGCCCAGCAGCCAATACCAATAGCGGCTGATAGCGTCGGAGAGGGTGAACTTGCCGAGATTCTGGTACGGCGGCAACTTCAAGGCCAGAAAGAGATCGTGCACCGGCTGATAATCCAAGGGGATGGTCCAGCCGGCATACTCACCGGCCAGGGCAGCCGTGTGGTCATGGGGCATGTTGAGCAGCGCCACCGCCACCTGTTGCGCCAGACTGTCGGCAGTGTGGGTCACCTTGCTGAACGGCCACTCAGGATAGAGACGGGTGCTCAGGGCAAAGGGGAACTCCGCCACCTGCTGCGGGTTGATGATGCGAAACTCGTCGAGATCGATGGCGCCGGCCAAAGCCATGCGTTCGAGGATATCGGTGCGTACGGTGCCAAAATCGACCTCTCCGTTGCGTACCGCCATCACCACATGGTCGTGAATACCGCCAAACCTCAGTTCAGGCAGGTCGGTATAGGGATCTATGCCCTTTTCGAGCATCTCCCGCATCGCCATCTGAAACCCACCCAACGAAGTGGTATAGACCGCCATCATGCTATGACTGCGCAGGTCCGCCAAAGTGTGGATATTCGGGTGGTCCCGACGGGTAAAAATCACCCCCCCGAAAATCTTGTAGGGCACATCGTTACGCCGGTTATAGAGGGTGGCGATGCGGGAGACCCGGTATTTGACCTCCAGATTGACGTAGATACCGGGATTGACCAGGACGAAATCGACCTCACCGGCCTCCACCGCCGGATTGACCTCGTCGAACTTCAACGGCCGGATAACGAAGTGGTGGGCCGGGATATTGGCATCGAGATAGGCGGCCGTCGGCCCCCACATTCTCAGCGTGGCCTGGTCTCCACGATGACTCAGCACCCCGATGCGCACCAGCTCAGGATCGGCGAATACCGGCATGCTGAACAGTGACACCACCGTTAGCAGAAACCGAGCCAACCGGAATCTGTGAGGAGAGCGGGAGAACGCCATCCGCTGAGATTATGTGAATTCCATCACCCTGGCAAGGTGCTGGTCTGTTGCGCGGGTGTCGTAGGAGGCGGCTCTCGAACGGTGCCGGGACCGGGGCAAGTCTGGCAGGAAGCAGATTCCCGCTGTAGCGCCTAACGGTCCAACCGCTCAGTGAGAGATTTAAGTTTACCCAGCAAAGAACGGCGATAGGCCTCTTCTTGCTCCTGATGTTCAGTCTTGATCACCTCTTCCAACTCCTCCTGGCGCAGGCGCTTTGACTCCTGCAAGCGCTTGCGAATCGAGGCCTTGAGCGAATCATCCATCTCCAGGTCGTAGAGATTCACCCGCTTTCGCAGCATGTAATTGCCCAGATTATCCAGCCACTCGCCATCGACCCGTTCCGGCTGTAACCGACTCTTTTCGAGCTTGAACCCGTTAAAATTGGAGAAAAACAGCCTGATGGATCCGAGGTCCAGATCGGCCTGGAAAACGATATTGACATTCACCCTGACGGTCATCTGAAAATTCAATCCGATAATGCGCTGTTCGTGATCCCTGATGGGCCACTCCGCATAACGCATGGTCTGAGCATCGAGGAACTCACCAGTCTCGTCCGCCTTGGATTTCGGCATCACCGCGAACTCCATCTCGCCATCAGAGACACAGGCGAAGCGCAGGCGTATGGTTGTCGGGTTATCCGAACTGTCCGTGTTCACCACATAGTCGGCATGGCGCAGATTCGGGACTTCGCCGATACCTGGCAGGGTATAGCCATGCCGCACCTCGAGATCGACTATTTTGAGTTGCTCTATCAACTCAGAGAGATAGCGTTGAATCAACCGCATGGGCTCTCTGAAACGGTCGTGGTAGAGCGCCTCACGATGGGCGGCGAGCTGATCGTCACTCTCAGCCAACCGCACCAAGTGCGCTTCCTTTTTTAAATCATCCAATAACGACATGTGAACTGTTTATCCTGGTGATCTCCTTATTTGACGGCAATTTTATGAATAAATCATCCTCAATGCCAATAACCTAAATTCGCATTCCTCTGATAGCCAACCCCTATCCAGAAACGCATACTTTCTTATGCTACGTGATCCAAGCGCATAGCGAAATGGTGAACGCTGTTATTTCTAGACGGGCACTAACGGTGTCCATCCGAAAACAAAAACTCTCGCTAAGATGCCAAGACCGCAAAGCAATAACTTATTGTTTTTTGCTTATTTATTTTTTTCCTTGGCGATCTTGGCGAGAGAAATTGGCTTATTTTCGGGGGTGCCTTATGAGATGGCGTACAGGGCCGCGATCTCCGCCGCCCAGAGCGTCTCATCGATGGTCTCCAGCACCAGGGGTATATCGTCAAATCGCCCGTCCCGCATGATATAGCGAAACACCTCCCAGCCCAGCTTGCCCTGACCCAGGCTGTGGTGGCGGTCGACCCGAGCCCCCAGGCCGGGCTTGCTATCGTTGAGGTGCATGCCGCGCAGGTAGGAAAACCCCACCACCCGATCGAATTCGGCAAAGGTCTCCCGACAGGCCGTCTCGGTCCTCAGATCGTATCCCGCCACAAAGGTGTGGCAAGTATCGAGACAGACGCCGACCCGGCGCTTATCCTCCACCCCCTCGATAATCGCCGCCAGATGCTCGAACCGATGGCCCAGGGTACTGCCCTGACCGGCGGTATTCTCGATAACCGCCGTTACGCCCTGGGTCTGCTCCAACACCCGGTTGATCGAATCGGCGACCAACCGCAGACTCTGCTCCTCGCTGATCTTCCTCAAGGTCGCGCCGGGATGAAAATTGAGCAGCGACAGCCCCAGTTGCTCGCAGCGCTGCATCTCCTCGAGAAAGGCGGCTCTCGATTTCTCCAACCCTTCAGGCTCCGGGTGGCCGAGATTGATCAGATAGCTGTCATGCGGCAGCACATGCTCGAGCCTGATGCCGACTTTATCGAGGTTCTCCCTGAAAGCCGCAATCGAGGTCTCGGTCAAGGGCTTGGCATGCCACTGACGCTGATTCTTGGTGAACAGGGCGAAGGCCTTGGCTCCGATCGTTTGTGCATTGAGGGGTGCGTTCTCCACCCCGCCAGAAGCGCTGACATGAGCGCCGACATATTTCATCCAGGCAACCTTATTTCTTGATTTTTAAGGACAACATTCACTACCAACCGGGCAGCAACGCACATCTTCAACCTCCTTGCCAAACAACTTGAAAGCGACATCCTTTGTCAAATTACGGGCGCCATCCACTACGCTTTCCGCGATACTAATGGCCTGGTTCATCTCATCCGGGCTCAAGCCCGCCGCCTTGGCGGCCTGCTTGTGGACTTCAAGGCACTTATGGCAATTTAGGCTATAGGCAACACCCAAAGCGATCATTTCACGGATTTTCAGGTCAACTTCAGACACGTTTTCTCTCCTCAAAAGTTTTCTGGTTCATCCCTGTAGACGAGAAATGGTTGTAAAAGGTTACAGTGTGATTGGTCCTCTTTTCTCACATGAAAGTTCATTCTCTTCATCGTAGGAAAACGTACAGCCCTGTTCAAGCGCTTTCCTGAGTCGCATTCGTGCCCGGTGAAGACGTACCTTGACCGTATCGGGGCTGTCATCGAGGATTTCGGCAATCTCTTTGATCTTGTATCCTTCTAGTTCGCTCAGTACAAGCACCGTGCTGTAGCTTTCCGGCAACCGGTGAATGAACTCGACAATACAAGTGCGCATTTCATCGCGTATTGAGGTCTGATCAAGTGGATTCTCTTTTGGAGACGCACCATCGGATTCAAGTTCAGAAAGCGTGATGCTTTGCTGATCGTAACGATGGTGTTTGCTTTTGAGGTGGTCCTTCAACACATTGGTTGCGATTCGATAGAGCCAGGTTTTTATACTGGATCGTTCTTGGAAGGTGACCAATCCTTTTTGTGCTTTTAGAAAAACCTCCTGGGTTAATTCCTCGGCTGTCGCATCACCGACAAAATTACCTAGATAACGTTGGATTGCTCCGGCGAATTTGTCATAGATATCTGGCAGAGAGTGATCATTCATAGTCTAATGGCCAAATTATTGTGCAGTTTTTCCTACTATTATAGATTTAGGCGGACACCCACTCAAACCATTGCCATATTATCATGGACAACTTCAAGGAGCGATATCATGCCAAAGCCCCAGAAAGTCATGATTTCTCTCGAAGCCACTCTGAGTATAATCAGTACCCACCCAAAATCACTCGGAATTTGATTGGGGTCCAGTTATTTTTCTTACGAGGCTATATTTAGACGGACACCTACCGAAGGAAGACGAACATGAAAAAGGTTCTCGTATGCTTTGATGGCACCGGCAACGAACCGGGAGATGCCGATCCTGAGCTCAATGACCAAGGGACGTTTGATGACGAGAATATCTCAAACGTCCTAAAGCTTCACCTTCGCGCCGGCGGTCGGCTTGGCGCACCTGCTGGAGCACCAGGTCAACTGTCCCTTTACTTCACCGGTCCGGGCACCCGAGGCGGTTTGTTGCGGAGAGTGGTGGAAACCGGGTTCGCCCCCAAGTCGCTCGAAAAGATAAAGGACCAGGCCTTGGCGCAATTGCGTGATGTCCATGAGCCGGGTGACGAGATTTCGGTGTTCGGCTTCAGTCGTGGCGCCGCGATTGCACGGCGCTTCGTTTCGCACCTGCAGACGCTTGGGCTGGCGGACAACGAAAAGGATACGCAACCTGGCCGGCGAGTCCCTGTTCGGTTCATGGGGATCTGGGACACAGTGCTATCCGAAGGGATTCCAGAAAAGAATCAACACATCAGAGACCCCGCAGAACTGGGAGAGGACACGGGTATCGGGCCGGACGTGGAGCGCGTCTTTCATCTGGTCTCTATCGATGACCCGCGCAAGCTCTTTACCCCGACACTGTTCGTCCCGGACGATCGTGTGAGCGAAGTGTGGTTCCCCGGTGTCCACAGCGACGTGGGAGGCGGGTACCGTCAGGCCGGGCTGTCGGATATCGCGCTCGAATTCATGATTGAGCAGGCGATCGAGGAAGCTGGGCTGACGTTCTTCGAACCCGACGAAGTAGAGGTTGCCCTGGCAAGCGGCGGGCTGGTTGACCCAGACGATCTGCGATCACGCCCGGACGAGACCGCGGATGACCACGCACAAGACTTTGAGAAGTTTCTCAAGGAATTTTCCGACGTACTGGGACCGCGTAAGGTAATGGCGCTTAGAGGTGGTGTGCCGGTACTTCACATGTCGGTCGTCGAGCGTGGTAGAAAGCGGCAGTATCGTCCGAGGAATCTGCGCAACCTGCGTCACACGATCTGGGGACAGGCCAACACCGAGCATGAGGGCTTCGCTTGCCATTTCAATGACGATTGAATGAAACCAGCGGGAAACTTTCAGCAGGCTATTGCAGAGTGGTACACAATACGCGTGAAAGAAGCATAACCGAAGGTGAAGAAACCCAAGGAATTCGGAACTAAGGGCCGCGGAAAAAAAGATTTAACCCAAACTACTTGTCTTCTTGCCCGCCTTTTTTGTTGTAGCTTCGGTTACGTAGGCCCGGCTACGCGCCCTTCGCTACGCCTCGAAGGCAGGCAACAATCCGGCGCATTTTGGGTTAAATCTTTTTTTCCGAGGCCCTAAAGTGTTGTGATTTGTATGACCTGCCCACCCGATCAGGGGAAGAGCTTAAAAAAAATTTATATAATGGAATCTGAAGCTGCGGCCATATTGACCTCATCAAAGACACCTTCAAATAAAATAGAAGTTAAATAACGTTCTCCGGAATCCGGGAAAATTACAACTATTGTTTTTCCTTCATTTTCTTTTTTTTGTGCAAGTCGTATCGCGGCTACCGTGGCGGCGCCGCTTGAAATACCTGAAAGAATACCCTCTTCCGAAGCCAGCCTTCTTGCCATCTCAATGGATTCTTCATTTGAAACCTTTTCAGCGGAATCAACCACTGAAATATCCAGTGTTCCCGGTATGAAACCTGCACCCAGCCCCTGTATTTTATGAGGTCCCGGTTTCAATTCTTCCCCTGCGATTTTTTGGGAAATTACAGGGGAATCAATCGGTTCGACCGCGACGGAAAACAATTTCTTCCCTTTTGTCGCTTTTATATATCGCGAAACGCCGGTAATTGTTCCACCTGTACCAACACCGGATACAAAAATATCGATTTCACCTCCGGTAGCTTCCCAGATTTCCGGTCCGGTTGTGCTTTCGTGAATCGCGGGATTTGCCGGATTCTCAAACTGCTGCGGCATAAAATATTTTTCACTGTCACTATCCGCAATCTCCTTCGCTTTGTTGATAGCTCCACTCATACCTTTCGCGGCTTCCGTAAGTATTAACTTAGCACCAAGCGCCTTCAAAACTTTTCGTCTTTCGATGCTCATGCTTTCCGGCATTACCAATGTTAGACTGTATCCTCTCGAAGCGGCAACAAAGGCAAGAGCAATACCGGTATTACCGGAAGTTGGCTCAATGATCTCCATTCCCGTTTTCAGTTTGCCGGTTTTTTCAGCATCCCATATCATCGCGGCGCCAATTCTGCACTTTACGGAATAGGAAGGATTTCGTCCCTCGATTTTTGCAAGCACTCTTGCACTGCAACCCTCTACTACCCGATTGAGTTGAACAAGAGGAGTTTTTCCAATTGAAAATGAATTGTCCGCCCAGACCTCTTGGTTAAATACACTATCAGCTGATCCCATTATTAAGCTCCTCCTTCATTAAAGATAACTTCTGATCGATTTCATATTGTACTACACAAGTTCGACCGGCTGGATTTCCTGCTGTTCGGTCAGATGCTCCGGGCGTTTAATGGCTTCGGATAAATGAATCATCCCATCTTGCAGGCCTTTTTTCCCGGCTCGCACATTGCGCCAAGGGTTGCATAGCTTGACTATACGCCCTTTGCCAGGCCTTGAATCTGGACAAAATCACGTATGGGATTCGGCCAACTGCCGCTTGTCCGATGCCCAAGGCATCTGTTCCACCCGTATTCCGGAGAGTTCACGCGCCTCGGAGCATAACGAAAATATACCCTGACACCCCTCAATGGTACGAACTCAAAGCACCGTTCCGGCAGTGTATCATACCCAGGCGCCTCGTAGCGGCGGATCGAACAGCGTGCCCACGCATTGGCTCGTGGCCGAAGTACCGCCTCTGGCGGTAAGACAAGAAGAGGCTCTGCCGTGCCGGCGTGCAGCTGGGTAGACTTCCCTGATCCCCTCATTCCGGCATACGCCGAAAGACATTGCTACTAAATTCAATATTCCGCATTTATTTCAACAAGTTGCAGAAGTTGATATTTCTGCTTGACTTTACACTCGCTTTCTCTCGAATCCGCTAGTTTCGGTTATTGATCGAGAAGCGGTATAACTGGTCGGTACGTGCCGATCTGTTAGGAGTTGCGCCGGGCTGCCACCTACCGGATTTCATTCCTTTCGGATTGTACTGCAGCAGCCCCGCCAATTTTTGCCTCCTATTTTCCCATCAGGTTATCTGGATGCTATTGACACCGATTTGTCTATTCACCTGCTGAGTGAGTCACGCTAAAGATTATTGCTTCGATGCCGACAGGTAAGTTGCAAATAACCTTCCGCAATAAAGGTAGGTTTAAGGGTATAGAATCATGAAACTATATTTTCTCCTGCTTTTTCTGGTAGTTGCATCCGTTGCCGTCTCGGCCGGAACGATCAACTATGAAGGCTCTTCTACGATTGGGAAATTTATAGCGGATGCCGATAAGGTCTACCCTGGTTCTACTTTTTAAGATCAATGACGATACTGAAAGCCTGGGTGGAGAACAGTGTGCGGCCATGGGAACGTGCGAGTTGGGCGGTAACGATCTCGCGATCAAACCATTCATTGTCAAGCCGGCCTCCGCTACCAGGCATATTTTTCGAGACAGGATACTGAATGGAGAGGCCTATGCCGGAGTCACCGTGGTGACGCCGGACAGAAGAATTCTCGCCAGATTGATTCATGAGCGAGGCGCCATCGGTCAGCTCAGCCTGGCATTCTTGAAGGGGGTCAAACGTATCGGCCTTGTCTCCGTCGATGGTGAGCAGGCCACTTCCGATAACCCGAATTACCCGATCAGCCGTCAGCTCTATCTGGTTACCCACGGTGAGCCCAACACGGAGGTTAAGAGATTTCTCGACTGGACCCGTTCTAACGAGGGACAATCAGTGGTGCGGAAACGGTTTGTCGGCCTGAATTAACCTCTCTGTTCAGTCTGGACAATTGCGTGAAGATGAACTTAAAAACAAACGTTACTATCGGCGCACTGCTTTTCGCGACGCTTCCAATTTTGATAGCCAGTTCATTGATAGGTTGGATTGCCGTCGATTCCAGTAAAAATGCCCTCTATGAACTGGCGACACAAAATGTTATCTCCATCCGCGATACAAAAAAGGCGCAGATAGAGGGCCACTTCCAAAACATTCGTAGTCAAATCGCCTTCTTGTCCGACAGTCAGATGGTGATAGATGCACTGATGGCGTTGAATGACGCCTTTATCAATTTTCGTGGCGAGTTTGATGAACATGATCTGAACTTTTATCGGACCGGATTATCCGCTTATTATCAGAGTGAACTGGCAACCGAATTTGCACAAAAAAATGCCGGTATGGCATTTGATTGGCGGCAGGCTCTGAAAGGCCTGGATGAAGATGGCATAACCATTCAATATCAATATCTTAAGAATAACCCCCATGCAATAGGCAGTAAAGGTGATTGGTCTGAACCTGAAGACGATACACTCTATAGCCAGATTCATAGCCTTTACCACTCACAGCTAAAAAGCTTTCGTGACCGCTTTGGCTATCTCGATATCCTACTGGTTTAACCCGAAACCCAGCGGGTTATCTATTCCGTATCCAAACAAACCGATTTTGCCGCATCTGTCTCAGCCGGTCCGCTCAAGAACTCTGGTATCGGCCGGGTGGTGAAATCATTGCAAAGTGCTAAAAATAGCGAACCGATTACGATAGAGGATTTCAGTTTTTATGGTCCCGCGTTCAACAACCAGGTCGCATTTGTCGCCTCACCTGTTTTTGATGATGAGGACCTGCTTGGCTATCTGGTGTTTGAAATCGGTTCAAGGGATATCGACGATGTCATGACAACCGGATTGAAATGGCGCGAAGCAGGGCTGGGAGAGACCGGTGAGAGCTATCTGGTAGCACAGGATCTCAAGGCGAGAAGTATCAGCCGCGAGTTTGTTGAACATACTGAAACTTATCTGCAAAGGATTGGTGCTGAGCAAAACAGCGAATTGGCGAAGTTGATTGCCGCCAAGAGAAGTAATGTCGGCTTGGAGGTGATTGATACCCAAGGCAGCCGGTCTGCCGTTGCCGGCGAGACTGGATTGACGATATTCGATGGCATGCAGGGAAGACAGGTCATTTCGGCTTATACACCGTTAGCGATTGAGGGGCTCAATTGGGCTATTTTGAGCGAAATCGAGACAGATGAGGCCTTCTCATCAGCTGAATCATTAGCATCCGTAGTGACCGCCTCGGCGGGTACAATTCTGTTGACGGTACTTGTTCTTGCGGCTTTGCTTGGTTGGTACCTGGGCAGATTGGCAGTCAAACCGATTATCGGCCTGGAAGAATTCCTGTCGAAAGTTGAGGCGAATGCCGATCTGACCCTCGCCAGCAACTTGGCCGGCAAGAAGGATGAAGTGGGTCGTATGGCTGGGGCATTGGATCGAATGCTGGCACGATTCAGGGATAGCATTCAAGGGGTTGCAAGTGCTTCAATGCATATTGCCGAATCGGCAAACCAGCTGTCTGGTGTAGCTGATACATCAGAGCAAGGCATTCAGATAGAACAGGAGAATATCGGTCAGGTGGCAGCCGCAGTGACGCAAATGGCCGCAACAGTGAAGGAAGTCGCAAGAAACGCCTCTTCGACTGCCGAAGCGGCACGCCAGGCTGAAACCGCCGCCGGTGATGGTCGCGACGTGGTCTCAAGAGCGATTGCATCGATTGAACAGGTTACACGCCAGGTCAAAGAAGGTGGTGGCGTAATTAAAAAATTGGAACAGAACAGTCAGGATATAGGTTCGGTGTTGGATGTAATTCAGGGTATTGCGGAACAGACCAACCTGTTGGCGCTCAATGCGGCGATTGAAGCGGCCAGAGCGGGTGAGCAGGGGCGTGGTTTTGCCGTTGTGGCGGATGAAGTGAGGTCGCTAGCCAACCGCACCCATGAGGCGACCAAAGAGATCGAAACCATGATTCAAAGCCTGCAGATGGGCAGCAAGCAGGCGGTAGAGGTGATGGATCGTGGCATTGAGCATACCCATGCCACTGTAGATCAGGCGGAAGAGGTCGGCGTAACGCTGAATTCCATAGCCTCTGCAATCGATACTATTAACGTAATGAGCCAACAGATTGCAACGGCCACAGAACAGCAGATTGTCGTGGCGGGTGATCTGGATCGGAATGTTGTGCGGATAACGGAACAGGCAGAACAAACGCTAGAGAACGCCAGCAGCATTTCCCAATCCAGCGATGGACTGGTGGCGTCTGCAACGCAACTGGATCAACTGGTTGCACGCTTCAAGGTGTAGTCATCGTCATATGAGTGCCCAGCTGGGCCATCCTCAGAGATGCGATCCGACGGGCGATCTCATATCCGCATAAAGTCAATATATACGTTATTCCGTATAAACAAAATCTGCCACGAATTTATTATCTCGGATCACTACCACCTCCAATCTCTTGCCGATTTATCTCGGCGCACTGGGTGTCTCGTTTGGTGACTTTTTGGGTGGGTGTCTCGTTTGGCAGTGGAGAACTGAAGCAAATGCCCCGCTCAATTCTGAGCGGGGTTTTTTTGAAGTAGCGGAAACGATGGCTGTCCCTGTTTATCCTGATGGCTGTCCCTGTTTATCTTTATCCCTGTTTATCTGCCTTTATCTATCGTAGAAGGTGTCAGCAATGACTACGATCTGCCAATCTTCCTTTTTTTGTTCCATGTCGATCTTTTACGCTCGAGAGGAGTTCAGCCTAGTGGGCAGATCTTGCGTCCGTAGACCTCGTTGAGCAGCTGGGCCAATCCTGTGTAGATCGCCAGTCCACCACAGAGTATGCCCTCGTAACCAGCGAAGGTCTTGATTGTGGTGCTATCGGTGTAGTCACCGATGGCGAGCAGGAAGAAGAGGATGGTCAGGGTCAGGAATACTGACTGCAAGGCGCGGGTGATCTTGAGGGTGCCGATGAACAGGACCAGGGTGAAAGCGCCCCACATCGCCAGGTAGGCCGACATTGCCACGGCGTTAGGCGCGTTGGCGAGGCCCAGCTTCGGTAGCATTAGGATGCCGGCAAGGCTGAGCCAGAACAGGCCGTAGGAGGTGAAGGCTGTGGTGGCGAAGGTGTTGCCCTTCTTCCACTCCATCATTCCGGCGATCACCTGGGCGATGCCCCCATAGAAGATTCCCATCGCCAGGATCATCGCATCGAGGGGGTAGAAACCGGCATTAGCCAGATTAAGCAGCACCGTGGTCAGACCGAAGGCACATAGCCCCAGCGGGGCGGGATTGGCAGTGGTCTCCTTGAGGGTGTGGAGGATCTCCTGCGGGGTGTCGATTTGGTTCATCTGTTTCTCCATTATGTCGTTCACGGTCCCTTCAATGCGACCTGACTTGAGTGCTTAGCGAAGATTATGCTGGCATTTCCTACTCAAAGCAATGATAGACACCTTTTCATTATTTCATAGTCCTATGTCCTCTATTCCAATATTTCAAATCAGTGGCTTAACGGCAACAACACTAATTCTTTACCTACAAGTTGCTAAGTATCAGTATTCCATTGCCCCTTTCTTTTTAAGATACTTTATAAGATTAGTATTTTTTCCGTAAAATGCCCATTTTAAAGGCGTTTCTTTTCCTCGGCATGTTGTATTCATATGAGCTCCTGATTCCACAAGATATTTAACCATATCTTGAGTTCCATCCTGTGCAAAATAATGCAATATTGTGCATCCATCATGATGTCTATGATTAATATCTACTCCTACTATTAGTAAATATTTTACGATATTAATTTGTTCTGAAACCGCAGCTTCTATAATTGAATCATTGATTACTTCTTTTGGTGTTTGTTTATGCTCAACTATCGTTATCTTGATTATGGGTGGCATTTATTAAGCCATCTATATCATAAGTCAAATCTCTTTTTTTAATCTCATGTAGGGCTATTTCATATTGATCTAGAGTAGAGATACCGCTTGTTAATAATGCAATTAACAGAATACATACTCCCTTAAGCATAAGACGCATATTCACTTGCCCCTGTAGATCTATTCCAATTTCTTTCATACTCTCTCTTTCTATTCAAAGATTGTTATTCAATTCTTCTGGGATGCTAGGAGTATATATAAGTAGAAGCTCTACAACGTTTAAATCTGGCAATGAAGTAAATAACAACATTATATCATTATCACTAGACCAATCGACTGCTCTTATATGTTTATTCTTCATGAAGTCATTACAGTCAACTAAAACTGGCTTTGATCCTATAGTATGAGTGCTATCAGAAGTTGGATTTCCATATTTTTTAGATAATGTATTAATAAATTGATTGAGTGTTTTTGCACAACTCTTTTCAGAACCTTTAAACCTTCTTCTATAATCGACGGAGCTTAGTAGACCATCGGTTATCATATAACTTAATTCATATTCTAGACCCTCACCCTAAACCGTTTTACCCGACCAGATGCGCCAAGCTTACCCACCGATGCAGGAGGTCGAGTGGAGTGTTAACTGTAGCTTATATTTTGCCACGCACCTTTGATATAAACTGTTTAACGTTTTGAGAAAGGCTTGGGACAAAACCAACCAAGTTGCTTCTAATAGCGTTTTCCAGATATGTTTTGGTTCGCTTTACTCGAACGTTGACGGTACCGTCTGGATGTAGTGTTACATGAGCAGTTTCCGTTGTTCCAAGTAACTTATGTTGTAGCACCTCGTCATTACCTATACCTGATGTACTTTTGTAGACTACATAATTAATAACATCACTTCCTTTTTTGTATTGCTCTTCAATAATCGGTCTTCCATTCATGGTAGATATCTCCTTATTATTTCATAGGTAGCAATTGAACACGCCGATGCAACATTCATGGATGAATTGCGTCCCATCATCGTAATATGTATGGTGACATCAGATACATCCAACAATTCCTGGCATACACCTGACCTCTCCGAACCTAAAACAAGACATACTTTTTCATTTCCAGAAAGCGATAACTCACTAATATCAATGCTGGATGAGGTTATTTCTAAACTTACGATCATGTATCCTTCGGACTTGAGTTTTTTGACGATATCAAGCGGGTTCTTATCATAAGAAAAGGGTACAAATTTCTCGGTAGCCCTAGATGTTTTCCTTATCTTGGTGTTTGGGGGGACCAGCGAAGTACCAGATAAATATATTTTTTCTATGCCAAGAGCATCAGCAATTCGGAATAAGCTACCGATATTCATTGGAACATCAATATCATGCGCTAAAAAGCAGACAGGAAATGTTTTGTTTTGGGTATAATGGTGGCCATGATCCAATTGGATATTTTCCATCTCACTATCTCTTGTTTGACTTGTATAGCTAACGACTGAGCTGTGGGGCGATAATGCTCAGCATCCCACGCCGAATAACGAATAACGCCAATAACGCGGACACCCACTCAAACCATTGCCATATTATCATGATTATGGCAACTTGATCGCTTCCTTCTATACCAGCCACACGATAAGATTTCAAATGCTACATGTTGTTTAGCCGGCATGGCGCGGCAGGGCCGCACCCTACGCCTGCATCTAAAGTAGGTCAAAGTAACCAAGACATCCAGTCAAATTGATCAATGACAGGTCCACACAATCTGTTTTTTGGACAGTGTGGTCGTAGGTCAGATTGTTGCGGAGCGACTACCTGACTCAATGGTGATGTCACGTAGCTGTGCTACGTGACCTACGGGCTATTCGCATTAGCGTTGATTTGCATTCATTCGCGGACAACCATCCATACCCGTCACAACGGCTCGGCAAGCAGCAGCTTCAACGCCAATATGACGAATACCGCCGCGGCCACGCGATGGATGATCCGTTGCGCCGAGGGGGTGCGCTTAAGCCAAGGACTGATCGCACCGGCCAGCTCCGCCACGCCGCCGAAGACAATCAACGTGGCCAGAATAAACACCAGACCGAAGGTGATCATCTGCCACACCATGGGGCCTGCTTCGGGTTCGGCGAATTGCGGCAACAGGGCGAGAAAAAAGAGCGAGACCTTGGGATTGGTGACATTCATAATGATTCCCCGCCGATAGAGCAACCAGGGGGTGAGTCTCGGTTGCCGCCCTGGTTCGAGCCGGCTGTTCGAGGCCTGTATGAAACGCCAGGCCAGGTAGAGCAGATAGGCCGCGCCCGACAGTTTCAGAAGATTGAATGCCAACGCTGACGTCTGAAACAGCACGGCCACGCCGAGTGCGACCGCCGCTGTGTGGGCGATCAATCCGGTGGAAAAACCGAGGGTGGCGCACCAGCCGGTCTTTCTGCCATGCAGCGCTGAGTGGGTGAGGACGAAGAGATTATCCGGTCCGGGAACCAGGGCCAATACCACTGCGGTGGCAAACAGGGTCAATAGGGTTTCCAGACTGGCCAACAGTGGTCTCGCTTGATTGTGTTATCCGAGATGGCGTGTTCAGGACGGATGAAGTATCACTCGCTCTGCGGCGGACGGGACTGCAAAAACAGCCGCTTCGCCTCGACTCCGATACCCGGCCAATTAAAAAAACGGCGTCTATGCCCCAACCGAAAAGGCGTAGCGCCTGATCCTTGAGCCTATCCTCCCAAGCGGGATCCCTATTACGCAAGGGCGGGGAGTCCTCGCATAACGGGTAGGCATGCACGGACAAACCGGCACCCATAGCAAACCGCACCAACGGATGGGGCCTGCCGGCGCTGATCGGAACATCAAGCATCAACGCCGGTCTGCTGCCGTTTCCATTCATCGACACCGGCGAGGGTTGCAGGAGATTGCCCATCCAGGGAGCGATGCCTGTTGCATACTGGGCCACATGGGTTTCGATGACGGCGCGCGCCGTGAATGCCCCGTACCCCATCTCGGCGCCCTTGGTTGTGTAGCGATCGTTGAATGCCGCATGTTGCGCCACATCGGTGGACAGGCTCAACTCATTGCCATGACGGGCGATGAGATGCCCGTCCCCGGTGAACACCAGGTCAGTTTCGATAAAATCGGCGCCCATCTCGATCGCCAGCCGGTAGGACGCCAGGGTGCGCTCCGGACAATAGCCGCAGGCCCCCCGATGGCCAATCACCGCAAAGGGCCACGAATTTCTCTGAGGTCAGTTAAGGGCCCAATACCGTAAAATTATAACCTTTTGATTTTTATATTTTAAATTTTTACCTTGGCGAACTTCGCATAATATTTTATCGTTTCCAGCCGAACAGCGAACATAAGGAATCCACCATGGCGAACAACCCGCTCGCAGGAGCAGGCTACCTGATGCGGGGACTGGGACTGATTACCAGGCCGGGTCTGAGGCCCTTCGTGCTCATCCCACTGGTTGTCAATATCCTGGTCTTCAGCCTGCTGATCTGGCTGGGCATCGCTCAGTTCGAGCAGTTGATGGACCGTTTTCTTCCCGACGAGGAGAGCTGGCTTGCCTGGCTGCGCTGGCTATTATGGCCCCTCTTCGCCATCGCCCTGCTGCTGGTGATCTTCTACACCTTCACCGTCATCGCCAACCTGATCGCCGCCCCGTTCAATGGCCTGTTGGCGGAAAAGGTGGAACGCTATCTGGGTGGCGAGCTATCGAAACAACCGACAGGTGTGAAACAACTGGTCAAGGATGTCCTGCCCTCCCTGCTCTCCGAGCTGCGCAAAATAGGCTATTTCTTGCTGCGCGCCATCCCGTTGCTAATCCTGTTCCTTATTCCGGTGCTCAATATCGCCGCCCCTTTTCTGTGGATGGCCTTCAGCGCGTGGTTCCTTGCCCTGGAGTATGGCGACTATCCCATGGCCAACCACAATCTGGCTTTCCAAGAGCAGCACAGGCGCTTGAAGCAGGCGCGTCTCGCTTCGCTCGGCTTCGGCGGCGGTCTGACATTGATGATGATGGTGCCGATTCTCAACTTCGTCGCCATGCCGGCGGCAGTGGCGGGCGCTACCCTGTTGTGGCATGAGCGATTACGAAAAATAGAGGACTAAGGGTATATGTCCGCCAATGAACGCCAATCACCGCAAATGCTATGCAAATAGCTTTGCATTCATTACGTTTCTCTGCGTGCTTTGCGTTATAAAGAGCTGCTCTGAACATACACGAGTGTGGTGTTCATCCGGAAAGAAAACGCCTGATCCGCTCGACACCCTCCTCCAGGCGCTCCAGGTCTGTGGTATAGGCGAAGCGCAAATGGGATTGCGGGCGGTTGAAGCCGAAATCAAGGCCTGGCGTCACCGCCACGCCGGCCTCTTGCAAGAGCTGCTGGGCAAGTACCTGGCTATCGTCACTGATGCCATTGCATCCGGCGTAGAGATAGAAGGCCCCCTGGGGCGTCACCGGGATGGAGAATCCGAGTTCGCGCAGCACGGGCAGGAGAAAATCCCGCCGTTGCCGGAACGCCTGGCGACGCTGTTCGAGAATCTCCATCACTGCCGGCGAGAAGGCGCTCAGCGCGGCGAACTGGGAGAGGGTCGGGGCGGAGAGAAAGATATTCTGCGCCAGCCGGTCCAGGGGATCGATAAACGACTCCGGCGCCACCAGCCAGCCCAAACGCCAGCCGGTCATGCCGAAGAACTTGGAAAAGCTGTTGATGACGAACAGATCATCGCCATAGCGTAGCGCCGTCCCCCCCACTACGTCATACACCAATCCCTGGTAGATCTCATCGACAATCAATACCCCGCCTAGGCGTTGTACAGTGGCATACAGTCGCTGCATCTCATCATCTGCAATCAAGGTGCCCGTGGGATTGGAGGGCGAAGCGACCAGCACCGCCTTGGTCTCTTCCCGCCAGGCCTCTTCCACCCATTCGGCGGTGAGTTGGTAGCCGGTCTCGGGCCCGACCGGAAGCGCCACCGGCCGTCCCTCCACCAGCTCCACGAAATGGCGGTTGCAGGGGTAGCCCGGATCGGCCATCAACACCGATTCGCCGGGATTGATCAAAACACTCATCACCAGTTGCAGCGCACCCGAGGCGCCCGGTGTGACGATCACCCGCTGCGGATCAAGCTCGGTCTGGCAGACCTCTCGATAGAATCCGGCAATGACTTCGCACAGCGCCGGCAAGCCTGTGGCCGGCGTATAGTGGGTCTTGCCGGAAGCAAGCGCCGCCTGCCCCGCAGCTATCACCGGTGCGGGGGTGTCGAAATCGGGTTCGCCAATCTCCATATGGATAATCGAACGCCCCCCGGCCTCCAGCCGGCGCGCCTGGGCCAGCAGATCCATGACGTAAAAAGGGGCAATACGCTGCATTCGCCGCGCTACCCCGTTCATGCCTGGTTTCCTCCGTGCAGGTCACGAAGCATGGCTAGATCGACGAAGCGGTGTTCCCCCGCACTCCCCATCTTCACGGCAAAGGGGTCGCCGGGTTCCCCAAGCTGGTCAATCACCAGGCTGGCGCCAGTGAAGTCATCATCCGTGGTGTAACCGTTGGTAGTGACCAGAATCGAACCGATCGATGCCTGACTGGCGGATTGCACCCCGTTGCGCGAATCCTCGAGGGCGATGCAGGCCTGGGGCTCAAGCTCCATCCGCCCCATGGCCCAGCGATAGATATCGGGGGCGGGCTTCTTGGCTGGTACGATATCGCCGGCCGCGATCACCTCGAACCAGCTCTCCGCGTCCCGGTCCAGGCTGTGCTGCAGCAGGGCGCTGACATTCGCCGGCGTGGTGGTGGTGGCGATCGCCAACCTGATCCCCGACCGCCTGGCCTCCCGCAGCAGCCGTTTCACCCCGCATCGCACGGGTATCGCCCCTTCCGCGAGCATGCGAGTGTAGTGATCGGTCTTAGCGGCATGGAGCGCCGCAATAAAACTATCCAGTTCCTCAGGCCTGGAAAAACCCTGATTGAAATGGTCCAAATAGTATCGGATACGCTCCTTTCCACCGGTTACCGCCAATAATTTGCCATACAGCTCTACCGACCACTCCCAGTCGAGCCCTGCATCGGCAAAGGCCCTGTTGAACGCCACCCGATGGCCATCACGTTCGGTATCGGCCAGGGTACCGTCTACATCGAATATCAATGCCTCTAACGCCATTACAACCCCTTGATCAAAATACTCTGCAGCAAAAGCTCCCGGCACACTGAACCAGTCGATATCACCTGCTAAAGTGTACCGGCGCGCCAGATCAGCCGGTTTGGCCCATGGCCGTGAATCATGCCCTAAAAGATTATGCCTGACTGGCCGCTAGCTTAACCAATGGTCAGTCAACTTGCATACCCAGGGGCATGGGGTAAACCGTAAAATATGCCCTGGAACAGCCTATGACCGGATATCAACCTTTAATTTTGCAAGGTATGGCCCAATCTTATATGAATGGGGAAAACGATTAACAAAGCCGGCCCGGTTTTGTTGTTTCGTGCTTTCCTTTCTGGTATAGATATGCGCCTTCACTGAAGAGGTATCATGAATGGCCCAGAAGAAAGCCACCGCACAAGGGGCGAAATCCTTCGGTATCGAACCCTACGAGTCCGTTAAGGGCGAAGAGTACATGAATGAGGAGCAGGAGGCCCATTTCCGCTCCATCCTGGAGGCATGGAAGTCCAACCTGATGCAGGAGGTTGACCGAACCGTGCACCATATGCAGGATGAGGCCGCCAATTTTCCTGATCCGAATGACCGCGCCACGCAGGAATCGGAGTTCAGTCTCGAACTGCGCACCCGCGACCGCGAACGCAAGTTGATCAAGAAGATCGACGAGGCGCTCGACAAGATCGATAATCACGAGTACGGCTTCTGCGACTCGTGTGGCGTAGAGATCGGCATCCGCCGCCTGGAGGCCAGGCCGACCGCGACCCAGTGTATCGATTGCAAAACCCTCGATGAGATTCGTGAGAAACAGATGGGTTGAGGTCCGTTTCGAGAGCGCGCTGAAAAACCGGCGGATGCCGGTTTTTTACTTTCTATTAACCCGGCAACTGAATATAACGAGTTCAGCCGCCGTGTGCCTGCCTACGGCAAGGCGTCAAAACGCCGCTGTAGCCCCTCCTACAGCAAGTTTTGATAACGCCGTCCGTAGGCAGGCACACGGCGGCCTGTCTGTTAAATATCAAAATGTTAGGGGCTTCAAGAATGCCCTTGATCAAGGTGTGGCTCCCTTGGTAAGAGCCACAACGCCGAGCAAGGGTATTATTGAAGCCCTGAACTCGATATATTTAGTTGCCGATGAAATGGTCTCCTCCCACTCCACGAATCGGCGTCAATGCGCCATGATGGAGTTGTTACTAACCATCAAAGAAGCGGGAGAAG